>DBEA01000009.1:2042-3986 GCA_002293845.1 Patescibacteria group bacterium UBA918 | reverse complement strand
GACCAAGAGCACTCGATCAAAAGATACTAGCCCCAGAGCGGCGATAGAGAAAGCCACGACAAAAAGGATCGTGTGGGTGACGATCGATGCTGGCGATCCGACCCAGCGGGTGAGGGTTTGCGCCTGTTTTTCGATAGGGGAGAGCTTTCTCATGCGGTTAATCTATCACGAAACGGGATTAAGCGCGGGACGTCCATCAAGAACGGCGATCATGTTGTCGGCTGCGACCAGGCTCATCTGATCGCGCGCCTCGCGGGTTGCCGAAGCGATATGCGGGGTTAAGACCACGTTTTTAAGTGCTAGGAGGTCGGAGTCGACGGCCGGTTCGTTCTCGAATACGTCGAGGGCCGCGACCGACAAAGTGCCGTCGCGAAGCGCGGCGGCTAAGGCTTTCTCGTCCACGATCGCTCCCCGGGCCGTGTTCACGAAGATCGAACCCGGCTTCATTTTGGAAAAACGTTCCTGATTAAAAAGGTGTCGGGTCTCGTCGGTGAGAGGGAGGTGCACGCTCACTACATCGGAAGTGGATAGGAGTTCATCGATTTCGGCCGCATATCGCGCTCCCAAGGCGCTTTCCAAAGACGAATCTGGTTTCCGGTCGAAGTATGCGATGTCCATGCCAAATCCATGATGCATGATCTCGGCCAGTCTTCGTCCGATTCGACCGCAACCGACTATGCCCAAAGTTTTGCCTTTGAACTCCATGCCGAGAAGTAAGAGAGGGTCCCAACTCCGATATTCTCCGGCGCGAAGGAAGGCATCGGCTTCGACCAGACGTCGGCCGGCCGCCATGATGAGCGCGGCGGTATGCTCGGCCACGGCCTCGGTCAAGACTTCGGGCGTGTTGGTGATCGTGATACCGCGGTCCTTGGCGGCTTTGAGATCGATATTGTCGAATCCGACCGCATAGTTCGCGAATATCTTGGCGTTCGGCGTCGCGTCGAAGACGGCGGCGTCGATCTTGTCGGTTAAAAGCGCGATGACGGCGTCCGGCGATTCTTCCTTTAAACGTGCGATCAGGTCCGCGTGCTCTAGCGGTTCGGTGCCGGCAACGATCACTGCGTGCCCGGCCGCTTTTAGTTTTGTGATGCCGACCTCCGGTATCTGGCGCGTGATGAATATCTTCATAGAAGATTTAATTATAGGGTATCTGGCAATCTTCGAAGCAGTGTGCAGTGCGATTGAGTTGGTAAATGTGTTGGCGACCGGATTCGGTACGTTCGACAGCGTTCACTTCCCGGAGGACGTTTAGATGATGAGTCACGGTCGGTTGAGACAGCTTCAGCTTCTTGGTGAGCGCGGAGACGTTGAGGCCATCGGGGGAGCGGCCGAGGAGGCAGATAAGCTTATAGCGATTCTTGTCGCCGACCGCTTTGAAACACTCCGGGCAAAGTTCTTCTTCGCCGCTTTTCACCCACACCGGACGTTTGTAAGTTTTTTCACCGGACTTTAGTTGCATAGACAAGTATCGATACGATATTATATAGATAATTATCTATATAATAACACGCCATGGAACTCACTAATGAAATCTTGGAAATCATTAATTCGGCCGACAATCGCGCGCTCGCTACCGTGGGCGAGGACGGCCCCAATGTGGTACCGCTGTCGATGGTGATCACGGATAAAGACAGTATCGTTATTTGCGATTGCTTTATGGGCAAGACAGCGGCGAATTTGGCCGGTGACCCACGCGCCGCGATCGCTTTCTGGAAAGGTTTCGTCGGCGTTCAGGTGAAAGGCAAGATATCCTACGAAACTTCCGGTGAGAATTTCAATCTGTACGTGAAGTGGCTAAAAGAAAAACACCCGGATCGGACGTTACGTGGCGTGTTGGTGATGTCGCCGGAAAAAGTCTTCGATCTAGCGCCATCTAATGCCGGCTGTCAGTTGGCTTGAGAGCTCTGGAGAACGAAGGCGGTAGGGGGGGGGGCGCGCCCCGCC
>DBEA01000009.1:0-1877 GCA_002293845.1 Patescibacteria group bacterium UBA918 | reverse complement strand
GTCCCGCTTTTGTTATAATGAGCGCATGATGCGTGCCATGATCATGTTGGTAGGGGGATTGTCAGCGGTGGTTTTAGGAAACTACTGGTTCAATCCGTACGTACCAGTTTGTCGTATGTCGGTAGTGTACAGCGTCGGCGACGTCGATGAGCGTTTCGGTATCGATAGGGCAGAGGCAGTGTCGGCCTTGAAGGCGGCAGAGAATGTTTGGGAGGATTCTTTGGGCCGGACGGACATTTTCGAGTATCGAGAAGATGGCCCTTTTCGGATAAACTTCGTTTATGACGAACGCCAAAGGGCGGCCGAAGCGGCGCTGGAAGCCAAGGAAGACCTGGAGGTGAGGGGAGACGCTAATGAGGTTTTGACCCAACTACACCAGAAGCTAGTTTCCGAGTATGAGACTTACAAGCGCCAATATGATCCCCGGTCGAGCCGTTACGAAGAGGAGTTGATAGCCTACAATGCTGAAGTGGCGGCCTACAACGAACAGGGTGGCGCGCCGGAGCAGGCTTATCGCGAACTCGAAGATCGTCGCCGGGACCTCGATCGACAGAGGCAAGAGCTAAGCGGCCTCTTCGACAAGTTGGAAGACCTGGCCGATCGGATAAACGCCATCGGCGACAAAGGCAACGAACTCATAGGCGAATACAACGACTTAGTGGCCGATTTCAATCACACGTTCGCGCACGGACACGAATACACTCAGGGCGATTATCGCGCTCGCGAGATAAATATATACTCATTCACAAACCAGGAAGAGTTGGTATTGGTCTTGGCGCACGAACTCGGTCACGCCTTGTCCTTGCCCCATGTCGAGAATGAACGATCGATCATGTACTATCTGCTAGAGGATCAGCCGATAGAGGCGCGTCTTTCCGACGAGGACAAGCAAGCGTTCGCCTCGTTGTGCGACATCGGATTTTTTAAGCGTTTGCTCGCTTCTTCCCTCGGGGTATATAATGCTTACGTTAACAATTAAGTAGATTCCATGAACAATCAACCCTTCTTATCGCTGTGGTACGTGCAGGCCTTAATAGTTCTCATCTTGGTGGCGGCACTCACGTCGTTGTTCGCTTACACCAAACTCACTTTGCGTGAGGCTAAATACGGTCAATACGGCATGACGTCTATCAGTGTGAGGGGTGAGGGCGAGGTCATGGCCAAGCCGGATATAGGCACCTTTTCCTTCTCGGTGACGTCCGAAGCTGACGACGCGGCTACGGCGCAATCCGATTCCGCCGAAAAGACCAACGCGATTCTAGCTTACTTGAAGGAAGCCGGAGTCGATGACAAGGACGTGAAGACCAGCGGTTATTCTCTTAATCCTAAGTATCGATACGAGACGACCGTCTGCGCCGCCAATATGTATTGTCCGCCCGGGAATCCGGTCATCGATGGATATACGGTGACTCAGACCGTAGAGATCAAAGTTCGCGATCTAGATAAGGCCGGCGACCTCATTAGTGGTGCCGGCGAGCGCGGAGCTACCAATATCAGCGGTCTGTCGTTCACGATCGACGACGAATCCAACTTGAAAGCCGAGGCGCGCGAAGCGGCCATTGCCGACGCGAAGGAGAAGGCCAAGGTGTTGGCGGATCAGCTCGGAGTGCGCTTGGTTCGCATCATGGGCTATTATGAAGATGAGGGCGTCATGCCATACTATGGCTACGGCGGCGATGCCATGATGTCGGTGAAAAGCGAAACGGCCATGATGGCGCCGAGCTTGCCGGTGGGAGAAAGTGCGACGAAGAGTACTGTCAACATTACTTTCGAAGTCCAATAAAACTTTTAAATTCGGCGAATTCCTTGAGCTTCGAAATTTTGGCTTCCGCGTCCTAGGTCTATCTAGGCCTTGGTCGCCAAACTTCCTCCAGCTC
>DBEA01000012.1:18731-27388 GCA_002293845.1 Patescibacteria group bacterium UBA918 | reverse complement strand
GTACTACTCGGATCGTTTCCTGCACTCGTTCTTCGGTTACTTCCCGGCCTATGATCCTCGCTTTTTGGTATTTCTATACACCGAAGACCCTCAGGGAGTGACCTACGCCTCCAACACCCTGACAGAGCCTTTTATGAACATCACTAAATTTTTGATAAACTACTACGATATTCCGCCGGATCGATAAAGCCATCAAAATCATGAAAAGCCTCCTGAAAGCCGTTGTCGTCTCTATCCTGACGTTCGAAGCCCGAATGCTACTGGCGCGCACCAAACCGCAGATAGTCGCCGTCACAGGCAGCGTCGGCAAGACTTCGACAAAGGATGCCATATCCCACGTACTCAAGAGCAAGAAGCGTTGTCGCAAAAGCGAAAAGAGCTACAACTCCGAGATCGGCGTGCCCTTGTCCGTCTTGGGTCTCGAGAACGCCTGGAACGATCCCTGGTTATGGATTAAAAATCTATTGGACGGAATGATGATCGCGCTGTGGCCGGGAAAATATCCAGAGGTATTGGTGCTCGAGACTGGCGTTGACCGTCCAGGAGACATGAAGCGCCTCACGGCCTGGCTCAAGCCCGACATCGTCGTCCTGACCCGTCTGCCCGACGTTCCCGTACACGTGGAGTATTTCGGCTCTCCGGCCGCAGTGATCGCCGAAAAACTGACCCTGGTCGAAGCGCTGAAAAGCGATGGCATACTCGTATACAACCACGATGACGAGAAAGTGCTACAAGCGGCCAAAAGCGTCCGACAAACCACTAAGAGCTACGGCCGCTATTCGGATGCCGATTTCCGCGTCGGTTCTGACGAAGTGATCTACGAACAAGGCGGACCGCGCGGATTGAAATTCGAAATCGGCTCTCCGAAAGGGAAGGCGTCGTTCACCTTATCCGGAGCGATAGGAGAGGGCCATTTCTATAATTATGCTGCGGCGGTAGCGGTAGCGGACGTCTTCGATATCGATATCCAAACAGCGGCCGGGTCGCTCGAAGATTTTACGCCTCCGCCCGGACGAATGCGCCTCATCGACGGTATCAAAGATACCGTCATCATCGACGACACCTACAATTCCTCGCCCGTAGCCTTAGAAAAGGCCCTAACGACCTTGTCTGAGATCAAAGGATTCGTTCGCAAGGTAGCTATCTTGGGCGATATGCTCGAGCTCGGACGATTTTCCATAGAAGAGCACGAAAAGGCCGGCCGACAGGCAGCCAAAAACGTAGACGTATTGGTGACAGTCGGGATTCGTTCGCGAGGAATGGCGGAGGGGGCTTTGGAATCCGGACTAAGCGAAAAGCACGTTTTTCAATATGAGGATACCGACAGCGCGCGCAGAGAGATACAAAACCTGATACAACCTGGGGATTTGATACTGATCAAAGGATCGCAGGGTCTGCGAATGGAGAGGATCGTGGAAGAGATAATGAAAGAGCCAGACGCGGCGCCGGACGAACTCGTGCGTCAGAGCCGAGCCTGGAAAAACATCTCCTGACCGCGGAGTTTCGCCGGATATTGACATATCGCCCCCGCGAGGTAATGTAATGGAGAGGAAACCCTCGATGTGAGCCGAAATCGGCCTAAATCAAGGGTATTATGAGCGACGTGTTATGAATACCAAACATATGTTCAAGAATATAAACCAGAAAGCGGTGGCTATCGTGGCCGCCATGGTATTGGTCGTCGCGGCCTTGCCGACCGAGCGCGCCGCCGCCAACACCAACTATTACTACGTACCGGCAGGTTACCAGTACCAACAACAAAATACTTACGGCAACTGGTATGGCCAGGGAGGCACGCCAATGAGCCAGACCGAGCTTATCGCTTACCTCAAGCAATTGATCGCGCAATTGCAGGCTCAGTTGGCTAGCCAAGGAGGTTACTATGGCTACGGTAGCTACTACACTCCTGGTTACAATTACGTTGTCGGCAAACCTCACGGCGACTCTTCCCGCAACAACGACGATGAGCCGGATGTGGAGACCGACCGCGCCACCTCGATCGATAGCGACGAGGCCCGTCTAGAAGGTAACGTCGACATGAACGACTTCGATGATGGCGAAGTGTTCTTCGTCTACGGCGAGGACGAGGGTCAGATCGAAGACATCGAAGATGACTACGATTCCTACGCTGATATCGACGAGGACGGCGACGATCTGCAGAAGGTGCGCGTCGATTCTCATTTCGACGATGAGGACGACTTCAGTTACCGCGTCACCGGACTCGATGACGACACCGACTACTACTTCCAGATCTGCGTCGGCTTCGAAGATGAAGACGATGACGACAAGATTATCTGCGGCGGTGTAGAAGATTTCACCACCGATCGCGACTAATCGGATTGACAGAAAGAAAAACCGGCGTAAAAACTCCGGTTTTTCTTGTGCAAAAACACAAAAGTAATATCATTTTCAACAGGACCATAGAGGAGGATAAAATGACCGAGACCGACGAAGCTTTTCGGCAAATGATGGAGGGGTACGGGCTGACGACGGCCCAGATCTTCTACTACAGGCCGGACGCACGCCACTTGCTGGCAGAATTCGTCTGGCAGTTTTACGATATCCATCCGAAGTTCCCTAGGTTATGGAACTTTCTGGAATTTTGGAACACCTCGATCGAAGGACCGATCAATTCGGTGGTTATCGCGCACGCGCGACTCATCCGGCCGTCGGAGTGGCGGGTGATCGACAAAGAGTTCCTTCTGCACTGATGTGCGGGCGCGACGAGGCCGGCGCTTTGCGCCGGCCTTTTGTGCTTCTAATTATAAGTTCCTGTCGACAAAATTATCGGCCTTGCCCGCCGCCTTGAAGAAGAAGGAGGCGACGAAAAGGATCAAGAACACGACGAATAGTAACTTGGCGATGCCGGCGGTAGCCGAAGCGATGCCAGTGAATCCCAACACGCCGGCGATGATCGCCAAAATGAAGAATGTCAGAGCCCAAGAAAGCATAATATTTTCAGTTAATACTTATAATCGACCTCCAAGACGATCGGGATCGGAAAATATGACAGACCTCATGGTCACGAGTTGCTAAGTATAATCGTGCACTTCGTGCAGATTCTACCAAGCACTCGTCGACCTCGCCTCGACTATTTTCTTCTCTAGGAAATGAGAAGAAAATCATGTCTCCGGCCTCACAGCAGGCCCGAAACTGAAGCAGTTCAGTTTCTACACCAGAAAACACCACTCCTTGATGAGTGGTGTTTTCTGGCGTGCCTGCTGTGACCCTACGGGAATTCGAATCCCGATTTTTGCCGTGAGAGGGCAACGTCCTAACCATTAGACGATAGGGCCATTATGAACTTGTGCAAGACCATTTCGCCGTTAGAGGGATTGAGGGTCTCTGGGAGACCGTCAATCCGACACCATTAGACGAGCTTGGCCTTAATGCCGCGTATTTATAACAGATTTCCTAAGGGTTATCAATTCGTGTGGCGGATGGATTCTTTGACGTCGAAGCGAGGGTGAACCTTTTTGCCGGGGTTGAAAATATCGGCCGGGTCGAAGATGTGCTCGACGGTCTCGAACAATCCTATGGTCGCCTTGGAGAACATTTTCCCAAGGTGTGGAGTGCGGATAATGCCGTCGTTGTGCTCGCCGCAGATGTTGCCGCCGTATTTGACGGCGGTATCGAAGAACTCTTCGGCCATCTTAACTATCAATGCTGGAGTGGCTTGGCTTTTAAAATCCAACAGCGGATAGAAATGGAAATGTCCGTTACCGCCGTGACCATGCACTGCCGCCGTGACATTATACTTTTTTAAAAGAGCTTTGATGTCGGCAAAGAACCGCGCCATATGTTCGGGTGGTACTGTCATGTCCTCGAGGAAGGCTGCCGGCCGCTTGTTGGGATCAAGCAATTTCGACAAGGAATAACTGGCGTCGCGAATCTGCCAATATATCTGTTTCTCGTACGGATTGACTATGAGACGAGCGCCACGACCACCCTTGCCGCGCATCAGATTGATGATCTCTTCCTTTTTGAACCTTTTTTCGGCGAGATATTTGTCATCCAAGGTCACCAGGAGGACGAATTCGGGCAAGCGTCGACCCCAACGAACATGGAAGGTGGTGTACATCGACAGCAGAACCCGATAATAATCCAGGGACGGCAAACGGTCCTTGAAAAATTGCGGATTCTTCATGGCCGAATCATACGTGAGAGCGTCGAACACTTCGATATTGATAGGGTCGTAGCGCAGAGCCTCGAGGACCACCTTGCTGGCGGCCGCCAAATCGAAGACTGGTACCGCCACGAGAGAAACCTCCTTAGCTATCGGTTCGGTGCGCATGGTCACCTTAGTGATAACACCGATGGTGCCTTGGCCGCCGGAAAATAGGCGCGTGAGATCGAAACTGCCTTTGCCCTTCTTCCACTCCGCCACCGACGGCGCGACCACGTCCCACAACGCGTAACCGGCGCTGTTCTTCTTGGTCTTCGGCCGCGCCTTATGGACGGCCGCCTCGTTCTTTTCGACCAGCGTCAAAACTTCTTTCGCCACCCGGGCGAGCGCGTTCTTGCTCTTTTGGAGCGTCCGGAATTCTTTATACGATAGCGGTCTCACGTCATA
This sequence comes from Patescibacteria group bacterium UBA918, assembly GCA_002293845.1. Lineage (GTDB taxonomy): Bacteria > Patescibacteriota > Minisyncoccia > Phycocordibacterales > UBA918 > OLB19. The sequence continues at coordinate 22,815 of DBEA01000012.1, read as the reverse complement.
TACTTCACCATCGTCTAGCACCACTTCGAGCGATTCGACCCAGTCGGCCACGTGACCGTAGCGAAGCGAGTCGGGACCAGCGGCGTTGTTGGCGACCGCACCGCCGATGGTGCAAATGTGCTTCGAGGCAGGATACGGGGGCAGGTAACGGTCGTACTCCTTGAGCGCCTTTTCGATATCGCGCCACATCGTCCCGGCATAAGCGGTCACGGAGACATGACCGGCTTTTTTATCGATCTTGATGATCTCGTTCAGATGTTCCTTGATGTCGATAACGATCGAATCGGAAAGTGAGCCTCCACCCAGCCCCGTACCGGCCGCCCGGGCGGTGAGCGAAAGGGAAGGAAATTCGGCGCTCTCTTGCTTCACGACTCGCACGGCGATCTGCACATCCTTCACGCTTCGGGGAAGCAGTACGATCTGGGGAACGATATGAAAGATACTCTCGTCGGTGGCGTAACGCTCCAGAGTCTTCTCGTCGATCCGTATCTCACCCTCGAAACCGGCGTCTTTCAAGGCGTGCGACAACATCAAGTGACCGAGCGGGGCTCGAGATCTCTTTTCTATGGTCCGCCGCGGCGACATGGCAGGCGGAGTGGCAAGGGAACGGGAACTCATGTGCTGATATTCGTTTCATTATAGCTCTCGCACCCCACTAATCCGCGTACTTATCTACAGAAAACACTTAGGTACCAACTGGGTTATAATTACCTCCACTATGACCCAAGCGGCGGCGTTGGATATTCTGAAGACCGGCGGGAACGTGTTCTTGACCGGAGAGCCGGGAGCGGGAAAGACCTACGTCATCAACCAGTACATAAACTATCTCGAAGCCGCCGGACTGTCGGTGGCAGTGACCGCCTCGACCGGGATCGCCGCGACTCACATCGGCGGCATGACCATCCACTCCTGGAGCGGCATCGGCATCCGCGACACTTTGACGCCGTACGATCTCGACAAGATCGCCACCAACGAAAAGGTGACGAGGCGAGCCAAGAAAGCGCAGGTTTTGGTGATAGACGAAGTATCGATGCTCGACGCACGCGTTCTTGATATGGTGGATCTGGTTTTGAAGACGGTCCGCCAAAGGGCGGAACCTTTCGGCGGACTCCAAATCGTTTTGGTGGGCGATTTTTTCCAATTGCCACCAGTCACCAAACAGGGCGACATGATGGTCTATGCTTTCCAATCACGCGCCTGGCAAAACGGCGGGTTTTTGACCTGCTACATAGACGAGCAACATCGCCAAGAGGACGAATTGTTTCTGAGTCTTTTGCAATCGATCCGCCAAAACCGGGTCGAAGAGGATCACTACACGCTCCTTTCCGAACAGACGACGATAGCGTACGAAAACATCGAACCGACCAAACTTTTCACCCACAATGCCGACGTGGACTCTTACAATCTCGACAGATTGCGCGCGCTCAAGGGCCAGACGCGAAAATACCAAATGCAGGGCAGTGGCTCCAAGGTATTAGTCGAGAGCTTAGCGCGCAACTGCCTCTCGCCGGAGATGCTCGAACTCAAGGAAGAGGCGATGGTGATGTTCACCAAGAACAACTTCGAGAAAGGTTATGTCAACGGTACTCTCGGCCGCGTCATCGACTTCGACGGCATGTCCGGATGGCCGATAGTGAAGACGACAGACGACCGTGTCATTAAAGTCGAACCGACGACTTGGGAGGTGGTCGAGGACGGCAAAGTCCGCGCCTCGATCGAGCAGGTACCATTGCGTCTCGCCTGGGCCATCACGGTCCATAAGAGCCAAGGTATGTCGCTAGACGCCGCCGAGATAGATCTTTCGCGCGCCTTCGTGTACGGACAGGGGTATGTGGCGCTGTCGCGCGTACGAGCGCTCGCCGGCCTCAAGCTGTCTGGCATGAACGCGAACGCGCTTTCGGTCGACCCGCGAGTTCTGCGCCAAGATGCGCTCTTTAAAGAAGAAAGCGAGACGGCCGAAGGTGCGTTCGCCGAAATGTCTCCGGAGGAGCTCGCGAAGATGCAGGAAAACTTCGTCAAAGCCGGAGGCGGCCGTGTACCGAAGCCTGATGAAGTAAAAGAAGGCAAGCCACACGAAAGACTGCAAAAAGAAAGCACGCACGAGATCACCAAACGGCTTCTTAAGGAAGGCAAATCGATAGCCGCTATTGCCAAGGAAAGAAAGCTCGGTAATGGAACAGTATGGGGGCATATCGAAGACTTGATCGACGAACAAAAACTGGTCCTTGCCGACCTCGAACATGTCTTACCGCCGAAATGGCCGGCGACATGGAAAGAGATCGAAGCCGCCATCGCCGCTGTCGGCGACGAGAAGCTGAAGCCGATCTTCGAACATTTGGGAGAAAAGTACGACTACGACCTCGTGCGTCTAGGCCGGTGCTATCATCGTCTTAAAAAATGAGCGACATTATATTGGTAGACAAGCCGAGTGGCATCACATCGTTTGACGTCATCCGCCGACTGCGTAAAAAATTGAATATCAAGAAAATGGGACACGCCGGCACGCTCGACCCTCTGGCTTCGGGATTGATGATCATCGGTATTGGCGCAGGCACGAAAAAACTGGCCGAATATCTGAAACTTGATAAAGAGTACGTGGCGGAGATTTTGATAGGGAGACGGACGACGACCGGAGATAGGGAAGGCGAGGTGATGGAGGAGAAAACGATCGAAGCGGAGGAAGCGGCCGAAATTTTTTCCGCCGAAAAAATTTCGGCCGCCCTCAGTGGCATGACCGGAACCCTAAAACTCCCGGTCTCAGCTTATTCGGCCATCAAGAAAGACGGCGTGCCGTTTTATAAAAAAGCGCGCGCGGCGGAAAAGCAAGGACGAAACATTCCCGAGTCCGAATTGCCGGTGAGGGAGATGAAAGTCTACGAAGCCGAACTACTCGACATCACTCTCCAACCGGGCGACCACAGCGACCTTGATATCATCGGTGATATCAAGGAGTGCTTTCCGATTATTCAGGTACGATTCAAGGTCGGAAGCGGTACCTACATCCGCTCGCTGGCCGAAGAATTAGGGAGACGACTCGGGTATCCCGCCAGCCTCGCCTCGCTCCGTCGCACGAAGATCGGCGATTTCAAAATCGAGGAGGCGGAGATCATATAAAAAATCGGCCCCGCGACCAGGTGGTCGCGGGGCGCGTGTTCAGATCTTCCAGGCGAGCTGTCCGTTCGGTCGTTCGAAGACGGCGACCGACGGGACGGCGGGCGGCGGCGTGATCGCGCGCGGTTGCTTAGGACGCTGCCCTCGATGCGCGGCATGTCCGCCGCGACGACCGAAAAACTTTCCGGCCAGTACCTTGTAGGGCTCACGGTCGACTCGCCCCCATACATGCGAGTCGTTCAGGGCCTGCCGAAGCAGGATAGGGAACTTTTCCGGCACCCGGCGGGCGCGGTTTATCTCTAACGCGTCGCCGAGTTTGGAAATGAACGACTCGGCGAGTTGCCGGGAAACCTTCGGGTACTCTTTTTTGACCACCTTGAACGCGGACTCGAACTCGGCGGCGTTTATGTACATCGCCGTTCCTCCTCGTTTCGACTCCTGAGATTATATCACAAAACAGCAAGTTTTGCAACTTATCCACAATCAGGCCAAAAGTTTTTCCACTACAGCCTTCACGTCGCCGCCATCGGCCTTGCCGGCCAAGTCTTTCATCAAAGCACCAATGGCAATGCCCATTTTCGACTTATCGGTCACGCCCATTTCGGCGAGCTTTGTCTTGGCGATCGGTTCGATCTCTTCTTGGCTCATCATCTGCGGCAAATAGCTTTCGAGAACCGCGAGTTCAGCCTTCTCGTTGTCGGCCAGCTCCTGCCGGCCGGCGGCCTCGAATTGCACGATCGATTCCTTGCGCTGTTTCGAGAGACGCTTAATGACAGATAAAACGCCCTGGTCGTCGAGCTCGTCCTGCGGCTTCTTGCCGGTCGCTACGAGCTCGTTAGTGAACGCCGTCATCATGCCGCGCACGGTGCGGAGCTTCACATCGTCCTTGGCCTTCATCGCTTCCTTGAGCTGACCCTTAATATCGGTATGTAGTGACATATGAAAGCTAGTATAAAGTTAAAAGTTGAAAGTT
>DBEA01000012.1:7575-18514 GCA_002293845.1 Patescibacteria group bacterium UBA918 | reverse complement strand
GTGGGGAGTCGGGGCGGGCGGCGGCAGCGCCGCCGCCCGCTACGACCCACCGACCAAGCTGTCGACTCCCTGTGCTAAAATACCCAAATGGAACCGATACAGGTAGCTATTTTAGTACTGCTCACAGTACTGATCGGAATACAAATATATAACGTTTTTGTCCGGGGGAAATCTGAGAACCAGAAGGACGACCGTGACGGCCTGTTGTTCCTTCAACAACAAATGGAGAAACTTCGCGACACCATGGATCGCCGCCTGGGCGAATCCAACCGAGACATCCGCGAGACGGTCAAGACCCAACTCGGCGAATCCACCAAGATCGTGCGCGAAGTGACCGAAGGTCTCACCAAGCTCGGAGAGACGAATCGGCAAGTGATCGGCTTCGCCGAACAACTTCGCCAACTCCAAGACGTCCTTAAAAACCCGAAACAACGCGGCATCTTGGGCGAGTACTACCTCGAGACGGTCCTCCAAAACGTCTTGCCACCGGGGAGTTTTCAGATGCAGTACGGATTCCCGAACGGCGAGATCGTCGACGCGGCCGTCTTCGTCAAAGACAAGATCGTGCCGATCGACTCCAAATTTTCGCTCGAAAACTACAACCGCTTAGTAGAAGCTCGCGAGCCGGCCGAGCGCGCCCAGCTCGAGAAGTTGTTCATCAACGACCTCAAGCTCCGCATCCAAGAGACCTCGAAATACATCCGCCCGACCGAAGGCACGACCGACTTCGCTTTCATGTTTATTCCGTCCGAGGGCGTGTACTACGATCTTCTAGCGAATAGCATCACGGGTGGGGAAGAGAACCTGATCCAGCGCGCCGCCGGTAAATATAAGGTCATCATCGTCTCGCCGACCTCCTTCCTCGCTTATCTCCAGACCGTGCTTCAGGGCCTCAAAGCCATGGAGATCGAAGAGAAGGCGCAGGACATCATCAAAAACGTGGAGAAACTCGGCACTCATATTGCCAAGTATGAGGACTACTACCAGAAGCTCGGCAACACGCTCGCCACGACCGTCAACCACTACAACGCCGGTTACAAGGAGCTCGCCAAGATGGACAAAGACATCACTCGCATCACCGGCGAGGCGGTCGGCGTGGAGATCTTAGCTATCGACAAACCGGCCAGGGCGGAGGAGGAGTAGTATTGCAAAAGCCGGCCTATTCTGGTACTATGCCGCGACATATGGCTAAGAAAGCGACCGCCAAAGAGCAGAAATCCGACTTCGCCGTCATCGAGACGGGCGGCAAGCAGTACACGGTTTCCGTGGGCGACGTCCTCGATGTCGAGCTTTTGGGCGAGTATAAGGAGGGCGACAAGGTGACCTTCGAAAAGGTCCTCCTATCCGACGACGGCCAGGCGGCCACGATCGGCATGCCCTACATCGACGGTGCCTCCGTCACCGCCACCTACCTCGGTCTCAAGAAGGGACCGAAGATCTCCATCGTCCGCTACAAGGCCAAATCGAACCGCGACCGCAAGATCGGCCACCGCCAGAAGTACGCCCGCGTCGAGATCACCGGCATCAAATAACAACAAAAAACTCCCGCCGGGAGTTTTTTGTTTGACCTTGTTGTTTAGTCCCTATTTTCACAGAATCCCATCAAAATCACTATATCTTATATGATACATTCCTGTGTATCATATAAGATATATAGTCATTGGGAGAAAACTAGACGAAATTAAAAAAAAGATAAAGCCCGGACGCGCGTACGCGGCCGGGCTGGGTCTAGCGGATATTGGCAGCGAACTTGTACTCGATAGTCAAGCGCTGCCTATCCGCAACTTTCAATTCTTTCTCCCACCAATAGCGGGCCTTTCCCCACTCGATACGCATCTTGGTGTCGACGCAGTCGAGCGGTATCCGGTCCTTTAGAAAACGAACAGTGCTCTGCACCGAGCTACGGGTGTAATACCGCACGGCTCGGTAGAGTATGATGATCATTTTCTTGGCTGATGGCAGGTAGTGGGTGTCGGTCACGCTTATATCTCCATGTCTATGACGACACCACCCCGTTTTTGTACTCTTTTTATTTTTACCAATTTATATTATAGCACATCAGTACCTATTTTGCAAGGCGTTTTTCAAAGTTTCGGGGTCGGCGTATTCGAGTTCACTGCCAGTGGAGAGGCCGCGGCCTAGATGAGAGACCTTGATACCGTCAGCGCTCGGGATCTCTTTGATGATCGATTCGACGAAACGGCCGGTGTTCTCGCCGTCGGGATTGACCGAGAAGCCCAATATCACTTCGCGCAGACCTTCCGACAGACGCGTCTCGACGATGCGCTTGAAACCGCCGCCGCGAAGTTTTTTGTTTTCTCTGGATTCAAGGAGTGGCACAGTACCGCCGAGAACGAAGTAGAGGCCATCGTAGACTCCGGAGCGCTCGATGGAACGAATATCGGTATCGCGCTCGACGACGAGCAGTTTCGAGCGATCGCGGGACGAGTCGGCGCAGATCTCGCAAGTATCGCTACCACTGGCGTTTTTGGCAAAAAACCGACGACACGACGAACACTCGGTGACGCTCGACTGTATGCCACCCACCAAAGACGAGAGTTCTGCCGCTTCTTCGGGCGGCAAAGTGAGAATATGAAAAGCGAAACGCCGAGCTTGCCGCGCGCCGATGCCGGGAAAGTTTTCGAAATAAGAGATGAGCCTATCTAAAGAGTTCATAACAAATTATCAATTTACAATTTTCATTTTCCAATCAATCTTCAAAAGTAAATTTTCAATTCGAACCACGAGAGGTTGCTGCTATCTTTTGAAATATCAAATTTAACTCGTGGGCCTCGTTCCAAAAATTCTTAAATTCTTCGGCCTGCTCAGGAACGGCCGAGGACAACATACGGAGCCAATGTTTAGTTTCTTGGGTCTCTTTTTTGCAAATAAATATTTTGTTAGTAAAATCTTTTTTCGAACTGGCTCCATTGGCTTCCATATAATTTGCCCCGATACTTGTAGCTGATCGAATCAGCTGGTTAAGGAGCGGTTTTGAAATAATGGTGACCTTAACAACTCCGCACAACTTAATTATACCTTCTCCAAATAGAGCGGTGCGTTCCTCCAGATCATATTTACTTTTTTTGACAGTTACCGTCATTGGAAATTTAAGAATTTATTGAAAATTGCAAAATTGGGAATTGAAAATTTCTTTAAAAGTCTTCGTTGGCGGCGGCCATAGCGGCGTTACCGGCGTGTTGAGTATCCAGGTTGAGGAAGCGCACGTGCGTGCCGTCGAAATACAATTCGGCTTTGCCGACCGGACCGTTACGATGCTTCTCGACCAAAATCTCGGCGATATTGGGACGATCGGACTCCTTATTGATCTTGTCCTCGCGATGAATGAACATGACCACATCGGCATCTTGTTCGATAGAACCTGAGTCACGGAGGTCGGAGAGGCGCGGTCGGCCGCCGCGCTGTTCGACCGCGCGCGAGAGCTGCGAGAGAGCCAAAACCGGCACATCGAGCTCGCGCGCCAAGATCTTCAAAGAACGCGAGATCTCGGTCACTTGTTGAACCATGGAATCCGAGGCTTTGGTGGCAGTGGGGGACATGAGCTGGAGATAATCGACGATCAAGAGGTCGAGGCCGTGTTCGTGGTGCAAACGCCTTGCCGACGACCGCATCTTGAGGATGTTAGTACCCGGCTGGTCGTCGATATGGATCGAAGCTTCCGAAAGACGGGCCATGGCCGCCTGCACCGCCTCGAACTCCTGATCGCTTCGAAGTCTGCCGGTGCGCAATTTCCAGGAATCGACGCCGGCCTCGGAGGCGAGCATGCGGTCGACGAGCTGTTGCGAACTCATTTCAAGTGAAAAGATGCCGACGGACTTTTTGTATTGCACCGCGGCATTACGGGCTAGGTCGAGCGCGAAAGTGGTCTTACCCATCGAAGGTCTGGCCGCCAAAATTATAAGGTCCGACTTTTGGAGTCCGGCCAGTATGTTGTCGAGGGCGGCGAAGCCGGTCGGCACGCCGCGCATCTCTTCGTGGTTCTCGCTCAGGTGTTCGAAGCGCTCCCAGGCCTCGGAAAGCGCCGAACCGATGGTGACAAATTTCTGTAAAGTCGTCTGGTTGGTGACCTCGTAGACCTTCTTTTCGGCCTGGTCGAGAGTAGCGTCGATATTCTCTGGGTCGGAGTAACCGAGTTCGGCGATATCGTCGGCCGCGTGAATAAGGCCGCGCAAGGTGGCTTTGTTCTGTACCTCGGTGGCGTAGTACATAGCGTTGCCGGCCGCCGGCACCGTCTCGATCAGATCGGCGAGATAACTAGCACCGCCGATGCGTTCCAGTTGTCCGGCGCTCTTAAGTTTCGTCGACACCGACAAAAGATCGATCGGGTCGCCCTTGGCGAAAGTTTCGAAGATGGCGCGATATATCTCGCGATGCTTATCGGCATAGAAACTTTCGGGATAGACGACAGCCGATATGTCGTGCATCGCCTCCGGCTTCAAAATGATGGCGCCGAGGAGAGCGCGCTCGGCGTCCAGGTTGTGCGGCTGGACGCGTAGACTGCGATTGGTGCGCGGGGAATCTGCCATGCGTCTAGTTTATCACTTTCAGCCGGCTGGCGGAGGACCATGACCGCCTGGGGACAAGGTGGAAAATCTATTTTTACAGCGCAACTTATGGATTTTGGAGGTGGACAACCCTAAACCGATGACCGCTTAAGTCGTTGGCCATCGGCCGTGTCCTTGACCTCGAAACCAAGCTCCTCGATCCGATCGCGCAATTCGTCGGCGCGGGCAAAATCCTTCCCTTGGCGGGCCGACTCGCGCTCTTCGAGCAAACTCTTGACCTCCCCAGGGATATCGTCCTCGGCGATGACACCCAAAGCCGCGCGACCAGAACGCGGATCTTTCGAGAGATCGAGCGAGAGCAGGGAATCGAAAGAATGGATAGTGGCTAGTTTATCTTTGGCGCTGACATTCTTGTCTTTGACCAATTCCCACAACACCGCCAAAGCCTTCGGGGTATCGAGATCGTCCGATAACGCTTTGACGAATCTTTCTTGATACGCGGAATCTATGTAGCCTGGCCGGATATCGCCCAACTCTTCGTAGACCAAGCGCCGCAGGCGATAGAGAGCGGAGCGCGCCGCTTCGAGCGCCTCCCAGGTGAAATTGGCAGTGGTACGATAATGAGACTGCAACAGCCAGTAACGGTAATCGAACGGGGAGAAACCACGATCGATCAAGTGGCGCAAGCGTAGTCCGTTGCCGAGCGACTTAGCGATCTTGTTGTTATCGATGGTGACGAAAGCGTTGTGAAGCCAATAGTTGACGTACTGCTTTTGTGTCAAAGCCTCGGCCTGAGCGATCTCGCCGTTGTGGTGCGTGTACTGCAGATCCTCGCCGCCGGTGTGAATGTCGATCTGTTTTCCTAGAGTGTCGAAGACCATAGCCGTACACTCGATGTGCCAGCCGGGAAAACCTTTGCCCCAACGACTGTCCCAACCCATGTCGGAAAGTTTCCAAAGCGCGAAATCGGCCGGACTATGTTTCTCTTCGTTCACTTCGACGCGCGCTCCGGCTTTGAGCTTATCTAGGTCCATGTTGCCGAGCTGACCGTATTTGGGGAACTTGGCGATATCGAAATAAACGCCGTCGGAGGTACGATAGGCGTAACCTTTTTGCTCCAAGGTTTCGATCAGTTTTATTTGTGCCGTCACATAATCGCTGGCGCGCGCGTACTGCGTCGGCGGCCGATTACCCATGGCCAGATTGTCGTCCTTAAACGATTCTATATAAGGGAGAGCGAATCGACGCATGTTGTCGAGAGTGATCTCGTAGCCTTCGCGCTTCATGCCTTTCATCATTTTGTCCTCGCCATGATCGGCATCGTCGGTCAAATGGCCGAAGTCTGTGAAATTAATGGTCGAGTTCACCGTGTAGCCGTTGTAGAGGAACAAACGAGTCAAGAGATCAGGCAAGAGGTAAGCGCGAAGGTTGCCTATATGGATATGGTCATAAACGGTCGGTCCGCAAGAATACATGGTCACCGAGCCTTTCTTCAGAGGCACAAACTCCTCCTTCTGGCGCGACAACGTGTTGTAGAGCCAGATCGGCTCGCTCGGAGAATGCTTGAAAATGCGGAACATGTTCATATCTTATCAGAGTTACCCCCAGTTTCCGATATGGGTACGCTCGTGTAAAATGGGCCGATGGAACAAAACAACGATACTCAGAAGCCGAGGTACGGCAACAAACTGCTCGGCACGACCTTGGCGATATTGCTGGTGGTCGCGGCCTTTTTCTCGGGCCTGCAAATAGGGAAGCGTGATCTGTCCGTCATACCCTTGGAAGCCGGGATTTTCAGTATTTTCGGCACTTCCGCCAAGCCAGACAATGAAGCGGACCTGGCCGAATTCTGGCGCGTTTGGAATCTGATGGACGAAAAGTTCGTCGCCACCAAGGCCACATCGACGCCGGATTCTCTCGAAAAAGTCCGTGGTGCCATCGCCGGTTTGGTGGATAGCTTCGGAGATCCTTACACCGTCTATATGCCGCCCTCCGATGCCGAGAAATTCAACGAGGATATCGCCGGCAATTTCAGCGGCGTGGGCATGGAAGTGGGTCTGCGTAACGATCTCGTCACCGTGATCGCTCCCTTGCCGGAAACACCGGCCGAAGCCGCGGGCGTCCGTTCTGGCGACATTATCGTCAAGATCGACGGTCAAAGCACCGAGAACATGACCGTCGATGAGGCAGTGTCCTTGATTCGCGGCGAGGAAGGTACCGAGGTCAATCTCACCATCTACCGCGAGGGTCAACCGGAATTCATGGAGAAAAAGATCGTCCGAGCGGTCATCAACATTCCGACCTTGGACACCGAGGTTTCCGGTGACGTTTTCATCATCAAACTTTACAGTTTCAACGCTCTGGCCGAGTCGAAAATGCGGTCGGCCATCGACGAATACGAACGGGGTGGTTATAAGAAAATGGTGCTCGACCTCCGTGGCAATCCTGGAGGGTTCCTCGAAAGCGCGGTCACCATCGCCGGCTATTTCCTGCCCGCCGGCAAAGTCGTGGTCAGAGAGAACTTCGGAGAAGGAAAGGAGGAGAAAGTCTATCGCAGTCAGGGACAACGAATCACCGACCTCGACCCCGATAGTTTCGTCATTCTGATCGACGGCGGTTCGGCCTCGGCTTCGGAGATCCTCTCGGGCGCTCTGTCCGAACATAAGGTAGCGACGACTATCGGGCAGACTACCTTCGGCAAGGGCTCGGTCCAAGAATTGGTGGATCTACCGGGCGACGCCGCGCTCAAGGTCACCATCGCACGCTGGCTCACTCCAGAAGGTGTGTCGTTTTCCGAAGGCGGCCTAGAGCCGATCGTGGCGATCGAAAACAAATTGGAAGATATAGAGGCTGGCAAGGATCCGCAGAAAGAGGCCGCTCTGAAGTGGCTCCAAGGAGATCATTCCTTGGCAAACAAGGTCGGATTCGGAATTTAACGGACCAGACCGGCGGGCATTTCATGCCCGCCGGTCTTTTGTGATATAGTGGCCCCACTATGAAAGTAGTGCTTCTTCAGGACGTGGCCAAGATCGGCCGCAAACATGCCGTGGTCGAAGTACCCGACGGTTACGCCCAAAACCAACTCATACCGCGACGGCAAGCGAAACCGGCCACGCCTGAAAATCTCAAGGCCGCGCTTAAAGACGCGGCCGACAAAAAATCGGCCGCGGATACCGCCTTAGCTAAGTACGAAAGAACCAAGGAGGCCCTCAAGGACAAAAAGATCGTTCTGCAGGCCCCGACCAAAAATCAGCAAGGACATCTTTTCGCCGCCGTCACCAAAGGGCAAGTGATGTCGGCCCTGAACCAGGTTGGCATCATCGCCGATCCGGCCATGGTAGAGGTGCCAGGCCACATCAAAGAGGTGGGGGAGCACGAGATCGGTCTCGTCTGCGGTTCGCACGAAAGCCGTTTCATTATCAAGATCGAGTAAACACGAATTTCAGCATGTTAAAAGGATGGAAGATGATAACGATAACCGTGGTGGGATCGGCGCTGGTCCTCGGCGGATTGATCTGGTGGCAGAGTACGAAACGTCCGCCAGAGCTGCTGACCGAGACCGACGTGGCCATAGACGGCCCACTGACGGCCGATGAACAAAAAGTTAACAACCCGATAATCGCGAACGTAATGAACCCTACCGCTATCATCAAGACCAACAAAGGCACCTTCGAACTTGAACTTTTCGCCGACCAAATGCCGATCACTACCGGCAACTTCATCGCTTTGGCGGAGGCCGGATTTTATAACGACACCAAGTTCCACCGCGTCATCGACGGCTTCATGATTCAAGGCGGCGACCCTAACTCTAAGGGCACCGACGAATCCAAATACGGCACCGGCGGGCCGGGAAAGACCATACAAGACGAATTCGTCGACGGAGAGGGTCTTTCGAACACCCGCGGCACTATCTCGATGGCCAACACCGGCCAGCCGAATTCCGGTGGCAGTCAGTTCTTCATCAACTTGGTCGACAACACCGGCCTCGACTTCGACAAGCCGCCATTCACCTCGAAACATCCGGTCTTCGGACGCGTCATTAAGGGTATGGAGGTAGTGGACCAGATCGGTAGCGTGGAGACCAAGGCCGGCGACATTCCCGCCGATCCAGTGATCGTGGAGTCGGTGACTATCGTCCGAAATTAGGTGTTAGTTTTTAGTTGTCAGGTTATAGATACGGATATAGGACGTAAACTCAAAAGAAACACCCCCGCGGCCTTCGGCCGCGGGGGTGTTTCTTGTTCTAAAACCTAAACGCTAATCCCTTAACCCTGATTACTTCACATCCACCGTCTTCTTCGAAACAGACTTGCCGTCGAAACGGACCTTGCGAGCCTCACGGAAAGAGACCTTGCCGTCCTTCATAGCGAAAAGAGTATGGTCCTTACCGGCACGAACGTTCATGCCCGGCTCGATGCGAGTACCGCGCTGACGTACGATGATCTGCCCCAACTTCACGGCTTGGCCGTCCCCACGCTTGACTCCGAGATACTTCGGCTTGGAGTCGCGCAGGTTTTTCGCGGTGCCGCCTGATTTTTTAGTTGCCATATCGTTATATAATCAAATGCAATGGGCGCTATATTACAAGAAATAAGGGAAAAAATCAAGAGTGTTCTGGAACGCCAAGACATGTACCTTTCCGTCGTCCTAGTGCTGGTGGCAGTGGCGTCTTTTGGCCTCGGTCGACAGTCGGTGACGGCAGTTACGGAAAGTGGCGAGGCAAACGAGCCGGCACGGATGGTGGAAGCCGCCGTGACGCCGGCCCCGGCCGGCGTCACGGCGGCCGAAAATACCTCGCTCCCATCGACCTACTACGTCGCGTCGAAAAGCGGTAAGGCTTACCACCTGCCGCACTGCTCGGGGGCCAAGAGCATATCGGAAGCTAATAAGATCACCTTCGCTACCAAAGCCGAGGCCGAAGCGGCTGGCTACCGGCCGGCCGCCAACTGCAAAGGTATTTAAGGCGTCTTGTGAGCCCTATGAGGTGGCGTTAGAATGAAGGCGACCTTTAACAGCTCTAAGACCAGCCTATGTCGAACAAGATCTTCCTGGGAATCATTCTGGCAGTTCTGATCATCGCCGGTTATGTTTTGTACCAAAAATACGAAGACCAAGAACTGGCGACGGACGGTAGTACGACCATAACCTTCACCTGCGAAAACGGTACTTCATTACTAACCACTTTCGGTGCCGATATGAAGGAGATGAAGATCGCTATGAACGGCAAACCGCCCAAGACTTTGCCGAACACCGGCGATGAACTAGTGCCATATCGTTTCGGTGACGACGACATAACCTACACCTTCGTCGGCGAACAAGTGGTGGTGACCGGAAAAGCTGGCGACGACTTCGCTTGTCGGCAACCATTCGACCCGGATAACGCCCCTTATAATTTCGGCGACGCTGGGGAGGTCCATGGAGCCATCGAGGATCCGGCGACAACGGTCGCTGCCGATATCATCGGTTCGTGGCAAAGCGACGACGACGCCAAATTCGTACGAGAATTCAAAGAGGGTGGCGACATTGTCGACCATTACGAAGGCATAGATGACACCACCGGTACTTGGAGCGCTTTCGCCGCCAGTGCAGATACGGAAACACCGTTCCCCCAGACCCCGAACGCGGTCTATCTGCGCGTGGTGATGAACGACTTTCCGGAGGAGATTCTTTATTTCGAATTGGCCAAGCTTACGCCGGAAGCATTGGAATTGTACTTCTTGGGAGCCGGCGGCGTCCTGTCCTTTACCAGATTAAGTGAAAATTAAAACGATATGCTGGTAGTAGACGTCGAGACATCTGGACTGACTCCAGAAAAAAATTCAATATTGTCGATCGGAGCCTTGGATATATCCGCCCCCGATAAGCGCTTTTACGGCGAATGCCGCATATGGGCCGACGCGGAAGTGAACGACGAGGCCTTGGAAGTGAACGGTTTCACTACGACCGATATCAACGATCCCAAAAAGAAAACCGAGGCTGAACTCATCACCGAGTTTCTCGAGTGGAGCCAGCATTTGAGCGATCGGACCATCACCGGCCAGAACCCGTCATTCGATCGCGACTTTCTCCAAGCCGCCGCGCGCCGCGCCGAACTGGCCTGGGACCTGGCGCACCGCACCATCGACACTCACACCTTGGCCTATATGCACATGGTGAAAAGGGGCCTACCCGCTCCGATCGATCCACAGCACCGGCGCAGTAACTTAGATCTCGACGCCATCTTGAACTACTGCGGCATTCCCGACGAACCGGCGCCGCACAACGCCCTCACCGGTGCGCTCTGCCACGCCGAAGTGGCCTCGCGTCTGTTGTTCGATAAGAAATTACTGCCGGAGTTCGACAGCTACGAGATACCGTGGTTAGGAAGGGTGTAGGGTACAGGGATTAGTGTTTAGGAATTAGCGGGCGGGCCG
>DBEA01000012.1:0-7376 GCA_002293845.1 Patescibacteria group bacterium UBA918 | reverse complement strand
TCCCGCCATGTGTTCGCTTCTACCTGCTACTCAGAGCTACCAACATCCAGCGACTGACAACCATCGCTTAAGCTCGTATACTGATAGGGAATGATCGAGAAACTTTTCGGCCGAAACAAAAAGCAGAAAGTAGCTGCGAAAGGCGACGAGCAACTAACATGCCGTCTCACCACCGAGCTGTTGCGTCCCTCTGACCAAAGTTGGCGGCTTTTCAGCATCATGTCGGAGTTCGTCAACGGCTTCAACTTGCTTCGAAAGCTCGGTCCAGCGATCACCTTCTGGGGTAGCGCGCGCCTCAAACCCGGCGATAAGTACTACGACGAAGCTGAGGAGTTAGCTTCGCGGTTGGCCGAGACCGGCCTGGCCGTGGTGACGGGCGGAGGCGGCGGCATCATGGAGGCCAGCAACGTCGGCGCCTTCAAGGTCGGCGGGGCTTCGGTAGGTCTCAATATCCGCCTCCCCGAAGAACAACGTCTGAATCCCTACACCACCGAATCGCAAACCTTTGACCACTTTTTCGCTCGCAAGGTGATGCTCGCCTACGCTTCGGAGGCCTACATCTATTTCCCGGGAGGCCTCGGCACGCTCGACGAACTCTTCGAGATCGCCACTCTGATCCAGACTAAAAAGATCACGCGCGTGCCGGTCGCGCTCTACGGCAAAGAATTCTGGGCGCCGCTTTTGGACTGGATGAAAAACGATCTGGCTAAAAAGCATAAGACCATCAGCCCGGAAGACCTGGAATTATTCACCGTCGTCGACGGAGTTGACGAGGCCGAGAAGTTCATCCTCAAACATCTATCGACATCCTGCAACTTTCGCCCGACCAAGCGCAAATTGCGCCGCTCCTTGCCTAAAGCGGACGAAAGTGCGCTCTAAAACCCATGTCAGCCATCGAAACGCTTAAGACTTTCAACAAAGACGACCTGCCTGATCTCGACACGGTCGTGGCAGGCGCACTCGAGCTATTTTCCGTTGCTAAACTGCCGAAGATCGAAATTCCCTTAAAACGACCCCTCGTTGTCGGTAGCGCCAACGCCGAATACGCCGGGCGGATAGTCTTTGGCGACACTGACGCCGTGTTCGCTGATGAGTCTTCCTTCGAGGACCAGCTAGCCACAGTGCCCGAGATCGATGGAGCGGTCGTAGTATCGGCCTCGGGATCGAAGCATGCGATAGAAATAGCGAAGACGCTAAAAAATCAGAATATACCTGCCTGGCTTTTCACCTGCAATGAGGCGGCGCCGGCGCGGGAATTTTTCGATGACGACAAGGTGCTGGTGTTTCCGAAAAACCGCGAACCTTATACTTACAACACCTCGACCTATCTCGGCATGATCCTGGCAAAGACCAAGGAAGATCCGCGAGCGATTCGCGCTTTCATCGACACCCATATATCGACATCGGACCTACTGCCGACGCTTTCTGCGAGCGTCGGCTTCACTTTCGTCCTGCCTAGCGATCGTGGAGAATTGCGCTATATGCTCAGAACTAAGTTCGACGAACTCTTCGGTATCAAGGTCCCCGGGCGATTCTTCACCGCCGAAGAATTCAAGCATGCCAAATCGGTAGTCAGGGACCCTGGGGAACTATTCGTCAATATGACCGAGCGCTCGCTTGGCATAGAAAACGAACTTCGTCTGTCCCTACCAGACGGTTACGGCGGCGCTCTCGCCACCACTTATTATCTGGTCGGTCTGATTCAACGATCAAAGCCGCCATACTTCAAAGACAACATCACTCGCTACTGCCAAGAAGCCTCGGCCGTCTTTAACTCGGACATCCCGGTGATAGTCGATTAATTGTGATAATATGGATTTATGGCAAAAGACTGGACAAAACTATACAAAAAGTATAAAGGACAATGGGTCGCGCTAGCTGATGACGAGGAGACGGTCGTCGGACACGGTCCCACAGTGAAAGCCGCGATTAAGTCGGCAAAAGGTAAGTCCACGGAAGAAATATTACTGACTTTAGTCCCCGATAATCTTGAGGCTTTCGTGGGCTAGCTCGCTGTCTATGAAATTCAAGTATGCGAAATATGGCAAAGACACATTTCGTCCAGTAATCCCCGTCTTCTTAAAAAATGACCGTATTCGCATTGGGTACGAGGTGTTGGTCGATTCAGGTGCTGATCTCTGTCTCTTTCATGCCGATATCGGGGAGGCGATAGGATTGGACATCGAGAAAGGCAAGCCTCGCGAAGTGTTCGGTGTCGGTGGTAAAGTATCCGTATACTACCTGCATCCGATAACTCTGGTGGTGGGTGGGTGGGAGTATGATATTGAAGCTGGTTTTATGCCGGCGGTTTCTGGACGAAGTATGCCATACGGACTGGTGGGGCAAAAGGGTTTTTTTGAGTTTTTCAAAGTGACTTTTGACCACGCTTCGAAGGACATCGAAATTAAACCTAAAGCGAAATAAGGCGCGGCGACTGCGCCGCCGCGCTGTTATACTACTTTCTACTTACTACTCTCTATTCACTAAACTATGAGCTACGTCCTATTCGACATCGGCGGCACCACCACCAGAGTGGCCGTCTCGGAAGATCTAAAAAGCTTCGATAAGCCCATCCGCTTCACGACGCCGATGAATTTCAAGGAAGGCATCGAGAAGATAGTCGAGGCCGTCGGGAAGTTGACCGACAAGGACATCCGCGGAGCGGCCGGAGCCGTGCGGGGCATGCTTTCCGAGGATCGGGGAATGATCGCCCATGACCTGGTCTTGGAGCGCTGGGTGGAAGAGCCACTTAAGGAAACTTTGGCGAAGAAACTCGACACCAAGGTCATCATCGAGAACGACGCCGCCTTGGCCGGACTAGGCGAGGCCCACTTCGGGGCAGGGAAGGGCGCTAAGATCATGGTCTACCACACCATCTCGACCGGCGTCGGCGGCGCCAAGATCGAGAACGGCTCCATCGACAGCTACCACCTCGGCTTTGAACCAGGTAAGCAGGTGCTCGACATCGACCGCACCATTTTAGGCGAGGATATCCTACCTACATTGGAGAACCTGGTTTCCGGCGCGGCCATCGAAGAACGTACCGGCATGAAGCCATACGACATCGACCAAGACGACGCTCTTTGGGACCAACTAGCCAACTACTTGGCGCATGGACTTCGAAACACCATCTACTACTGGTCGCCCGACACCATCGTGCTCGGTGGCTCCATGATCACCGGCGACCCAAAGATCCCGATCGAAAACATCCGCCGGCACACGGCTCTCGTCCTCGGCGAAGATATGGAAGTGCCCGACATCAAAGCCGCCTCGCTCAAGGACGACTCCGGCCTCTATGGGGCGATGGCACTCTTAGCTTCTAAGGACTAGGTTTCAGGTTCGAATCCCCGTCCGCTAAAAGAAAAGACTGCATATGAAGAGAAAGTATACAGTCTCTTCTTCATGCAGTCAGTTAGAGATCGGCGAGTTTGACCCAGCTGCGAAAATCTCGAAATGGGCCTGGTTCATTTCCATGTATATAGCCTTCCCAACGAATTCGAAGCTCCAAAGCACCCATCTTGTTCCTCGGCCTCGATAGGCTGATGAACTCTCTCGGGAGAATCTTTTGAGCAACACGTTCAATGACTGGGGATAGTTTCCGGCGTAAACGTTGGTAATCTTCCGCAGATGGATTGATACCGTCTGGGAAGATGAGAAAGAGGCGTACTCCGCTCTCGTTTTGCGGTACACCACGCGAAAGCATTTTCAGCATTGCAGTCACCTCCATTACGTAATCTGGGCGAAACTTAGCATATGTTGCAAAAAGTTCCAACTTCGTCCCAGACGGCCATAGCGCGTTGCTATAATATGCGTACAATGCCTGACTCTAAAACAAGTGTTGACGATAGTCATAGTGAGATAGGTGTCTGGCACGGTACTGGGCGTTATAAATACGAGAATGGAGAAGTTGTAGATGTCTTGAAAGGAATACTCCAAGAAAAAGCCCTTACTCCCTATCAAGATACCTGGGACCGAAAGCGTTTGAACAAGTTTTCTATATCACTCGCTCGTTCACGTGGGTATGCCAGGTTATATGCAAGCCTCTTTTTCCCAGTGAATAAGAGGAGTTGGAAGGAACTCGGTCGGCGCTTTTTGTGGAGCTGTCGATACCTACTGCCAAGTTTATGGGTTGCTTGGAAGGAATTTGTGCCACTTCCGTTCATTCCTGACTACAAAAATAAAACCGCCACATCAACTATAAAATTAGCTCGTAAGCCCCAATCACTTTTTTACATGTTCCTGTGGGGTGGGACTGACATATCTGCTAATTACCCGGTTTTAATTGGGATTAAACGTGGAGTCTACAAAGCAACGTCTAGTTCTCGATTTGTTGACCTATATGAGGAAAGAATAACAACGCCTATCTCTGTCCATGACTTCACACATTTTGAAGTACCAAGAGAACAAATAGTCCACACGCAACAGTTAGTTGCTGCTATGGGACTAATAATACCTATCAGGGCTTTGGAAGAAGGGGACAGGAAGTAGTGAGAAAAGTTCCAACTTCGTCCCAGACGGCCATCCCAAATTCAAAATTCGTTTTTTCAACAAAATCCTGATTCAGAATTTTGTTGAAAAAAGTTCGGATTTTGTTCAAGAGACACAGACGAAAGCGTTAGGTTGACAATGCTCCCTTAAAATTCAATACTTGCCGACAGATAGCAACAACCCCCGGAGGTTAGGAAATGAACAACTTCTTTGAAACTTTTGGGTCGCGGCCGGTATTCCTGCCAGTAATCCACGTCACCAATGCTACGCAAGCATTGGAAAATGCCAAGATTGCCGCAGGTTCTGGTGCCGATGGCGTTTTTATAATCGATCACGGTACTGTTACAAACCCTGATCGACTAGTAAAGGCTGGGGAGGTTCTGATGAGACACCTCCCGTCCCTCTGGGTGGGTCTCAATTTCCTGGACCTCGGCCTTGGTGGAATCCATTTCATGCCACCAGGGGCACGCGGCTTATGGGTCGACGAAAGTGGCATTACTGAAGATGGCCCGAACGTCTCGGCTATTCGCTTTCAAGTGACCCAAGAACGACTGCGCTGGTCCGGCCTCTACTTCGGTAGCATCGCCTTCAAGTATCAGCCGGAGGTCAATGATCTGGCGAAAGCTACTCGAGCGGCCATGCCGTTCGTCGACATCATCACAACCAGTGGAAAGCGGACTGGGGAACCGCCGACAGTGGAGAAAATGAGGACCATGAGGGAAGCAGTCGGGGTACACCCTTTGGCCATAGCCAGCGGGATGAGTTCCGAAAACGTCGAGGAATACCTGCCGTATACCAATTGTTTCCTCGTCGCGACAAAAATCAGCCGGTCTTTCACCGAACTTGACCCCAAGGAGACACGGGAGTTCGCCAAACGGCTCGGGAAATGAATTCAGAGGGGTGTGGTCTGGAGACCACGCCCCTCTATTTTTTCAAAAACGGCTTAAAATAAGGCTTTTATAGCCTTTACAAAAAGATGAGTTGTTGCATAATTTGATTTTTGGGTCATTTTATGCTATTATATTCATGTAGCAGCTACGGCTGCTTTTTTGGTAGAAACAGGCTGAAAACCGCGACCTGCGGTGTTGGACTTTGAAAAATGACGCTCGCTGGACTACTTTGTCCCGCTCGCGTCATTTTCCTCGCCCGCCGCCGCATCTCATCGGTTTTCAGCCTGTTTCTCCAAAGAGCTTTCATGGCTCACAAGTCCTGATTCGTCAGGCATTACCAATTAAGACCATTGGCTTATTTTATCCACCTTGCTGACTGCCGTGATCGCGGTATCTGGCGCTACGTCGGCCATCGACACAAGTTCGATAGCCTACGGCCAGATCACCGAAACTACGGTTGAAGCGGAAAAAGTAGCCATTTCCGTCTCCGATACCGAACGTATCGTCCGTGAGTACTTTAAGGACATTCCGGTCATGATCCAGGTGGCGCGGTGCGAATCGCACTTCCGCCACGAACTGTCTGACGGCACCATCCTTAAGGGTAGGGTCGATCCCGCCGACACCGGCGTGATGCAGATCAATAAACGCTTTCACGAGTCCACCGCCATCAAGCTGGGACTCGATCTCGACAACATAGAGGACAACCTGGCCTATGCCCGCTATCTATACGAAAAGCAGGGTACCAAGCCTTGGAACGCGTCCGCTCCTTGTTGGAACAAGACGCTAGCGTACGGCAACTAAACTATCTAACAAAACGGCGGCCCCGAAAGGGGCCGCCGTTTTGCTGTTCTGTTCCATTTTATCGCTAGCGTCTAATTGTCGCCATACTCTAAGATGTCCTACAAATCGGATGCATACGTGCCGGTTGGAGGGATTTTTGTGAGAGAGCCTTAGATGAACCTAAGGTGACCGAACAAAAACCCCGAAACCGGTGCGAAGGCGCCGATTTTAGGACGTCTTGAGGCGCCAGCCATCACCAGGTCCATACACATAGACATATAGAAGACCTCCCACGATCGCCAAGTTCTTGAAGAGGTTGATATCCTCGAGATCAAGGTGATAGAGCAAGGTGACCACACAGGTGAACACCAAGAGGGCCATAGCCGCGTCGCGAGTGCGATAACCGAGCATCAGAGCGGCGCCGGCCGCCACTTTGACGAAGATGACCACCCAAGCGAGCAGGGAGGCCATCGGCAGACCGCGGCTGTCGATCATACCCACTACGCCATCGACTCCGTTCAGTACCATCCCGACGCCCGAAAAGACGAAGAGAAGACCGATCAGCATGCGGCCGACCATCGCTCCGTTGTCCCTGAGCATTCTTTCTACAGAGTTCATACTTTGATTAGCATTTAATTAGCTTTTTAATCACTTCCGCCACTAATTATACCCCAGGCGGGCGGCAGCGGCCGCCCGCCACCATATCGAGACACAACCTTGCCGAGCCGGAGAAAGTTAGATATTTTAGATTAAATTGGTCTTTGAGAGGGGACTCTGATGCCTGTCATCATAATTGCCGGAGAGCCCACCGAACGGAGGGCACTCATGTACTCCCGTATCGGGAAACGTGGCTTGAGAAAAATGGTCACGACCTATCGGGCGCTGGTGGAGGACGACGACGGTGAACTTCTCTTTGAGTTCGCCGTCACCCGCAAATCGCGTCGAGAGGTTTTCAAAGGCGGTAAACCTCGAGACTATCGTATCGGGAACGAATGCCCGCCAAACCTACCCGGGAAGCCCTATCTGGGGCGTATCACTGAAGCCGGACGTCTCGGCTTTGCCATTATGCTTTACGAGGAGTGGTGCCCCAAGCGGGAAACTCTCCGAGGAGAAGGGCGACACAAACGGACCGGAATCAAGATTCACCACGGCCCCGCTTCGTCCCGAGGATGCATGGCGGTCGCCGGTGGCGGTAGAGGCTACGACCGTTTTGTCAGG
>DBEA01000003.1:9976-10129 GCA_002293845.1 Patescibacteria group bacterium UBA918 | reverse complement strand
TGCCCAGGTGGTGAAATTGGTATACACGTATCCTTGAGGTGGATATGCCGAAAGGTGTGGAGGTTCAAGTCCTCTCCTGGGCACAAAACGTAAAGAAAAACAGCAACTGCTTGCTGTTTTTTAGTTTTGTGAGCCGGAGACATGTTTTTGTTT
>DBEA01000003.1:5221-9783 GCA_002293845.1 Patescibacteria group bacterium UBA918 | reverse complement strand
AGCCGGAGACATGTTTTTGTTTCATTTTCTAGAAATAAAAACAGTCGAGGCCGGGGAGGAAGTGCTTAGTATAAATTGGAGCGTAGCGAACAATTTTACTTAGCAACTTGACCCCAAAATAAAACGACCTGAACTGCTTCAGGTCGTTTCGTTTTTTAAGATTAATTTCACCCCCTTACTTTTATCAGTTGTCGTAGATTCTTCAGGATACGACTGTTGTCGGAACCTTTAGTGGTGCTAAGTTTTTTTATCGTTTCCGGACCCAGGATCTCCAATATGAGTTTTTGTCCGTTCGGCGATTCGTGCAGGCGGGACAACGAAGATCGTTTGATACCGAAATAACTCAGATCCGGATCTCCTTTAGTGCCGCTTTTTACATATTGACTCGCAAAGGCCATGTCACTGCCTTCCTTGAACGCTTCGATCACGTCGACGAGCGAAGTGGGGGAGTTGGCCAGATCACCGTCTATTATGACCAGAACCTCACCCTTGACGTGGTCCCAGTCGTCCAGATGGTCGTCATCTTGGCGGTTTTCGATCGTCACGATCTCGTAACAGCCAGGTATTTTGCCGTCGAGTACGCCGCAGACGTTCATTATCTGCACGTCGAATTCTTCTCTATCCGTCAACGCCGGTACGATCAAAGAGAAAAACAGCTTGTCAGTTGCAGTATCGTTATCCATTTCATCGACATTATATCCTGTCCATATCGTAGAGGTGTCTAATGAAAGGGGATAGAGCCGAGAGTTTGTTCGCCTGGTACAATGGTCAACATGTCATACAAATCAAGAGGCTGGTTATTCGCAATCATTTTATTGGTGTCAGTGCCATTCGGCGCAAATGCATCTACCACGGGCGACGCCGGGGTTTACCTTTTTGGGCGGGATGATTGCGGATTTTGCCAGCAAGAGAAGGAGTGGCTCGAAACCGAAGGCATCCCGTATCACTATATGAACGTCGCTACTGACAAAGAGGCGGCGCGGTTATTCAAGGCGATCGCTGAGAAACACGACACCTCAAAAGTGACGCCGCTCACTGTGATCGGGGAACAAGTGATACTAGGTTTCAACGGACCGGATACGACCGGTGCCAGTATCAAAGCGGCCATCCTCGCCGCGGACGAAACCGACATTCGTACGCCGCAAGAACATCTAGAGCGCGCACCGGTCCAGGATGTAGTCGTGGGCGGCGGTTGTTCGGAAACGGAATGCGATAGTGGACTATCTGGCACGTATCTTTTCGACCTGCCGGTGTTGGGGTTGGTAGATCTTAAATCTTTTTCACTCTTCTCTCTTTCGCTCATACTTGGGACCATTGACGGTTTCAACCCGTGCGCCATGTGGGTCCTCATCACTTTCTTGGTCCTGCTGTCGCAGGCGGGCAGTCGTCGCAAAATGGTATTTTTGGCCGGCCTGTTCATCCTGGCCGAAGCCATCATGTATAACTTGATCTTGAACGTCTGGTACAAAACCTGGGATTTCGTGGCCCTCGACCAGATCGTGACGCCGCTCGTCGGTCTTTTGGCGCTCGGTGGCGGCGCATTCTTTTTGTATCGCTGGCATAAAAATAAGAATGCCGCGTTAGTATGCGACATCAGTGATATCGAACAGCAGTCGAAAACCATTGGTCGCTTCCGCGCCATCGTCGAGCAACCCCTCACCTTGGCCACTGTTGCTGCTATCATCACCATCGCTTTCTCGGTCAACATTATCGAGTTCGCTTGCTCAATAGGCATCCCTCAGGCTTACACCAAGATACTAGAGCTCAACATGCTCTCTTTCCTGGAGCGCCAAGGTTACATCCTGGTCTACACCTTAGGGTATATGGTGGACGACGTTCTGGTCTTCGGTCTGGCTATCTGGGGGTACGGGAAGCTCGAAGCGCATGGGCACAAATATGCCCAGATGTCGCTATTGGTCGGTGGGGTACTCATGCTCCTTCTCGGCGGCCTTTTGGTTTACGATCCGAGTCTGTTGGTGTTGTGATGATTTGGTTACCGGGAAATTCGGTCAGGAGTTGCTAAGCATAATCACTCGCTTCGCTCTGATTCTGCTAAGTACTTCTTTCTTACAGAAACTGTACATCTTTTGGATATTTCTGTTCGTAAACTCCAGAAATATCTCAAAAGGTCTTGCGAAGCTCCAAGTTTTCGCTTCTCACCCCGACTCGTCTGTCGCAAGCGACATGGCTCCGTCTTTCGATTCCTGGTAGCCAGCCCCAAACGGCAACGGCCCCAATGCGAAAGCATTGGGGCCGGCCGATTTGGGCACGTACTGTCTATGGAGTGGAACCAGTTTGAGGAAGAATCACTGGATTGGTTAAAAGAAGCACGAGAAATTTTTTGATAAATCAAAACCGCCCCAATCATCGAAGAAGGGGCGGGGTGTAAGGCATACTGTTTCAGTCTGTTATGCCGTGGTCTTTCTTGTACGGTGCAACCGCCTTGTTGGCGATCGCGCGTTTACTGTCACGCTCGGACTGGATGAGTATCGAAGCGTATCCGACAGCGAGAACGGCGAACATCAGGAAGTAAAGCACAGCACTGAACTCTCTGACTCGCTCTCCCCAGAGCATCAGTGCAATGAAACAGATGATAGTGGGGATTGCCGAGACGTTGGCTAGACGCTTCATTTCTTACCTCCAAGGTACATTTAAATCTTGGGTACTATGCACTAAAACATTAAAAAGTTCCACTACAGACATTAGGCACTAAAAAACACCCTCAAAATATGTTGCTAAATATAGCTTCTTGAAATGGGCGGCTACCGGGAATCGAACCCGAATCAGAGGCTCCACAAACCTCTGTGTTAACCATTACACCATAGCCGCCAGGTTAGCGGCGCGGCTCTGCCGCGCCGCCTAAGTTATACCTATTTTGTCCCCAAAAGTCGAGTATAATTCATCTGAAGCAATGCGATACGGAGCAGCGCGGCTCTGCCGCGCCGCGTATATCTGCTTACTACCTTCTACTCACTAATTACTAAGCTATGGATTCCGAAGGACGCAAATTATCGATACTACTTCTTTTCATTCTCGGTCTCGCTGTCGGGTTTTATCTGGCGCGGCTGTTTTTTTGATCAGTGATCGGTGCCTTCTTCGTCGGCATGGTCTTCAGACCCCTCGTCGTGGCCATGGTCATGAGGACCGTGCCCGAAAGTTTCGTGAGTGTAAACCAGCATCGCCGTCATGGCGACGAAGCCTAGAATGATGGCTGATAGCGTTTTCCAGAAACTGCCGTAGCTTTTGAGGCTACCGTGCACTCGCGGCAAGAGATCGCTGGCCGCGATATAAAGCAGGTTGCCTGCCGCGATGCCGGTGATGATCCAGACGTAGTCAGCGGCGGCTTCGGCTAGTAGTAGAGTAAGCAGGGTGCCGATGACGATGCTCGAGGCCGACAAAAGATTCAACATCGCCGCCTCTACGCGGCCATATCCGCCGCGTAAAAGAACGCCGAATTCCACTATCTCCTGTGGGATCTCATGGAGAGCCAGTCCGACAGCTACTGCCGTTCCAAGAATCGGATCGATCAAGAAAGCGGCGCCCAGGATCACGCCGTCCGCCACGTTATGTACGGCGTCGCCGATTAGTATCAGCGTAGCCGCGCCTTTTTGGTGGCAATGCTTGTCGTCGCCTTCGGTGGAGTGGAAGTAACGATGCAGTTCGTAGCTCAACACATAAAAGATCAAAAAGCCGATGGCGACGGCGACGCCGCCCCAGGTTTCACTGGCCTCAAGTGTTTCGGGTATGAGTTCGAACAGCACGAGTGATAAAAAGACGCCGACCGCTGTCGGTATGACGTAACGTTCGATACCATCGAGTTTGCCGGCGCGGCCGAAAAAGAACACTCCGACCAGGGAACACAGGGCGACGCCCAAGGATGCCAATATCGCTTCGAATATCATAATAATGCTTATTGCAAATAATTAGCATTAAGATAACATCGATGGTCGGAGAATGTCAATCTGATATCATGGAATCATGAAAATATCGTTGGCATTTTTGTTGTTGTTCGCTTGGACGCCGGTTTTGGCGCAGACCGCCTACGAAGAGTTGCAGGATACTTTGCGGGCCGAGGTGGAAGAGATCGTCTCTGAAAGAGTGGAAAGAATCATGGGTACCGACGCCAACACCGTGGTGCAGACCGTGCGTGCTCGAATAGAGGAAGGGGAGAATAAGGGAGAGAAGGTCACTTTTGAAAACGATCTCGTACCGCTCAAGGCCGGCGACCGGATCTTTTTAAGCCACGTACGAGAGATAGACGGCCGCGAGATGTACTTACTGCAAGATGTCGACCGCGGGCTCGGTCTGATATCGTTGTTCGTCTTGTTCGTCGGTCTACTTTTGTGGTTCGCTGGGCGACAGGGAGCTAGGGCGCTGGTGTCCTTGCTCATGAGTATCCTCGGGATCGTGTTCGTGCTACTGCCAGCGCTTTTAGCCGGATACGATCCGATATCGATGAGCCTCCTCATTTCGGCCGTGATATTGGCATTGGCGTTGTTCGGGACACATGGACTTTCGGCGCTATCGACTATCGCTTACTTAGGCACGGTGGCGGCGGTTCC
>DBEA01000003.1:0-5102 GCA_002293845.1 Patescibacteria group bacterium UBA918 | reverse complement strand
CCAGTGCCATCGCATGGTGGTTCGTGGAAGCACTTCGTTTGACGGGGTACGGCAACGATGCTTCGGTGTATCTCAATTTCGCCACTCGCGGCGAACTAGACCTGGCCGGTCTTTTGCTCGGCAGTATCATCATCGGTGTCTTGGGTGTGCTGGACGATATTTCGATCACGCAAGCTTCGGTGGTACGCGAATTGCGAGCCGCCAACAAAAGTCTGTCGGCTTCGGAGTTGTATCGACGAGCCGTGAGAGTGGGGCGCGACCATGTCGGATCGCTCGTCAATACCTTGGCCTTAGCCTATGTCGGTGCGGCCTTACCGCTGGTGTTGCTGTTTTCCACCAGTTCGGCTCCGCTTTACTTCACTCTTAATCAAGAAGTTGTGGCCGCCGAACTGGCGCGCATACTGGTAGGTTCGATCGGCCTCATTTTGACCGTACCCATCACCACCTTGATCGCGGCTTGGTGGTTCGGCGGTCGGGAGGTGGTGGACAGCCATGAGCACGGGCATTATCATTCCCACCATCATTAGCCTGCTTTCGGATTGGACATCCAAGGTCGGAATCAGAGATTTAAAAAACCTAAATCATTTTTTATGAACGCATACGGAGAAAAAGCCAAGGGCGTATTGGAGGAATTCAAAGCCTTCGCTCTTAAAGGCAATGTCCTAGATCTGGCGGTCGCGGTCGTCGTCGGCACGGCTTTCAATAAGATCGTGTCGTCGCTGGTGGACAATATCATCATGCCGATATTCGGCATCCTGACCGGCGGCATCGATTTCAAGGGCTTGTCTGTTCAGGTGGACGGGGCGAGTGTCACTTACGGGGTGTTCCTGCAATCGGTCATCGATTTCCTCATCATCGCGTGGGCGATATTCGTGGCCATCAAGGTGTTGCGATCGCTAGAGCGCAAGGAGGCGGCGAAGCCCGAATCGGAGAAGGTTGCCGAACCGACCGAGGAGGTGAAACTTCTGCGAGAGATCAGAGATTCTCTTAAGCACGGGTAAGTCTAGGAGACGGCCAAAAAATGCCGGCGGCCAGAGCCGCCGGCATTTTTTGGCCTCAAATCGGCCACCCGTCAACGTTGCTGTTTCGCTAAAAGTGATTGCGAGTTTAGGCTTGTGGATAACTCTAGTAGGGGAGCGTCGAGAGCAGGTTTCGAAAGTTGGTATGATAGGTGAGTACGAAGTTCTGTCCGAAGTTCGTGCTTGGAGAAGATCGTTCGTTCGCAAGCCCCATCGCACACACCGCCGATAGGTTTTGCGCGCGAGTAGTGATTCGTTGAACGTTGTTCCCGCGAAAGCGGTTTTATTATCAGTCGTGTAATTAATATGCCTATGGAAATTACTCAGATCCGTAAGCGCGACGGTTCGGTCGTCGATTTCAAAGTGAACAAGATCGAATCGGCCGTTCTCAAGGCCTTCAACGAGACCAACGAAGGGGGTGCCGCCGATGCGGCCAAGGTGGCCGGTTTGGTGCATGAGAAGATCGTCGCCATGTGCGTGGCCGCGGCTTCGGCCGAGCCCGGCGATCATCACTACGGCAAGTGCGTCGACGGTTATCCGACCGTCGAGGAGATCCAAGACTTAGTGGAGGCGGGCCTTATGGAGCTCGGTTTCTTCGAGACGGCCAAGGCCTACATCATCTATCGCGCCGAACGCAAACGCTTGCGCAATCGCGACATCTTCCGAAAGCGAACCAATCTGCGTCCCTATGAATATCCCGAACTCTACGAATATGTGACTGCCATCCGCCACTCCTATTGGCTGCATACCGAGTTCAACTACATGCGCGACATCGACGATTTCAAGACGCGCGTAGCTGACCACGAAAGAGGTGCGATCAAAAAGACGATGCTAGCGATCGCGCAGATCGAGGTCGCGGTGAAAAGTTTCTGGGGGAACATCTACGGTCGCATTCCCAAGCCGGAGGTCGGCGCGGTCGGTTTCACTTTTGCGGAATCCGAGGTGCGTCATATGGACGCCTACGCCCATCTTTTGGAGATACTCGGACTCAACGACGAGTTTAAGAAACTGACCGAAGTGCCGGTCATCAAGAAGCGTGTGGAGTACCTCGATAAGGTCATCGCTTTTTCGAAGACAGGAGAGGCCAGAGAGTATTCTCAGGCGGTGCTTCTCTTCGCTCTCTTTATCGAGCACGTCTCTCTCTTCTCGCAGTTCCTCATCATGATGTCGTTCAATAAGTACAAGAACCTGTTTAAGGGCATCTCGAACGCCGTCGAGGCCACCTCGAAGGAGGAGCAGATCCATGGCATGTTCGGCATCGATCTTATCAACATAATCAGGAACGAACATCCCGAGTGGTTCGATGAGGAGCATCGCGAAACTGTGCGCATGATGTGCGTCGAGGCCTATCAGGCCGAGAGCGCCATCGTCGATTGGATCTTCGAGGAAGGCGAGCTAGAATTCCTGCCCAAAGATCAGGTCAAGGAGTTCATCAAGCATCGCCTCAACAATTCTTTGCGCTCGATCGGTATGTCGGCCGTCTTCTCGGTCGACGAGGCCTTGATCGACAAGACCGAATGGTTCAACGACGAGGTCATCGCCACCAAGCATGTCGATTTCTTCGACAAGCGTTCGATCAACTACAGCAAGCGACAGTCGTCCGTCACTAGCGACGACCTATTCTAAATCTGTGAAAATCGGCGGCTGACTTTGTCGTTACGGCAAAAAAGTCACTCGCTGGACTAATTTGTCCCACTCCTGACTTTTTTGCCTAGTCTCCGCGTCATCCATCCGATTTTTACAGATTTTGTTAAACTACCATCTACCCTCTACTTACTAACTTCTACCCATAAACTTTATGATCGATCGGAAGCAACCCTGGTACTGGCTCAACGATAATTCACGACAGTTCATGTCGCGCGGTTACACCCTCGAGGGACAGACCCCAGAAGAGCGCGTGCGTCAGATCGCCGATCATGCCGAAAAAATACTGAAACGTCCCGGCTACGCCGATAAACTTTACGATTACGTCTCGAAGGGCTGGGTGTCGTTTTCGACACCAGTGTGGGCTAACTTCGGATTGGGTCGAGGTTTGCCGATCAGCTGTTTCGGCTCTTATCTGGCCGATGACATGTCCAGCATCATGTACACCCACGCCGAGAACGGCATGATGTCCAAGTACGGGGGTGGCACTTCTGGTTATTTCGGCGCGTTGCGCCCGCGCGGGGCGGAGATCAAGAATAACGGATCATCGAACGGCCCGGTCCATTTCATGCAAATGTTCGAGACATTGATCCACGTGGTGTCGCAGGGCAAGGTCCGACGCGGCTCCTTCTCACCCTATCTGCCGGTCGAACACCCGGACATCATGGAATTTTTGGAGATCGGCACCGAAGGCAATCCGATCCAGAACATGACCCACGCCGTCACGGCCGGCGACGAATGGATGCAAGCCATGATCGACGGCGATGAGGAGAAGCGAAAGGTCTGGGCCAAGGTCATCCAGCGCCGGGGCGAGATCGGTTATCCCTACATCCTTTTCACCGGCAATGCCAACAATAACAAGCCGGAGGTCTACAAAGACAAGGACATGAAGATCGTGGCTTCGAACCTCTGTTCGGAGATCATGTTGCCGTCGGACGAGTGGAACTCCTTCGTGTGCTGTCTTTCTTCCATGAATCTTCTGCACTACGACGAATGGAAAGACACCGATTTCGTCGAAACGATGGTAGCTCTGCTCGATGCCGTCTTGACCGATTTCTGCGAGCGTTTGGAGGCGCTACGCGACTCCGACAAGCGAGCGGACAAACAAGCTTTCTTGTTCATGGAGCGCGCCTACAACTTCGCCAAGAATCACCGGGCCCTGGGCCTGGGAGTGCTAGGCTGGCACTCTTATCTCCAGTCGAAGCGCATACCGTTCGAGAGCGCCGAAGCTTTGCGGATGAACGAGGATATCTGGAAGGATTTGAAAGAAAAGGGCGATGCCGCGTCGAAACAGCTCGCCACCGAGTTCGGTGAGCCGGAGGTTTTGAAGGGCTACGGCCGTCGCAACACCACCGTTTTCGCGATCGCTCCCACCACCTCCTCGGCCTTCATATTGGGCCAGGTGTCGCAGTCGATCGAGCCGGTCTGGTCTAACGCCTATGTGAAGGACGTGGCTAAGCTCAAGGTGACCATCAAGAATCCGTTTTTGGAGGAACTCCTCGAAGAAAAGGGCAAGAACACCAAGGAAATCTGGTCTTCCATTCGCGATCATGACGGATCGGTTCAGCATCTCGATTTCCTGTCCGACGAAGAGAAGATGATATTCCGTACCTTTGCCGAACTGGATCAGGCGATCGTCATCGATCAGGCGGCGACCCGTCAGAAGTACATCGATCAAGGTCAGTCGTTGAACATCATGGTGCCTCCGGGTGTGCCAGCCAAAGAGATCAATCAACTTTACTTGACCGCATGGAAGAAGGGCATCAAAGCGCTGTATTATCAGCATTCGATGAATGCGGCGCAGGCCCTCACCCGCCAGAAGCTCCAAAAATGAAGCGGAAAAATCGGCGCATTCGCACCAGTTTCGGAAATTTTGTTCGTCGTCGTATACCCACATACGTCTCGCTCACGAAATTTCCTTCAACCGGCACGACTGCATCCGATTTTCCCGCTTCACTACGCGTGTAAAACAAAACGACCGGTCCTTTAGGACCGGTCGTTTTCTAAACAACGTCTCAAGTTTAACTGTCGGATCTACTTCTTCAATCTCTCGATCTCCCCGGTCAACTTTTGGATGGTGTCGTAGATGTTCTGTAAGGTCTCCTTCTGCTCCTCTTTGCGGCGTTCCTCGGCCTCATCGTCACTGATTTCCTCAACGTCTTCGCTGATCTCCTCGACGTCTTCGTGTAGTTCCTCTACATCCTCGCCGATCTCTTCGACGTCTTCCTGGATATCCTCGATGTCTTCCTGAATTTCGCCGACGTTTTCCTGAATCTCATCAATGTCCTGTTCCACCTCAGCGATAGCTTCTGCCTGCATATTGATGGTCATTTGTATGAATATAGCCAGATAGATGGCTTCTAAGGAAACGATAGTGGTCAAGACCAAGAGCACTCGATCAAAGGATACTACCCCCGGAGCGGCGATAGAGAAGGCCAG
>DBEA01000008.1:1272-13009 GCA_002293845.1 Patescibacteria group bacterium UBA918 | reverse complement strand
GATAATAGGAATAACATAAATTTATATGAAGACTATTGCAGATTTGAACCGTAGGTGGTGGTATCGACTTGTTAAGGTGATTTACATTTTCTTACTATTCTCTTGGAGTATCGGAACTGCAATTGGTATTTACTTCATCCTTGAACCTAAATTTGATAACGAAAATTCCTACATAACCTGTGAAAATGGTGAAAACTATAAACTAGAAGAGAACGGTATATATCTATATAGCCCTTATATAGGAATTTACGACGAAATGAAGATAGAAGAACTGTGTTCAGCACCCGTAAAGCTAACGGCTGAAGAATATGAGCAAAGATACGGTGAGCCTCCACCTTCATACTACGAAAAAATCAAGCCGGTGGATTTTAAGCCTCTTAACCCACCTGATTACGAACTTGTGAGTATCTATACAGAAAGAAACTGGTTTGCCACGATCGGGTACATTCTTTTGGCAATTCTAGGTTGGCTTCTATTTTTTGAAATAGTTCGGAGAGTTTTCTATTACGTTGTTCTAGGTAGCTTAGTACCAAAGAAAAATGCTTAATCCCCCTACCCACAAAGCTAACAAATACTTCCTGTACCTTAGACGTTCGCAAGACGCTGAGGACCGACAAATGGCCTCACTGGAGGACCAAGAGTCAGAGATGCTAGGTATTGCCAAAAGACTGGGCTTGAACATCGTAGATACGATCAAAGAGTCTCAGTCGGCTAAAAAGCCCGGACGACCACGCTTCAACGAGATGATAGTTCGTATCAACTCAGGTGAGGCCGACGGTGTGCTTTGTTGGAAGATTAATCGTCTTGCGAGAAATCCTGTAGATGGCGGTCAGATCTCTTGGATGTTACAGCAATCAGTAATCAAACATATCCAAACCTACTCCAGAGACTATAGGCCTTCAGACAACGTAATTATGATGGCTGTAGAGCTAGGAATGGCTAACCAGTTTGTGAACGACTTAAGTACA
The DNA here is from genome assembly GCA_002293845.1 of Patescibacteria group bacterium UBA918. Lineage (GTDB taxonomy): Bacteria > Patescibacteriota > Minisyncoccia > Phycocordibacterales > UBA918 > OLB19. The sequence goes on along the minus strand of DBEA01000008.1, from coordinate 12,041 downwards.
GATGTAAAGCGGGGTATGCGCCAAAAGGCCGAAAGAGGTTGGAATCCTCAAAGGTCACTGCCTATCGGCTACAAGCATTTAAAAGGCTACGAAAAGGGTCAAATTGAGATTGTCTCTACTAAAGACTTAGTGACTGCTAAACAGTTATTTAACAGTATGCTTGAGGGAAATTATTCAGCTTCTGATATACAGCGGTTGAGCCAAACTTACGGGCTAGTAAATAAGCACGGAAAGTACTATGGACTACAAACCATACTAAACATGCTGACCAGTGAGTTCTATTGTGGATATTACTATTGGAAAAATGCCGATGGCATAGAGGTCCGACACAAGGGCAAGCACGAAGCTATTTTGACGGAAGACGAGTTTAATCATGTCCAAAAGCTACTTGGTAACAAGGGACGGCCAACACGGGTAAATAAGCTTGATTTTGCCTTTAGGGGACCATTGAGTTGTGGGGAGTGCGGTATGGCTATAACTGCTGAGACAAAGGTTCGCTGTATCTGTACCAACTGCAAATTTAAATTCTCTTGCAAGGTCCAGACCGCCTGTCCTAAGTGCCACACCGACTTGTCTGAGATGAAGCATCCTCAGTTATATAAAAACGTCTATTACCACTGCACAAAGAAACGAAAGGATTATGTCTGCCAACAGAGCGTAATAGACGAAAGAGACCTCAATGAACAAGTGTTAGAGACGTTGAAAAACGTGGAAATAAGTGACGACTTCTATCACTGGGCCATAAGTGCGCTTAAACATATGCACGGGGCTGAAATGGTTACTCAAGACGAGGTTACCAAACAGCTTGAGGTAAAGGCATCGTCTTTACGCAAGAGACTAGATCAACTGGTCGTAATGAGAGCAGATGGTGAGATTTCAAGTGAACAACTCGCTCGCATGAATCAAGACACTGAAATTGAGCTAAGAAACTTAGAGCGAGAGCAAAAAGGTCTAAATGATCGTATGAGTCAGTGGGTTAGTACCGCTGATAAATACTTGAGCTTTGCGGAAAGGCTTACTGAAAAGTTCAACAAGGCTAACAATGAAGAAAAAAGATTGATGCTTGGTACCTTAGGTTCGACACTGGAGCTAAAAGACAGAAAACTCCACGTCGTAGTGCCAAATGAGCTGCTTGGTTTCAGAAACGTCTACAAGAAACTAGGTAAAGACCTTGGCGGGTTCGACACCAAAAAAGACCTTGATATACAAGGACTTTCTGGACAAAAACGTGAAGTTTTTAATGACCTGTGCGCCGGGCTGGATTCGAACCAGCGAAGGCCGAAGCCGACAGATTTACAGTCTGTTGTGATTGACCACTCCACCACCGACGCGTGTGTTTGTTCGTGTTAACAAACTTGGTGTAAAATCAAGTCTGTTGTGATTGTCCTCCTTCGTCCGGCCCGCTGACGCGGACAACGGACGATCTACTCGCTTGGCTCATAGACCGGATCAAAAGCAAAGCGGTTTGCTTTTGATCCACTCCACCACCGACGCGTGTGCCGCCCGATTCTACCAGATTGACCGAATCTATCAACATAGTCGGGACTATTGCAATCCATGCAATAATTAACTCCGACATGGAAAAGTCGACTTTTATGCGATGGCTGACCGCGGGTCTTTGTTTAGGTCTGTCATTCACCCACCCTGTCCTCGGTCCGCTTTTTATCGTCGGGACGGTCATATTGATCAGATCGATCGTGCTCTCCGACAGCTGGAAAGTAGTTTTGATCGGCGCATCCTTAGCGGGGATATTTAGATACGGTGGCGCCATTTTTTGGGTATGGGACACTTATCCTATCGACTGGCTTGGCGTCGCCTCGCCGGTCACGCAATTGGCTCTGATCGGTTTGGTTTGGCTCACCAACGCGGTATCGATGGCGACCGGCATGGCCGCCATCGCCCTGGTCATTTTCTATCTTTATAAGCGTGACGCACGCTACATTTACACAACTCCCCTCTTGTTAGCGTTGGCCGAGGTGCTAAGTTCGCTGACGTTCTCCGTATGGTCACTTGGTCCGGGAAGCGGTCTCGATCTTGGATTCAGTTTTGGTTATGGCGGTTACGCTGTAGCCTGGATACCAGGAATCCTACCACTTGCGACCATTGGTGGCGCTTACGCTTTATCGCTATTCGCCTTCTTAGTTTCCCTTTTTATCTATTTACTGGTCTTCGAGGGACCTCAATATGAACGTGTAGGTAAATACTTGATAATCGTCCTTATGATATGGCTGACGGGCCTAAACCTTTGTGTTTATAACCGCGATGATAAACCACTGCCAGGAGAGATCATTGCTATGGAAATGCGCTTCGAAAGCTCGATGCTTACCGAAGAAAACGGACCGGCTAAAAAAAGAACATCTGTGCTAGAGGCGGTCGAAGCCGCTCTGGAATCTGACCCCGACATCATACTACTCCCGGAAGACGCTCGCTTTGTCTCGTCTTTTAGTTCCGCGGCAGAAGTTTTTGATCATCTCAATAACATTTCGTCTTCTTCAAATACTCTGTTGGTTGACTCTGCTCGATCGACCGATAACGGCACGACGGTCTTACGGGCACACATCTTCGACCTAGAGACCCAAAGTTACTACTATTTAGATAAGCAGCACATGGTGCCACAAGGAGAATACATACCATACTGGCTCTCTTTTCTATTGATGCATGTCGGCGATGAAACCTTGGTGAAAAAAACACTGACCGATCGCTCGTACCGTCCGGGACCAATGAGCCACTACGAAAAAATACCTTCTGATATACCGAGTATATTGTTCTGTTTCGAAAGTGTACTGCCGACTGGAATTATAGGGATCAATCGGTCGGTCACCAGTGATTTGATACTACATCCGGTCTCCCATGGCTGGTTCCATGGCTCGGCCAAGTTGCGCTACCAACTCGACCGCATGCTACGCGCACAAGCGATATGGAACAATGCGAACATAATCCAGGCTGGCAACATGTCGCCCAGTGTCATATATACACCCGATGGTCGGCTAAACGAGGGTGAAGTGGTGCTGGGTAGTGATCTTTATACCCTCAAATCATTCCGTTGAGTTATCTAGAGTTCAGCGAATATCCCCCGATCGGGCGTGATACAATTTAGAGTGTATCTAGACAGATTATATATTTTATCTAACGATCATTAACATGACAAAAGTTAAGGGTGGTTATTCGTACCTGTTCATTGCGTTACTGACACTATCTATCTCATTATATGCTGAGAAATCACTTGCAACTGGAGAGGGCGACGTTGGTAGTTATGGAGAGATGGGGGGTTCCTTCATTAGTCCGTATAATGCTGACGCAATAAATCCAAACACGACAAACGATCCAGCAGTCGGAACGGGGTACATCGGCCATCTTAGCCCTTCCGAGGAGTCCCCAGCCGGCAACACAGCCGGAGGAGGAGGAAACACTTCAGGTGGCAACAGTCCTTCAAGTGGACCATCTGGTGGAGGTAATGCCTCTGGGGGAGGTAACGCCCAGAATGACAATGGACCTGACGATGGGGGAATCAATAGTGGCGGACCAGACGCACCTTGGTATTACACTAATTATAATACCAATTCGACCACGCACACCGAATATGACTCGAGACGAACGAAAACAGCCACTCCTAGCAACGCAACGACTACTACGCACGCTGGGCAAGACTCAAGACGAACTACTACAACGACCCATAGTAGTACAACGACCACGTCTGTGACACAACGCGTACGAGACGGGGTGGTTAAAGCAATAAGTGCTGGCAGTAAGACCCGAGGCAACTTCAGTTCTTCGACCGCCACCTCCACTCCGCAGACCAAGCTACTTGATGCCATAAAAGGCGCTCTTGAGGGAATATCACCAATTAAACCGATAACTGGACTGATCGAGTCGATTTTCACAACTATCGGTAAAGTGATTGCTTCCACCATAGGTAACCACACGTCATCGACACAACCATACGTGGATTTTGCGGGCCTACGTGCTAAATGGACTTCATGGGATGGCAATTCCAACGCCAGCACCTCACGTCCTAGATTCTCTGCGAATATTGGACCAAACGCTAGCAGTAGCAACGCCACGACTTCGCTTCGTTACCTCATCATGAATAACAAGCCTAATACAACCAATAGCATAATATTCGAGATCAAGGCGGTCAGCGCGTCTAGCACCATACTATATGACTGGCAAGACATAGACTCGTTGAGCGTACCCACCGGAACGCAGATATTCTTACGTTGGAGCGCCGCCGATTATGCCCAATGTCTGCCGTTCCTAAACGACAGCGGTCGGTACGCGCTCACAACTACAAACCGGGCGATGAAGGAAGGAAACACCGAAATTTCCGGCTACGACATCACCGAAAGTAACTACACCTACCGTATTGAATGCGGCGGACAAAGAAACGGCGAGTACGGAGTCGACACCAGGACGATAGAACTCACCGTGCAGTAGCGGATGATAGGGTTAAGAACAAACGGCCGGCTCACAGAGTCGGCCGTTTGTTCGTTTCCTCCTTCGTCAAACACTAACTCCACTCGACATCGAAACCGGCGATGGATTACGGCGATTCTTCTTCACGTCGAAAGTGAGCTGGCCGTTCTTCATGCCGACAGACACCTTGCCGCCTTTGAGCATACCCTGCCCCACCATCATGTTGGCGACCGGCGTTAGGATCTTCGATTGGATGACGCGCTTTAGAGGTCGAGCGCCGAACTTCGGGTCATAGCCCTCCTTAGCGAGATACTCCATCACCTCCTCGCTCACGGTCAATTCGATCTCCTTGGCGCGTAAACGGTCTGTGACGTTCTTGACCTGCAATTTCACGATCTCGGAAATGGTCTCGGGAGAGAGAATATCGAAGACGATGATCTCATCCAAACGGTTGAGGAACTCCGGGCGGAAATAGTTCTTGAGACTCTCCATGACCTTGCCTTTGGCATGACCGTACTCGAAAGCGTCGTCGTGACTGGTCTGGAAGCCGAAATGCGACATGCGGTCGATATGCTCGGCACCGATGTTCGAGGTCATGATGATGATGGTGTTGCGGAAATTCACTTTGCGACCTTTAGCGTCGGTGAGGTGGCCGGAATCTAACACCTGCAACAAAATATTGAACACCTCTGGATGAGCCTTCTCGACCTCATCGAGAAGAACCACGGCATACGGTCGGTGACGCACTCGTTCCGTGATCGAACCTCCCTCCTCGTGTCCGACATAACCGGGAGGCGAACCGATGATCTTAGACACGGAATGCTTCTCCATGAACTCGCTCATATCGATGCGCAAGAGAGCATCAGCGTCGTCGAACATGAATTCGGCCAACGCGCGTGACAATTCGGTCTTGCCGACTCCGGTCGGTCCCAAGAATAAGAAGGAGCCGATAGGTCGGTCGGGGTCCGCGATGCCCGCACGCGAACGCTTGACCGCATCGCTGATGAGCTTGACGGCGTTATCTTGTCCCACCACTTTCTGCTTGAGCTCTTCCTCCATGCGCGACAACTTCTCGGCCTCGGCCTCGAGCATGCGCGACACCGGCACCCCGGTCCACTTCGATACCACTGAAGCGATATCCTCTTCGGTCACTTCCTCACGCAATAAACGTCGACTACGCTGCAATTTACGCAGCTTGGTCGTCTCGGCCTCTAGCTTCTTCTCGAGTTCCGGCACCGATCCGTATCTTATCTCGGCCGCGCGCGTCAAGTCGGCCGAAGCCTCGGCCGCGTCCGCTTCAAGCCGCAAAGTCTCCAGCTCTTTCTTATGCTTGCCGATCTCTACCAAGGACTCGCGCTCGTTTTTCCACTTGGTCTCCAAGGTTTTGGTCTCGTCACGCAGATCCTTTATCTCATGCTCGATCTCCTTCAAGCGAGCCCGGATCTTTTCTTTAGCGGACGACAGCGTCTCCTCCTTTTTGAGAGCTTCACGCTCGATCTCCAAGCGCCTTACCTTCCTGTCGGTCACCTCCAATTCTTCCGGCTTGTTCTCGAGCGAGATGCGCAAGGCCGACGCCGCCTCGTCTATCAGATCCACTGCTTTGTCGGGCAAAAAACGATCGGTGATGTATCTCGAAGACAGCGTGACGGCTGCGACTATGGCATCGTCGGTAATGCGCACGCCATGGAAGAGTTCGTACTTCTCCGTGATGCCGCGCAAAATGGCGATCGCATCCTCAGGCGAAGGTTCGTTCACGAACACGGGTTGGAAACGACGGGTCAAAGCCGGATCGCGCTCAATGTATTTCTGGTATTCCTTCAAAGTAGTGGCACCGATGATGCGGACTTCACCGCGCGCCAATGCCGGCTTCAACATGTTGCTCGCGTCCATCGAGCCTTCGGCGGCCCCGGCGCCCACGATGGTGTGGAGCTCGTCGATAAACAGGACGATCTGCCCCTCCGACTGCTCGATCTCCTTCATGACCGCTTTGAGTCTTTCTTCGAATTCGCCACGAAACTTGGTACCGGCCACTAACAACCCGAGATCCAAAGACAGTATCTCCTTACCCTTGATCGATTCCGGCGCCGCGCCCTGCGCGATCATCTGGGCCAGACCTTCGGCGATCGCGGTCTTACCCACGCCGGCTTCGCCGATCAAGATCGGATTGTTTTTGGTGCGACGGGACAATATCTGGATCACCCTCTGCACCTCGGTATCGCGGCCTATGACCGGATCGAGCTTGTTCTCCTCCGCCAATTTGGTGAGATTGCGCGTGTACTTCGAAAGCGCCCGGAATTTCTTCGGCTGTTCGGCATCAGTAACGGAATGTTCGCGCACTTCTTTCAAAACGGCGAGCACTCGACGTTTGTCGATACCAGAACGTTGCAGAACCTCGATCGCCGGCCCCGGATATTCCAACGCCGCAATGAACAGGTGTTCCGGGCCGACATACGCATCTCCCAAATTCTCGGCGGTCTTTCCCGCATGTTCGAGAGCGCGAGCCAATTCGGGAGTCAAATACAGTTGATACGATTGCGCCACAGAACTGGACATCTCGGCGCCTTCGAGAGCCTCGAGGAGCATGTCGGTGAGAGCGATGATATCTATATCGAGTCGATCCAGAACGGCAATGACGACACTCTCGTCCTGCATGGTCAGAGCCGAAAGCAGGTGCACCGGACTCACGTGGGTCTGCCCACGCTCGATGGCGAGTTCATGGGCTTTGCGGATCGCCTCCTTGGCCCGAGTGGTAAAATTGTGAAAATTTGGCACGGTAAAGATTCAAGAGTTAGAGAATAAGAGCCAAAGACAGCAACAATACGGTCCATACCGGTCACTCCGAGGTTTTGACTACTCCTATATATTGCAACAAAAATTATTCCGAGTAAACCCCAGAGCCGACCTTAAACCGACGACGACTTACTATCGGGGTAAAACCGAGGCGCGCAAGTGTTCCTTGATCGCCGACACGGTATATTCGATGTCTCTTTTGGTAACTTCCGGAGAGAGGGTGAAGCGCACGGTAGACATGGCTTTGTTCGAATCACGGGTCATTTCGAGAACGACCTTCGAGACCCCGCCTCCCGCGCCGCTGCAAGCGCTTTTAGTGCTGCATGATATGCCCGCATGATCTAGCGCCACCACCAAGAATTCGGTGTCGACGCCTTCGATGGAGACATTCACATTGTTGGCCACGCGGTCCTCGCGAGGACCGTTCAACGTCACTCCAGGAATATCGAGCAAAAGCGAGATGAAACGATCGCGCTTTTCTCTGACTTTCGACGCGAGGCCCTCATACTCGGCTTGAGCCAAAGAAAGCGCTTCGGCCGCGCCGGCGATGAGCGGCAGAGGTTCGGTCCCTGGTCGCAAACCATCTTCCTGTGGTCCTCCCACCAGGACCGGTCTCAATTTCGCTCGCGGGCGTTTCGCTAAAATACCGACCCCTTTCGGTCCGCGACATTTACCCGCGTCGAGCGACATCATATCGACAGACAACGAATCCATACCGCAAGGAAGCCATAAGGGCGCTTGGCACGCGTCTGTGTGAAATAAAATGGTGAGACCATTCTCCTTTTCGAAGGCGCGGACGATCCTGACCAATCTGCCGATGTTCTCTACCACGCCGACCTCGCTATTGACGTAGGCCAAGGTGACGAGTCTGGTCTTGGGCGACAAAGCCTGCTTGAAATCTGCCGCGACCACTTGTCCGTCTGGGGAAACTGGGACCAAGGTTACCTCGACACCGATCTCTTTTACCGCTTCCAGAGCTTTTGTGATCGATGGGTGTTCGAGTCCGGTCGAGATGATCTCGATATCGGCGGGAGCCACGCCGGACTCGAGCATGGCCTTGACGCTACCGATGATCGCCAAGTTATTGCTTTCGGTACCGCCGGAAGTGAATACGATATCGGCGGCTCGGACGCGGAGCGTCCGCGCCGCTTTTTCCCGCGCCTCGTCCAAAACTCTCCTGGCCCTTATACCTAGCTCATGGATGGAACTGGGATTACCGAAATCCACCGCCCAAAGCGACTCCATGACTCTAAGGACCTCGCCGCGAGTTGGCGTCGCGGCCGCGTAATCCATATGCACGTGACGCCGCTTGAACCAATTCATAGATAGAAATTAGGCCAACTCTATGATAAGGTAACGCCTATGTCAAAGCGCCCCGCCACTCCTAACATCGTCAAGCGACCACCTATCGTCGTAGTTATGGGTCATATCGACCATGGCAAATCCACTCTACTCGACACCATTCGTAAATCCAACGTGGTCGAAGGCGAGGCCGGCGGTATCACCCAGCATCTATCGGCCTATGTGGCCACCCACACCACCAAGGAGGATGTGAAGGAAAACATCACCTTTTTGGACACTCCCGGACACGAAGCTTTCCAAAAGATGCGTCTTAGAGGCGCCGACGTGGCCGACGTGGCTATTCTGGTAGTGTCGGCCGAGGACGGCGTCAAACCTCAGACCCTGGAGGCATTGGCGAGCATCGAAGCCGCGCACATTCCCTTCCTCGTCGCGATCAGCAAGATCGACAAGCCGGGGGCCGATATCCCGCGTACGCAGGCGTCACTTATCGAAAATGGCATCTATATCGAAGGTATGGGCGGCGACATTCCGTGGGTGGCGATCTCCGCCAGGGCCGGCACCGGGATCGATGACCTCTTGGATCTGGTCGTATTGACCGCGGATCTAGCGGATCTAAAAGGCGACCTTAACTCTTCGGCTACCGGCAAGATCATCGAGGCCAAGCTCGACCGCAAACGCGGCAACACCGCCACCCTCATGATCAAAGACGGCACTTTGCGCTCCGGCGATTTCGTCGTTTCCGGTTCTGCTTATTCGCCGGTTCGGATCATGGAAGATTTTCAAGGCAAGCCGATCAAAGAAGCCGGGCTCTCGCAGCCGGTCGGCATAGTCGGCTGGACCGCTACGCCTCGAGTGGGCGACACTTTTACCGTGGTCTCCACCAAACGCGAAGCCGAAGAAGCGATCGAAAACGTCACGCTTGTCAGCTCCGCCGACAGGCGTGACGTCAGCGATCTTCCGGTAGTACCTATCCTGATCAAAGCCGATGTCAGCGGATCGATCGACGCTATCTTGCACGAACTCGACAAATTCCAATCCGACCGCATCTCGGTGAAGATCATCGGTACGGCCGTCGGCGATGTTACTGCTTCCGATGTCCAAAACGTCAGCGCTACCAAGAACGCTCTGATCGTGGGATTCAATGTAAAGGTCGAACGCCCTGCCAAGGAGCTTGCCGAAAGACTCGGGGTGGAGATAGACACTTTCAACATCATCTACGAACTTTCCGACTGGCTCGATACCGCGCTTAAAAATCGTACGCCTAAGCGCGAAGAGAAGGTCTCCACTGGCAAGGCGAAGATATTGCGCCATTTCAGCGTGCAAAAGAACACGCACGTGCTCGGAGGCCGACTCGACTCCGGCGTACTAAAGTCCGGGCAGACCGTGCGCATCCTGCGCCGCGACATCGAGATCGGCGAGGGCGAGATCAAGAACATCCAGCAGGCAAAGTCCAATGTCTCTCAGGTCAGTGATGGCGAGTTCGGGATCGAGATCAATACCAGGACCGACATCAATGCCGGCGATCATGTCGAAGCCTTCGATCTGGTCATCACCTAATTTCATGTCTGAACGTCATTTGCGAGTCGAGTCGTTATTGCGCGAAATGATCGCTTCTTATGTGGTATCTGAAGCCAACCCTTTTCCGCTCATCACCATTACTTCGGTGTCGGTCTCTCCCGACTATCGTAACGCCACCGTCTTTTTTACCACCATACCGGAGGACAAAGAGCAGGACGCGCTCATCTTCCTGAAGCGAGCCGGCGGCGACATGCGGCATTACGTGCAGAAAAAAAGCGACCTCAAGATTGTCCCTAGTTTGCAATTCTCTGTCGACTCTGGCGAACGCGCCCGCCAGCATTTAGACAACATCGCTAAAAACATCTGATTTGGGTAAGGATTGTCGAAATGTTAAAGTACATAGGCGTCCTGGTGGCGAAGTGGTAACGCTGAGGTCTGCAAAACCTCCATGCGCGGGTTCGATTCCCGCCCAGGACTCAATTTCGACATTCATGCTATTATGTCGCCGACGCCGAGGTGGCGGAATGGTAGACGCCCGACACTTAAAATGTCGTGAGTAGAAATACTCGTATGGGTTCAAGTCCCATCCTCGGCACAATACGCTTGTTTCAAGCGCCAGAACGTTGTATACTCGTGCACGACCTTTCAACCCCCTCTTAGCTCAGTTGGTAGAGCAGGTCGCTCTTAACGACAAGGTCGTAGGTTCGAGCCCTACAGGGGGGACAAACCTGCGGCCCGACGCCCCC
>DBEA01000008.1:373-1136 GCA_002293845.1 Patescibacteria group bacterium UBA918 | reverse complement strand
TCCGGGGGGGGGGCCGCCGTGTTTAAAATTCATTCACAAAGCGGCCAGTGTGGGCGAGTGGCGAAATGGTAGACGCGTTAGTCTTAGGAACTAATGGGGCAACCCGTGGAGGTTCGAGTCCTCTCTCGCCCACACTGAACGGTTTGTGACTTAAAAATCAAGCGAAAGGCCGGCCCGCAAGGGCCGGCCTTTTCACATCCACTGACTTTTCCTCTTACACCCTATCTTCCATGTATCTTATAAGATACACAAAAAGAATCAGCGCCGATACCTCCTTTCCGAGGACTCCCTGAGACGATCAATAACCGCATCAGCGACATTTAAAATCAAAAAATGCATAGGATACTTTCGCTTTAGCCAGGCTGATGAAAAGGTTTGTAAATGTTCTTGGGTCTTACTTCGGTCATTCCTACGGCGTTTACTCTCGGCTTCGACGTCTACTTGCTTCAGTACTACTCCATACTCCGGAATCTCTTTTTCCAGCCATCTTTTTACCTTCCAGGTGGTATTGGGACTAAGATCAAGCAAAAACCGAATCTCCATCTGCGTCAAACCCCGAAGTAATAAACTAGAGATCATCAATCGACGTCCTAGCATCAATTGCTCGCTTTCGGTCAGTGTATTCTTTAAAAAATTCACAACTTCTCCTTTTCGATCGGCCTCCTCGACCGCTTTCCACCACAACTTTTCAGTCTCTTCGTCGATGTCTTGTTTCGTGTTCTTAGTACTATGTCTCATATCTCTGTATATCTTATATGATACA
>DBEA01000008.1:0-194 GCA_002293845.1 Patescibacteria group bacterium UBA918 | reverse complement strand
TGTATCATATAAGATATACAGAAGACGGCGTGCGCTGGATACACATAAGTATCCTGACCAGATCACGATACCAGTTTCGGTTTCAAACGATGTTTCTTGAACTGCGCGGGGCGAAAGAAACGATTATAAAATCGCGCATAGCTTTTCTTCACCCGCTCCGGCAAACGATCGAAAAGATGGCACCAAATAGAGCA
>DBEA01000004.1:31050-48559 GCA_002293845.1 Patescibacteria group bacterium UBA918 | reverse complement strand
GCGGTGGCGGTGGCGGTGGCGGAGGTGGAGGTGGAGGCGGTGGTGGAGGAAGCAGTTCGCCTACCAAGCAAGTACTGGGTGCCAGTGTGGAGCGTGGAAAGGTGAAAGCCGATCCCAATGCCGCTCCTCAAGTGGTCGTATATAAGACTGTCTTGAATGATGATAAAGTCGCTGTTCGGGCCGGTGATTCGGTCGACTACCTGGTGACCGTTAAGAACCGTGGTGGTACCGCGTACAACGCTCGGGTCATCGACACCCTACTCAATCCTATCGGCACCGTGGTGAGCGAACAATCCTGGGATCTCGGCAACATATTGCCCGGTGAAGTTATAGAACTCACGTACACTATAAATTACAAGAGCGACACGCCCTCTGGAGAGTACGTGAACAAAGCCAGTGTCGTGGCCTACAGAGCGCCAAAGCCAGATGGCAAACCTGGCAAACAGCTCAAGATAAGGGATGCCACGCATAAGTTGCAGATTGAAGGCGTGGGCCTAGCCGTCAGAAATTCGAGATTCCTTGGTTCTTTCCCCACCAACAACGGCACTTACATCGCAGTGGTCGCTTGGGACACTAATCTTCCGGCGGATGGTCAGCTATTTTGGAGTGAAAAAAGCAAGGCATCTGCTTACAATCCGTTAGTTCCAAACCTAGGTTATCAAAATGCCAGTTTGTATTTCCCGTTCCCGCGCACTCAGCACTTCCTCTTCATGGGCAATCTACGTCCAGGAACTGAATACACCTATCGCATTCGTTCTTCCGGTCGCGGATTGTCGTCTACTGGTGGCGATTACACCTTCTCCATTCCTGGTGTCTCACCGATAGCCGCCGCCAGCGCGGCCTCCCCGGCCGCCGCTGTCGAGACCACGACCGATAGATAAAACCGGTTTCGACCGGGTGTCGTTCTGGCATCGCGATGGAACATGATTCCATCGAAAAATCAAGAGATAAAATCGGAACAAGGTGTAATATTCGCCACTATAGATAAGTCATACAAGAATATGCAGCTAAAAATCTCAAAAACCTTCCTAGCCGCCATGATCAGCGTCATGATAGCGCTGATCGTGACCGCCGCGTTCACTGTCTCGCAGAAGACCGTAGGCGCACAAGAAGTGACCGATACGACCGTGGACGTGCATGTGTACAAAAAGATAGACGGCGATCCGCATGGCTATTCTTTGAGCGATTTCGCCTTTGTGGTGACCGGTGGGACGATCAATGAGACGTTGTCACATGATCAGGTCATCGCGTTGCCGCCTGGAACGTACGCGGTTGAGGAGTTGGTTCCGGACGGTTTCGTCAAATCTGATTGGCGCGTCGGTTGGTATGGGGTCGGTTGTGATGCCAACGATGACGATCAGTACAAGGGTTGGATAACTATCGAAGAAAGCGACCTGGGTCAATTCGAAAGTCCGTTGCCTTGCGAGGTCAATAATCAATATCGTCCCACCAGCGACAACGGCAATGGTGGAAACGACAATGGCGTTTTAGTGGTGAATAAGCTGGTCGTAGGTACCACTACTTCCCCGAGCGACTTCAACTTCTCCGTTAATAGCGGCGCCGACATGGCTTTCGAGATCGACGGTAGCAACTCTCTGTCGTTAGTGGCCGGCACGTACGATGTGGTCGAGGTCGGCATTCCAGACGGATACGTGGCTACCTACGACAACTGTTCGTCGATTAGTCTGGTCTCTGGCGCCACATCTACCTGCACCATCACCAACACGTACGACGACGGAAACGGCGGTGGTAACGGCACTTCGACGCTCGAGTATAAGCTCGAAGGTTATGTGTGGCACGATGCCGATCAAAACGGCGCTTGGCCGGATACCGAGAACGCGCTTGCTGGTTGGACGGTGACGGCCACGAACGGCACGTTGAACCTCTCTACCACCACTGATGCCACCGGATATTACTATTTCGTCGTCGAGGCCGGAACCTGGACCTTGTCAGAGGTCTTGCAGGAGGATTGGGCGCAGTCTTTCCCAAGCAGCCCGCAGACCTACGTAGTGACGGTACCAAATGGAAGTGTCGAGGAAGTGACGCTCTGGTTCCCTTTGAACTTGTTCGTGAAGGTAGCGCAGGCCGCTATCGTCGAAACTTACTCCGGTTTTAATTTCGGCAACTATTACACCGGGAATGGAGGTGGTAATGGGGGCAATGATGACGGGGGCGGCGACGGTGGTGATGGTAATGATGGTGGAGGAAGCAGTGATGGATCTTCCGGTCGGGCTACTCCCAAGGTATTGGGCGAACAGCTGACGTTGCCCGTCGGTGCCCCGAACATGGGGGCAGGGGGCGCTTCCTCTAGGTTGCCGGTCTCGTTGGCCTGGCTGTGGCCGGTATTGGCTTGGTTTGGTATTTAAGACCGCGTAAATGTTCAGGAAACGAATCGTAGCGTCGTTTCTGCTAGGTACTCTATCGGGGGCCGGCAGCGTTCTTTCCGTCATGACTTACCTCGATACGGAGCCCCGCAAAGAAGAAGTCGCACCGTCCGCCTCCATAGAGGCGTCCATACCGACTCGTCTTTCTATCGACTCGGTCGACATCGATGCGACGTTCGGCGAGCCGGTGGGCCTGAACGGTGTCGGTGCCGTTGAAGTTCCGAAATTTTACGACCAAGTCGCTTGGTATCGACCTGGTCCGACGCCGGGCGAGACGGGTTCGGCGGTGGTGTTAGGCCATGTCGATTCGGAATCTGGACCGGAAGTTTTTCATCCACTCAAGGATATCGAGAAGGGCGATCTGGTGGAGGTGGAACGAGAGGACGGTAGCGTAGCTTTGTTTTCGGTCTACGAGATCGACTATTATTCTCAAAAAAATTTTCCGACCGACGCGGTCTTCGGTGCTAGTGACGGCGCGGAATTGCGATTGGTGACCTGTGCCGGTATCTTCGACAAAAACGAGCGACGCTATAGTCATAATCTCGTGGTATATGCCCGTCTTTTAGAGTTTCGACCCGGAGGTGGTGTATGATTGAAGGAAGATGAAATGGATCAAAAGGTTTCTGATACCAAGCCCGGATAACGACTTTAAGCCGAACGCTTTACAGCGTTCGGCTTTGGTCGGTATGGCGGTGTTAGTGATGATCTCGTTTTCCTTCGCCAATTTGCACTCGATACTGTGGGTGGCTTCCGACTGGTTGGTCTCGACGATACTGCCGGCTATCGTGACCGACGCCACCAACGCGGCACGCGCCGAGGAAGGCCGTCCTCCATTGACGCGCGACTCTGTCCTCGATGAGGCCGCACGACTCAAAGCGGAAGATATGGCCGCGGGTGAATACTTCGCTCACTGGAGTCCGACCGGAGTCTCTCCCTGGCACTGGTTTCAAGAGGCCGGCTATACATACAAAAACGCCGGCGAAAATCTAGCGGTACATTTCACAGACTCCAATGAAGTCGTCGAGGCTTGGCTAGATTCGCCGACCCATCGTGAGAACATCATGGATGAGAAATTCACTGAGATCGGCATCGGTACCGCCAAAGGAAGGTATCAGGGCTATGACACGGTGTTCGTGGTGCAGATGTTCGGTACACCGGCCGGGCCAGTGAAAGCGGCCGAGACCGAGGTCATCTCGGAAACAAACGAGATCAGAGAGCCCGAGCCTGAGGTCGATGTAGCTCCCGAAGTCGCCGGTGTGTCTGAAAGTGAAGATGTGGTCGGAGTCACTGAGGCCGGAACGGTGGTCTACGAAAGTTTCGCGGCCACGACTAACGAAGACGCTGTTCTGCTTTCCGAAACGGCGCCAGAGCCGGCGTCATTTTGGGGTCGTTTGGCCACATCTCCACGCTTAGTCTTACAGATCCTCTATAGCCTGATCGGCGTTTTCGTCGTCGCGGTGCTATTACTCTCTATTATCGTCGAATGGCGCCGCCAGCATCCGGTGCAGATCGCCTACGGCGTCGCCATGTTGGCCTTTATAGCCGTGATGTTCAGCGTGCATGTGTTCGTGGCGGCTAAAGTGGTCATAGCTTAAGATTAAGATCTGTAAAAACGCTGGGCGTTAAGGTTATTAAGGTAGGGCCATATTTTCATAACGACATGGCGCGAGCTTTCAATGTGATGAAGGACGGAGACAAGGAAAGGTCTCTCGATATACATGATTATTTAGTGAAGCATCCGGATGCCACTTTTTTCTTGAAGATGGAGGTGGTCGGACCAGAGGGTAGCAGGATAGAGGAGGGAGATGTTTTGGTCGTGGACCGGTCGGTAAGTCCTAGGCGCGGACGCTATGTCGTGGTTGCGGAGGCCGGAGAGTTACGGGTCCGAAAATACCTATCCGAAAAAGAGTTTGATATCGAAACGACCCTTTGGGGCGTCATTGTTGGCCTGTTGAGGAAATTTGATTAGCTCGGCTATATAAGTTCGAATCCTAGCCGGTCAGCAGAGTAGTGAGACCGACCGAGTCTCCTAAAATCGCTATATTTTGCAACGTGGTTTCAGAACGAGTCATGGGCTCGAACTTTTGCTGTTTTCGCCTAAAATCAGGAAAGCTATATTTCAAGCTGTTTGTGCGGTTCGAGTCCTAGAAGGTTTTTGCTTATAAAAACAGCCCGATACCTTTTGAGGGGTATCGGGCTGGGGTTGTCTTCAGTGGGTCAGACGGTGATTAGCCGTTCGACTTCTTGATGACCTTGAGTTGGAAGACGTACACGCCGAGGTCCTCCTTCTCCTTCGGATAGATGCTCCGAAGGATGTTGAGTGCCCCTGCGGGATCGTCGGGGACGATGTGTCCCGCCTTCTCGTTCTTGAGCATTTCGGCGAACGTCGGATAGGTGCGGACATCCGCAACCTCGACAATGCCGAAGTGGCGACCGCATTCCAGACGGATGTGCTCGCCCTTCTTGATGCTCTTGATGTTGCCGTAGCCGACACGGACCTCAAGAGGTTTCGTGCCTGCCAGAATGGCGTTGAAGTACTGACGTTTGACGCGCATCATTCTCATAACTGTGTTCTCCATTACAAGTCCCCATTGTTGTGTGACAACGCCACGCTTGTACGCTTCGGGCATCATCGCCTCGATGCGCCAACCGTGATGTTGGAACGTTTCGACTTCCACACTCGTGGGGACGGTATGAGTGTAGAGTTTGTGTCCGTATTCCCGAAGGTGGTTGGGCAGTTCCGCCACGAGAGCAGAGAACGCCTGTATGTCTTCGGCGACGAGCGGCATCAGTTTGACGGGTTCGCCCTTCTTCGGGGTTGCGGCGGCAACTCCGAGAACCGTACCATCAGGGGTCTTCGCCACCCAGATGAGTTTGTATTTCTCATTGGGGTCGCGGGTATCCTTTCTGGCATAGCCCTCAAAGAGAGCCGTTACCCAACGGTCATCAATGCCGTTGAAGTAGGGCGAAAGACGGCTGATGACGAGATGACGCACCTGCTGTTCATCCGCCTTTTCAAGCGGACGGATCGAGATGGTACGTTCCTCTGGGTAGATGCCGTCGTGCTCCACGATTTTGTAGAGCATTACCTCGTCAACATTCGCTCGATAGTGCCGACTGGCGACACCTGCGCGAACATAGCCGTGCGCCAAGAAGAAACTCAAGGCGAGGGTGTTTTTCGCCGAGACAGTGCAGTAGACCTGCCTGACCCGATATCTCTTCGCATACTCGTCAAGTTTGCGGAGGAGCATACGACTGACACCTTTGCCTCTCGCTTCTTCACGGACAATCAGTGGGCTGATTTTGACCGTACCTTGGTACTTGGACACAAAGTTGAGGATGCCGACGATGTTGTCATCTTCATCATCCACTGCCACATACATCAGCTGTTCAGCCGAAAAGTGACCCTTCTTGTCTTTGTTGCCTTTGGAGGCAGTTTCGACGATGCGCTTTGCGTGCGCCCGATGGTCGCCGCCGTAAAACGGGTCAAGATGCGTGTGCATCATCTCCGCCACGACAGGCAAATCATCGAGCCGAACTCTTCGTACTCGTATCATTGCAAGGAACTCCTTTCTTTGATTTGCCGCAGGGGAACCACCGTGGTTCCTTGAGCGACAAAAAGGTTGACGTACCCACCGATGGGTACGTGCTGGATATTACAATATAAAAACTATTTAGTCAATGAGTTCGAGGCGGATGCCGACGACACCGTACTTTTGCTCGTCTTCGTCAGAATAGAACTGTTTTATTTGGTTGAGGAGGAAATCACGGCTCTCTTCGCCGAAAAGTGATGGTTCGTGGTCCGCAAAGAGTTCTTTGAAGGTCTGGTAGCGCAACAGTCCCTTTACTACCGTAGTCACGTTGTTCTCTGGCTTTTCATTCTCGCTGAAAACAATCTGGTCTCCGATAGAGATTGTCTGTCGCTTCTCATCAAAGAGACGGCTTTCAATAACTTTCTTGCCAGAAGCGATGTTGTTGTATGGCTCCGTAGCCAGTTTCATTTGGTGCTGTTGCATAGTTGATCAAACTATATCGTAAAAAAGAGCATAAAACAAGCCATTTTATTAGTCGACACATAGGTTCGAGACCGAGACGGTTCGAATCCTTTTGCGGCAGCCAATTTGAGCGAGGTTCGGACGCACGAGGCGCCTATGCGCCTCGTGCGTCCGAGATGCTTCGCTTAGCAAAATTGCTAAAAGCGATACAATTAGGATATGGAAATAGACTCAGTTTTCCCACCTGACCAATTTACATACAAATACCTGACCGGACCTGTTAAGACTCCTACAGAAATAGATGGGTCGATAAAAGAAGGTAATTGCAGACTTGCACTCCAACTTTACTTTTACCGTGTACATAAAAAGTTCTTGGAGCAAGACGAAGTCTATCTCCCAGGAGGATACAAATCATTGGGCAAATTTGTATTTGAGGAAGAACCTATTGATTTCGACGCGTTACAAGCAGGTGATATTTTATATGCTCAAAATCTTAGAAATAAAAAGGGCGAAAAGTTACATAAGGACTTAGAAACATACAAAGATAAGGATGAGTGGCTCTACCACTTGCATAGTGCCATTTATTTAGGAAAGATATATAGAGACTCAAGTGAACGTTATGTTTGGCACGCAACAAATATAGAAGGAGGCACCGCCTTGTGGACCTTAGACAAGTTTCAATACTATTACAAACCAATCTCAGTTAAGAGAGTTGCACCATGAAATGGAAGCACCCACCGATAATTAAGATCTACGAAGCCCTTGGTTCTGTTGCGGATGGCAGATTGAAGCTGGATGGAAATTTTGCAAAAGTGTATTCGTCGAGCGGAAATAAGTTTTACACAGTAACCTTCGACCCAACTTCACAGTCAATCATGGTCAATGACAATGGCTCTTTTTATAAGGGTTATCTCGGCTACCCAGCGATTTCCTTTTTGATGACAGTTGGAGAATTGGATTATTCTCCAGCATCTGCGCAGCTGCTCAAAGGTATTCCTTGGAAAGACATCAATCAGAAGTTTAAAAACAACTTCGACAAGACCCTAAACTATATTCTTGAGTCAAAAACACCTGAGGAAAAAGCTGTACTGGAACAAGAAGTGCAAAATATAGATAATCAACTTAAAGCAAAAAGCTATAATCTGTTTGGAGCTAAAGTCCAACCACCCGAAGGCTACTAAACTAATATTTTTATGCGCTCGAGACGCGTTGTTTCAGTAATATAAAATGTAGCTAATCCATCAAGCGGGGCTTGACCGACCACGGTTCTAGCACGAGACGGCCAGCCAAGTCGAGCGAGGTTATCCCGCATGAGATGCATCGCTTAGCAGATTCGCATAAAGCGATATAATCAGGATATGAAAGAAATTGAGATTTTGATTGAGATTAAAAGTGATAAAGAAACAGCTCAAAAAGCTCTTGAGCAATTTGAATTTGTAGGTGCAAAAGAGGTAATCGATGTGTACTTCACGAGTCCATTTAGGAAAGATTTGCAGCCAGATGAGAGCGGCAGGTTAAATAATTGTTACAGAATTAGATCAAAGGATGGGAAAGCTTCAGTTGCCTACAAAGTAGACCACTTTGATAACAGCATGCGGTGGTCTCACTCCGATGAGTACGAGACAGAGATTGGAGATTTTACGACCGCACTTGAAATCAACAGACATCTTGGATTCGAGGAACTTGTGAGAATAGATAACACCAAGTACACATACATGACTCCGGATTACGAGATAGTGCTGGAGGATGTGAAGAATCTCGGACTTTTTATCGAGGTTGAGAAACTTACTCAGGTTTCAGACGATAAAGTGGCTAAGACAAAGGAAGAAATTAGGAGCTTCCTTAAAACTCTAAATATTGAATATGGTGAGGAACAGAGTGCAGGAAAGCCCGAACTAATGATGAGAAAAAGTAAAATCGCTTAAAATGTCATTTATAGTCAAGGTAAATTTTATTGATGTCTTTAAAATAGGCGACAACATAAATTACAATTTGAAGGTTTTAAAAGTTCTCTACAATGGGTACCAAACGCTTCCGGATGGTAAGAGATTAGTTAAACCAATAGTTCTTATTAATACCTCTATTGCAGAAGCACTACTCTATGACTTCATTGAAAACAGAATTAGAAAAGCTAATAGAACTGAAAGATTATTTGAGGAAATTCTTGCAGTTTTAAATTCGAAAAAGTTGGACAAGTTTGAAAGCTATATTGCACAAGCGGAAAAGTATGATTTTTTCGAAATGAAAGATACGGGGTTTTATAGGGCGATGCATAGCTTGCGTGAGAAAAGGAACAGAATTCATATTCAGAACAGACCCTTTAAGAAACCGGCTGATGAGCATGAGATCTTTGATGAAAAATCAAAAATACTTTCTGAAAAAGTTGTAGAAAAAATTTTGAACACTCTAACAATTAAATATCCACGCCGAAGCGAGTATCATGGTTTTGTTAACGATTTTGAATTACCATGGGACAGGCATTTTGATGAACCTGTATCAGAAATAAAACTGACCTTAGAAGAAGCACAGGAACTAGGGATAATTTAATTTAAGCAAGCGCACGAGACGCGTCGCTTGGAAAAACAAAAGAGTTCCAAACGGACTAAGCAGGGCTTAATGTAGAAAAGTTCGAATCCGAGACGGCCAGCATCGTTGCTAAATCACCATTTTTAGGTGCTTTTGCAAGAACTAAATAAGGATTTTTGAATTGATATTGAGCCACATTCTGGTTCTTGATGGAAACGTTCGAAAGTAACTTTTCTAAGAGCCTACGCTTCGCTTCATCTGTTGCGGTCAAATACTCATTTGAGGCTTTATTTCCATCTATAAATACGTTTTTGATTTGTTCGAAAGTAGTTGCTGATACGGGTGTTTGGCAAAAAACAGACTCTCGAACGCAGGCGCATCGAATTCCTGCATCGATCTATCGCCGTCGGTTTAGGTTTGATGATCGTCACTGGCGCTTTTCTGTACGCCGATTCGGCGGTTGCCTTCCTCACATCGACCACATTTATCGTGAAGATGGTGGCGGTAGCGGCTCTTATATTTAATACGGCGGCCATATCGATACTCAGTCCGATAGCTTCCGAGCGGTCGTTCGGGTCTTTGACGACACGTGAACGGATGCCGTTGATGATAAGCGGAGGAGTGTCCCTAGCAGGTTGGATCACTGCCATAGTCTGTGGGATCATTTTGGCTTAGCTATTATTTTTATCGCATAAAGTAAAAGCGGCCGAAGGCCGCTTAAGAAAATCACATCCGCCAGGTCACCAGTCTTCGTCTAAATCTATGACGTTTCCCAGCATGTGTCCAACTCCGGTAAAGAACACCACCAGATTGACGTCTTGGTGAGAGAAGTACGACATTGAAATCACTGCCGCCGCGGAAATGAACAAAACCAGGCCCTTCATGGAGCCGCTGCGTGTCTTGGCTTCGTGACACATAAGTGCTCCCAGGAACAATCCACCAAGCAGAGAGCATGCTACCAATCCAAACATTGCCCGACCCTCCTTGTCTGCTGTGATGTCATTATTATAGGGAAAGAGTAGCCGTTGGACAACTAGCCAAAAAGTCGCGCTGCCGGAGGCAGCGCGACGAGTTTGTTTCGGTCAGAGACCTTTTTTGTACTCTTCCCAGAGCGGTTGCCAGCGTTCTTGTGTTACGGTAAGGATAACCTCGTCGTGGCGTGCGCCCTGCCGTCTGATCCAGCCGGGAATCCGGCCGACTTCCTCGTAGCCGCATTTCTTGCCATAGGCTAGAGAACGACCGTTGAACGCCAGCACTTTGGACATGATGACGTCAAGGTCTAGTTCGTTGAAGGCGAAATCGAGTAAGAGCATTTTGGCATCGGTGCCATAACCCTTTCCCTGATAATCTTTGTTTCCGATCACTGTGCCAGTGACGGCATTTCGGTTTATCAGATCGATGGCGTGGAGACCGATAGTGCCGATGAACTTGTCACCATCCAAGGTATGAATGGCCAATGCGACATTCTTAGGATCTCTACCTTGGCTATCCATCCACTCCTCTTCCTCTCGCGCTGTCATGGGATAGACGCGCATCAGGTACTTGGTCACTTCTTGGTCGTTCATCCACTTAAGCGCGGTCTCGGCATGCAAAGACTTTAAGAGTGTGCGCAAGTAGACGAGTTTGCCGGTGCGGAAGGCGATATTTGTGTTCATTGGGTTTGCCTTTCTATCAAAGAACTGAGCTTTGCTGAACAAAAAACTCGGCTTTCATTCAGCCGAGGCGTCTTCATGTCATGGGAGAAGATACATGCAGTTATCGCGGCTGAATATAAGCGTTAAGGGACACACAATCCGGAGCAAGGGAAATACCCTTCGCGCGGGCGGTCTCGGTCGCTGTATTCATGCCGAAATAATTTCGATGCATATTCCCATGATAGTAAAGTAGATATATAAGTATGTCAAATACTCACATCGGTCATAAAAATTTACGCTCTTCAGTGTCGTATATAATGGACGGATATGAAAAATCTATTTATTTGGGGTGGGGTCGTGGTTGTGGTTTTGGTGAGCGGTTTTTTAGCGCTCAACACTTACATTTATCAGGCAAAGCAGGCGCCTAACGACGCAGTGATTCCGAATGATAACGATATGGACGACTTAGACGAAGGGCTCCGAGGCGAAGGCGAGGAGCCGGTATTTTGCACTATGGACGCTAAGATGTGTCCTGACGGTTCTTATGTGGGTCGCCAAGGTCCTAATTGCGAGTTCGCCGCCTGTCCCAGTTCCGTTACGCCAGCCCCCGCGCCTTCGCCGTCCGAACCTGTCGCTTGCACCATGGATGCCAAGATCTGCCCGGATGGTTCAGCGGTCGGTCGGAAGGGTCCTAATTGCGAGTTCGCGCCTTGCCCCGGGGAAGTTCGATGATGAAATACGTCGGACTGGCTGATTGCAACAACTTCTTCGTCTCTTGCGAACGGATATTCCGTCCCGATCTATGGAATAGACCGGTCATCGTGCTCTCCTCGAACGATGGCGCAGTGGTGGCGAGAAGCGAAGAAGTGAAAAAACTCGGAGTGCCGATGGGTGTGCCGTTTTTTAAAGTCCGCGACATCTTAAAACAGAACGAAGTCGCCGTGTTTTCCTCAAATTTTGATCTCTATCGCGACATCTCGGATAGAGTGATGAACACGCTTCGCGCCGAGGTGGACGACATGGAGCAGTACTCTATCGACGAAGCTTTCTTCGAAATGGATGTCGATAAACCCGAGGTCGCACGAAATGAAATGGGACGTTTGCGAGATCTCTTATATCGACACGTGGGCATACCGGTGTCGTTCGGTTTAGCGCCGACGAAGACGATCGCTAAGTACGCTAATGGACTCGAGAAGCGCGGTACTGGCATCTCGTTCGTCACCAAGGAACATTGGCAGGGACTCAAAGAAAGCGTGCCACTTAGTGAATTATGGGGAGTCGGCGGCGCCATGTCGAAGAGATTCCGCGAACACTCGCTCTTGACCGTGGCCGATCTCTTGGCCGCTGATCCGGCTCGCGTCGCTAAGATCTTCGGCGTCTACGGCGCGAGGCTGCGCGCCGAGCTGGACGGAGAGATCAGTAAAGGGAATTCGCATGGGACCGAGTTACCGAAAACTATCATGAGCACGCGCTCGTTCGCTAAGACGACCGAGGAGTTGTCCGTACTCGAAGAAGCTCTGGCTTATCATGTGTCGCGAGCCGCCGCTGAACTACGAGAAAAGGAGGCCGTAGCGGGACGGTTGGTCGTGATCGTTCAGACCAGCCGCCACGGGGATTTCTTTTTGCGAGGCGGCGGTGGGGAGTCGATACTACCATCGCCTACCGCCGATACTACAGCGCTATTAAAAGAGGCGAAGCGTCTGGCCCGTACTCTCTTCGAATCGGGAGTGCCTTACAAAAAAGCCGGTATCGTCTTAGGCAACATTCGCTCGAAAGATTTCGAGCAACCGGCGCTTTTCGGTCACGCCCTGGGCGACTCCAAGTTGATGTCGGCCATGGACCAGATCAATAAAAAGATGGGCCAAGACAGCGTCACTATCGGTCGAACAAAATATAAAGAGGGTTGGACGAACAGGCACGACCATCGATCGCCGCGATACACTACGAATTGGAACGAGATCAAAAGTATCGGATGACGACTCGGGCTCGATTTATCCACTCGAAAAATTTTTTTCAAAAATTCACGTGCGATAATGAAAGTAATTTTCAAAGTCATGCGCGTTCTTCCATTGGTCATATTTTCAATATTGGTATTCCCGGCCGTGTCGCAAGCACAGGCGGTGGACTTGTCGCCGGAAGAGTTATATGTCGGTGGTCCGGACGCTCCCATGATCATTTCCACCGACATGCCTTTGTCGGACGCTTGGTATCGACCGCAAGAAGCTTCTTTCCATTGGGGTTTGCCGGACGATGTGGTCGCGGTCGCGGCGGATCTCTATGATGAGAGCGGCCTAGAGCCGATGACTTCGTACCGACCGCCGATGACCTCCATCACCATCGGTGCGGATCAATGGATCGAAGGGACGCAATATCTGTCCGTACAGTTTCGAAATGCCGAAAAATGGGGCAGGTACGCGGAACGCCGAGTATCGATCGATGGTACGCCACCAGAGCCTTTCGTGATAGAAATTCGTACTTCGAACATGTCCGACAGCGCGATCGTCGGATTCGGTACCGTGGACCGACTTTCAGGGCTTAGTCACTATGAGGTTCAGATCGACGGGCATAAAGAAACAGTGACACCAGAAGAAGCCATGAACGGATTTCTCGTGTCTTTACGAAACCCCGGTCAATTGCCGGTCGAAGTGACCGCTTACGATCTGGCCGGTAACGCGCGCTCGGCCTCGACGGTCATATATCCGATCACGATCGAACCTTCTGTTGCCACTCTCGGTTGGGCGGGTTTCGCTTCCGAAGAGCCGGCTAGTATTTTGTCCGCGCTTATGGCCGCGCTATTGCTCGTTATGTTCGGATACATGGTTTATGAAAGGCAACGCTATGCCGGTGCGATCGTCGAGCTGCGTGGGGAATCCGAAGAGGCGCAAACCCAGATCATGAGAATATTCAACGCGCTCAGAAGCGAGATCTACGACCAGATCAACGCCATCGACGGCAAAACCCGATTGTCTAAAAAGGAAAAGGAAGCCGTCGACGGTCTGTCAAAGGCCCTCAAAGTGTCGGAAAGACTCTTAAAGAAGGAAGTGAAAGATATCAAGAAACTGTTATAATTCGGCTATGTTTCTAAATAGGGTGGTGGAGTACGTATTCTTTTTCGGCCTGATGGGCATCGTCGGCTACTTACTCTGGTTGATGTTCGCTCCTTTTGTGAGTGCTCTGGCGTTGGCCGCCGTCATAGTCACTATTTGTTATCCTATTTACGAGTGGGTGTTGAGGTATGTGCCTAGGCAGAACGAAAGCATCGCCGCGCTTTTGACCACGTTACTGGTCGTGGTGGTAGTGGTATTGCCGCTGGCGTGGTTGACCTCCATGTTGGTCAGTGAGGCTGTGTCCGTATACCGCATTTTGGATCGCGGTGACTTTTCTCTCGAACAAAGGCTCACTGATTTTGAAAATATCGTCGAATCATTGATTCCGGGTTTCCAGCTCGATCTGCGCGATTATCTACAGCAGGGAGCCAAATGGTTCGCTGGCAATCTCGGAGCCATATTCGCTGGGACAGCTTCGACGGTATTTTCGTTTTTTATCGCGCTCATCGGGTCGTTCTATTTTTTCCGAGACGGTTATCGTCTGACGCGTTCCGTCATCAAGGCCAGTCCGCTGTCAGACATGGATGACGCTCTCATTTTGGCGCGTATGGTCTCGGCGGTGCGTGGCGTTGTCACCGGTACCGTGCTGGTCGCCATCATCCAGGGAGTGTCCGCCGCATTCGGCCTGTATCTTTTCGGTTTCGAGCGCGCCGTGCTTTTGGGTACGATCGTCGCTATTACGGCCCTGGTTCCAGGAGTCGGTCCCTCGGTGGTGTTCGTACCAGCGGCCGGTTACATGGTGTTCATGGGCGAATACTTAGCGGCGGGCGGTCTGGTCCTGTGGTGGCTTTTGGCAGTATCCATTGTCGATAACATCCTCGGTCCTTACCTGATGAGCCGTTCGCATCCGATGCATCCTTTCTTGGTACTTTTATCCGTGTTGGGCGGACTGATACTGTTCGGTCCCATCGGATTCATAGTCGGACCCGTCATCACCAGCGTGTTCATCGTGTTGCTTGAGATCTATTCGTTGCACATAGCCTCAGCAGAGAGTGAGAGCGACGATGTGTCAGAGTTGGCTTAAGGATATGTTAGACCGCAAAAACATAGAGCAGATTTTGAAGATGAACGGTCTATCGGAGACCGCTCCGGACGAAGAGATCCGCTCGGTCTTGATATCGGCGCGTTGGAATCAAGAAGACGTGGAGACGGCCATCACCGTTTTGCGGCAGAACAAGAAGACGCATGAAAACCGCGTGGACAAATTGCACGATATCTTTTTGGCGGACCGGGCCCTGAGTCCCGAGGCGATCCACTCGCTTTTAGGAATCGACGTGGAGGTGAATTCGGCAGAGGTTGATTCTTTGCGCACGAGGCGCGCCAGTTCCTATCGGTGGCAACTTCTTTCGATATTCGTGTTGTCGTTGCTTATCGCTTTCGCATCCATCATCGGCATGATGTATTGGCAGCAGTCCGGGCCTTTCCATCCCGGATTTTAGATCATGAGGATTTTCGGTTTATTTTTCGCTTCGATCGTTCTGATCTTGGCGGCGATATGGTCGACCATTGGGCAAGAGCGGAACCCCGCAATCTATCAGGCGGTGCGGCATCTGGACAAAATAGCGAGTTCGGTACCTGAACCGGAGACGGTATATTTTGTCGGTGACATCATGTTGGCACGGGATGTCGAAAGACGTCTCTCCGCGCGCGAATCCGACTATGCCTTTGGAAATCTAGACTTTCTCAAAGATGCAGCGGCCGTGATCGGCAACTTTGAGGCCGCCATACCCGAGGTGCACGAGCCGACACCGAATATGGTCATGAGGTTTTCCGTCCCGGCATCGCTGTTGCCCGTCCTTTCGGCCGGTGGAGTGACGCATGTTTCGTTGGCCAACAATCACGCGCTCGACTTCGGTGAGGAAGGGTATCACCACACCAGAGACGAGTTAGAGACCCTGGGTCTCGGTGTCGTCGGACATCCGACCAGGATCGACGACGATTCCGTCGCCTACATCGAAGTCGGTGGTAAAGTGATCGCTGTTTTGGGCGTCAATGCCACTTACGGAGGGGTATCTGATGACTGGACGGACGTGCTTGAGACGTCTTCGATGCAAAGTGACGTTCAGATAGTCTATATACACTGGGGGGAGGAATATCAGCCGTGGCACTCCGAGTCTCAAGAGGAGCTGGCACGGCTTTTTGTGGACACGGGAGCCGACATCGTGATCGGTCATCACCCGCATGTGGTGCAGGATATAGAAAGTTATAAAAATGGACTGATATTCTATTCTCTCGGCAATTTCATCTTCGATCAGTATTGGAACGACGACGTGTCCGAAGGGTTGATGTTGGAACTTGTCCTCGGCGGTAAAGACCCTCATGTGTCGCTACTTCCTGTTGAAAGTAAGACCGAGAGAGTCAGACCACGGCTCATGTCCGTGGACGAACGAACCGCGTTTTTGGAGGGGCTCTCTAAGCGTAGCTCGGCCATGTTGGCCGAAGATATCATGCGCGGTGCCATCCCGTTGCAATTTTAGTCCCACTGGTCTATTCTGCTTGACATGAGCTTGAATAAATACGAGGCGGCCGGTATCGGAGTGTCCATAGGAGCCATGGCTTTGGCCCTGTTTTTGACCCGTTTAGACGGAGATTTCTCTCCCTCCACGATACTGTCTCGAAGCGCCGAGCGTGCGTCACAGGAAGCGGCCGTCGTAACAGCTGAGAATGGCATCGAAGGAGTCGGACAAGCGCTCAAGGACTCCATGTCTCCCGGCGGTCGTGTGACCAAGTTGGTGGTGACCGACGTCTCTCTTGGTTCAGGAACGGAGGTTCAAGAAGGTGATACTGTCACTGTGAACTACATCGCTACTTTGCAGAATGGACAGGAGTTCGATAATTCTTATAAAAAAGGAAAGCCTTTCACTTTTAAAGTAGGCGACGACAAGGTCATCGACGGTTGGAACAAGGGCATGGTCGGCATGAAGGAAGGTGGTCACCGCGTGATCATTATTCCGTCTGACATGGCCTATGGCGCGGATGGATACGGTCCGATTCCCGGCAATGCCACTGTCGTCTACGCCATCGAACTTCTAGAGATCAAGTGATGCGATTTCATCGCGTCGCAACAACCATATATCATATAAGATAATTCCGAGTGTATCTTATATGATATACAGACAAGCACATTCTCATAAATGGCAAATCCCATATCTTTTGAAATCATAAAGCGTCAGCCCGGGTCACTCGCCCGGGCTGGTGTTATACATACACCGCACGGTGACATCGAAACGCCGGCCTTTGTGACCGTGGGCACCAAGGCGACGGTGAAGACTTTGAAATCCGAAGATCTTAAGGACCTCGTGAAAGCACAGGTAGCATTGGCTAACACCTACCACCTTTATCTTCAGCCCGGACACGACATCGTCAAGGAAGCGGGGGGTCTTCACAAGTTTGCCGGCTGGGATATGCCGACCATGACCGACTCCGGCGGCTTTCAGGTGTTTTCGCTCGGGGCTGCTTTCGGCAAGGGTGTGACCAAGTTCGCTAAAGGGGAGGTGTCTGATGACGAAGGTCGGACCTTCGTCACTCACGGTTTGAACGTATATTCCAAAGAGTTGGCTGTGAGCCACGGCAAGCTTTGCGTCATCGACGAGGAGGGCGTGACTTTCACTTCGCACCACGACGGCTCGATGCATCGCTTTACCGCCGAACGCTCGATCGAGATCCAGCACGCCATCGGCGCCGATATCATCGTCGCTTTCGACGAATGCACCAGCCCGTCAGCGGATTACGATTATCAAAAAGAAGCCATGGACCGCACCCACCGTTGGGCCAAGCGGTCCATCATGGCGCATAAGCAGAACTATGAAGCCTTGAAGAAGCAGGGACTCTACGGCGTGGTGCAGGGCGGGCGCTTTCTTGAC
>DBEA01000004.1:14096-30864 GCA_002293845.1 Patescibacteria group bacterium UBA918 | reverse complement strand
TTCTTGACCTCCGTCAAGAAAGCGCCCGCACTCTCGCCGCGATGGACTTCGACGGCTTCGGCATCGGCGGCAGTTTCTCCAAGGCCGACCTCGGCGAGGCCTTGAAAGTGGTCAACGAGAACCTGCCGGAAGAGAAACCGCGACACTTGCTCGGCATCGGGGAGCCGGAAGACATCGTCGAGGGCGTGCGGCTGGGATGCGATACTTTCGACTGTGTGGCACCGACTCGTATCGGTCGCACCGGTACCATTTACATTCATCGAAACGGAAAGCTGGAAAAGACCAGTCTGCGGAAACCGGAGTATCAAAGAGATTTTTCCCGGCTCGATGAAGGTTGTGACTGCGCGGTGTGCGAGAAGTACACTAAGGCCTACGTCTGCCACTTGGTCCGCTCAGGCGAGATCCTGGGCGGCCATCTGTGTTCGATTCACAATCTCTACACTATCGTCAATTTCACCAATAAACTACGGGATGAAATTTTGCACAGTTGAGATATAATGTACCCGCTGTCCACGGACTCCTCTGTTAGTGGACGGCTCCCTCAGACTTAGGGCGGTCTCTTCGGAGCCGCCCGCTTTTTTTATTTCCACAATTCAGCTAGACTGTCATATTCATGAAGTTTGAACTCGCGACCGATAAGACGCCGGCGGGCGATCAGCCGCAGGCCATAGAAAAACTGGTAAAGGGTCTCCAGGCCGGAGCCGAACACCAGACGCTTTTGGGTGTGACCGGGTCGGGTAAGACCTTCACGGTGGCGAACATCATCAATGCCGTTCAAAAGCCGACTTTGGTGATCGCGCACAACAAAACCTTGGCGGCGCAGTTGGCTCAAGAGTATCGAGATTTTTTTCCGAATAACGCCGTCCATTATTTCGTCTCCTACTACGACTATTATCAGCCGGAAGCCTATATGCCGGTCTCGGACACTTATATCGAGAAGGAGGCGCAGATCAACAAGGAGATCGATCGCTTGCGTCACGCTTCCACCCAGGCGCTTTTGACCCGCCGAGATGTCATCATCGTGGCTTCGGTTTCCTGCATCTATGGTCTCGGTTCACCGGCGGAGTACGAAAAGGTGCATAAAAAGATCGAAAGGGGATTCAAAACCACCCGCGCCGATATGTTGCGGCTTTTGGTGTCGATGTATTTCGAGCGTACCACCGCCGACTTGGAACCGGGACACTTCCGGGCGGTGGGAAACACCGTCGAAGTCATGCCGACCAACGAGAAGGTCATCTATCGACTCAACTTCATGGGGGACGAGGTTTCCTCGATAACCAAGATCGATGCCACTACCCGCGCCATCGTGGAAGAGCCGGAGACCTTCTATCTCTTTCCGGCCAAGCACTTCGTCACGCCGGAGGCCGAGCGCGCGCGAGCCATCGCCGACATCAAGCTCGAACTCGATGAGCAGCTCCGAAGATTCAATAAAGATGGGAAACTTCTAGAAGCGGAGCGTTTGAAGCGCCGCACCGAACACGACCTCGCTTTGATCCGCGAGATCGGTTACTGCAACGGCATCGAGAACTACTCGCGCCACTTCGATGGTCGCCAGGTGGACGAACCACCATATACTCTTTTGGACTATTTCCCGCATAAAGCGGACGGCACGCCGGATTTCCTGACGGTGATCGACGAGTCCCACGTGACCATTCCGCAGCTTGGCGGCATGTACGCCGGCGATCGGGCCCGTAAGGAGACGCTCGTCGAATATGGATTCCGTTTGCCGAGCGCCAAGGATAATCGACCATTGAAATTCAACGAGTTCGAGGCGAACGTCGGGCAAAGGATATACACTTCGGCCACACCGGGGAAATACGAATATGAAAAGGCCGAGACGACCGGCTTTCCGATGGTCGAGCAGATCATCCGCCCGACCGGTCTCGTGGATCCGGAGATCGACCTGCGTCCCATCGTGGAAAAGGGCAGTTACCCCGGGCAGGTGAAAGATTTCATCGACGAAGCGGTCAAAGTGATCGGTGAGGGAGCGCGTGTCCTGACGACCGTGCTCACGAAGCAGATGGCCGAGGATCTGGCGGAATTCTTGGAAGGCAAGGGTATCAAGACCAAGTACATTCACAGCGACGTGGAGACCCTGGAACGCATCGAGATTCTGACCGATTTCCGCAAGGGCGTTTTCGATTGTCTCGTGGGCGTTAACTTGTTGCGCGAAGGTCTCGACTTGCCCGAAGTGGAATTGGTCGCCATTCTCGACGCCGACAAAACCGGATTCTTGCGCAGCGAGACCGCGCTCATTCAGACCATCGGTCGCGCGGCGCGTAACGTCAATGGACGGGTAATTCTCTACGCCGACATCGTCACGCCGGCCCTCAAATACGCCATCGAAGAGACCAATCGCCGGCGCGATAAGCAATTAGCCTACAACGCGGAGCATGGCATCACGCCGCAGACCATCAAAAAGGAGATCAAGTCCATCGCCGATCAGCTTAGAAGCGATCATGACGAGACGGTCGGCACGCTTTTGAAGGTCGACCTCGAGCTTTATAAAAAGAATCCGCGCAAGGTCATCACTGAGAAGCGCCGGCAGATGAACGAAGCGGTGGCTATTTTGGACTTCGAAACCGCGGCCATAATTAGGGACGAAATCAGGGCGCTGGAGGAGTCAGGGAAGAGAAAGAAATAGCTGTTGCATAAATCAGTAATTTGTGCTACAATGAAAGAGTGTCAACATCGGCACTGTTCCTTACAGGAGGAAGTAATGTACGAGAATACCGATCCGGTCCACCTCAGTGTGGCCGAACCGTATATCAAGTCGGAGGAAGGCGTGCTTCGCATGCACTCCAACGGCAATGATACTCTTTACATCTATGGGAAGCCCTACGCCCTCGGCCTGGCCTACAAGGACTTGCCTATGGAAACGCAGCTGACCGTAGGTGCGTTGGCGTCCGCTCTCGTCCACACCCGCAAGCTCCTCGTAGAAGCGTTGCGCAACGAAGCTCGCATTATGGCGCCGAACGAATGGCGTCGCGGACTCGGCAGTCTGGCCCACAAGACCGGCTGCAAGGTGGAAGACATCGAGCCGATCGCTCGCTCGGTCTTCGAGACTCTGTTTACGCAGATGCTCGAGTCGCCGCCTCAGAGCAACAAGTCGCGTCGCAACGAGCGTCGTCGCTGACTCAGAGGAGGAAGACATGGCCGAGGCTATGATTGTGCATCGCAACGGATCGATTTTCCTCTTCTCGTGGCCACGCGGCTTCAAGAAGGCAAATCCTCCCAATAAGCATACGGACGACACTGTGTTAGCAAAGGCCATGTGGCTCGAGCGGCACGGAAGGTCGGACGAGGCAGATGAACTCATCGAAAGATGGACGTCTGCCAAGCACAACTACTAGTGCACGATAGCGAGGTTTGAACGTTTCGGCGTTCTCTAAAAGGTTAATTGTTCCTCTCCGCGAACACGCGGACATGGACAGGATAAGATACCTCTCCCCCTATCAGCACGAACCTCACGCTTTCCGAAGCGTGAGGATTCTTTTTTATGCTATACTCCTCACCGTAATACGACCTTCGGCTCCAACCGGAGGCAAACTGCTATGTCTAGTCCAAAAAAATCCAAAGTCAAATGGGAAGTGAAGGGGGAGGGACTCAAGGACGACAAGATAGTCGTGCGGGGCGCGCGTACCCATAATCTCAAGAACATCACGGTGGAGATGCCGCGCGGCAAGATGATCGCGGTAACCGGGCCGTCCGGCAGCGGCAAGTCGTCCTTGGCTTTCGACACCATTTTCGCCGAAGGTCAGCGCCGCTATGTCGAGTCGCTGTCGGCGTACGCGCGGCAGTTTTTGAATAAGATGCAGAAACCCGACGTCGATGAGATCAGCGGACTTTCACCGGCTATTTCTATCGATCAAAAATCGGCCAGCCGTAATCCGCGTTCGACGGTCGCGACCATCACCGAAATCTATGACTACCTGCGTATTCTCTATGCCCGCGTCGGCCAACCGTACTGCTTGACCGAAGACGTCGCCATCGAAAAGTTATCGCAAGATGAGATCTTGGGCATCGTCCTCAAGTCGATCGAGGACAAGGAGGTCAAGGAGGCCAAGAGGGAGAAAGTGATGGCTAATCCGACCGCTTTGCGGTCGGACGCCCGAACCGTTTCTGAAGAAACGGTTTTAGGGGTATCGATAAGTAGAGGTAAGGTGGCCATTTTCGCACCGTTGGTGGTCGGCCGCAAGGGCGAGTACTACCAGCTTCTCTACGATCTTTTGAACAAGGGTTACGAAACGGTCAAGATCGACGGGCAGATCAAGCAACTGCGCGAGCGCATCGAACTCAAGAAGAACCAGCGGCACGACATCGACGTTCTCGTCGATGCGATATACGTGAGCGAGTTCACCGAAGATTCAAAAGGTTCACGCGAACGCTTGAGCGAATCGGTGGAGTTGGCTCTCAAAGAATCGAACGGCCTCGTCAAAGTGGAATCGCCCGACGGCACCGAGCGCACGCTGTCGGCCAAGTTCATCTGCCCGATCGACGGATCGTCGTTTCCGGAAGTGGAGCCGCGACTTTTCTCTTTCAATTCTCCCTATGGCGCGTGTCCGGAGTGTAACGGCCTCGGCGTCGTCGGCATCTTCCAATCCGACGAGTGTCCGGCTTGTAAAGGTGCCCGCCTACGTCCGGAGGCTCTGCGAGTCTATCTCGGCGGTGATCCGAAAACCGGCAAAAACATCGTCGATTTCACCAGTCTATCCGTCAAGGACGCCGCCGATTTCATCGCCAAACTCAAGTTGTCCAAAAAACAGCAGGATATCGCTTGGCCGGCCCTGCGGGAGATCATCGAACGGTTGGAGTTCATGAAGAACGTCGGTATCGAATATTTGACCCTCGATCGCCGCGCCAACACGCTCTCGGGCGGCGAGGCTCAGCGTATCCGCTTGGCGTCGCAGCTCGGCAGCGGTCTCGTCGGCGCTCTTTACGTTTTGGACGAACCGACCATCGGTCTCCATCAGCGCGACAATGATCGCCTGATCGCCACCTTGACCAGTCTGCGCGATCTCGGTAACACGATCATCGTGGTCGAGCATGACGAGGACACCATCTACGCCGCCGA
The DNA here is from genome assembly GCA_002293845.1 of Patescibacteria group bacterium UBA918. Taxonomy (GTDB): domain Bacteria; phylum Patescibacteriota; class Minisyncoccia; order Phycocordibacterales; family UBA918; genus OLB19. The sequence goes on along the minus strand of DBEA01000004.1, from coordinate 25,790 downwards.
TTATCTCGTCGACATCGGACCGGGCGCCGGGGTGCACGGGGGAAACGTGGTGGTGTCCGACTATCTGGAAAAATTACTGTCCGACAAGAAAAACGAATCCGGTTCGGTTACCCTAGATTATCTCCGTGGCGATAGACAGATAGAGATACCGAAGCGCCGCGAAGGCGAGAAGGGTTCGATCAAGATCCGGGGCGGCAAAGCTTTCAATATCAAAAATCTCAGCGTGGACATTCCGCTCGGGCGGCTGATCGCTGTGACCGGTGTGTCGGGAAGCGGCAAGTCGTCTTTCATGTACGAGATACTTTATCGAAATCTCCAAGCTCGATTGGAGCGCCGTTATCGCACCGCCAAGACCTACAACGTGGCCTCGATCGACGGCACCGAGTATCTCGGTCGCTCGGTCATGATCGATCAGTCGCCGATCGGACGCACGCCGCGATCAAATCCGGCCACTTACACCGGCGCGTTCACCCATATTCGCGATATGTTCGCGTCGACGAGCGAGGCTCGCGCGCGCGGTTGGAAGCCGGGGCGGTTCTCTTTCAACGTCAAAGGCGGTCGTTGCGAAGCCTGCCAAGGTAACGGCGAGATCGCGGTCGAGATGCACTTCTTGCCGACGGTGTACGTCACCTGCGACGTCTGCGACGGCAAACGATTCACCAAGGAGACTCTGGAGGTGACCTACCGCAAGAAGAACATCGACCAGGTCCTTCATATGACCATCGAGGAAGCCTATAATTTCTTTAACGACGTGCCGTCGATCGCCGAGCGGTTGCGCAGTTTGCTCGACGTGGGGCTTGGTTATCTCGAACTCGGTCAAAGCGCGACCACGCTTTCGGGCGGCGAAGCGCAACGAGTGAAGATCGCTTCGGAGCTCTATCGTCCGCATACGCAAAAGACCATCTATCTTTTGGACGAACCGACCATCGGCCTACACTACGAAGACGTGCGGAAACTCATCGAGATCCTGCAGGAGCTCGTCAATCGCGGCAATACCGTGATGGTGATCGAGCACAACTTGGATCTGGTGAAATCGGCCGACTATATTCTCGACTTCGGTCCGGAGGGCGGGGAGGGCGGAGGTAATCTGATCGCCAAGGGCACGCCGGAGCAAGTGGCCAAAAACGAGAAGTCCTTCACGGGGCAGTATCTAAAGAAGGTGTTGAAGAGGTAGGGGTTAGTGTATAATTCGTTTTTAGGGAGTTCAAACATTGGAGGATGCGAAATGGACTATAGACACCACCGCGCATGGGGCCTCTGGCTGACGTTCTGGGCCTTTCTGCGGGAAGGTTCAGATGACGAAGACAAACTCCGCTATGCGGCCATGTGCGCTGGGCTTAGGGTTGAGGAATTTCGGGCCATGGTCGTGTTCTGGCGTGTGAGTTCCTATCCAGTTCCGCTAGCCGACCATTAGAAGAGTTGCAGGCCGCGCGAGGATACGCGCGGCCAAAGTATTTATGACCAAAGAAGCCTTACAAAAAAAGAAGTTGCCGGACTCGCCTGGGGTGTATTTTTTTCTCGGTGCTCGGAAAGAGATTCTCTATATCGGCAAAGCCACGTCGCTTAAGAATCGCGTGCGTAGTTATTTCGCTCCCGACCTCAAAGAAAAGCGCTCGGCGCTGATCGAAAAAATGGTGACGGAAGCGAAGAACGTGGAGTGGACGGTGACCGACTCCGTCTTGGAAGCTTTGATATTAGAGACGAATCTGATCCGCACCCACAAGCCGCACTTCAACACGATCGCCAAGGACGATAAAAGTTACAATCATCTCATCATCACGAACGAGGAGTGGCCCCGGGTCCTGGTGGTGCGCGGCAAAGACCTCGACGACCACGATGCCATCTATCACTTCGGTCCGTTCCCGAGCGGCGCGCTTTTTCGCGAGGCCTTAAAGATAGTACGCCGACTGTTCCGTTTCTACGACACTCCAAAACCGGTCGGCGAGGAGCGTTCCAATCTGGCGCGCGGCAAGATCGACTTCAATCGTCAGATCGGTTTGTATCCGTCAAGCGAAAATCGGGAGGAGTATTTGCGCACCATTCGCCACATCCGTCTCTTTTTTGAGGGCAAGAAAGGCAAGGTGATAAAAGAACTTGAGATCGAGATGAAAAAAATGGCGCGAGACGAGCGCTTCGAGGAGGCCGAGATCGTGAAAAGAAAGATCTTCGCGCTTCAGCACATACAAGACGTAGCGCTCATCAAAGACGATTCCCGGATCTATCGCGATGAAAACTCGGTACGCATCGAAGCTTACGACGTCGCGCATCTTGGGGGCCAGGACATGGTAGGGGTAATGACGGTGGTGGAAGGAGGGGAAACGAGACGTTCCGACTATCGTCAATTCAAGATCAGGACGGTGTCCGTATCGAACGATCCCGCCGCCTTGCGCGAGATCTTAGAACGCCGGCTCGGTCATCCGGAATGGCCGTTGCCACAGATCGTGGCGGTAGATGGCAGCACGGCGCAAAAAAACGCCGCCTCGAAAGTGCTCGCCGCTCATTCGCTCATGATACCGGTGGTGGCGGTAGTGAAAGACGAGCGTCATCGACCGATCCGCGTATTGGGTCCGGCGAGTCTTCTTAAAAAACATCATGACGCCATTCTGCTCGCGAACGCCGAAGCGCATCGCTTCTCGATCAACTTTCACCGCGAACGCCGTCGTCGCGCCTTGCGCTGAGATGGTATAATTTAAAGATGAAACACCTGCGCGTCGCGGTCTTGCGCGGCGGTCCTAGTGATGAATACGAGGTTTCCATGATGACCGGTGCTGAGGTTATCGCCGCTTTGAGGCGGCAAAAAATGGACGTCGTCGACGTTGTCATTAGTAAAAAAGGCAAATGGATGGTGCACGGCTTCGAGCGCGCTCCCAAAGACGCCCTGGTCTTCGTCGACGCGGTCTTCAACGCTCTCCACGGAGCTTATGGCGAGGACGGCACGATTCAGCGAGAATTAGACCGCTTCGGTATCCCTTATACCGGCAGTCGCGCCTATCCGTCGGCGCTAGCGATCAATAAAATACTCGCCAAGGACGTATTGCGATCATTGGGTATAAAATCGCCGCCCCATTTGCGCGTTTCTCGTCTCGGTACTGACGTTCGTCGGGTGGCGACGACTCTAGAGTCGCTTTTCGGACCAACATACATCATCAAGCCGGTGAACGGAGGTTCGTCTATCGGCGTGCGAAAGGCCAATGGCATGCACGAATTGGTGCGCATGTTGACCGAGTCTCTAAAGGAGAGAGACGAGGTGTTAGTGGAGAAATACATACCGGGTCGTGAGGCCACGGTAGGGGTCGTCGAAGGATTGCGCGGTCAAGACCTTTATTCTCTTCCCACGATAGAGATAATCCCGCCTCCTTCACGTGACCTTTTCGATTATGAGGTCAAGTACAACGGCGAAACCGACGAGATATGTCCCGGGCGATTTTCGCGTAAGGAAAAACAGGACCTGGAAGAGGCGGCTTTGAGAGCGCATACAGCTCTCGGTCTTTCGCATTATTCTCGAAGTGACTTCATCGTCAACGACAAAGGCATCTATTTTTTGGAGACGAACACGCTCCCTGCTCTGGCGCGTAACACGCTTATGCCAAAGGCTTTGGAGGCCGTAGGACACGATTACGACGATTTCGTCCGTCACTTGGTCGGTTTAGCACGCTGACGTTTTTGCGAATATTCACACTTCCGACTGGATTTAGATCGAGCATAGCGCATAATTAAGGTTAATGAAAAATCACGAGTCCGCCCTTTTGGTCGTGCTGTCGTACGTCATCGGTTTTACCACCGCTTTTATCATGTTCGTCTTGGCTAACGACACGAAAAATCAAATGATCGATCCGGCTTTTGAGTCCGATCTCGGTATGACCCAAGATCGGCCGGCGTCGAAACTCGAGTTGATGCAGACCGGGGATGGCCTGTTTGTGAAATTGAACGGCCAAGAACGCATCATCAGCGCTTTCACGAGTGAATCCAAAGCCGATGTCGGTTTCTATACAGCGATCGTATCGGCCACGATCTCTCCTGACGAGCGATACGTACACTACTGTGCCGAGATGGAGGATGGCGCCGATACGTGCAGGCATTTTGTATATTCTGCGGCCGAGGACGCTACTTATATGCTCAAGGATGCGGACGGACAACTTGAAACTCCCAATGCCAAGGCGGCGGAGTGGTCATGGTCTGTAGATTCTACATTGCGGGCTGGGGAAAGAGCGGCAGGGCAAAACAGTCGTTGGGTCATCGATTAGGTTGACCTCAAGGCATTAAATCAGTATCATAGCCGAGCTCATTAAGGGCCCTTAGCTCATTTGGTAGAGCGCCTGTTTTGCAATCAGGAGGCGAGCGGTTCGAATCCGCTAGGGTCCACCGATACGAAAAGACAGTGCCTGCGCACTGTCTTTTCGATAGGTGGAAGCCGGAGCGTTGTCGCGCTAGCGACCGCGAGAGGCTTTGACCTGTCATTTTCCGCATCAGATCGTTGTTGAAAACCCTCCTTGTTTTTTATAGTCGGTGATAGAATAGAGGTATATTAAAATAATAATCTCGCTATGCGAAAACCCGTTCAGTTGTTCAAGGAGGCTTTCGATATCATGTCCCGAAACATCTTCCTTTTTCTCGGCATTATGTTGGTGCCGGTCATTCTTTCCTTCTTGGCCGGACTCTTTGGGCCTACCCCTGCCGAGCAGTCGATAGGTATCGGTTATTCCCCGACTTATATAATTTTGACTTTGGTGTCGGCCATAATGAACGTGTTCATGGGCATAGCGATAATTTTGGCAATTCAAAATAATGGATTAAAGGTCGTAGAAGCCTATCAGCAGGCGGCACCTTTCTTCTTGCGCTATATAGGCATGTCGATCGTGATGTCGGTCCTGCTATTCATAGGATTCTTGCTGTTGATCGTGCCTGGGGTCATCCTATCCGTTTGGTTCGCTTTTAGCACTTTCGTCTTGGTACTGGAACGTGCCGGGATCGTCGAATCGTTGAAGAAAAGTCGCGAATACGTTCGCGGTCGCTGGTGGGCGGTCTTTGGACGAATCATGTTACTGGCATTGGTGATGATAGTCTTAAGTATCGTCATTTCCGGATTGTCCATCTTGGTGCCTTTCGGTACGCTGGGTACCTCCTTGGTCACGGCGATCACCATGTTGCTCGCACCTTTCGCTGTCATCTATATGTACTTGATCTATCAAGACCTAAAAGGTGGAAGCTCTGCGACCGCGGCGCCTTCTGTATAGTTAGGTGATCACTGTTCCGGGAAATGCCGCCGGCACCTTGGGGCCGGCGGCATTTCCTATGGATTTATCCCTTTATTCCGTGGCTATTTTGTGTTAAAATACCGGCGATTTTATGTTGGTCAACGTCGCTCATGCCGCCGAAGGACTATCGATTCACCTCGCTCCCGAGGAGGTGACCACCCTATTTGGCGTGCCGGTCACCAATACGCTCATGACGGTTTGGCTCGCTATGGCGGTGCTGATACTAACCGCTTTCCTGGTGACCAGAAGGCTTTCATTGCTACCGAGTCGCGTCCAGGGCATGTTCGAGCTTATCGTCGGCGGAGTATATGAGTACATGTCGGACGTGCTCGAAAGCCGCGACCTGGCTCGACGATTTTTCCCGCTCGTCATGACGATCTTCATCTTCATCTTGACCATGAATTGGATCGGTCTCTTGCCTGGAGTCGATTCGATCGGCATCTACAAGGAGGTTCATGGTCACGAAGAGGCGGTCGCCAAACTGGTGCCTTTTTTCCACCCGCCGGCAACGGATCTCAACATCACCATCGCCTTCGCTCTCGTAGCTTTTTTTGCCATCGAATTCGCCGGCGTTACCTTGCTCGGCTTTTTCAAGTATGTCGGCAAATTCGTGAATTTCCGCTCGCCGCTGCAGTTCGTGATCGGTATCATCGAGTTGTTGTCTGAAATGGCCCGATTGATATCGTTCTCGTTCCGTCTGTTCGGTAACATCTTCGCCGGCAAGACGCTCTTGATGGTCGTCATGTTTCTAGCGACGCCATATCTCTTGCCTGTGCCGCTCATCGCTTATGAACTTTTCGTCGGTTTCATTCAGGCTTTCATTTTCGCCATTTTGACTTTGTTCTTCATTAAATTGGCGATCGAGGAACCGCATTGACCGATTGGAGCCCTCGTCGGCGGACGGGAGTCAAACATGGATGTTTGGTTCCCGTCTGCTCGCGAGCAGAGAATTACCAGAAAATAGAAAATAGTAAGTAGAGAGTAGAAGTGTGGCCTTGCGCTACACTAGGCTATATCTACTACTCACTACTTTCTAATTACTACTTACTATACAAATATGGAACTAGAAGCAATGAAAGCATTGGCCATGGCGATCGCCGCCGGTGTCGGCGTCCTTGGTCCGGGCATTGGCATCGGTCTTTTGGCCGGCAAGGCGCTCGAAGCCATCGGTAGAAATCCCGAGGCGGCCGGTAAAGTCCAGGCCACCATGTTCATCGGTATCGCCTTCGTCGAGGCACTCGCCATTTTTGCCTTGGTGGTCGCGTTCGTCATCAAGTTCGCTTAAACTCTCAAAATTGGCGCCTCTGCACGGGTTTCAAAAATTTTTCTCGGCCGTCGTAGGTCCATCTACGCCTCTCTCGAAAAATTTTCTCCGACCCGCGCATATGCATCCAATTTTTAAAGTTTGTCGGCACTAAAACCTAATCCCTGATCCCTATAACTTAACTTATGGAATCCTTAATTCACGCCTTTGGCATCGATCTTCGCCTGATCACCATTCAGGTGATCAACTTCGTCGTGTTAGCTGGAGCGTTGTCGTATCTGCTATACAAGCCGGTACTGAAGATACTTCGCGAGCGCGAAGAGAAGATCAGGGAGGGTGTCGAAGATGCTAAGGCGGCCGGCGAGGCCAGGGAAAGAGCCGAAGCCGACCGAAAGGCCATAGTCGGCGAGGCGCACCTCGAAGCCGAGGCTGTTTCCAAACGAGCCGAGGAACATGCCAAGGAGAAAGCGGCCGATTTGGTAAGGCAGGCCGAAGTAGAGGCCGCTGATAAGCTAAGGATCGCGGCCGACAAAGCCGAGGCGTTAGCTGTCGAAGCTAAGAAAAAAAGCGAGGCCGAAGTCGCCAAGTTGGCTGTCTTGGCCGTCGAGAAATTGGTGGTGGAAAAATCGTAAAAATATGAGTCCCCTCAAGCAAGATTATCAAAAGGCGTTTCTTTCACTCTTGGAATCGGGAGAGGATGTCGGCAAGACCATCAAACGCGTCAAAGCGGTGATGGAAAAGCGCGGTCATTCTGGGCTCTTGCTTAGTGTCCTTAAATCCACCTTGAGGGAGCTCGATCGGACCAGTGTCGCCAAAACGCCTCGACTCACTGTCGCTCGCGAGAAGGACGTGAAGAGATATGCGGCCGGACACAAGGAAGCCGAAGTGATCGTCGATCCGCACCTGGTCGGTGGCTATCGTTTCGAGAAAGACAACACGATGATCGACAATAGTTACAAGACGAAATTATTAAATTGGTATCGCGTCGCGATCAAGAGCAATTAATTTATTATCAATATGAGCACCACTATCGTAGAGAAGCTTAAGAAGGAGATCGCCTCGCTCGAGAGCGAGGCGATGAAGGAGGAGATCGGCATCGTCACCGCGGTCGGCGACGGTATCGCCGAGATCGACGGTCTTAAGGGAGCGAAGATGATGGAGATGGTCAGCTTCGAGACCGCCGACGGCAAGAGTCTTAAAGACGCGCTCGATGAAAGCGGCGAACTTTTCGGCTTGGTGCTCAACTTAGAGGAGGATTCCGTCAAAGTGGTGGTGCTCGGTAACGCCGCGGCGATCAGGGAGGGTATGAGGGTCAAGAGTACCGGACGCCTGCTCTCTATCCCGGTCGGTGAAGCGATAGTCGGCCGCGTGGTCAATCCGCTCGGCGAGCCGATCGATGGTCTTGGTGCCGTCAAGACCGACGCGGAAATGCCGATCGAACGCGTCGCTTACGGCGTGATGGACCGTTCCAGCGTGAACGAACCTATCCATACCGGCATCAAAGCCATCGATTCCATGATTCCGATCGGCCGCGGTCAGCGCGAACTCATCATTGGCGATCGTGGTACCGGCAAGACCACCATCGCCATCGATACCATCATCAATCAGAAGTACGAGCCGGAAGATAAACGGCCGATCTGCATCTATGTCGCCATCGGTCAAAAGCGATCGAAGACGGCGAGCCTGATGGCCAAGCTCGAAGCTGCCGGGGCCATGAAGTACACCACTATCGTGGCCACTTCGGCTTCGGAGGCTTCGCCGCTGCTTTTCATCGCTCCGTTCGCCGGCGCCGCCATCGGCGAATACTTCATGCAGAAGGGGCGCGACGTGTTGGTGGTCTTTGACGATCTCTCCAAACACGCCGTCGCTTATCGACAATTGTCGCTTCTCTTGCGGCGTCCGCCCGGACGCGAAGCGTACCCGGGAGACATCTTTTATCTCCATTCTCGTCTCTTGGAACGCAGCGCTAAGCTATCGAAGGAATTAGGCGGGGGCTCACTTACGGCTTTACCGATCATTGAGACGCAGGAAGGCGACATCTCGGCCTACATTCCTACCAACGTCATCTCGATCACCGACGGCCAGATCTTCCTCGAAGGCGATCTCTTTAACAAAGGCGTGCGTCCGGCCATCAATGTCGGTAACTCGGTGTCGCGCGTGGGTTCTTCGGCGCAGACCAAGGCGATGAAGAAAGTGTCGGGCAAGATCAAACTCGAGTTGGCGCAATTCCGCGAGCTCGAGGCGTTCATGCAGTTTTCTTCGGATCTCGATGCCGATACTAAGGCTCGCATCGATAACGGACGCAAGTACGTGGAGCTATTGAAACAAGATCAGAACGCACCGGTGCCTTTCTTCAAGCAAGCCATCGCCATTTATGCCGCCAACAACGGTATCTTTGAAGGAACGACGCCGGAAAAGGTCCGCGACATCGAGACGGGCTTCCTCTCGTTCGTGGAGCGATCCGACAAATCCGTATTCGATCAGTTAGAGAAAGGTCGAGAGCTGACCGATGAGATCGTCGCTAAAATCGACGCTTTGATCAAAGGGTTCAAAGAAGCTAACTCGCAGTTCTACGGACAATAAAATAGGATCATGGCGTTAAAACAGGTCAAAAGCAAAATAGTAGCCACCAAGAAGACCGGGCAGGTGACCAAGGCCATGGAGGCCGTGTCAGCGGTCAAGATGCGCAAGAGTCAGGAGCGGGCTTTTTCCGGCCGTCCTTACGTGCGCGCGGCGTTGCGCATACTTTCAAGGATCGCCGCTTCGCAAGACGGACTTTCGCACCCTTTCGTCGAACCGCGCGTTACCGGCAAACGGCTTCTGATCGTGGCCACTAGCGACAAGGGCTTGGCCGGTAGCGTCAATAGCGCCGTTTTGAAGCTGGTCGATCAAGCGATGGCTTCCGGCGAGGAGATCGAGATCGTGCCGATCGGACGCAAGGCGGTCGAATACGCGTCTAGGATGGATATCGCGACACATGGCGCGTACACCAACATCAGCGACGACGTGACCGTGGATGATGTTTCCCTGATATCGCGTCAGGTCCTGGAATTATTCGCCGGTCGCGAATACCGTTCGGTCGAGATCGTTTATCAAAATTTTCTATCGACCTTCGAGCAATTACCGAGCCGCCGCCGTGTTTTGCCGATAGACCCGGCCGAGCTGACAGCGGTTCTTTCCGGCATTCGACCTAAGACCGGTCGCTTCAGCGAAGAGGTGGAGGCTGGACCGGCCCTGACGGATTATCTCATCGAACCGTCTCCAGAATCGGTGCTGGACTCGTTGATTCCTCGATTGGTGCAGATCATGATCTACCACGCGCTTCTCGAAGGGAAGGCGTCCGAACACTCGGCCCGGATGGTGGCGATGAAAAACGCCACCGACAAGTCCAAGGAATTGGTGAAATCGCTTACGATCAAGTACAACAAAGCCAGACAGGCGGCGATCACGGCGGAAGTCTCCGAGATCACCGCCGGAGCAGAAGCGATGAAAGATTAATTTTTTACATATGAATAACAAACTAGCTGTAGCTACAATAACGAGCTTCGTACTTCCGCTCCTAATGTTGGTTGTTATTTATATGTATGGAAGTGAGAATTCGAAGATCACTGGACTTCTACTCCTTCCTGGTGTCTGGGACCTGGTCGTTTTAGTTAACTTTGTATTATCTGCCTTATTTCTTTTTATAGTCTTGCCCCGCGTGTGGCGTGTAAGTTCTTTTTCAAGTATAACTATGCTTGAATATGTAGCATTAGCTTTCAGTTTCTTGTCAGTTATTAACTTTTTCCTTGACTTGTTAGCAGGGTTGTCTAATAACATTAATAACTAGATTATGAAAACAAGACGTTGGATTTCACAAATTTCTAGATACACAGTCCTTACACTTGGGGTGATGTACTTTTTGGGCATTCTTAATGCCACAGCCTTTGTCCTGCACATGTTAGGAGTACCGCTGGTCCTTTTAATAAACGTAGCGTTAATGCCGTTTTGGATGTCCATGATAATAGCCCCTTTACTTTCCATGTTTGGATTTATGATTACTGAAGAACTTGCTCAACAGTTCGATATTCCCAAAGTCATTTATATCGGCGTTTTCGCCACGTTATCTCTTATGCTAGTTTCCTTTTGGTTTTATATTTTTTTGATGTTTATGGGCTCATTGCCGTCGCAAATTTAGTTTATCGGATAATAATTACATTATGAAAACAGGTACTATCACACAGATCATCGGACCGGTCGTCGACGTTCACTTCAAGGACGGCGTTCCCGAACTTCTAAACGCTCTTAAGGTGGAGAAGGAAGACAAGGAAACCGTGACGCTCGAAGTGGCCCAGCACGTGGGTCTCGACCGAGTGCGCGCCATCGCGATGCAGGATACGCAAGGCCTCACGCGCGGGCTGTCCGTCACCGACACTGGTGAGCCGATCTCGGTACCTGTGGGAGAGATCTCGCTCGGCCGCTTGTTCAATGTGCTCGGTGAGACTCTTGATGGTAAGGAGTCGATCTCGGGTTCTAAGAAGCGCGCCATTCATCAAGAAGCCCCGGCCTTTTCCGAGCAATCGACCGCTACGGAAGTCTTCGAGACCGGTATCAAGTCGGTGGACCTCCTCGCTCCGTTCATTAAGGGCGGAAAGGTCGGTCTCTTCGGCGGCGCCGGTGTCGGTAAGACCGTGCTCATTCAAGAGCTGATCAACAACGTCGCCACTAAGCACGGCGGTTACTCGGTCTTCGCCGGTGTCGGCGAGCGCGTGCGCGAGGGTAACGACCTGTATCACGAAATGAAGGACTCCGGCGTTTTGGATAAGACCGCGCTCGTGTTCGGACAAATGAACGAAGTGCCGGGCGCTCGCGCTCGCGTGGGACTCACGGGTCTCACCATGGCCGAGGCCCTGCGTGATGAGGGTGACGGCAAAGACGTACTCTTCTTCATGGACAACGTTTTCCGCTTCACTCAGGCGGGACAGGAGGTGTCGTCGCTCCTCGGACGCGTATCTTCCGCCGTGGGTTATCAGCCGACTTTGGCCGAGGAGATGGGCAAGATGCAGGAGCGTATCACTTCGACCAAACGCGGCTCGATCACTTCGGTGCAGGCCGTTTACGTGCCGGCCGACGACCTCACTGACCCGGCGCCGGCCACCACTTTCTCTCACCTCGACTCGACCGTGGTGCTCTCGC
>DBEA01000004.1:7501-13955 GCA_002293845.1 Patescibacteria group bacterium UBA918 | reverse complement strand
CCGTGGTGCTCTCGCGCCAGCTGGCATCTCTTGGTATTTATCCGGCGATCGATCCATTGGAATCTAATTCATCCGCACTCGATCCGAAGATCGTAGGCGAAGAGCATTACCGCGTGGCTCAGGGCGTCAAGCAAACCCTGCAACGCTACAAGGATCTGCAAGACATTATCGCCATATTGGGTATCGAAGAGTTGTCGGAGACCGACAAGCAGACGGTGTACCGCGCGCGCAAGATTCAACGCTTTCTCTCGCAACCCTTCTCGGTAGCCGAGGTGTTCACCGGTTCTCCGGGCAAGTACGTCAAGTTGGCCGATACCGTGAAGGCATTCGGTGAGATATTGGACGGGAAGCATGATGAGAAGAATGAACAGGCTTTCTACATGAAGGGCGGTATCGAAGAGGTGATATAACTCTATCTGCTTTGTTGCGCTGCGGAAAATAATTCTCGCTGGACTAACCATGTCCCACTCGCATTATTTTCCTGGCGCGCCTCGCATCTAGGGCTATCTCACCTCTTCGAAATGAGGAGACCATATTGACTATTTTAAATCGTATGAAAACTTTTCAACTCACGATCGCGCGCGTCGACATGCCGGTCTTCGACGGACCGGTGGCGTCGGTGACCGTACCCGGCACGGCCGGCGAAATGACCATTCTCGCTGGACACGTACCGATCGTGTCGCCGCTTCGAGCCGGCATCATCTTGATAAAGAAGGATAACGGGGAAGAAGAATCCATCGATGTGGAATCCGGTACCATGGAGATGAGTCAAGATCATCTCACTATTTTGATCTAGTAAAGGGCCGGCCCTTCGGGGCCGGCCTTTTCCGTTGTGTACAAACTACTACCTAACGGCCGACGATGAGTTAATATGAAAGGGTATGGAAATGATTTACATGATCGACATGCTATTACTGTCTATAGCCGTGTCGTTAGGGGTCGGTTGTTCTACGGTAGCGATCACCCAGTTTTTGGTGGCGCTCAAAGACGGAGAAGTGGATCAGACCGAAAGAAAAATGTTAGGGGTCGTATATATACTTCTGCGTGTGGCCATGGTGGCCATTTTAGCCACTTTATTGGTGCAGGCAGGGATAATCTATTACATTACTGGCAGTTTCCTTTTTGTTTCGCCTTTCTTCTTGGCTTTATATAGTGCCGTGGCAGTGCTCTATCTGAATGCTATCGGTATGACCATGCATTGGATACCTTTAAATCTGGGCCCAGCCTTCCAGGCAACTAGTTGGTACACGCTCGGCATCCTGATGGCTTTAGTGTCATTGAATCTGATCGATTTCAATTATCTGGAGTTCGTATTGGTCTATGTCGGGGCTGGAATCTTAGTGGCCGCCGGACTGAACTTAGTAATGCGCCGATTGAGACCGAAAAAGGCATAGCAAAAACGACACGAAACCGGCGGGCCTTGGCCCGCCGGTTTTGCGTTATCGATCCTATGACAAGAGTTTGCTTTGCTCTTTCACCAGACGTCGGTAGGACAGAAGCGGTATGAATATCAGCGTCAGTAACGTGCCGTATACCAAACCGAAGGCGACAGTGAAAGCCAGTGGAGCCCACATTTCGGAAACGAGGGTGAGCGGGATCATGCCGATCATGGTCGTGACGGTAGTTAACAGTATCGGGCGCAGTCGACTTTGTGATGCGGTCAGAACCAGATCTTTTGGATCCTGCAACCTATGCTCCGCCCTTAGATGATTGAGTACATCGAGTAGCAAGATACCATGGTTGATGAGCACTCCTCCCAGAGCGATGATACCCAGAAAGGCGGTGAATGACAGCGCTTGACCAGCGATAAAGAGTCCTATCAATACCCCAGTAAGTGACAAGGGAATGGCTGAAAGCAAGCGCAGCGACGTCCGGAAGGAATTAAACTCCAATACCAATACTCCAAACATCAGTACCAATCCGGCAACTAGAGCTACCAACATCTCTGTAAACGTACGCTTGATCTCCTCGTCCTCGCCGCCATAAGTAAGGTTGGTGCCATCTGGCCAGTGCTGTAACTCGGCCTGACTCTTGATAGCGTTAGTTACTTCAACGGGGTTGGCACCATCGGATACGTAGGCGCTCACCTGACTAACGCGTCGACCGTCTTCATGATTTATAGAAGAAGATGTACGTCCGGCGGTGATGGTCAACATGCTTCCGAGCGGGACAGTACCACGGGGCGTGCTGATAGGCACGGAAGCTACAGTATCAGCCGTGGCTATGGCCGTATCTTCGGGGTTCACAAAATCTTCGTTCAGGTCCATTACTAGACGGACATCGACATCTTCGTTGTCGATACGGATAGTCGTAGCATCGACGCCGGCAATGGCGGCACGTAAGGTGGAAGCTACGTCGGCAGCTGACAGCCCGTAATCTTGGGCTTTGGAGCGATCGACAGCGATGCGTAGTTCGGTACCATCGCTCGAAAGAGAAGAGGATATGTCACGCGTACCCTCGGTCTGTTCTACTAATTTGGCCATCGCTTCTGTAGCGCTTGATAGCGAGGTGGCGTCGTCGCCCCACACCTTGACCACTATCGGAGCTCCTGATGGTGGTCCACCATCGGCAGTGGCTATCGTCACTTTCGCGTTACTAACCGCCGATAAAGCCAATCGTCGGCGTAAGTCGTTAGTGATCTCTTCGCTCGTGACATCACTAGGTCGGTCAGGGTCGAGATTCAAAGTGATATTTGCAAACTTGCTACCAGAGCCGGCACCACTGGGGTTAAATAGGGAGCCGCTACCGACGGTGGTCATAAATGAAGAGAGATGCGGTGTTTTAGCTACTTCAGTTTCTACTACTCGCACCGCGGCGTCAGTAGCTGATAAGGTCGTCGACTGAGGCAACTCGATTTCGACATATGCCAAATCTACGTCACCTGGAGGGAACATGACGCTCTTAAGCAATCCGGTTATAGGAAGAGAAAGAGCGAAGATAAAACTTGCGGCCAAGAAGCCGAAGAATACTCGTTGCCATTTCTTACTGCTCAAAAGATGTTCCATTTGGGCGCGGTAATACTTGGCGAGATTTTCCCAAAGCTTTTCGCGATATACCGCAAAGCGACTTTCCTCATGCTTAAGGAGCGCCAGAGCGGTAATGGGGGTGAAGCCTAGGGCTACTACTATGGAAGCCAATAAGACGACAATGATCGTGAAAGGGATGGACTTGATGAACTGTCCGATGATGCCGGTCAGGAAAAAGAGCGGCACGAAGACGGCGACGGTGGTCATGGTGCCGGCGATGAGCGGCCAACTGAAGTCCTGGAGCGCTTTGCGGGCCGCCTCTATCTTGGCCAGGCCGCGTTCACGGTTAGTATGAATAGCTTCTACGACCACGATGGCCGAGTCCACCAAAATGCCGATGGCGATGATGAGCGCGAATAGTGAGATGAAGTTAATGGAATTGCCGGTAGCCCACATCCCTAAAAAGGCGATCACAAAAGAAAGAGGAATCGCCAAAGCGGCCACTAAAGCCTCGCGAGCTCCGATAGCGACCAATAGTACGAGCAAAACCAAAACAATGGTCTCCATCCCGGTATGAGCGAGTTCATTGATGCTTTTCCGAATCTCATCCCCGGCGTCATAAATGATGACGGTGTCAGAACCCTTAAGTAGAGTCTCCTGCAGTTCATCGATACGGTTTAGAGTATTTTCCGTGGTCGTCAAGATGTTACCACCAGAACTTTTGTAAATATTGAGTGTGAGGGCATAGGTTAACTCGCTTCCATTTTCAGAAAGTCTGGAAATTGAAGAGGGTTTTTCAAAACCGTCTACGATGGTGGCTATGTTACCCAGGGCGACGGGACCGGACGGTGTGCTGACCGGTATCGCTGCCACCTCTTCGACACTCTCGATGTTGCCCTCAAACTGCACCGGGTAATCGATACCGTCGATGGTCAGGGATCCCGCTGGCACTGAGGTGTTTCCCGCTCTCAAAGCGGCGGCAACTTGCTCAGCGCGAATGTTGTGGCGAGCCAAAGCATCCTTATGTAGGATGATGTTGATCTCACGGGAACGAATACCGCTCACTTCCACTCGCGATACTCCAGAAATGGAAATGAGGTCATCCTGTAAGTCCTCGCCCAGCTTTGCGAGCGTGGTAGGAGAAAGGTCGGTAGAAACTCCGACCATTAAAACCGGCTGATTCTGGAAATCTACTTTCGACACCGTCGGGGTCTCGGCGTCAGACGGCAATTCGCCGCGTACACCGTCAACGGCAGTGCGCAGATCTCCCAAAGCCACATCGATATCGGCCGAGGACAAGAATTGCGCTGTGATCACCGACACTCCAGATCGAGAAGTGGAAGTGACTTTATCGATGTTGGCCACATTACGAACCGCCGGTTCCAACTTGTCGGTCACCAAGCGTTCCACATCGGCGGCCGTAGCTCCAGGCAGAACGGTGGTAACGATACCCATTGGTATGACTATTTCCGGTGTGGACTCCTTCGGCATGGCTATGAGAGCGTAGAGGCCGGACGCGAGCAAAGCGCCGATCGTTAGAATCGTGAAAGCTCGTCTAGTCAGAAAGAAGTCCCAGAGTTTAAACATGTGTCGAGTTTAGGATTTATAGTTTGTGGGTTTTGTAACTTCAAGCGCCCTCGCCGATTTATATAGCTACCTCTACCTTGTCGCCAGTCTTGAGTCCTCGGACATCGGTCACGATCATTTCGTCTCCTTTAAGTCCCGTAACGCGTAAGTCGTTGGCGGTGACTAGGCCGGTCTCGACTTCGAGAGCCTCGATCAAACCCTGATCGTTCACGATAAACACGAAAGCGCTATCCGGTGTGTATTTGACCGCGGAGAGTGGCAAGTGCCACCAGCGCATGGTCTCGACACCCGCGTCAGGTTTGATCATAGCGATATCTGCGCCTACCGATATGATGTCTCCTACGACGACGTTCTGTGCGGTTATGATGCCGGCGAAAGGAGCTTTGACAAGTGTCCTGTTGTAGTTGGCCTGTGCTGCCTGATAAGTACCCAATGCTTGTTTGACGGCCGCGTTCGCGGAAGATATTTCTCCGCCAGTACCGCCAATTGAAGCTGAGGCCACGCTTTCCTCCGATCGTCTCAGCGCGGTTTTGGCGCTATCCAAGGCGGCGGCCTGTGTGTTGAGACTGGCTTGCGCACTGGCGAATTCCGAAGCCAGGCGTGCTAGTTCGGATTCAGAGAATAAACCATCCGGCTTCTGTTTGGACAACAGGGTGATGAAAGTGTTCACCATAGAGGACAGTTCCGATATGCGTGTAGACGCACGATCCAAAACGGCCGTGATTTGGATCACATCAGAACCCTCGTTTATGAGAGAGACGTCGTTCTCCCAGGCAGTGACCTGAGATTGCAGATCTAATCGGCTTTGATTTAGCGCCGGCGCTCGACCGCTGGCGTCGATTCTGACTCCAGGAGAGATTCGAGGGTTGTTGAACAATTCGTCGACGGTGTTGTATAAGACATTTAAAGACACCGCAAGAGCCGACCTGTGGTCTGCTATGGCGTCCTGCTTGGCGGCGGTGAGGGCGGCACGTGCGTCAGTGACCCCTATATCGCTTTGAGCGGCACCAGCGCGTGCGGCTTCGTACGCTCCCTGTGCTTGCGTAAGCGCCGCGCGCTCAGAAGCGTTCTCGATCGTGGCTATGATGGCGCCAGTGTCCACTTTCGTCCCCGTGCTGATGGTTCGCGTTATACGACCGCTAGCTTCGGCCCTGACCACATAAGTATCGCGATCAGCTGTGGGATAGGCGACACCCGCGGCACCTTCTGCCAGATCGCTCACGTCGGCAAGAGTCACGACTCTTTCAGAAGCGCGTGCTTCTTCTTGAGCCGGATCTTCTTTTAGAAAAAGGAAAGACCCGGCCGCCAACGACGCGACGATCAGGACCGTGATATATGGGTGTTTCCTAATTTGAACCAGAACTCTTTTGAGGCCGATCCAATTGATAAGACTCTGCATAAAGGTGAAGCGAAAGGTTAGGTAGTAGTTGTTGATATTAACACATTTATAGATAAAAGTAAAGAGTTTGGCGGAATGGTGTCTGATGGGCAACTATCTGCGTTCATTATGATAAGATGTTCGAGTTATGTTTGGAAATTTGAAGAACTTCGCGATGCGAAAGATGATGGAGCGCCAGCTTAAGAACGCACCTCCGGAGCAGAAAGAGATGATCTCCGCTCTTCTCGAAAAAAACCCGGCGGTGTTCGAGAAGATCGCCAAGGAGATGCAAGAGGAACTCAAGAAAAACGGCAACAATCAGATGGCGGCGGCCATGAAGGTTTTGCCTAAGTACCAAAAGGAGATCCTGGAAGTAATGACCCCTGAGATGAAGCAGAAGTTGGCCGCTATGCAAGGAGGTGCCGCTGGGAAGTTCAACCCCAATGGTTCGATCAGGAGGTAGTGTGGATTGCGGCGGGGGCCCCCGGCCCCCCCCCAGGAGCCCGGCGGGGCCCCCCAGCGC
>DBEA01000004.1:0-7367 GCA_002293845.1 Patescibacteria group bacterium UBA918 | reverse complement strand
GGCCTTCGGCCCCGCCGCTTTGTTATACTTGGGAGACTAATTTTAACGTGATCGACAATGTCTGATACAAAAAAGATCTTGGTTTTTCTAGGCAACCCGGATAAGGAGACCTATTCCGGACAGATCGCCGATCGCTATGAGAGCGCGGCTCGCGCCGCTGGTCACGAAGTGACGCGCGTCAATGTGAGCGAACTGCAGTTCGACCCGATCCTTCACAAAGGGTACAAAGAGATCCAACCGCTCGAGCCGGATCTCCTCGATCTCCAAGAAAAGATCCGCGCCGCCGACCACCTGGTTTTCGTCTATCCGAACTGGTGGTGTACCATGCCGGCCATCATGAAAGGCCTCTTCGACCGCATGTGGCTTCCGGGTTTCGCTTTCAATTTTGATAAGGTGACGAAGAAACTTATCCAGCGCCTGACCGGCAAAACCGCGCGCGTCATCATCGTCGCCGGCACGCACAGTCCGTTTCAGACCTGGTGGAAGTTCGGTGATTTCACCAATGAGATACAGTACGGCATTCTGGAATTCGCCGGCATCGACACTAAGGTCACAGCTTTCGGTCCATGCGACAAAGTGGACGACGTCTGCCGCGCCGACTGGCTAACTGACGTTGAAAAATTAGCTGAGAAGGGTGTATAATCTATCCGTTCAACAAGAGGAGACAATCATGTCCGGCATGATGTTTGTGTCGTTCGTCGTCTGAGCTTTCATCGGTGGCTCGTGAGGGTATGACCCTCGACGATATTCATTGTCGTTGTCACAAGTGACAACGACAAGTTGAAACCAAGACCGCCTAATGGCCACCTGAAAGGAGTGGAAACCGGCGGTCTTTCTTATTTTAGATGTGTCTGCTATATTGTCGGTCGTTTCGGAGAGGCCAAAGGAGGGCCAAACAATGTCGTTTTCCGTGGACTATGGAAGTTTCCCTAAAGAACTTCCGCGTGACCTAAAACGGTTCGTCGACTCGATGACCGTCAGGCACAAAATGGAAGCTAGGGGTCATAATGGCGCCAAGCTCGTCATCGAGGGCGGCCGGCACTTTGTTGCCGGCCTCAACAACGGTGTCATTGAGTTCGAAATCATGCGGAGATCAGGCAATGTGGGCCAGGATCATCCGTATGGGTTGAAGGAGGTGAGGTTCGTCTCGTCCTCCGCTCTCCACGCGGTCCCGTATGGAGTTTTCAGGAACGGACGCATTCCTCGTACAATCAGGCGATAGCGCACCTGGTGCCCCATAATCAATTAATATAAGATGTTGGCACAACTTTATACCTGTTAACAGGTATATTTTTTACCTGTTGATCAGCCTGCTCATTATCTGTGGTTGGTTTTAGGATGAAGATTTGCTAGTCTAACGCGGTATGCAATTATCCGTTGGTATCGTCGGTCTGCCGAACGTGGGGAAAAGCACGTTATTCAACGCGCTAACTCGCAGTTCGGTGCCGGCCGAAAATTACCCTTTCTGCACCATCGATCCGTCGGTAGGTGTGGTGGCCGTACCTGATCCGCGTTTGGAGACGTTGTCCAAGATCTCCGGTAGCGAGAAGATCATCCCCGCCATCGTAGAGTTCGTCGACATCGCCGGACTGGTACGGGGAGCCGCTTCGGGCGAGGGTCTGGGCAACAAGTTTCTAGCGAACATCCGGGAGGTTTCCATGATCGCCGAGGTGGTGCGTATCTTCGAAGACAGTGATATTCACCATGTATCAGGTACGGTCGATCCGTTGGCCGATATCGAGGTCATCAACCTAGAGCTCGTTTTGGCCGACGCCGAAACCGTCTCTAAACGGCTTATGAACGTGGAGCGCGACGCCAAGCGCGGCGACAAGACGGCCGTAGCCGAGCAAGCCGTACTTGCCCGTCTATTACCACATCTCGAGGGCGGTCAGTTGGCGAACTCGTTCGACATGACCATCGAAGAGAAAAAGATCGTCAGAGGCCTCCATTTGCTCACCATGAAGCCGTTTCTCTACGTCTGCAACCGCAAGCAGGGTTCGTATAATCTTGACGAACAGAACGACGAACGGTGGCAGAGGCTCGTCGATTTCTTCGCGTCCTCCGGGTCCGAATACGTCATCGTCGACGCCGGCATGGAGCACGAGCTCAAAGATCTCGAGGAGAACGAGAAGTTGGAGTTTCGGCGCGAATACGGTGCGCAAGACAGCGGCATCGAGTCTTTGATCCGCGCCTGCTACCACCGGCTAGGTTTGATGTCTTACTTCACTACCGGAGAGAAGGAGACGCGCGCTTGGACCGTGGAGCAAGGATCGACCGGCCCGCAGGCCGGAGCCGCCATTCATAGCGATTTCGAGACCAAGTACATCAGGGCGCAAGTGGTCGCCTTCGAAGATCTGGTCAATGCCGGTTCCTTGGCTAAAGCCAGAGAAGCTGGTAAGTTACGCACCGAAGGCAAGGAATACATCGTCAAAGACGGCGATGTGATCGAGTTCCTTGTCTAGTTACAGGAGGATGAAGTGAATCTCAAGAGACGGCCGGTGCCCACATGGGCAGTAGTTGGGATTTGCCTTTTTCTCTACCTCGTACTGGTGTCGGGGATGACGATTCGCGACATGATCAGTACTTTGCCCTTACTTATGTCAGGCCTCACCCACATCAAGGGGTGACCTGACCACGCCGCGCCCTGGGGAAACCCGGGGCGCTCTTGATTACAAAGGTTACTCGACGTTCATTTATGGCAGGTTGTTTAGGGCACTGAAACTGGCCAGTGGTATAATGCAAACAGGGAGCGGCGGAGACTCTGCCCTCAGGCAGAGTCTCCGCCGCCGGTTCTACTTACTACCTTCTAATTACTACTTACTAATCTATGGCAAAAAGTTTCGTACTTCAGTTGGCCAGTTTGGTGACGCTCTTCGTGTCTTTGCCGGCCTTTATCACGTTGATGTTTGCGATCATCAACTTGCAGTTTCCGGACGCGGCCGATAGTTATTGGCAAATTGATGGCTACCAGTCCAGTGTCCGATATTCCATCGCGGTGCTGATAATTTTCTTCCCCGCATATTTGTGGCTCACCAGAAAGGTCAATGACGCCCGACGATCCGAGGGCGAGCTCTATCACACGCTGACTCGCTGGCTCGTCTACTTGGCTCTCTTGGTAGCCGGTTTGATCATTTTGGGCGACTTAGCGGTCGTCGTCTACACCTTCCTCAACGGTGAGATTACTTTGCGCTTCGTCTTAAAGGCCGCGGTCCTCTTGGCGGTCATCGGCGGTGCATCCTACTACTACGCATTGGATGCCAAGAATTTTTGGCAAAGTCGCGAAAGACAGTCCATCATGATCGGTGGCGTGACTTTAGCGGTGGTTCTTCTATGCATCGGTTACGCTTATAGTTTGATCGATTCGCCGAGCGTCGCTCGTGATGTTCGTCTCGACCAACAGCAGATCACGGACCTGCAAGACATGCAGTGGCGCATCGAAGCCTATCATCAGGAGAATTCCTCTTTCCCTAGCGATGTCGAAATGCTCTACGTCGATTTTCCGGTCCCTATGGCTCCGGAAGGACGTGAGGAGTACGAATACAAGATCACCGGTGCAGACACATATTCGCTGTGCGCCACTTTCGCCGAAGCTACACCGACGAGTGAACGTAGCGTCACGAAGCCTATATCCGCCAACGGTGATGCCTATCTACAGAATCAAAACTGGGAACATGGCGTCGGACGAAAGTGCTTCGAACGCAAGATCATACCGATCAAATAAAATAGACAGATCAAAAAACGCAAGGCATAATGACCTCCATAACAATTTGGAGGTCATTTGCTTTTAACTATGCACAAAAAGTTCGACAGTCAGGCCATCGAGAAGAAGTGGCAGGAGAGGTGGCAAGCAAGCGGTCTCTATAAGACGGACGGCGATTCCAATAAGGAGAAGTTGTTCGTGCTCGATATGTTCCCCTATCCGTCCGGTGAAGGCCTTCATGTCGGCCATCCGAAGGGTTATATCGCCACCGATGTCTATTCTCGTTTTAAAAAGATGAGCGGTTTCGAAGTGTTGCACCCGATGGGCTGGGACGCGTTTGGTCTGCCGGCCGAGAACTTCGCCATCAAGCACAAAGTGCATCCGCGCGTGGCCGTCGAAAAGAACATCGCCAACTTTAAGGCGCAACTCGCGCATTTGGGTTTCAATTACGATTGGTCTCGCGAGATCAATACTACCGACCCGGAGTATTACAAGTGGACTCAGTGGATCTTTCTAAAGCTCTTAGAGAGAGATCTGGCATACGAATCGCACGAACCGATAAACTGGTGTCCAGGCTGTCAGACGGGATTGGCGAACGAAGATCTTGAGAGCGACGGTACTTGTGAACGTTGTGGCTCGGTCGTCGAAAAGAAGCCCATGCGCCAATGGGTCCTTAAGATCACCGAGTATGCCGACCGGATGTTGTCGGACCTCGACACGTTAAACTGGCCGGAACACATCAAGGAAGCACAGCGCAATTGGATCGGTCGTAGCGAAGGTGCGGAGATAGATTTCAAACTCACGAATGGCGAAGTCGTCACTGTGTTTACGACCCGCCCCGATACTTTATTCGGCGCGACCTACCTAGTCTTAGCTCCAGAGCATGAATTGGTGCGCCAATTCCCGATAGAGAACATTGATGAGGTCAAAGCTTATGTCGAAGCCACAAAGCAAAAGAGCGAAATCGATCGCACTAATGCCGGAAAAGAAAAAACCGGCGTGGAGTTGAAAGGTATTAAAGCCGTCAATCCGGCGAATGGCGAGGAAATTCCGGTATTCATAGCGGATTACGTATTGGCTCACTACGGCACCGGCGCCATCATGGCGGTCCCGGCTCATGACGAGAGAGACCATGACTTCGCTCACGTATTCGGTCTTCCGATCAAGCAGGTCGTGACGGATGATGACGTATTGATCGCTTCCGGAGAATTCGACGGAGTGAGTACCGAAGACGCCAAAAAGGCCATCGTCGAGAAGGTAGGTGGACGAATGACCGCGACGTATCGGCTGAACGACTGGGTTTTCTCTCGCCAGCGTTACTGGGGCGAGCCTATACCGGTGATTCATTGTGAAAAATGTGGGGTCGTGCCCGTTCCGTACGAAGAATTGCCGGTGAAACTGCCGGAAGTCGAGCATTACGAACCGACCGGTACCGGCGAGTCGCCGTTGGCGACCATCGAGAGCTGGGTGAACGTTTCTTGTCCGAAGTGCGGCGGTCCGGGGAAAAGGGAGACAAACACTATGCCGCAATGGGCCGGTTCATCTTGGTATTACCTGCGCTTCATTGATCCCCATAACGATCAGGCCTTGGTGGATCCGCAAAAGGAGAAGAAGTGGGCTCCTGTCGATGTGTATGTCGGTGGCGATCATGCGGTCCGACATCTGATCTACGCTCGTTTCTGGCACAAATTCCTTTACGATATCGGAGTCGTATCGACCATCGAACCATTCATGAGGCTCGAGTTTCTCGGCTTCATTCTGGCCGAAGATGGTCGGAAAATGTCGAAGCGTTGGGGCAATATCATAAACCCGGACGATATCGTGAAGCAAAACGGCGCCGATGCGCTTCGCGTCTATGAAATGTTCATGGGTCCCTTCGAGAATACGGTCGCTTGGAGCACCAACGGATTAGTGGGGGCGCAACGGTTCGTCGAACGCGTGAACGGTCTCAACGAGCACGTGATCGATGACGAACCGCTGGAGGCGACTCGCTCGCTACATAAGACCATACGTAAAGTGCGCGAAGATATCGAGTCGTTCAAATTCAACACCGCGGTATCGACCATGATGATCTTCGTCAATTCCGCTGAAAAGAGCGGTTTATCGAAGTCGTCATATGAGTCATTCTTGAAATTGTTGGCGCCGTTCGCGCCTCACTTGACCGAGGAACTGTGGGAGGCCGCGGGTCATGTTGGCTCGATTCATGTTGAAAACTATCCGGAAGCCGACGAGGAGCTCGCTAAGGACGATTCGGTGACCATTGGCGTTCAGGTGAACGGCAGGTCGCGTGGGGCGATCTTGATCGCCGTCGATGCCGACGAGAACACGGCGGTCGAGGCAGCCAAAAGGGAAGTGAGTGTCGCTAAATACCTCGAAGGCGCTTCGATAAAAAAGGTCATCTACGTACCTGGTCGGATACTAAATTTGATCATTTGACAATGGAGTTGACGTTCGGCAAAGCAGGTGGTAATATGCGACAGAACGAAATTATCAAAGCAGGAATGAACCCGGAGAAAATCTAAATCATGATCACTTTCAAACCTAAGCAGGTGACCAAAAAACTACTTTCCGTCTTGCCCGACCGCGCTCGAGACGTCCTAACTAAGCGCTATGGTCTGGGAACCGATGCTGAGGCTTATACCCTGGAGTCCATCGGCCAGGCCTATGGGATCACCCGTGAACGCGTGCGCCAGATCGAAGGTTATGCCATCTCTTCTATCCAGAAGTCCGATGTCTACGCCGAGTTTCAGGCGGTATTCGACGAACTGCGCGAGATGATCGCTACTTTAGGCAGTGGCGTCATTGCCGAGGAGCATCTCCTGGACCTGCTTTCTAACGATCCTTCCACCCGCAACCACCTCTATTTCCTTTTGGTCGTCGGAGATCCGTTTTACCGCGCTAAGGAGAACAACTCCTACTTGCATCGCTGGTACACTGAGAAGAAGATCGCTGATGCCGTCGAAAAGGCACTTAAGAACGTACATCAATCCCTCGAGCGAGACGAACTAATCACCGAAGAGGAGATGTTGTCTCGTTTTCGTGATCAACTCATAGACATCGCGGATCGTCACGACGATGAGATCTTGAAACGCTGGCTCTTAATATCGAAGGACATCGCCAGGAATCCTCTCGGAGAGTGGGGTCACGCGACCAGTCCTAACGTCAAAGTAAAGGGTATTCGCGACTACGCATACCTCGTCGTCAAACGCCATGGTTCGCCGATGCACTTCCGCGAAGTCGCTAAGGCCATCGAAGAGCTGTTCAATCGCAAAGCGCACATCGCGACCACTCACAACGAGCTCATCAAGGATAAGCGCTTCGTGTTGGTGGGTCGTGGTCTTTACGCTCTCTCGGAGTGGGGTTACTCGGCCGGAGTGGTGAAAGACGTCTTGCGCGATATTCTCGAGAAGTACGGACCTTTGACCCGCGAGGAGATCATCGATAAAGTCCGGAAGGAACGCTACGTGAAAGACAACACCATCGTGGTCAATCTACAGGACACCAATTTGTTTAAGAAACTTTCTAACGGTGCTTATACTCTAGTTACGGAGTAGAATTGGCATTTAGAAGCTAGGATGTGAAAAGCGGCGCGGGCTTTTGGCCCGCGCCGCTTTTCACTATTTTCCTTATGTACTTTGCGTTTTCTACTTTATACTTAGACCATGTT
>DBEA01000001.1:10733-39399 GCA_002293845.1 Patescibacteria group bacterium UBA918 | reverse complement strand
GGCCTACGGCCCGCCGCTTTTCTTCTCGCATCTAGTCTTTCTTCTCTTCGGTCTCTACCGGAGCGGCTTCCGTCTTGACCGCCTCTTCTTGAGCCTTCAGGGCTTCCGCTTCCGCTTGCTTGGCGGCTTCCTCAGCGGCCTTGGCCTCAGCCTCGGCGCGTGCCGACGCCTCCATCTCCGACTCGGTGCCGAAAGCTACCATGGTCATGCGGCGCATCTGGCGCTTGATCTCACGTGCCACCTTCTCGCGGATGAAATAGAGCTTGGCGCGACGAACCTTGGAACGCTTCACGATCTCGATCTTGTCTATCAAAGGAGAATAGAGCGGGAAGATCTTCTCGACACCCACGCCGCTAGCTACCTTACGCACGGTGAAAGTGGCTCCCGGCTCATCGCCATGCTTACGGGCCAAAACGGTGCCCTCGAAGACCTGCAAACGGGTCTTGCCCTTTTCCTCGATCTTCTGGTGCACGCGCACGGTGTCTCCGGGGCGAATGCCTAGAGCCTTGCGGTCGGCCATGTTGACCGGAGATACGTCGATGCTGGTCGCTGTCGGATTCATAATGATTGCTAAATGCTATCTAAAGTCGGGCCAATCTAACACAAAAGTGGGCCTTACGCAATGAGCGTCTCGGCTCGGGCTAATTCTTCCGGCCAAGCCGCAGCGAACGACCTGTCCGTTCCATCGGGCAATTCGACCTCAATATTCAGAGCATGTAGAGCCAATCGCCTCAAGCCGAGGTTATTAGAACGACTGATTTGACCGACAGCATAGAGCGAGTCTCCCACGATGGGCCGGGAAATCGACTTGAGATGTACCCGCAACTGGTGCATGCGGCCGGTACGCGGATCGAGCTTTAGCACCGAGAACGGCTCACCTTCATATGTGCCAGACTTGAGACATTCCCAATCCGTCACGGCATCGCGCAGCTGTCCTCGCGCTCCTCGTTCGGCCGAACGCAGTTTCCAATCTTGTGCGCTTCTGCCGATGCGACGGTCGATAGTCCCCCAACGTTCCTTCATTTGACCGTACACGATGGCTCGGTATTCCTTTTTGACCTGCCGTTCCTTGAACTGATGCTTCAAATGGTCGAAGGTTGGCTGGTTTTTAGCCAAGATCATGACGCCGGAGGTGTCGCGATCCAGTCGATGCACCACCCCCGACCTCTCCAACTGCACGCCGTCGCTACCGACGCGCGGCTCCCCCACTCCCCGAGCCTCGGGATAATGCCGGAGAAACCAATCAACCAAAGTGCCGGTCGCATCCGCCCCTTCGGAATGCACCGACAAACCGCTGGGCTTGTCCACGGCCAATATATTTTCGTCTTCGAAAATTATCTTAGGTTCGATCATGTCTGATGGAAAAATCATCGTAAGCGCGCCCTGCTGACCGCCACTCGACCGCCACCCCCTCGACCATGGCCAGCAAGGAGCCTTCATGCAAGTACTCTATGAAAGATTTGAGAGTGGCCGGGTCGCCTTGCGCCACCACTTCGACCGTCTTGTCTTCCAGATTTCTGACGTAACCGCATAGCTCTAATTCGGTGGCGGCATCCTGAACATAAGTGCGATAAGCGACACCTTGTACTTTACCAGAAACCACACAGTGTATCTCTACCATCGAGAGCAGTATAGGGCATATTGAAAAATATAAAAAACCAGGTACTATGGCGCTATCGTGGCATTCGGGCGATTAGCTCAGTTGGTAGAGCAGGATGTTTACACCATCAAGGTCGGGGGTTCGAGTCCCTCATCGCCCACAAAACAAGAGGCTGAAAGCGAATACTTGGAGCTTTCGGCCTTTATGTTTTATGAGGTGAGGAGGGATGAGAAAGGGTTGCCTGATATTTTACGAGGCGAAGCCGAAGTAAAATATCGACAACCCGTACTGAAATTGTAAGTTTCGAGTCCCTCATCGCCCACAGTTTGACGAAACATGTTTCGCCGGCGTATGCTACGCGGCAGGAAACGGGGGTGGAACATGGGGAAGAAAAAGCCCAAAGAAACAAAGGACGAACCAAGAAGACTCTTATGTTCAAGAGGACAACTCTTCTCGCCTAAACCGGCACCCAAACTGGACGAGTACGACCAGCCGGTCGATGGCGACGATCCGGACGAAAGTCCGTACGAAAATGACGACTAAGCGAGGGCGGCCCATGGCCGCCCTTTGTTTTGCGTATACCTAAGCTGGAACGCCTCCGACTACGTAATGATAAAAGCGCTCCATTCTTTCCGGAGTGACATGGTCGGATGGAATACCTCGGGCTTCACCGAAATCTTGCACGGCTTTGATAAAAACCGGAAACAGCATCGGGGCATCGCCGGCACCAATCAGCTTATCGACAATCTTATAGAGTAAACTGAGTTCGATTTTTCTATCGCTGAATTTACCTCCTTCATCCTGTCGCAAAAAATCATTCCAAGCCTCGAAACTCTTATTGCTCGACGGCAACGGCGCTAGTTTATCGGCAAAAAATTCTGCATCGAACCCCTCTCCCAGAAAAAGGCTGAAATCCACACCCTCCGCATTGTCTAATTTTTCTTTAAACTGCTCTAACTCATGGTCATCGGTCTCCGGTGGTGTCTCTGACCGGGCATTGACCGCCTTCGAATTAAATCCTTCCATTCCCATATGCCTTGAATTCTAACACTTCCTTTCCCATGCTAGGAATCGGCCACCGCTCGTATGCAAAGCATACAAATTACACTCACTCGGTCATATCCAATCTTTCATTTCGCTCAAGTGTGGCTACGACGCTCGTTCGTTTATTTGTAAATATAACCGTTCGCTTCGCTCTAGACTGATTTGTGGTCACGAGTTGCTAAATATAATTGTTGCTACGCTCCAATTCTATTAAGCACTCTCGACCCCGCCTCGACTGTTTTTGTTTTCAGGAGATGAAACAAAAACATGTCTCCGGCTGGCACCTATCGAAAAAGACTGGCGCAGGCCAGTCTTTTTCGTATCGGTGCGCCCGCTAGGAAGTTCGGTCAGGAGTCGACTGTTTTTATAGTCGCTTCGCTTCTTAAAAACATGTCGCTCACGACCCTGGCTCGCGGCTCGTCATAAATTCCTCGCAACGCTCCGCCTTTCGATTCCCGACGCAAGACGCGTAGGCGTCTTGCTCGGGGGCACTAATGTAAAAGACTCACCTCTGTGAGCCTTTTACATTAGTGCCCCCGCTAGGAATCGAACCTAGAATAACGGCTTAGAAGTCCGCAGTTATATCCATTTAACTACGGGGGCGAGTGAGGAACCTAATGCAAAAGTTTATTTTTGTATTTGTGTTCCGAACGAAGGTCCTGTATGAATTCCTCATACAGGGGCTGATTCTGTCGGGAAAACCGACCCGAACAGAATAACCTCGCAGGCCGGTTTTTACCAGCCTACCCTCAACTTCCCCTATTCCGCCCCCGCGACGGGATCCGAAGAAGTAGCCGCTTCGTCGACGACAGGAGAATACTTCGACGGCGCTGACATACTCATCAATATCCCTTCGCTCTTGTCCCTTTTACTTGCGAACTCGGCAAGTATCGCGGCCAACTTCTTTTCATCGTACGGCGGCTCACCCTCGACAGAAGCTAAATGGCGGTCTATGTCGCTCCAATACGCGAATCGTTGGATCGACAAAAGTATCAGCGACGACACGCAAACGATGGTAAAAAATATCAAACCCGCCCAGAAAGTCGACACACCATCGTACGCAGTAACATCGACACGGGCACGCCTCAAACTCTTCAATCTCGCACTAAGATCATTAGGTAGGAACATGTGATCATTCTACTATACCGACTCGCATCTCGACCGACGCTTCCGCTAAACCATTCATCCGAGTAAGGGTCAATTCTTCAATACGCGACCTGTACGGTAAATTTTCTAAAAGAACTATCATGTCGTCCACCCGCACCGAGTCGCCACGCAATCTTATGACCGCGACTATCTCATCGAAACCTTTGTCCGATGCCTTGACCGACTTGAGTTCGCTGGCGCTAACCTCGACTCCGGACCTACGACCAAGATCATCCACGTGCGAGAGGAAAGCTATAGTATCGCCCTCGTCTTCCAAAACCAAAGCGCGCAGAGTATCGCTGACAGAGGCGCCTTCTATCTCATCGGACTTCAAAGTGACACTGGCGCGATTCAAAGTGTCCCACGCATCGATATTCTCCCTAAAAGAGACCAATCTCTCACTTGCGATCAGCTGGTTATATATGACGTAGCTGGACACTCCCAGTGATATCAGGAGTGTCATGATCGACGTTGCGAGAATTTTGGTCACGGCTGGATTCATAATTTATCAATTCAGAGTGAGCGTCATTGTGAACGGCACCTCAGTGTCCTTCACCAAACTCGACAGCGGCAACTCTACCGATTTAAAATCTTTCTGCTCGCTCACTCGATCGCGAAAAGCGGATAATGACGATCGAGTGGAAGCTACTCCGCTCAGTATCAACTTTTTTTTACCGTCAAAATTAAAATGTGTGAGAGTTACTTCTATACCGGCCGTACTGTCAAGTAATGATATTAAAGACGAGTGGCCTGCGGACCCGGTTGTTTTGTCCAAGAAATCTATCAGACCCTTAATGTCCGATATGTCTCTCTCCACATCGGCTCTTCTCTTGTGGACCGCGTCCGCCAACCCCGCCGAATCCTCAAGGGTCGCTTCGTACCGCGCCAACAACATGCCCGTAGGTAATGATAGTAGTGTCGCCGACATGCAGATACCAGCGACCGCGAATAAAAATACGGCTAACAGACGTCCGTGGACTTCACGGGACGCCATTTTCTTCGCGTGCGTAGGTAATAGATCTATCATGGCGTTTTGGTGAATGAAGCGAGCGCTAAACCGATCGCCGTAGCATAACCGAACGAATGGTGACGATCGATGGGAGGTGTGAATATTTTGGCATCGAAAGCGTTTTGCCAAACATCCGCCACGGAAGTGGCGATGCCTAGAGTTTCCCGAAAGTATTCGGGCAAGCCGCGTAAATTGGCGGTGCCCCCGCATAGAACCACCTCGGTTATAGGCCTGGCGGCGGCGTGCTTATTGTTCCAATACTGAAGGTGGGTCAGGATCTCATCCTTGATGACGGAGACTACCGGCAGGAGAGCCTCGCTCGCCGAAGTCGAACCCGTGGTCCGCACCAAACCTTGATCATTTTTTATCCTAGTGAGCTCCGACTCTTCCCTTTCGCCCAACTGACGTTTCATAGAGGCGGACAACTCATTACCACCGATGTCTATCGTGGAGGTATATGAAAGCGCACCCTGATGCACTATCCCTATCCCAGTACGCGTCTTGCCGAAATCTACCAACAGTTTCGTACCAGAATCTCCCGCCGGCAAGACCGCCCTGGCTATAGCCTGTGACTCCACCTCGAAAGACAGCGGCATCAAACCCGCCGCGCGACAAGTCTCGTAGTATGCGTCGGCCACGATCTTAGGACAGGCCGCTACGGAAGCAGTCAACGATCCGCCCCCTTCACTCGGTCGAAGACGATAATCGAAATAGGCGTCCCTTGGAGAGAGGGGTACGTTTTCTTCCAGACGAAATTCCAGTAATTCCCTTATGGCGGACGAGTCGGTATCTCCTCCGATCTCCGTCTCGAAAAGATAGACCCTCTCTTCCGGCAAGGACAACCTCACATGACCGACACCTGTCCGTTTTTTTACATCGGCTAAAGACCGGGCCAGCGCCTTTATATCCTTGACCTCACCTCGTTCGACCACGTCCGGCCCGATCTCAATCTCTCCCCATTGTTCCAGCTGGAGACGCGACAGGCCGGACCGAGCCCGACCAAAACCTACGTACTTTATGGACGATTCGGAAATATCCACACCGAGATAAGCTGGCCTGAGTATTCGCGGCGGTGGTAACCAACGATTAATGAGCGACAGAGAGTACATGTTTTGATTATACTCCACGCCGCTCGTTTACGAATATGAAAAGTTCACTTCACTTTCGAACCAGGTGCCAACGCTACATGCGGATGAAGTAATGCAAAACTGTCATCGTTGCTGGCGGCCAGTATCATGCCCTGACTTTCGAAGCCACGAATCGTGCGCGGTTCTAAGTTGGTCAAAAACGGACATTGTCTCCCCACCAACAGCTGCGGGTCCTCGAAATAAGTGCGGATACCGGAGATTATTTGTCTAGGGACGACGTTCCCCTCATCGTCCCGCTCACCCACATCCACTAATAGCCTCAGCAACTTATCGGCATCCTCGACTACATCGACCGACAATATCGTGCCTATCTTTATCTCCAGCTTGGCAAAGTCATCGTAACTTATCATGATCTTTTGTGTTTGGTGATGTAGCTGTTTAATATGATGGCCGCGGCCGACGCGTCCGTTTGCGCCGTTCTACCCTGCCCCCGCAAAGCCTCCTGGGTCGAATACTGCTCCGGTTCGAGATGGATAGGCAAACCGACACGCAGAGTCAAGTCACCGATCAGTTCTTCGACCGCGGCATGGACCGGGTTAACTTTGCCGTCACGTCCTAACGAGTGACCGATGACGATCTCCCCCACCTTACGTTCGTTGACGATCTCTTCCAACTTATCGACTAGTTTGGCGTCGTTGTCCAAGACCAAATGTGGAAACGCCATCCTCCCGCTTTCGTCCGAAAGCGCGGTCCCCACTCTCTTAGTCCCATAATCTATACCCATCAGTCGCATGTTTGTAGCATAACATGCCGTAGATATGTGGTATAGTGGTCTATCGCCTCAATATGAGAAGAATCCCAAATTGTCAGTGTAAGGTCTGTGCTACACCCATCTATAGAAGGCCTGTACATATCAATTCTGGAGCAGTGTACTGCTCCAGAAAGTGTACTGGCTTAGCGCAACGAAACACCAAAACTTGTAAAATCTGTAATAGAGAATACTTCGGTTTTAAAAAGACGTGCTCCCGAGCCTGCGCCAATAAGGCTCGCGCGGGGATTTTATACACAAGAGAGGGAAAATTTGACAAAGCCTATCAAGGTAGGCTACTGAAAGAAAAGGTTGCTTCTGTTCGCGGAGGTATATGTGAACGTTGCCAGGAATCCAATTACGCCATACTTCAAATTCATCACAAGAAAGAACGTTATCGGGGCGGTAGTGATAAATTAAATAACTTGGAACTTTTATGTCCAAACTGCCACGCCACCCACCATCTGGGCTTTAGCTCATTTCACAATCAAGCACAAAAATGATACAGTGCTCACGCATTGGAGGGGTGCGGAGAATGGTATTCCAGCGGTCTTGAAAACCGTCGACCTCACGGTCTTGCAGGTTCGAGTCCTGTCCCCTCCGCATATCTGATGTTCCCTGCCCAGTCTATTTACCTTGCTTCGGTTTCTTTTGTGCCCGATTGCCGGCGTTCTTGACCACACCCTCCATACGCGACGCGGCTCGTCGTGGCTCCTGTCCGATCCCAGAATGCCTATTCGGAGGAAATCCGCCACCCATGTTTGGTTTACTCATATCTCATGAAAAATGACTTGTAACTCGTACATTATATAGGTGTTTCGGAAATTGGTCTTATGGCTCCCGCCAGGGATCGGTCACCGCTCGTAAATATAATAAGTTCGCTTATTTTGTGGTCACGAGTTGCTAAGTGTTCGCACTAGCTTCGCTAGGTGCGAACACTAAGCACTCTCGACCCCGCCTCGACTGTTTTTGTTTCTAGGAAATGAAACAAAACATGTCTCCGGCTAGCACCTATCGAAAAAGACTGGCGCAGGCCAGTCTTTTTCGTATCGGTGCTCCCGCCAGGAATCGAACCTGGATCGCAGGTACCGCAAACCTGCATTCTATCCATTAAACTACGGGAGCGAGCGAGGGACCTAATACAAAAGTTAACTTTTGTATTTGTGTCCCGAACGAAGGTCCCGTATGAATTGCTCATACGGGAGCGAGCGAAATTTTCACAACACCTGTCGCCCCGTGACTTTGCTCATACGGGAGCGACTCGGGCAGTTTACACTAAAAACCTAATAATTCCAGCAGTTTGTGCGCCAGTGGTTCCTCCAAGTCTTCCTCGGGCAGACGATCCCGGAGAAGGTCCTCGATCTCGTCCACATACTCCTCCGGCAGGGGCATGGTCAAAAGCGGCATATGTATCTGCTTGGTTTTCAATAACAGAGTCGGGCCGAACGGGTCGTCTTCATCGACTCGGTATGATTCGAGATTCGAGTAAGGCAAAAGCTTATCACCGAGGCGCACACCGCGATTCCCCACCATAAAAGATACTACCTTGGGCGGCTTGATCGCACGCAAAGATACTACTCCGGCACCGAGAAGTATCACTAACGCAAAAAGAAAGTTGCCGAATAAGAAAGCGGCCACGGCACCGCAAATAGCGATGATCCCCAACACCCAAAACCAATCACTGGAATTATCGATATGACGGTGTTCGGGGGCCTCCCAACTTATCGCCTTTAACACCTCGCTCATGCTGACATTCTAACATCACGCATAACAAAAACATCCTCGGTGTGAGGATGTTTTTGGTCACATCAACTCTCTACTTAGCTAATGCCGCGGCCAATCGAGACTTCTTGCGAGCGGCAGTGTTGGCTTTGATGACACCGCGCTTCTCTGCCTTATCGATGGCCTGATAGGCGGTCGATAGAAGCTTTTGCGCTTCGTCCTTATCACCAGAGGCAATGGTCTTGCGCACGTTCTTGATGGCGCCGGTCATCGCGTCCTTGCGACGCGAATTGAACACGCGCTTGCGCAAACTTCCGCGGTGGGCTTTTTTGGCTCCTTTGGTTATTGCCATAGTGGCAGAAATATAGCGTATTGCCGGGGAAAAAGCAAGAAGCGCCGACCACTGGCCGGCGCTTCTTGCTTTTTCGTCGATCTTTTAGGTCTCCTGCAACTCCGGCAAGACCCTGATAGTGGTAGTGTCGGTTCCGCCAGGACACTGTAGTGTGTACGTGGATTCGCCATAAATAGTGACCGTGTAGGTGCCGGTAGCGGCAGACAGCGGAGATACGCTCACGTTCGGACCGGTCAATACGCAAGAGGCGGGATCGCTACCGTTAGTGTCCCAATCAAGATCGGCATCGTCACCTCGGATTACATAGACCGGTATCCCCGTAAGGGACGGTGGACCTCCTGCGCCAGAACCAGTAGCATTGACCACCACTGAATCGTTAGCGGAGCCGTTAGGACCGGTACATACAATGGTATAAGTACGACTAGTGCCGGATGGTGGATTCGTGATATAAACCTGAGTTCCATTAACGACGTTACCTGGAACGGTGAAGTTATTGCCGCTACACGAAGTTACGTTGTCGCTTTGCCAGCGAAGATCGAGATCGTCGGTAGGGTTGATATTGATGGGGCCGTCCACCCACTCAGGACCGACCGCATCGTTGTTAACCTCCAGATCGACGGCGGGGTCGTTAGTGTGGTCTTCGCAAGAAATCGGCCCTGTAGAAGCTGAATAGGAAAATGACTGTATTGGGTCGTCTTTAGAACCACTACCTGTGTAGCCCGAAACTACCACATTATAAGTGCCGCTTGCCGGAAAATCGAAAGTCTTTGTAGACACTTTATTATTACCGTTAGTAACGGTGGTGTAGCCAGCGAAACTGTATTGCGTATTATTAATACTAAGAGTAAAAGACGGCATTGATCGCCTAGCGTCGTAAGTGTAAGAAACGGACAAAGTTATTCTGGTGCCGTCATTGTTACAGACGTAAGAAACCGTCAACGGGGACACGCTCGCTCCGGAAGCCGGGACCGCATATCCGCCCGCCTTTCCCAACGGCGACAACTCAGCCAAACCGAATTCCACCGAACGAAAAGTGTCTCCCTTACCTACAACCTCCATGCCGGCCCCAACCAACAGCAACAACACAGCCATGATTCCAGACACCATGACGCCTACTCTGTGTTTGGCGGTTCTGGTGGACCAATTAAATAGTATATTTCCCATAAACTAAGTTAAGTATATAGCAGATACTTGACGACAAAGGTCAGTCATGTGGATTAAGAATCGGCAAGTTTTAGATTCTTTTTTATAAGCTCTTGAAACTCCCGCAGTCCCTGTGTCCAAGATCGCGGGTCGTTGCCAGGATACGACATTCCCCACTCTTCCGGAGTGACATACGAGGCCAGCTCGGAGGCCAACTCAAAATGCGCGCGAGCTGCTTCCTTCTGCCCCGTGTTCAAAAGAGCTAAGCCGTACATGTTATGGAGCCAGGGGTTATCACGATGATGCTCGATACCCTGCTCTAGGATGGGGAGCATCTCTTCGAACTTTCCTTGAGAAAAGTAGACCCAGGCCAGATCAACACGCGCCCAAGGGCTATATTCGGCGAAGCCGATATAGGTCTGGAAACCTTCTTCGGCCTTGCGCCAAGAATACGCATCGTTGTCTCTCCGTGCTTTGTAACCATACGTCAACCCGAGCATGTAGTGGACACTGGGGACACCATCACCGAAGTACACTTGTTGCATGTTGAACTTATACAAAGCGTCGTTGAATCTTCCTTCCAAAAAGTCGATACGGCCAAGCTGATACCACGCCAGATGATTGGCCTTAGGGTCGGCGGCGATAGCGCGAGTGAAATATTTCCTAGCTTCTTTTAGGTCATAGGTGCCATCAGCGTATTGACCGTGGTTAAAGTAGTATTGTCCGCGATCGAAATCGCTCATGTCGGCGGTGAGGTTAATAGCTTGCTCAACGGGAGCCACAAGAATATCCATACAGCGCGCAGTCGCCAGAACGAAAAAAGTGGAGACCGATACGACCAACGCCCACGACAGCAGTTGTTCCGGGTGTCGCGATCTGTTTGTTTTCTTTTGCGAGACTTTGATGATCTTCTTGGCCATTCAATGCCAATTTTGACACGAAGTAGACACTAAGTCCCCACCGTCGTGGGCATAACCGCGACACGAACATGTCGCTGACAGAAAAGTTGTATACTTATGCCGATGATCAAACGACTCAAAGGAACGGTGGTCGAAGCCGGCGCGCAGGAATTGATCTTGGACGTCGGCGGTGTCGGCTACGGAGTACACTCGCCGCAAGCTCTGCGATTCATGTTGGGAGATACGGCTCTGCTTTACACGCACTTGGCGGTGCGTGAGAACGCCATGGACTTATACGGCTTCGCGGATATGGAAACCTTGCGGGTTTTCGAACTACTCCTCACCCTACCGAAGATCGGTCCGAAGACCGCGCTTCAAATACTCTCTCAGGCAGACGCGTCGCTTCTCAGGGAAGCCGTCGCGCGAAATGACGCCGGCTATTTATCGAAGTTGTCCGGCATAGGCAAAAAGAGCGCCGAAAAGATCGTCGCCGGCCTCAAGGATAAATTCGAAGGCACCGGCGACGAGCTCGCCATGAGCGAAACCGGACACGCCGCCGACACCATCGATGCCCTGATCGCTCTCGGCTATCCGCCCCAGGACGCCCGACGCGTCTTTATCGAGATCACCACTGCCAACACTTCCCTTTCCTCCTCCGCCGAGGTCATCAAACTCGCTCTGAAGTATCTGAATAAGTAGGTAGATAGCGGAATAAAAAATAGGCCGAAGGGGATAGTCTCCCTTCGGCCCGTTGATCGGGGTATGTGAACAAGGAATTTCGATATTATGATAGACTGCCTTCAAGGGGCAGTCAAGACCGGTCGGGGCGCGGCAGAGCCGCGCCCCTTCCCCGAAGCATAGGAGGATCAAGCTACACAGACCCTCGTACCTCGGTAGTCCTTGCACTGTGGCCTCTCTTTCCGACTTTCGTCGGGAAGAGGAGAACCGTACTCGACACACACCAGACCCTCCTCTGTTTCAAAACACCTTTCGGCGCTGAACGCAAAGGACGAGCCGAGCATAGCAACGAGCACGAGCAGTGCTTTTTTCATTTTATTCTCCTTTTCCTTGTTCAATCGAACCGCCGATCAAACGGTCCGACCCGATGACGATACTTCTCTTTTCAAACTAGGTCAATAGCGCCGTAATGTTTCAATACCTCAGAACCACCCGTGCGAATATGGCATACATAGCATACGAACAACCTCCTTTTTCCCGCCCGGCAGGAGGCGATATTCTTAGTCAAACAGAATAAAATTCATAGCCAAATAGATGGATGAATCTGGACAGAAAAATCAGATTGGCTAGCATATTCCCTTCTCAGGACAGTCATCTTATACTTACCAATGACCAACCGGAAACATAAACCTGACGGCCATGCATTACTCCACCCAAGAAATGAAACGGTACCTGATGGCAACGGTGATATTTGTCGCTTGCCCTCTATTGTTTTTGGCTATTAACCCAACCGCTATTAAGCATTATGGAGAGTTTTCTTCTTTTTTCTGGACCTACCTCACAAAACATCAAGTTGTAGCTCCGAACGCCATTGGAGTGTTGAGTGATTTTTTAATCTTCCATCTCATATTTTTTGCTGTCTACCCAAAAAGGAGAGTCACCTCGGACAGGCTATTGAAACTGCTTGATTCTAGTGTCTCCCTCTTAAGAGGGAGACACTTAATTGACTTCACAGACACTGAATGGCTGAATATAAGAGTGTACCTGGTCAAATTGTTTTTTGCTCCTCTTATGATTTTGTTTGTTACCTCCCTATTTAGAGACTTGGCAGACAACGGTCACAGTCTTCTTCTTAATTTATCGGAAAGTAAATTTTACTTTATGACCTTCGCATTGGTATTGATGAGTTGTATGTTCATAATTGATGTCAGTTGTTTTTGTCTTGGCTATTTTACCGAATCGAAAAGGCTAGACAATGTAATACGTAGTGTTGACCCTACAGTATCTGGTTGGCTAGTCTGCCTGATTTGTTACCCGCCATTTAGTGCCAATATGCATAATATTTTCGGCAATATGTACGAAATAGGAGCAATCATGCCAGATCCATATATGACCTTTGTATTGACTGTAGTGGGTTTGAGTTTGATGCTCGTATACACTAAAGCTTCTGTAGATCTTTTATTTAAAGCTTCTAATCTTACTTATCGTGGCTTAGTAACGAGTGGCACTTATAGTATCGTGCGCCACCCAGCTTATACCAGCAAAGTGCTAACTTGGACCATATTGACACTGCCTTTCGTTGCAAAAAATCCTTGGCTGATATTTACCATACTGGCCTGGTCTACAATCTATATACTACGAGCGTTGACAGAGGAACGACATTTACTGATCGCAGACCGAGAGAAATACTTCACATATATGAAACGGGTACCGTATCGTTTTATTCCGGGAGTCATTTAATCTAAGAGATCGACGCGCAAGCCAAACTATGTACAAAATAGTACGACATGATTCGTAAAATGACTCCGCCTTTATCGAGCAAATGTCTCGTCGACCAGACGAATGGGTCGTGGGGGACAGATTCATGAGCTGGATAAGTTAATCATGACTATCTGTATTATTACGATTCCGTTTAGCCAGACCGACCGCCAAGCCATATACATAATGAGCACTAACCCCGTCTAGGATCAGGGCTTTGTTCATCTCCTCATATAAAGGGGCACCAATTGGACAACAGCCGACACCCATGGCTGCCGCAACTAAAAAAATATTTTGGCCCCGGTGCCCTGCCTCCATAAAAGTGAGTGGGTATATCAACGATCCGTATTTTTGTATACAGCGACTCTTTTCTACACTCATCAAAATATATAGCGATGGTAGGGTATCGGTCTGCATTGGCCTTAAAAGAACCCTCATCGCTTGCCGCAATTCATCATCTATGTTTCTTATGAGGCCAATGGAATGGCTCACTGACGAGTAATGATATAACCCTGGAGTTAGAGATTCGACATGACTTACCAATAAGTAGGTCTCAATTGGATAAAGGCCGCCACCGGAGGGAAAGGTATACTTCCTCATACCTTTGCTATCGTTTGAAACAGCAATGCTTGAACCCAACAATTGCGAGAGTTTGTTGAGAGAAATCGATTGGTCGACAAAGGAACGGGTACTTGCACGCGCAAGCATGGCACTACGGAGCTGAACATCAGGGAAGCTGAAGTCTGGTAATTTGAGATATTCAACCCTAGCATAGAGCTTCTCCTCTTCCTCCAATCCATAAAGCTTATTGGACGCGGTATTGGTATTTGCTCTGATGTAGTCAAAAAATGGTTCGCTCATGTTCTTATATTAAACAAAAGGATGGGGAACATCGTTAATGTCCGTAGCGTCTATTGGACCGAAACTATGCAGACGGTCGGACAAAACCGGTTTATTACGTTCAATGAAATACATATGAAGAAGACTTGGGACAAAGGCACGAACAACACTTAAACCGGAAATTTCAGTTAATTCGTTCCTGAATGAATGGACATACACCGCTTTTTTTAAGGCTGAAAATTTCTGCAATAAAACCACCAACTCCCTTTCCGGCAAAGTGGTTGAGAATTTCGAGACGTATGACTGATAGTCGATCTCCTCTCCGACCAGAAAATCTTGAATCTTGAAACGTAAAGGATCAGAATACCACATGCGCCTCCTCTCGGGAATTGAAAAGAGTTCAGCAGGATTCATATTTGTTGGTGATTTGTCATACATATCTGGATTCCACCTCAAAGCATCCGTGACCACCTTGGTGACCGCCGTCGACACACTCATAGAGGCGGCCGCATCCACATGGACAGATTTACCCTTTCGATCTATCAGCACACCAACTATCACTGGCACACCGAGGTCTGAACTGCAATCTAGCAATTCCACATCTATTGCCCGTTTATCCAGGGTATCCAAGAACATCTGTACTTCATCATCCTTAATGCTGGCTTTATTAATTCTACGTGGTGGCGTTTTTGTTAGCCAATACAATAAAAATCCGTCCCTCTCGATAATCTCGTACAAAGCTGCAAGGGTTGCTCTGTCTCCATCAGTGTGAGCCGCTAGTCCGTTCGAATTTGGGTCAAAGAAAATATTTTCATCGTAGTGTTCGTTAGCGTAAAATAAGTACGTCATTGAAGCTGGGACCAAAATAGTCCCATGACCGGTCAAAGACTGATAATGTACCCAACCTACCTCTAATTCCCGCTCCTTGTCACTTAGCGGGCGAGAATGCGATTGTGACCAATGGTTGATTCCCAAATCCTCCAAACGTCGAACGGAAGAGCGTATGATCTTTTGCCGTTCCCAATTAGATGCCACCCGGCGCTCCACAAGCTCGGCACAGGCAACATTTAGCGCGTTACTTAGGTCGATATTTGTTCCAGACCCACTCAATACATCTTCCTCACAGACCACTCTGCCATCAACAACCATCCGTTCACTTGTCACTTTGCAAGCAAACGTCGTCTTCCCAGAAATATTCGAGGCCTCGCATTCCCAACTATTGGCCTGACCGGTACCTATCAAATATCGCAGAAGGTTCAAAGAGGACAATCGAAATGAAAATAATTCTTTGTCCAAATTCTCGATTAATAATTTTTCGCCAAACATCCTTTCCAAAAGGATCACTAAAATGAGTACGATTCTTCTCAATACAAGACGCACAACGCCCTCTGACAAAAAAGGGCTTCGCGCCTGAAAAAAATTACGCTTAATATAGTCCCGCAAACCAACCACCTCCTTGAGGGATTGTGAATCTAATGGATATGCCTTACGCATTTTAGAGATCCAAGTATGGAAGCCAGTCGGTATTGAACGATCTGTCGAAATAAAAATCGTTGAAATCTATCGTCTTGACCGTTCGTCTGTCGACAAGGTCGAATACAATAATACTATTATATTCTGTACCGTCCACGGAAGACCTAGTCTGAAGTGATACAAAACGATTACCCGGGGAGAATAATGGCCAATATGAATTAGAACCGGTAGGAAGTGGCATTCTGTAGACGAGTCGTGCGGTTACTGGAGCGTCAACTAAGTTCGTCTTCTCCAACTTTAAGACATCCATGGTAGCATTACCCTCTTCGACAGGTCTCGGATTTGACAACAGCAGATATCTGCCATCATTAGAAACATCCATATGGAATCCGGCCCAATACCCATAACCATAAGGAAATTGTTGAAGCGGTGTCTCTCTTTCATTTAAATGATCAGCCCCTCGATCGTACTTTTTTACGTAAATTCCATCACTTTTTAGATAGACAACATATTTTCCATCTAATATCCAATGCGCACCGAAACCATTAGCAAACAAGGTTGTCGTCGCATTGTCCGACAATAGACCGTGGCCGACGCTTATACTCCATGAGTCAACATTTTCTATAGAGGGTTCCCGTGCACTCTGGTTCCATGATTGAGAAATATACAAAAAATCATCTCGGTTTACAGACAACTTCGGGGAACGTATGCGCGTCAACATAAGGGGATCGTTATATGATTCATTATCAGCAATTCTAATCTCCTTACCGTCTGTATTTCTTAAATACAGAGAAGTGTTGTATATTCCTTGTCCAGGGATCACCTTGGACGGCCTGCCTGTATACATATAAACTGTGCTGGAGCCATGATACGACAGTCCATACAAAAAGAAATAGGTGTGGTCCTGAGAAATTTTTGAGTATTGACCATCTAGGACATCGAGTGAAAACGCTTCCCACATTTTTTCTTTGCCAGCCAACTGAGCCGCTTCCAGCTCCGCTTTTAACACACTCACGATAGCGATCTCTCCTCCCAATACTTCAGTGTTATCAACGCTTGATAAAAATTCGTTGTAGAGCTCAGGGTCGATTACCTCCTCCCTAACCACGTACGGCATCTCACCAATATTGATTTCCAAGTT
Source organism: Patescibacteria group bacterium UBA918 (assembly GCA_002293845.1). GTDB lineage: Bacteria > Patescibacteriota > Minisyncoccia > Phycocordibacterales > UBA918 > OLB19. Next base: position 22,698 of record DBEA01000001.1, on the reverse strand, counting down.
GTCACCGAATGTTCCTGACAAGACAAATTTTAAAAAAAGCACCGCCACAGTCACTAAGACGATTACGACAATGAGTAAAACGATGATCCGATTCAATGACATCTGATTAGTCATGGATTAAATTTTTGTGACATCTCTCATTTGAGATTGAATGTATGTCTCCTTAAGGAATTGTTTGGCAGTTGTATCCAGACGATCGACCCAATCGCCTGCAAGGTATTGATCATTCTCGTTAGCGTAACTGTAGACACCCCCGACTGACAAGATGAATCTGCTATTCTCAGAATTTTCGATGGCGGAAGCGTCGAACTCTAGGCTCAATATGTCTCCCGGCAAGGTATCGACGTATTTGCCATTTCGCTTCATCGCCAAGATATCAGCATACTCTTCCCCGGTTCGGTCCAAAGTCGCCTTCACTAACGGCAATGACACACGAGCGACCGGGGTATTTTCAAGCTGTTGCTGAGCACTTATTATTCCTACTCCAGATATTTTATGTCTTTTAGTAGCTTCAATTCTTAATCGAGCATTACCTGCTTCATCGTAGGCCGTGTCCGGAACCTCAATTGCTACAGTGTCCGGTTTAACATATCTAGGTTCTACCACCTCCAGTCTATCGATAGTGGTGTTGTGTTTGTTAAAACTAGATATAATTAAGGAGCGCCCGCTCGAGCCACTCGAGCTAGTAGGCACTTCTGCATGGGCATGATATGGACCGTAGGCCCCGAGCAGTAAATCATTGCCCTGTTGGTTAGTTCTGTGTGAAGCTAGTGGATTAAAGAAACCGACAAATGCAATGAACGCGGATACTGTTGCGGCGGAAAAGAATTTAATCCAATACCCCACAGGGTAAATGAAACGGTCTTTAAGATAGAGCTCTCCCAGCATCCAGTCACGAAACCAGGAGTCTAAAAGTAGATATTGGGCACTCTCATTGTCTGACCTTGTAAACTCAACCTCTAGCCAATCCCCATCGTTAAGTGTAACAGAACGCTTACTTGACTGGAGATAATTAGATGCTAATTCAACATAATCGCCGGGGACTGAGGAACGTATAACAATATGCGAACGCTCGAGGTCCATGACCATTTTCGACCTAGTTGTTACTATTTCACCAGAAAAATCTGACTTGGTAAAAATCATTTGCTCTCCTGCCAGACATACACTATCTAGCGTCACAAAGTCTATGCTACTCTTCTCTGGTTCAATTTCCTTTATCTGAATACGTACCCTTCCATCATTAATTTTAACTTCATTTTGTAGTATGTAACTATCTGGAGTTACATTGCCCTTAATATAGTGCTCTTTACCTTCAGTAAGATTAGAAAAACGACTAGTCGGCTTGCCAAACATCACATCGTTGTCCATTACATATTTAGCTCCATCCCACACATACACGAACGGGGTGGAAGGACCGCTGGAACTACCACTGGAACTACTACTTCCACTACTACTGGAACTGGAACTACTGCTTCCACTACTACTGGAACTACTGCTTCCACTACTACTGGAACTACTGCTTCCACTACTACTGGAACTACTGCTTCCTCCCTGGGAACAACACGCCGGACAATTACCGTTACTGCAACTGCCGCAACATAAGTAAAAGACCGGCAGGACCGACAACAGACCATGCGACTCTGCGCCCAGTCCTAAATACTGTAACATTACCAAAAAGCCGACAGTGGCGATTTGGATATATTCTTGAGACGATAAAAATTGCATACTGGGCGATGAAATTGGCCGCATCGACAATCTGTAAAATACAGCCTGCTAATAATCATGCCAGCATTAGGGTATGACTGCAATAGTTTATGCGTTGAAAACAACTATAACGCCAATTTATAAATCAGACAGCCCCGGTACCCTTGGTACCGTGTAACGTTTTTTATTTTGCAGTCGGAGAATACCGACGACCATTCTTTGTCGCTTCTTGGCCTGCCTTGTTTGGTCAAAGGGTGGATATAGTAATAGACGGCATTGAGGTGTCTGAAGTCTTCGGGTATCGCCCGAAGCTCAGCGTCCGAAAGCCAGGGGTATTCAATCACGTACATCGATGAACCTGGAAACAACCTCCGTAGCTCACCAAAAAGACTTTTGATACGTGCGATATCAACGAGTAACTCATGGAGAACCATGCTCGCGATAAAGATTTTTTTGCCTGGAGGTATTAAATCGACCCAACTACCAGGGCTGCCAATATCACCTTCGATGAAATCTATAGCCAAGGACTCCTCTAGACTCTCCCTCGAAGCATCTACACCCACTGCCAGACACGGATGCTGTCTTTTAATCTCAGTCAACAGGTCGCCGGAACCACAGCCCAAGTCCACACACACTTCAAATTCTTCTTTCTTAAGCAAGCCCAGAAGTTCTTCCTGGACCTTCGCGATAAATATCCTGCTCGATATTCCCAGGGACTTATGATCTTTTTGCACATCCGCGCCATATAGGCTATCTCCTGCCAAGATCTGTTCAATCTTATTGATCACCGGCGCGTAAGCTAAAGCAAAGTATAGAGAGTTTTGAAAATAAGGTGAGAAATAATCTGCACCTAGTGAGTATTCATTCAGTTGATTCCGCGACAAAATACCCGGTAATAATAGGGACACGTAATGTAATGACGCCTCTAATTCCTCTGCCTTCAGGTCAAGTTTTTCAGCCAGGACGATAGAGAGATGCGCCCCTTTTTCCTTCTCTAGACACGCAAACACACCCACCTTAAACAAGGCCAGGATAGTTTGCATTAAGGCCCAAGTACTGACCAACCTAGGAATAGTGCTCATATATTTTTTTTATCTGATCTTCCACGTCATTTATCGAAAGACCGATTACCATCAACATGACCTGACCATGAGCCATGAATTTCAGGTCAAAAGGTATGATACCCCTACCTTTCCGACTATCATAAAGTTCTGTTTTAAAAATGTTAAGCAGCATAGCGACATCGAGTCCGTACCATCGCTCACTGAACACTTCAACCACTGCATAAGGCACTGTATCACGGACAAACCCTAACTTAGTAATTATCTGATATGGATAAGACGAGATTACCCGACGGGGGTTTAACTCATTTAGGTAGAGTCTGCCGGCCACATCCACGATGCCACCGATTGAAAAATGCCCACTGAAATGTTCTTGAACCAGATGCTGTGCATATATAAGCCCGATTTCTCTCATATTGGCTACAATCTCGCCCGGTAACCAGTGTTGCGATCGACATCCTGAATAAGTCACGCCATTATCACGCATCGTCTGGTCATGGACCGACAGAATCCTAACAGCACCCGAGACATCGATAAACACCTGAACACTGGGTCTATAAACAACAGAATCTACCCACTTTTCCACGACGAAACCTCGTCCGGTTGATGGTTCTACTCGCGTAGCTGGCCATATACGGCCATTCATAGCCAACCTCAAAAAGGCCCTCCGCTTAATGCGTACTATGCCACTTCCCGAAACACCATCATCTTGCTTAATTACTATCTCTCGGGCTCCAAGAAGAAAAAGTTTCGCCCCTGACACGAACAATTGTACCCTTGTTAGGTGATGTTGGTACCCGTTCGGAATAGGCAGTCCGAGTTTTTTTGCCGTGACACGAAATTTATTTTTACCGACAAAACGTTCATATTGTGATGTTGCATACGGGTATTGAATATTTAGCTCTTTTGCCAGTTCCTCTTCGTAAAGAGATGGCATGAATACGTCAAAAATAGTCTCGCCACTGACACCAAGACGAATTTTTTTGACCAATTCCAATTTATCTCTTAACACGTAAGGATCAGCACTTTCACCCGCTACAACAATGTTGAGTGACTTAGGTATCACTCCTAAATCGGACAAAAATTTCAAATAATCAGGATTCGGCAAGTGTCTCGTGACCACAGTATCTCCGGCCTCTGAAAAGAATAGGGCCATTTGGTCGAAATCATATATATCAGACGCCGTGTCTTTAAATGGTATCGATAGGTTGTGGAGTAGTAATTTCGGCATCATCACCCTTATTATAAACGGAATACCCACGCCACCAACTTGGAAGGTTGATGGCATGGGTATTTGTTTGCCTTGTTTCTATTTGCCGTCCTGGCGAATGAAAACGACATCATAGGTCTGACCCTGGAATGTCCAACGTCCCCTTATCAGGCCGTTATCATACGAGACTACCTGGAGCTTGGCCGCGCCAAGAGTCAGCTTATTTCCTTTGACCTTCAGCGATTTCTTCGGGACAATAACCGCCGGCGCGGCCATGTCCTGCTCTTGGCAGGTGGCCGCCACTTTGAAGCTGATCGGCACTCCCTTCTCCAGCTCAATTGCCGCACATTGGCCAGACATATACGAGACATACTGGCCGTCAGGCAACTGTGATTGGGCATGTGCGTGACCAGAGTAGAAAAGGCCGATGGCCAAAGCGGTAGCGAATTTTTTCATCAGAACTTCTCCCGTTTTATACCGGTCACATTCTGTGACCGATCTCCGACCTTATCGTACATACATTTTTGCTACAAGTCAAGCCTGTTTCCCTTTGTATCCTTGGGGCCACGGTATTAGACTAGGAAGTATTGAAAATAAACATGAATAATCCTAGGTTCCAGTCTTTTTTTGACCATCACTACCATATAGTGGAAAACGTGAGAGACAGGAGTAATTTTTGGCGACTGTCTGACTCGATCGTTGCGGAGCTTTTAAAACAGCATCTATACCCTCATTGCAAGACTGATACTTTTATACTGGACATCGGGGGCGGTACCGGACGATGGGCCTTGAAGATATGTAATGATACTGGAGCGACACTGACAGTATTAGATAGCTCATCTGAATTATTAGAAATCACCGACACATACGCTAAAAAGGCCGGCCTTGAACACCAGGTAAAAACCGTTGTCTCCGACATGACTAACATGGCCATGATTCAAGACGCGACGTATGATCATGTCATTTGCTTATATGGACCATTGAGTTACTGTCAGGACATTGGGAGAGCCGCACAAGAAATGTACCGCGTCTTAAAAGATGGTGGGAGGTTGGTTGTAATGGGACATGGACACTATAATGCCTTGTACTCCAAAATAAACAATCACCACGCCAGCATCGCCGAACTCTCACGATTAAAGAATGAAATGAAGGTTGTCTGGAACGAAGATCTCCCAGAATTACACACGTTCTCATGCCGAAGCCTAGAGTCGCAATTGACCGCCGCCGACTTCGCTATTCTCAGAACTTTTGGCATACCAACACTAGTCAAACCCGGCAAAGAAGACACTAGTATGGCTTATGATCACTCAAGTCATATCTCTAATTATCTAGACAACAAAGACGTATTTGAAACATTATTTAATTTGGAAATGGAAGTGAACGGTAGTGGTAACTTGGCAAACAATGGAGTTAACATTATGTGTATAGCACAAAAAGTCCAGCCTGATTCTAAATTAGGGAACATTTTGGGTAACTAAACACACCCAATTAATGTGAGAACACTCCCTGTTCAGATTGTCAGAAACGTTCTTCACGTTGCAGATCGTATTCGTAGATTTCCCAACGGTCACCGGTGTCGCGCAGTGTTCCGCGCGAGATGCTACCGTCAGGATAGAAAACCCCGTGACTGGACATATTGCCGGTTTCCAATATCGGAATGCCTCTATGAACTGCCTCCACTCGAAGAGCCTGTTCCAGATGTCTAGACAGAAGCGGTGATCCATTAAACCAGCTATGCGACACGATATGCGCTATCCAAGGCGGGTCTTGCCGACGAACGATACTAGCAACCTGAGATGGAGACGTGCCAGAAAAACAAAATAATACACCGGGCAATTCGCCAGACGATACGTAGTCAATCTCATTGGTCGGATAAAACGATCGTTTGCTCGAAAACTCTTGCAAAAACTCTTTCCTGCCAAAAAGCCAAAGTGTATACATCGTGCGATAAGGCACATACTCTCCTAGGGGCACGAGGTGAGTTTTTATCACGGTATGGGCTTCCCCTTTTTCTGAATCAAGAATAACGGCGTGGATCACAGACTTCCCTGCCAAATCAATCTAGGTATTTTGTGAATCTAGAAATCAATGAGTCTAGTAATATCGAATTTTCTGCGGAATTACGGGTAGCCGCAGCAGAGAGCGCTGTGCGCATTTCTTCCCCGGTGCCGACGCATTCGAAGGGTTTGAAGTCGCGCACGCCGGCCAACTGTTCGAACAGTGGCAAAAGCGACTCGTCGGCGAACATATCCTTCCCCACTATCGACACCACTTTATCTTTCGGCATATAAGCCACCAAGGCCGTAAAGACGAAGGCGCACTTGGCGCAACGTCCACACCAATAGGGCGACCTAGGTGGTTTTAGTCCTGACGCAAAATTAGCGTTACAACTTGAAAAAGTATGATGATACTGTGGGTAGTCGACAAATTTTCGAGTTATTTCTAGTTCTGAGTACTCCCTAATAATAGAGGACGTCTCGATATCTTTAGTGACAAAATTGGCAATGTATTTTTTTACTAGGACCTCAAACTCGCTTGACTTGCTCCACTGGTGATTCACTTCCATCCCCAAATAATCTAAGTTTCCTTCATCCGCGCTTTTTTCGTTAGCGAAAACGAGACGAGAAAAATCAAACAAGATCGCAATCAACAGCCCGGTGAAGGTATAGATGGCCGTATATGGGATATGACCGGAATAAACCTCCTTCGCCATGATCAAAGACGAAGCTGCCGGATCTACCTTTCTTCTCGGTGTTATTAATTTCTTGCCGACTATTTCGGCCGCTTCCACTTGTACGGCCGCGGCCCCAAGTGAAAACAAGGAAAAGTCCTCTCCTTTCTCCTTCAGCATCGCGGCCGCGACAATCGAGTCTTTACCGCCTCCAAATGCCAGCAGCGAACGTGGCGCGCGGGGGTAAGGCTGTAGATCCATATCGGTCTCTTTGGTGCTAGGGAATTTAACCAGACCTCTCCAATCGATTTTATTGACATAGAAAAACTCGCCCAAGCCTTTGGTGTAGACGGTTTTCCAAAAATTTGCCTGCTCGGCAGTCAACTCCGTACTATTTATCTCGATCTTTTCAGCAACAAACATCGACCAGTACTGCACGCCGAGCATCAGATGGAGCGAATCCAAGAGAGCTTTTTGAATTTGAGTTGGTACTTTGCTCCAAAGAGCGTATACCTCTGGACCTGGAATTATTAAGTTGTCGGTAAAAACGTACTCCTTCCCACCTGACACCACGCGATAGGTAAACTCGAAACCCGAGGTGGCCGGATTGAAGACGGCTTTTTGAAATACAAATTTGTCGGTCTTAATCACCGATTTAGGTTACCACAGACCACTTTCCACCGCCCTACTCAGTCGCTGGACTCCATCCGTATGATTCTAGGAAGACTTTGAACTCTGGCACCTCTTCGATGAATCGCGCGTAAGTTGGCTGTCGGAACATCTGATATCGCGGGGCATATGCGGCCTGCCTTTCGATCATTGCGATAAATCCGGCACGATGAATATCAGGATCGGCTTCGACCGTTTCGATAAGGATAGCTAGACGCTCTTTCACTTGCGATAAAGAAGTTTCGCCTTCGACCTCATACAACGCCTGCGCGTAATAGAGCTCAGCGTACGGAATGAGCACAGCTATTGTCGATAGACCGTTACCAAGCTCCTTACTCGCGTCATATTCACCATGTAACGCTTGGAGTGATTCTAATGCCTCACTTATATATTCGGGATATACGCGTGCGACCGCTTGATAAAGCGAGGCCTGCCAGAAATAGAAATTAGCTCCAGCTAACGAATCATCGCCAGCGGCATCTGTTTCTTGCGCAAACAAAGTTTGACGAGATGCAAGTATGCTTAGTATCTCGTCAGCCGCCGCTTTTTTAGCCGTCGCATCTAAATCGTATGATCTAGACACCTCCAAAATCTTATCGGCATGCCACCAACCGACACGAGCTAGGGCGGTAGTCGTAGGTTTGAGACTTAGGGAGTATTCGGCCAGATTCTTAATTGAATCGATATAGCTACCTTTGACCAAGAAAGCGCTGAATGGTCCCTCATTGAATATCTCATCGAAAATGTAACCCTCAGGCGCCATACTCAAATAATTGAGCAAATTGGCCACGACCAATCCCTGATCCTCAGGATAGCCATCCAATCTAATGAACAGATCTTCAGTGCCCCGCACCGCTGCCAAGCGGGATTCACGGGAGCCGATCATAAAGTTAGCTTCGTTAGCAAAACGTTGCGCGCGAATGGAAATAGCGGGATCACTGTCCTGCAATAATTCGTTCGCCTCCTCTAATACCGCCTGATAATCGCCGGCAGATAGAAGCTGGCTCGTTTTCTCCAACATCGCCTCCTTGGCGGCCATGTCAGCAGAATTTACAGGTTGATCGGAAGTCGAATACCAGTACCAATATAGTACTCCGCCGATCGCGAACATGGTCGAGACGACGGCCGCCATAAGCAATTTGCGATTTAAGCCTAGGTGCATAAAATTTAAAGACTATTCGGCACAACTGGATGTGCCGCAAGCTTGGCCACACCCGTCGCAACCACAGTCACATGCGCAGGATCCTTCGCCGTCTGCGCCACTTGACGCGCAGTTACCGCTACAACCACAGCCACAACTGGCACAGCCATCACCGCAACCGCTGGATTCGCAGCTCGTACTTGGCGTTTCAGCGTGGGCGACATTAGCAGAGAAAATTGTTCCCACCTCGTTCTTCAAAACGTTTCGGCCGGAAAACATGCTGAAAACCACCATGAAAAATCCTAGGACCACCAACAAAATCGACCACGCTGTCGATGTCCAATTTCTTGTTAAATTTACTATTGCCATGATCACTGACCATCATAACAACTTAGCTGACGCAAAACCAAACTTACTTGTTGATAGCCGGCATTCCTTGAATCGCCACTGTCAGCCTGATACCATGCACAGATGCTGATAGACGCCTTGCCTTTTACCAAGATATTGCAGAGTACCGGCAAAGGCTTCGAGACCAAGGCGGTCGGGGCCTTCATCGCTTTTATAGAAAAACGACTGAGTGCCGAGTTTTTAGTTAGTAAGGACAGTATCCCCAATGGGCGAGCGGACTTACTGCCGCTGTTCAAGATCGCCACAAAACTGCGATCTGCCGGAGTGATAACCTCTTACAATCAAAATTTCGGCTATGCGGATGAACCATTGCGCTATAGCTGGACGGTACGTTGCGCCACACCAGACCGACACATGGCCGGCGGTATGTCTGCTTCGAGCGACGAAGACGCCTTGGTGTCCGCACTGGCGGAAGCATTAGAAAGATTCATTTGGTTCAGCGATCATCATTGGCTCAAACACGGTGAGAGAATGAGCACCAAAGAGGTCTCACAATCGGGCAAGTACTTTATCTCCCCTATTCGTTTCGCCGGATTCTCCCCGGAACAGCGTGCTCTATCTACGCGCCTTAAACTCACAGATGACAGTACGTTCAACTGGATAAAAGCTCGATCGGTCACGAAAAGAGAACAGGTGCTGGTACCAGGGCAAATATTCTTAAGCGGGCGTGACGGACAATTTAAGGATGAACCGATGATACGCACGCCCATCACTACCGGCCTGGCCACCTGGCCGACCAAAGAAGGCGCGATACTCCGTGGAGTGCTAGAGATAATCGAAAGGGATGCCTACATGATCACCTGGCTCAATCAATTAAGACTACCCCGTATCGCTCTAGAAAAAATCGCTGCCGGTAGACCCAGCCTATTGAATTTGATCGAACGTTGCCGGCAATACGGATTGGAGCCGCGAGCTATCAGGCTCGCTACCGATGCCCCAACCTACGCCATCTGCGCTTCGGTAGAAGATACGTACGGCAACGCGCCGTGCATCACCATCGGTCTCAAGGCTCATTATGATCTGGGGCGAGCGGTGGAAGGGGCTTTACTCGAAGCTCTACGCATTCGTCAAAACATCAGGCGGCGCCTGGACAGCGACGGTGAATGGCCGGACCACAAAGACCCTGCCCATATCGATCATATGGAAAGAGCGCATTACTGGGCCAAACCTGGTCGTGACCAAAAATTACGGTTCTTATTCGGCGAGTCTACCGATAGAAACGACCGGCTTCCGAAAGTAACTGCCCATAGCGACACAGAACAGCTGGATCACATTTTGTCCTGGACACGATCCAGAGACTACGAGATGGTCACGCTTTCTTTGGGAGAATCTAAATACAATGTCTCACCATGGCAAGTAGAGATGGTCACGATGCCTGAACTACAGCCTATGCATCAAAACGAGCATTATCGATATTTGTCTGGAGAGAGACTCAAGGAAGTGCCCAGAATGTTCGGGTACGAACCGTTAGAGAAGCCCTACGTCGACGAACCTCACCCTTTTGCTTGACATAATTATGATATGAGCGGATTGCCACATGCCATAAACGAATACTTGCGCGAATCAAGACGACAACAGAGACCTGCCGTCGAACCATCGACTCTAGTTACCGGTGTTTCCAAAGAATATGTGAGGTTCCCTCATATATCATTGCCGACTCCTTCGAGTCCGTTGAGCCTGCACGAGGCCACACGACATCGATCGTCATGCCGCGACACGACGAATAACCCGCCGACCATCGAGCAGCTTGGGGAACTTTTTGGAATAGCCATGAAACAACACGAAGGTGGCATTCATCGACCCTACCCTTCAGGCGGAGCTCTGTATCCCATCGAAGCTTACCTCATCGGCAAGATCGGCGACCAGGGGAATCGTGTCTATCATTACCAACCAAAAAACCACTCTCTAGAAAGACTATGGCCGGTCAAAGACGAAGACATGGCCGAAGTTATAAAAAGTTCCGCTAACCAGGTCTGCCCCGCGCTCATAGTTCTAACCTCTCGCTGGTTCAGATCGGAGCAAAAGTATCGGGATTTTTCTTATAATCTGAGCCTACTCGAAGCCGGACACGTGGCCCAAAACATTCTTTTGTCGTCAGTGGCGGCTAACCTATGCACTTGCCCCATCGGCGGCTTCGATGAACGAATAATTTCCCGACTACTCGACCTATTTCCGAATGAGGAGGACCCGGTTTACGTCATTACTGTATCCAACTAAAGTAAAAGCGCCCCGGGGAAGATCTTGACCTGCGAACGAGTACGCGTCCACACCCCTTCGATACGACCGCCGGCGACCTTTGATATTTCGAAGCGAGCATCGCCGACTCGCATTACGCGACCCTTCAGTTTAGGCTCCCAGCGGAAAGTGACGGATTTTCCACACTTGGGCCGATACTGATAGTGGAACTTGCCCCCTGTGACCGTTAAGTCCCCACAACCTTCGACCACCCCCGTGGTCGAATTGACGAACTTCGTGGTGTACTTGCCGTCTTCGAGCTTGAAGTCGGCGGCGCTCGCCGAGACTGAAACGAGCGTGAAAGCAACCGCCACCATAATCTTGAACATGGGTTTTCTCCTTTCCCCCGCGAGAACATTCTCGCCACTGTTTTTCAGTACAGCATACTGTAGATAAATTGTCCAGCATAAGTGTTTTGGCCTTTGATCTAGTCAGAAAACTGAGTCCAGAATGTATAATATATGCATGGACACGATACTGTACTGGATCAAAAGGGTGCTGCCGAACGAGCTGTTGTCATGGTTCCGTCCCCCATATCATTTCACGCTGGCGCTACTAGGTGCCTATATTTATCGACATCCGTCGAGAGACATCTTCGTCATCGCGGTCACCGGCACCAAAGGTAAATCCACCACGGTCGAACTCATGGCGACCATACTGCACGCCGCCGGAGAAAAAACCGCCAGCCTCTCCACCATCAAATTCCAGATCGATGACGACGTCCGGCCGAATTTGTATAAGATGACCACTCCTGGACGATTCTTCGTTCAACACTTTTTGCGTGAAGCCGTGGACGCGGGATGCAAATACGCGGTCATCGAGATGACGTCGGAAGCCGCCAAGCAATATCGGCATCGCTTCATCGA
>DBEA01000001.1:1358-10596 GCA_002293845.1 Patescibacteria group bacterium UBA918 | reverse complement strand
TTCGATGCTTTGATATTCACCAACCTATCCCCCGAGCATATCGAATCGCACGGCTCCTTCGAAAAATACAAACGGGCCAAGTTGGAGATCGCGCGCGCGCTCGAGGCGTCGAAGAAACGCCCGCGCTATATCGTCGCCAATGCCGACGACGAACACGGTAACGATTTTCTGGCGATCGATGTGGAGAGACGACTCCCCTATTCGCTCCAAGACCTCAAACTCTACAACCTCCACAAAGACGGCGCGGCTTTGATATTCAAGGAGAATGACGAGGAGATAACTATCCGCCTCCCGATCGTCGGACTGTTCAACGTTTACAACGCACTCGCCGCGATCACCCTGGCGCGCGCGCTCGACATCTCTTGGAAGGACATCGAGAAGGCTCTCGGGACCTTGTCGAAAGTACCGGGCCGGGTCGAGCATTTCCACAGCGCGCGCGACGCTTCGAAGAAAGTGACCGCGGTCGTCGACTACGCCCATACTCCCGACTCGCTCGAGAAGCTCTACCAGGCTTTCAAAGACGTTCCCAAGGTCTGCGTGCTCGGCAACACCGGCGGCGGTCGCGACAAATGGAAACGCCCAGAGATGGCAACGATAGCCGAACGACATTGCGATCATATAATTTTGACGAACGAAGACCCATACGACGAGAACCCCCGGAAGATCGTCGAGGAGATGGCCATGGCCATCGAAGACAAATCGAAACTGGAGATCATTATGGACCGCCGCCAAGCCATCAAGCGCGCGCTCGAGGTCGCGGTCGATGGCGGCTACGTCCTCGTCTCCGGCAAAGGCACTGATCCGTACATCATGGGTGCCAATGGTGCCAAACAACCCTGGAGCGACGCTAAAGTGGTGCAGGAAGAGTTGCGATCCGTATCATAGCACCGGTACTTTACAATAAATAGGTCATATGGTATAAGATAGGTAGGCAGTATCCCCCGCCTCAGTGGGGACCAATAGGAGCAAGACGATGTTCAAATCATTGATGAGCCTGGCGGTCTTCATGGTCGCCGCCATGTTCTTCTCGGGGCCGGCCTCGGCCGACGAAATCAAGCTGGCTGAAAACCAGGAGGTCAAGGTCACCTGTGACCATGGCGTCACGTTCTGGATCGCCCCGGAAAGGAACGCCGAAGGGAAGATCGTTCTCGGTGGCGAGCCGCGGATTACCAAAATCCGCTGTCGCGACGAGGACGAGGGCGACGCCAACGTCTTCATGGTCGACGGACTCCCCATCTCGCCGCTTCGTGTACGCGACACTGCGCACGCCCGGCAGCTGTTCGACCTCATCTCGACCGCCGGCGACCTGCCGGCGGCTCCCAAGCCCGGGAGCTGAACAACTCCCTTCACAAGAACTACCAGGCGCCGCGGATTCCATCCGCGGCGCTTACTCGTTTCCGTCGCACGTTAGACATCTAACGTGTTTTTCTGTGCATAAATTCCCACTAACGAACACCACCGGTCAAGTACAATGGCCTCATATGAATAAACGTGTCGTTTCCTTGTTCCAAGGTGTTTTGTCAGTGGTGTTGATGTTGGCGTTGGTACTTCCCTTCCCCGTGTCGGCACTCGAGGGAGCGGCCGGCGGCGAAGCCGACGGCAGTCAATACGGAAGTGTAGGAGGTGGTGGTGGAGAAGGTGCTGGCACCGGCCAAGGAGAATCCGACAGCGACGGCGATGGCACCTCCGATTCGGCCGAAGCGGCCGCGAGCGCGGCCGCGGCCGAGTCGGTGGCTTCCGCCGCTTCGGTGGCGGGAGTGGAGGTGGGCGTGACCGCGGTCGATACCACCAAGGATGCCAACGCGGTCGCCGGCATGGTGAGCGTCGACGGTGTGACTATGAGCGTCGAGGCCGCCATGGCGGCCATTGGTGCTATCGCCGACGCCCAGGCTCAAGGACTCAATCCTTCCACCAGTTCCAGTGTTCCGGGTATCGATGTCGGCGCCACGCTGTCAGCGAACGCCATGGGAGAATTAGGTAGCGTGGTGGGGAGTATGACGGCCGAAGTCGGAAACCCTCAGTCGGTCGCACAAGCGGAGATTGGTGCGGCCCAGGGCTTAGCCGCGGCCAATGCAGCAGCTGGCATGGTGTCAGCCGCTGCTAATATGAGCATCACAGATGCGGCTGCGGCCTTGTCCAGTGCCGCCAAGTCGGTCCTCAGTGCCCTAAATCCCGTGACTGTAGCTAACGCTACCCCTGTCAATACGGCTCAGGTGAATATCTCCCCCAAATCTCATGTCACCACTGACGCTAAGGCGTTCGCGGCCTACACCGCGGCCGTCGCTCCCGCCATGGCCGCGAAGGCGGCGGCTCATGTCGCGCTGGACAAAGCTTTCGACGACAACGACCAAGCCGCTATGGCCAAGGCCAAGGCCGATCTCGGCGACATAGACGCTCAAATAGACTCTCTGCAGTCGAGCTTCTTTGGCATGCCCGAGGCACCTAACATATCGCTAGGAAACGCCGTCGCGGGAGTTTCTCTTGGAGGGACTGGCGCTGGTGGCGCCGGAGCCGCGACCGGTGGTAACAGTAACGCGCCGGGAAGCGCGGGCGGAGGTAAGACTTCGGGTATCTCGGCGTCGGACCATGATGGCTTGGCCACCGGTCTTGGAGGCGGCAACAGTCCGGCAGGACCTGGAACATCGTCCACCGGATCACCGACCGGATCGAACAATAGCAGTGGTGGCGGAGGGCAAACGACCGGGCCGAGCGGACCGAGTACCGGTGGCACAGGGGCCGGATCTCAAGGTGGCCCCGGCCCCACTACCGGCAACGGTGGTGGTGCAGGGTCGACAGGGAACAGCAATACCTCACACGTTTCTCCCGTATCATCGAATGACAATTGGTCAGGCGGTGGCGACCCTGCCGGCGATCCAGCCGCGCAAAATGCCAAGGGCACTCCCTGCAGCGGAGGATGTAATTTGTTCAATATCGAAAAAACCTCCGCCAATAACGACCTACTGGGAAGTGACGGCAACAGCGACAGCCGTTTTCACACCTTCAAGACTCAGGAGGAGGCGATTAGAGCTTTCATGCTTGATATGAACAATAAGATCGAAGCCGGCAACGATACATTGTCCAAAATCATCAGCAGTTACGCGCCGGCCTCCGACAATAACAATCCCGGCCAGCACACATCCACCATCGCCGGCATAGTCAGAGGCCTGAACTGCGATGGCTGTGCCGATTTCTCCGGTGATCAAACTTTGTCCAAAAATGACATCCTCGGTCCACTCGGTCAAGCGCTCGCCATAGCTACTGCTAGAGCCGAGACCGGTAAAAACGTACCCGCCGCTACAGCGCAGCGCGGACAGGAGCTCGCCAAAGCTGTTCCATCCGTACCCACAGTGGTAGATGCTGACGGGCATTATCGAGCCGCCGATCCCGGCACCCAAGCCGCTGTCGAAGCCATCATCGGCGCTTCAGGTCCGACCGTAGCCATTCAAGCCGATGGGACCGTAGCCGGAGCCAAAGATTCGACCGGAGCGGCCTCCTCCCCCAGTAACGTCACCGATGGCTCCGGGACCAACGCGGACGCGATCACTTCCGACTCTTCACCGGCGGCGGTACAAAAATTTTGGTCGGGACGTAACGGAGTGAATGCCAAGCTATATAACAGTGACGGAAAAGCGTTGGTGGACGAAAATCTCTTGAAGGCGGTCGCTATGGGTATCCAGGCATTCGAGGCTAAAAATCCCGGATATCATGTGCAGATTCAAGGACCTAACGGTGGCAGACGCGGCATCGGCGCCCTCACCAAAACTTTCAATCACACCCCCCAAAAAGGGACAGGCTTAGGAGCAGCGCTCGATTTACGCGTTTTCCAAAAAGATGCTGATGGCAAACCTACAGGCAAAGGCATCACTAACCACCCCGGATCGGCGTTCCGCGGCGAGTTATCCGTCGGACAAGCCGCTCCTATATATCAGCAGATATTCAACGAAACCGTCGTCGCTGCCTATGAGATGGGGGGTAAGGCTTTGGCGCAAACATTCAGATTTGGTGGTTATTTCGGTAAAGGTAGCGTGGACCTGATGCATATTGACGTGCTGGCTCATTTAGGCGCTGCCAATGGAACGACCTTGGGTGGCTATAGTAGCGGCCGCGTGTCACAGCTGGGCATCAAGGGAAACACTGGCCTCCAGTCTTGGAACAACGTAGCAGAATTAGCCCAACAAAGCGCTGAAGAACGAGGCAATGGAAACACCGGCGGTGGCAATACCACTCCAGGAACAGCTCCATCGACTGGCCCCGCTTCACCAGACACCAGCACACCCTCCACAGAAAATCCTGATGCCCCCGGGACAGGCACCGACCCAGACAGTCCGGCTGATCCGAACGCATCCCCCGATGGACAAAGTAGCCAAGATGGAAGTCCCGGATCAGGTGGTCAAAACGGGGTCAACCCGAATGAACCCACTCCAACGACACCAGCTGAACCTGACAATGAGCCTGACGCTCGTCCGACCACGCCGAAGTCTTTACTGGACGACATCATAGAAACCGTAAAAAAAATAATAAGCGACATCATCGGCAAAGACGGAGGCGACGGTCATGCCACATCTACGCCTTCCGCTCTCGAGCGATCCGCGAGAAACCAAACGGCCAATGCCGCACTAGCCTTGACCACTACCACTTTCTCCGGACATCCTCTGTTGACCGCCGCCTATGAGTGGTTGACCGGCACCCGCACCGTGACCGAAACATACGCCGACCTGCCGGCCATCCTCCGAACGGGCCAAGACTCTCGTCCTTACGTGCCCGTGATACTCACGATCGACGAGACCGGAGGCACGATTCAGTTCGATCTTTTGCCGGTTCAAAACGCCGACATGATGACGACCCCTGATACCGATCAGGACTGGGACGATGAGGAATCGGTCAACGAAGGACCTTCTCTGGTCTTCGATGCGGAAGGTAACGTACTATATTCCGACGGCACCTACGCTCCTCCTTTTGAGAACGGGGTAGGCTCAGACAATGGTTTCGACTACACTTACCTCATCGAGCGTTATCGCGATGGTGAGCTGGTACGAACGGAATTCGACGTACGCGGTCTGCCCGGCAACATATTCACTAAATTGTGGTCGCGATTGACCGGCGGCGCGGCGGCGTTCCAACTGAGTGACGTCGATTTCGTCACATATGTTTATGTCAACCCAGACACGAGCGTGAGCGGGGACGAATATAAGGACTACACGATCGCCCTGCGTGACGGATCCAAGCGGCAAGTGGCTTTGCCGGCGGTATCCGATTTCGAATTCTATCGACAAGAATTGGAGGGAATCGGCTATACGGGAGATCCTTTCGCTCTGACCATACTCGGAATAGAGACGGCCAGAAAATCTACTGAGCGCGGGCCAAACGCTATCGAACGGGCTGTCGGGTGGATGACCGGGTCTAGCGATGACCAGAATCCTGAGCATATGCCGTTCGCAAACCTAGATGGCATCTTGAAAAACCTATCGACCGACGCGAGCGATAAGATCGAGGAAAGCGACATCACTGTCATAAATGTATACCTCGAAGCCGATTTCGCATGCCCCGATCCGTTCGGACCTGCCGAGGCCTACGCTTATGAGGTAGTGACAGCGGGTGGCAACATCTACGGCACCATGTGCGGTTCGGGTCTATCATGGGCATATGCCGACGGCATCGCCCGCGACCTTTTTGATCGAGGGTATACCGCAAATATCATAACGGCGAATTCCCTGCGCGATGTAATGATTTTCTTTAACGAAACCATTCCCGAGTCCCCCACGCCTTCGACCGAACCGACCTCTAATCTCACCAACGACGTGATCTTTGAGGTCAAGTCAGTGGCAAATGATGGTAAGACATTGACCGATTGGTCCGCTGTCGAATCGATCACCATCTCTGCCGGCACCCGATTGTATTTCCGCTGGAACGGCGCGGCTTACCAACAATGTCTTCCCTTCCTCAACGACAATGGCGTGTACGCGCTCAAAGCTAGCGGTAGTGCGATGACTACCGGCAACACCGAAAGCGAAGGATACGACGTGCCTGAGACCAGCGCCATTTATCGCATCGAGTGCGGTGGTCAAAGGAATGGCGAGTTTGGAGTGGACACCCGGGAGATTAAAATCATCATTAAGTAACTGACTAGACGTAAAGAACCCCTGGCATCACAAGTGATGTTCAGGGGTTCTGCTCTTTCAGGGACAACCCGGGTTACGGAATGCACTCCGGCCAGATGTCATCCATATCCGGATCACCGACACAGCGAGTGCCGCGAGGTTGCATCGGCATCACAACTTCGTCCTCCCAGTAGCCAGCCGGGTATCCTCCGGTGTAGTCTCGGACATACAGCACATCGTATCGGAAGCCTTTCGGGCGGACGTCGGACCAGCGAGTGTAAGCAGTGCCTTCTCGCCAATCAGATTGGGCCATTTCATAGCCGATGGCCACATCTCCTTCCGGCGTAAGAAGAATGAACGTGCTGGTCTCGTCCATCTGGCCATCTTCGATCCGCACGAGGCAGAATTTCGACATCGTACCGATTTGCACCGCCTGATCGAGCGCAGCCATAACGAGTACGGACGCAAGGTCCCATTCCGCGGCCCGCATTTGTTGCTCAGTGCGCCTGTCGAAACGGTACTTGACCTCATCAAGAACCGCTTGATAGCCGTCACAATGTTGAGTTCTGACCATCATTAGCCAGTCTTCTTGCTGTTGGTCAGTTGCGTGTACGACGGCGTCGTACACCTTATTACTCGACGATTTGGCGAACGAGTCGGCCCGCGCAAGCGAGCAGACAACCATCATGAAAAGTATGAAAGCTACCGAGCGCATTTGCGTTTCCTCCTGTCACCTTAGCCTACCTGTTCACATTATATCACAAAATAGCCTAAAAAGCAATATCACGTGGACAAGTTACACACATGTCGTTTTCTCGACTCGAATTATGCGGTTCTGTGCATAAATTCCCACCAACGAACACCACCGGTCAAGTACAATGGCCTCATATGAATAAACGTGTCGCTTCCTGGTTTCAAGGTGTTTTGTCAGTGATCTTGATGTTGGCGTTGGTACTGCCGTCGGTCGCAGTTCCCCGTACCGCCTGGGCGAACTTAGGCGGAGGAGAGACCGGGGCTGGAGGTTTTGAAAGCGATGTTGGTGAAGGACCTGACGGACAGAGTTCAGCCGAAGCAGCGGATGCGGCGGCCGAAGCCGCCGGCCAAGCGGCCAACGATGCCGCGGCGGCCGGTTTGTCAGCTAACGCACCCGAAGGAGTGAGCGTATCAGGTTCTGACGCTACTCCGGATTCCGATCCGAATAACCCTACTGTAGATGTTGACTTCGGTAACGGTCAAACAGTGTCTGGGGTCTCCCCGCAGGCTGCGGAAGCGATGATGGATGCGGTTGCTGCAGGTCTAGCCCCTGCTACCAACGGACAAACTCCGGGATTTAACCCTAGCGCCACTGCCGAAGCGCACGCGACTGGTAAAGCGGGTATCGACGGCGTGGTCGGAAACGTGAGCGCGACGCTCGGGTCGGTGGCCTCTGTCGCCGCCGCTGAATCAAAAGCAGCTATAGGACTAGCCGCGGCCCAAGCCGCGGCAGACGCAACGGCCAAATCTATGAATCCTTTTGGAGCCGCCCCGGCCGTAAACTCCTTGTCGTTTACAACTTTGAGTGCGGACGAGGCCTTGTCAGCAGCGTCCAAACATCCCGCCATGTTCAGCCCTCAACCACTTTCAACCAGCCTTCCAGCCGGTTTTACATTCTCTCCACCGACGCCTACGAGCAAGACTTTGTCTTCCACTCCGATCGGAGGCAAGACTACGGCCCAAACGTTTAGTCTCGACAATGCGACAATAGACGCGACCAGTTTTAGCTTAGGAAAACAGCTTGGAGTTCCCAGTATGCCGGGTTTTGATGCCCCTGTCGGCAGTGTATACTCGCCCACAAAATCCGACGATACTTCCAAAAATCAATATGCTCAATACGCGCTCGGTATGGAGATTGGTCGCTACGCTACCCAAAAATCTTTGGCAGAATCCAAATACAACTCTTTGGTGGACAATGCAACTTTCAATCCCGCAACGCAAAACGCTCAAATGGCAATGCTAGATGCCACCAAAGCCGAGATAGATGCTTGGTCAGCGACCATAGACTCAAAGCTCAACCCTACGACGCAAAACCAAGCCGTAGCGAACATTTCTCAGACAAAAGCGGCCGATTTAGGGAAAATGGCCGATCAGATAGCCGCTACTACGGACAGCAGTAAAGCCGCTCAGTTATCGAAAAGTATGGCCGAAGCCATCGATGCTTATGACTCCCAAATCTCCGACGCTAAAAGCAGTGCGCAAGCCGCTCAAAACGCTTTAGACGCGGCCAATAAAGCCGCTCAATTATCCGTTTATGGAATAGTAGATGTAACTCCTACGAACAATTTTAGCGTTCCCGACGAGTCCTTAGTGGACCAAGCGTGGGGTAAGGTATTCGGCGTCGCACCGACTCAGTTGAGTCCGGTAGCTACGCCTGTTATTAGTTTCCTTAACGCCGTGCCGTTCGTTGGTATCGCACAAAATGCCGTACTGAGTATCACTCCAACGCCTGTGGTAAACGCCGTAGTTGATGCCATTCCGGGCGTAAAGTCCACACAGGCATATATGAATAACGAGCCAATTTCTGTCGTGCTCGGTCTAGCCTTCGTCGATGCGGTCACGCTAGGTATGGGTAAGGCGGTATCGGTCGGAATTGCCGGATCGGTAGCCGGCAAAGTGAGCATAAGCGCACCGAGTAACACGATCGGGAAAGCGGCCACAGCACCGGCGGCGGCCAGCACCGCGGGTAAGACTGCCGCCGGCACCACCGGGAAGACGGTCTCGGTTTCATACAACCCCACCAACAATACCGTAACGGTACATGCCCCTGTCACCACCTCCGCCGTAGTCGAGGGAAAAATTGCCAGCGTCGCAACCAAATCGGCCGACAATGTGGCCGCGCCGGCGGTTGGAACCGCGGCCAAATCGGTCGACAATGTGGCTACGCCGTCGTCACTGGCAGGCAAAGCCGCGGATGACGTAGCGGCTCCAACATCCCCTACATCAGGAAAAGCCCCGACGGCCGCCAACGATAACGTTACAGCGAACACCCCGGCCAACGCCAACTCTTTAGGTTCTAAGTCGGCCACCACTCCAGCGGCACAAACGGCCAAATCGGTCGACAATGTGGCTACGCCGTCGTCACTGGCAGGCAAAGCCGCGGATGA
>DBEA01000001.1:0-1026 GCA_002293845.1 Patescibacteria group bacterium UBA918 | reverse complement strand
AAGCCGCGGATGACGTAGCGACGCCGTCGAGTGCTACCGCGGGAAAGACACCAACCGCTGCCAACGCTAACACTCCCGCAAATCCCAATGCCTTAGGTTCTAAGTCTGCCACCACACCAACACAGAGCGTCTCGCCTGCTAGTAAGTCTTTGTCGGTGGCGATGGCTGTGGTTGAAGCCTTAAACGCGCCAGTATCAATAAGTCCAGCGGCAATAAGTAAATCTCTAGCCGGAATCGTCGACGACATCGCACTAGCTATATCTCGCACTGCCGACGACATCAATATTTCTACGCCAGTAAGCGTAGCGGTGAAATCAGCAGACGACGTCGTAGCACCCACTGCCGCAAAAACCGCGGACAATGCAGCGGCACCAGCGACTGTAAGTGGAACTGGCGCTAAATCGACACCAGTCAGTGTCACGGCCCCAGTATCCGTACCGGTTTCAGTTACCCCCACTACAGTACAAACTCCTGCGCAACCTACTGTAGCTCCACAAACCACTGCCCCGGCACAAACGGCAGTTAAGGCAACGGCCGACAATATATCAGTACCTTTCAGTCCTCTAAGTCCGCTTAGCCAAGCGCAAGTTCAGTCGATCGCTAAGTCTATTACCGACACGACGCAACCTACAGTATTAGGAACCATTGCGGTAGATATGCCCGAATCACTGGGACGCACCTCTACTTTAGGGTCCCCGCAAACGGCCACTCTTAGTTCCAATCCTACGACTGGCTTAGTTGATGTGACTCTAGACAATCAACCTAAAGCGCAAGTAAATTCAATCACGCCCGCACAAGCACAAAATGCTCTTGCGTCAGCCAAAGCGACCCCGATGCCGGATGATTTCTTGACACAGACACTAGCAGCTTTAACTGACTTCTTTGCCCCACCTACGGAAGTTATTGGAACATTCACGCTAAGCATCCCAGATAAAACTGCGACCCCGGTCGGGGTCGCAGTTACTACCGTTTCTCCCACTGAAGCCGTAGCAGCACCGTCAGTAGCCGCTCCGAGTTCCTTGGCAG
>DBEA01000007.1 GCA_002293845.1 Patescibacteria group bacterium UBA918 | reverse complement strand
CCTCCACCTCCACCTCCGCCACCGCCACCGCCACCGCCACCGCTAGATGGTGTCTCATTACCGCTCTCGTTATTCTCCGAGCCAGGATTGTTCGTGCCAGTATCTCCAGAGCCAGTGGTCGGCCCCGTATCTTCGGGGCGGGTCGCTTCTACCTCGAGTTCTTCGGTGTTGTCTTCCGGATTACTGTCCGATCTTGCACCCCGCACTTCGGCGACCGCCCTGACCGTAGTGGTGCCGGTCGGCAAGTCCTGACCGACCACCCCCTCGAACGTCACAACTTTACTCTCTCCAGGTGCGATATCGCCCAAGGAAGCGGTCTCTAGCGAATTAGCGAGCTGACCACCAACACTGTGATACATGAACGCCGAGTCGAACTTGTGAGTGAACTCGACATCCTCCGCTGGCATGTCTCCTTTATTTTCGATCGTGTAGGTATAAGTGACCTTCGTACCGGCTCCGATCACCTCCGCGTCCGCCTCAAGCTGGCCACCGATCCATAAATCCGGCGCGCCGAACGAGACGCTGCCGTTAAAGTCTCCAAAAATGTTCAAGACGGCCATCACCCAGTTACGACCGATGACATTGGTATTGGCGATATTCATCACGTTAGCGCCGGCATAAGCGTCACCGGTAGTGGTCATTCCGAAACCTGCGTCCAATACGTTTTCACCGGTCAGAGACACGATATCGACCTCGTTGTTAATGGTGCTAGTCGAGTGATTTTGCAAATTGGCGCGATAAGAATCGACGTCGCAAAATTTACTTCCGCACATCAAAAGTTCCGAAGGAGTGATCTCGGCGTCAGAGTTGTAGATGACAATACCTTCAGGTGTTAGTTCCCACGACAGCCCTTGAGGTAAGCCGTACACACTGCCGTTCCAGGCGCCATGCACTTTGATAAGCATGTACATTGAGTCGCCGCCGAATAAGTTTTGATTGACAGTGTTTACTATGTTGGAGGCGGCCTCAGCAATACCGGTCGAAGTATAGGATTCAGCGAGTGTGGAGGTGGATTGGTTTTGTCCGCTTTCGGCTATGACATTCAGGTCATTGCCGACCTCGGCATGGTTGATATTTTCAGCCACCATTTCCCGATCCTCATCATCTTCGACCTGGGTCAGTCCGTTCGGCCGACCGAAGAAGGCATACCAAAGATCGGCCGATGGCAAGATAAGATCGCCGTTTAGCGTACCCATGCCATTGACCGCCATCAAGATGTAATTCGAATCGATGATGTTGGTATTAGCGACGTTGATGATATTAGCCGCTCCATAGGCATCACCGGTCGTGATCGAGGCGATATCGCCCACCGCTTCGTTTCTTCCGGTTACGGCGAAAATATCGACGTCGTTATCGATGGTGGCTTGATTTTGTTGCAATAAATTGTAGACCACATCCTCGGCGGCACATGACATCAAGGAACACTGATTCGACGCTTCAAGAATCGCGTCGGGATTACTGAAAAATAGGTCACGTAGATCCAAAATACCTTCCTCTCCTAAGATCTTATTCAAAAGATGCATGAAGCCGCTGGAATTGATGATGTTGGTATTTAGCACGTTGGCGATGTTCAGTACGGAAAACGCGTCGCCGGTCGTTATGAAGGCATTGTCGCTCGAAGAGGCGATGTTCTCTCCGGTCATCGCGGTAGTGTTACCAGTATTGCTTACCAACGTGTCGTTGGTGCCTGTGGCATTGACAGTGTAAGTATCGGTTTCTTGGCCTCCGGCGTCAGGAACACTTCTTATATTGTTGGAATTGGCAGTCGTCGAAATATCACCGGCGGCAGTAGCATCCCCCGTCTCGATCGTGGTGGTCGTCGTGCCGATCTCTATCTGCTGGCCAGTAACGTCTTCGCTCGTGCCAGGCACACCTTCTTCTCCCTCCTCACCGTCGTCGCCTCCACCACCGCCCGCGCCATCATCACCCGGTGCGCCCTCACCCCCTTCATCAGGAAAATTCTCGCTAACAATCGGCAACGCCTCCCCGGCTTGTCCATCCCCATTTTCATCGCCATCACCGCTATCACTAGTATTACCACCATCTCCGCCAGCAGGCGTGTCTTCACCATCGATGGTCACAACACCCTCGTTCTCATCAGCGTAAGAGACCGGGGCAACGGCCGAAAAGAACATGGTCATCAGCAATACGACGACTAGGACTTTTGTCCAGCTATTGTCCTTGTAGGATGTTGAAAACATAATTCATTAAGATGAGGCGGATTCGTTCAAGTAAGGCTATCAAGCGAGACCGTTCTTCCACCGACAGATCCCCCGTTGGCGTACTGGTAGAGATCTTCACACCGGTCGACGTCGCGGAGTCGCTGTCGACGGATACAATCCTGACATTCTCCTCGCCATTGATCATGGTCTCGATACGGACCGAGGCGGAACCTGTTCCGTTGATGACGCTTTGGCCATCACTTCCCGACCGGCCGTCTTGACCCGGAGCACCATCCTCACCTGGAGCTCCGTCTTGTCCATGGCCACCGGAGTTCGAATACGAATACACGGTGTTCGTTATCTCGACCGACTCCGCCCTCGCTGTCGTCACAATACAAAACAACAGACCAAAGACAATTGCGACGCCGGATATTTTGTGTTGGAAATAGCTCATGTCCCTCCATAAGGTCACGATGACCACCAGTGGTCCTCCACGACCTTAAGGGAGGGGTCCTCCGAAGAGGACACCCTTTATCCCTTAGTACTATCGGCGAACTACGCGAACAACGTTGCGGTTCACTACGTTAGTGACAGCGTTCCAAGAGTCGGCAACACCGGTAGAAACGGCGCCGCCCTGACCTCCTTCACCTCCGTCACCACCGTGTCCACCAACTCCGGTAGCGCCACCGGCGCCGCCGTTGCCAGAGTCACCTCCAGCTCCGCCAGGACCAGTAGTACCGCCAGTCGCGCCAGCGCCACCGGCGCCGCCAGACTGACTACCATCAACTTCATCGCTACCTAGAGAATCAGCGTCGCCACCGGCTCCGCCGTTACCGCCGTCGCCAGCACCTTGAGTGTCTCCACCAGGAGCGACGTTGAGGCTAGTACCGCCGTTACCAGCGTTGTTGCCGCCGTCGCCAGCGTCACCAGCTGCGCCACCGTTATCACCGGTAGATTCATTGGCACCAGTATCTGCCGCTGCGGCCACCACGTTGCCGAGAGCAACAGCGTTGGCATTAACTACTGCGGCATTGGTCTCATCGAGATCTGCCTCGCCGGCATCGCGAATCACTTCGACGTCGTTGTTGTTGACATCGTTAGAGACCTCGTTGCTAGCGATAGCATCTCCGGTAGTGATAGCACCGCCGTTGCCAGCGTCACCACCATTACCACCTGAACCGCCAGCACCGGTGCTACCACCGTTGCCGCCGTTGCCAGAATCGCCTCCTGCGCCACCAGCGCCAGTGTTGCCACCAGCTCCAGCTGCGCCACCAGCGCCACCAGTCTGAGTTCCGTTGTCGCCATCGACATCGCCATTGGCATCACCACCGGCTCCGCCATTGCCGCCGTCGCCAGCACCCTGAGTGCTGCCGCCAGGAGCGATGTTGACGCTTGCGCCGCCATCGCCGGCGTTGTTACCGCCGTTGCCGCCGGCTCCGCCGCGACCGCCACGACCGCCACGAGAAACGTTGCCGCCGGTAGAAGCTGAAGATACGGCTACGTTAGAGATGTTAGCAGTGTTGCTATTGGTCACAGTGACGGTGTCGTCCTCATAGGCATCGGCTGGCATTGCGAACAGACCGAAAGCCAGAGCAGGAAGAACAAGCACGACCGCTGTTTTGTTTAATGCTGTAGTCATAAATAAGTACTGAAAAAATTAATTAAGTAGTTTGATAAACCTAATAAGGACTGCGGCGAACTGACCTTTATTCGCCGGTGAACTCTTGGGTGACCTCGTTCATCCGTAATGAATGATCGAGCGACCTAAAGGAGCCCACGGATCCGACCCGATCTACCATAGCGCGGCAGATCGACACGGATCCGTGTATACCTTTGAGGTTATTTATTATGTCGAGAACAGGAAGACCAAACAAAAAAGCTGTCACCGAGCACACGCGGAAAACAGCTTTTTAAAACACCAACGACATGAAATTGTATTGCGAGTAAAGTTCATAACAAACTCGCTGATTCCCAATCACCAATAATGATACTAGAATCCGAGTAAGTATGTAAAGAAAACAGGGCTAAATACCCGACTGGAATACAAGATATTTTATTGTCAATGCGAATCGTGACGCCTGTAGTTGCCAGGAGAACCCAAAACTGCTATAAACTCCGGTGATTTCGCTCCTCTCCTCGTTCATTCCCGACCATTCGTTATTGATAGCCTCTCAAGTCTGCTTTTTTGTTTGGTCGCGGAATCCCCAGTGAAAGCTGGTTCCCAATCATTCCGCGACCGAACAAGAAAACACTGTCACAAGGCATATCAATTTTTTAGCGTGACCCGTATAACGGCAAGACTCCGCAAGGACCGCTGTCTATCGGGACCGCTTCGATCGCCATAGTCGAAGTAATCGGCATATCTGTCGGCGACGGCCCTAGCGGCCGCTCTTTGCTTTTCATATTATTTATGACCGTGGCAAAACGCTCCCTTCGCTCTTCCACACGATTAATGAACTCCGCGCGGCTCTCCTTGTACTTAGCGATCGCAGGCACTTCATCGAGCATCCACGGGAAGACGCCGCAGGCGTAAAAAGCTTCCTCACCGCCCACGGTACTGGTCGCAAAGAGAAGCTTCACTTTTCGGCCCGAACGCAGCAGCTCCGATTCTCGCTCCCCCAGCTCAGAATCCGCCATTGGCCACGGTCGTTCGTCGATGTCGTAGAAAACAAAGCCGTTTATCGCACCGACGGCGTCGGGAGGGGCTGCATGACCAACCAACCGGCCGTACTTGGGGGCCTGCCACAGACGCGCTTCGAATTCGAGCCTAGATTGATAAGTATCGGACATCTCTCCCAAGAATCGGTCGAGATAATACCCTGCACCGAGGTAGTGTAGCACCGCGCCGCCGAGGATACTGAATCCCAGGCTACTCCCAACCACGAGTATCACCGGATATTTATATCCGTTCTTGGTATGACGTATATTGAAAAACGAGGCCAGAATCATGAAAGACGCCGCCACTAGCCACAAAAACGGCAAAGAATCGACTAAGAAGGTCAAGAAATTTTCGTGGGTCGCCTCGTAGAGCGCGTAACCCATATACACCGATGAGAAAGATAGAACAGCTAACGACAAAGCGCCAAAAAGCACCGTGAGGCCCCATGCGCCCCAAAGGGAGTACTCGTGCGTCAGCCAATACAAGCGTGAGCGCGGAGTGATGCCCTCGCGTTCCAAGCGTGCGAGTATCGTTTCCTTGATGTCGGGGCGTCTATCTGTCATTTCACTCATGTTTTTATTGCTAAATTTTCAAGATTCTTTTTGAGTTGCTTCTTAGCGCGATGCACCAGGGTACCGACGGTACCCACGGGTATTTTCAAGACATCGGATATCTGTTCGTATTCCAAATGTTCGAAATAGCGCAAGAGCAAAATGTCGCGATATTTGTCGTCGAGCTTTTCTAGCTCGCGAGCCAGCAAGGCGGCGTCGATGTCCCGGTCGAAACGTTCTTCCGGTCTGTCTAGGTCGTCATCGGAGACGAGCGCGAGGACCGCCTCGCTATCGGCTACCAAATATCCTTCCGGTCGGGCTTTGCGGCGACGGTACCAGCTGACGGCTTCGTTATGAGCGATGCGGTAGATCCAAGACGAAAAGGAAAGGCTTTGATCGAAACTGTTGAGGTTTTTATACACCTTGATGAATATGTCCTGCAAGACATCGTCGCGATCGTCCGGGTCTTGGACGCCCAGACGAGCGATATAGCGACCGAGCTTGGCTTGATAGCGATCGACCAGTTCTCCGAAAAAGGCCCGCTCCTCAAGCGAGCGCGCTACGAGTTCGTTATCGCTTAAACTGGCGATGTTGCCGTCAATCACGGTCATAGCCATTTTATTATACGTCGGCGAAGACTTTTTGTTTCATGGCGATGTTATACTCATGACAAATGACCGTCCGTCTCAACAAATATCTAGCTGATAGAAAGATCGCTTCCAGGCGGGAGGCCGATGTGTTGATCGCCGAAGGCAAAGTGTTGGTGAATGGCAAAAAGGCCGTCATCGGCCAGAAAGTGAGCGATGACGACCTTGTTCGCCTCGCTCCCGACGCTACCAAGGCCAAGACTTACCTCGCCTACTACAAAGGGCGCGGTATTATTTCGCACTCACCGAAGAAAGGCGAGGTCGATGTCGCGACGAGACTCAAGAAAGACTTCGGTCTGAAAGACGTTTTTCCTGTCGGACGGCTCGATAAGGATTCAGAAGGTTTGATGATCGTGACGAACGACGGCTTGGTGACCGGTGAGCTTCTAGAGCCCGGCAACGAACATGAAAAGGAATATGAAGTCGAAGTGGACAAGGCGGTGACCGGGCGATTCCTGAAGAAATTGGCCGAGGGCGTCGATATCGAGGGTTATCGCACCAAGCCGGCGCTAACGGCGCCGGCTGGCGAGCGACGATTCCGTATCGTTTTGACCGAAGGTAAGAAACATCAGATTCGGCGCATGTGCGCGGCCCTGGGTTGGCAAGTGAAAACTTTGAAGCGCGTACGTATCGCCAACATCAAGGTCGGGCAGTTGAAGCCAAATCAATATCGTAAGATCGTAGGACGCGAATTAGAGAATTTTTTGAAGGAATTGAGTTTGAAGTAGAACATCGTACGTAGTTTCAAAGTTACAGAGTGATAAGGAAAGGCCGGCGCTTCGCGCCGGCCTTTCCTGCTCAATATCTTATAGGATTTTAGTATCAAGGATTTGAGATAAAAAATGGTCTCGCTACCAGGCGAGGCAACGAGACCGAGTCGACACGGGCAGACGGCCCGCAGCGGGGGGACGATTAAATATTAGCAGGTCCACCACCAAGCGCAAGTCGGTTATGCACTTTGAATTACCAATAACGACACGGCGCGGCCCCTTGGGGCCGCGCCGTGTCGTTTCTATACAACAATGTAACTATTTTCCTCCCTTCTTTCTATCGCTCTCCTTAAGAAGCGCTTTGCGCAACCGTACGCTGGTAGGGGTCACTTCGAGATATTCATCGTCAGCCATGATCTCGAGACCGAGCTCGATTGAGAGAGGACGAAAAGGCACTAGGTCGATGGCTTCGTCGGAGCCGGAGGCGCGCACGTTAGAGAGCGCCTTGCCCTTGGTCGGGTTGACGGTCATCTCCTCGCCCTTCGAGGTGTTGCCGATCACCATACCTTCGTAGACCTCGGTGCCCGGACCGATGTAGAGAGAGCCGCGATCCTGCAGATTCCACAACGAGAATCCAAGGGCCTTACCGGTAGCCATGGAAATCATCGAGCCGACCTGGCGCTTCTTGATCTCGCCGGCATGCGGCTTGAAGCCGATGAAATGCGAAGCTAATATGCCTTCGCCCTTCGTATCGATGATGAATTGGTTTTTGTAGCCCAACAGACCGCGAGTCGGACCGACGAACATCAATCGCACCTGATTCTGGTGCGGGATCATGTTCTGCATGATGAAACCGCGGTTCGAGAGCTTCTCGATGACCGGACCTTGGAACTCCGAAGGGATGTCGGCCACCACTTCCTCGAACGGTTCTAGTTTCTGACCGTCTTCTTCCTTGATGATCACCTGCGGCTGAGACACGGCGAGTTCATAGCCTTCGCGGCGCATGTTCTCGAGTAATATGGAAATGTGCATTTCACCGCGGCCGAACACTTCGAAAGAGTCTCCTTGGGAGAAATCCACCTTGAGACCGACGTTGATCTCGAGTTCTTTCTCGAGGCGCTCTTTGATCTGGCGACTGGTGACGAACTTGCCTTCGCGGCCGGCGAACGGCGAAGAATTAGGCATGAAGCGCAGACCGATCGTCGGCTCATCCACCTTAATGGCCGGAAGAGGGGCTTGGGCTTCCGAATCGGTCAAGGTCTCGCCGATGTCGATGTCGGGGAAACCGGCCACGAGCACAATGTCACCGGCGTACGCGGTCTCGGTCTCGACCTGATTAGTGCCTTTGAAGGTCGAAAGCTTCACCACACGGCCTTTCTTGGCCTCCTGACCCTCGTGAATGACGAGCAGATTCTGTCCTTTACCGATCTTGCCGGCGTAGATGCGGGCCACGGCCAGACGGCCAAGGAAGTTGTCGTATCCCAAGTTGAACACCTGCGCGGCCAGAGGCTCGCCCTCTTTATACGCGGCGGCAGCTGGTACCTGCTCCAAGATCACATCGAGAAGAGGTGAGAGATCCTTGCGCTCGTCTTCGAGCTTGCGCATGGCGACACCCTCGCGGCCGATGGCATAGACAGGGGTAAAATTGGACTGTTCGTCCGTGGCGCCGAGTTCCAGGAACAACTCCAAAACCTGCTCCTCGGTGCGATGTGGATCGGCAGCCGGCTTGTCGATCTTGTTTATCACCACTATCGGTTTGAGGCCGAGTTCCAGAGACTTTTTCAAAACGAAGCGAGTCTGAGGCATCGGACCTTCCTGCGCATCGACTACGAGCAGAACGGAATCGATGGAACGAAGCACGCGCTCCACCTCACTGCCGAAGTCGGCGTGGCCGGGAGTATCGACGATGTTGATCTTGGTGCCTTTGTATTCGATGGAGGTGTTCTTGGCGTAAATAGTGATACCACGCTCGCGCTCAAGGGCATTGGAGTCCATCGACTGACCCTCCTCGCGGGCGCCGGTTTGTTCCATCAAAGCATCAGTCAAGGTGGTCTTACCGTGGTCCACGTGCGCGATGATGGCGATGTTTCGGATTTCCATAATTTAATGAGAATAGAAAAGGCGCTGAAGGCGCTTTAAAGTGCACTTGATAATACCTTAAATCGACGATCTTGTCCAATAGAAAACCGGCGAGCCAAACTCGCCGGTTTTCTGTCCCCTTTTCGTCCTATCTGCCCGTCTGGTCCCTTAGCTTCATTTTCAGGTCGATACCAGCCTCTTGTAAGATCTCGCGCACCTTGTCATGATCTCTTTCCTGCATAGCATCCCTCAATTCTTGTCTCTGATCTTCGCTCAGACCTTCAAGGGCCGGATGGAAACGACCACCCTTCCCTTCACCCTTGGAATGACCATGACCCCAGTTGAGACCCAGATCTTCGAAGATCGCCTTGGCCTCGTCTTTGTCGCCTGTTTCCATCAGAGCATGCGCCTCGACGAAACGATCGAACTCGGCTCGGCTGTCGATGATCTCGCCTAGCGGCGAACCGGCGGCGGCGGCTTTGAACGATTCATAATCCTTTGCCTCCACGGCCGCCTTGATGGCGATGTCGTGGTCTTGGCGACGTTCTCTCATCGCCTCGCGCAATTGTTCCATCACACCCTCGTCTATATGGGCCGACATCAGTACGTCACGGGCCTTGTCGAAATCACCGGCCTCTTTTAATTCTTTCGCCTCTTCGAACGCGGAGATCTGATCTTCGTTCAGGCCCGCCCTTCGCATGAGATCCGGAGACAGGGTCGTCGCTCCGGTCAACGAGACGGCGAACGCCGCCAAAGGAATAAGTAGGTTCATAAGCATGACTGACGATAGTTAAAGTTGTTTTTAAAGATATAAATGACAAAACCGCCCGCGAAGGCGGCCTTGTCTGACACACAAATGCAATGAATGTACTCTTCTGTCTCCTTCCTTTTATACGCGGGAGATCAGAGCTTATTTCATCCTTAGCGAACCTCCTCGTTATGCACCCCGAAGTTCTCTCTGATCCAGTCTTCGGCCCATTCGGAGAAATTGCGACCAGATGAAGCGGCAGTACGCCCTTCGATCTCGTCCCATACGGATTCTAAAAGTCGCGATAAGGGCGTATCGTAGCCGAGCGCTGTGCGACAAGTGTCGAGATCGAAAACGATGTTGTTCTTCGTGAAGCGGTAGTCGTAATCATAGCCGTCGACATAGGAATCGCAATTATTACCGGAAGTCGTATACGAATGATCCAGCAGTTCATCGTCGTAGGCGCGCAATTCCCTCATCGTCGCCTTGGACAATTTGCCCGAGCGCGGTTCGGCGGCGATTCCTTCGGGTCCACCTGGGATATAGGTATACGTGCCGTCGGCCAACACTCGGAAAGTCGGGTCGACATACCCGGAAATAAAGTCGCCGCCATAACGTCTCGCCACTAGGCTCCACTCTCCGGCCTCGGCCTCGGTGTCGCTCAGTTTCTCCGGCGCGTAGTTAGGCTTGAAGGCCGCTATATATACGTACATACCTATCGCCACTCCCGTGAGGAAAGTGAGCGATAATAACATCATATCGTCGCGTTTCATTGAGAACAGTATAACAGTACGTCAGACCCGGCACCCAGTAGACAACGGTTGGTAATAGGCGATTTTTACGTTATGATGTCGGACGAATTACGGAGGGTTCGCATAGTGGTCGAGTGCGCCGCCTTGGAAAGGCGGTATCGGGGAAACCTGATCGAGGGTTCGAATCCCTCACCCTCCGCAATGATTCAAGAGGATGGATGGGGCACCATCCGATTGAATTATCATTTCGAGAGTTGGTGTGGATTCGAAAAGGTTGCCAGATATTTTGGGAATACTTGGACCAAAATATCGACAACCTGTACTGAAACTGTAAGTTTCGAATCCCTCACCCTCCGCTGACATTGACTTATTAGGGTCAATATGTTATTATAGGAAGGCTTTTGAATCTCGTGCGGGGTTGCGAAAGCGTGGGACGCTTTCGCAAGAATCTTTCGGCCATCCAGGCTTTCAGACTGTCTCTCAATTTATACCACCCGCACAGCCTAAGAGCGTCGGTTTGACGCTCCCCTACAACATAATGAACAGAAATTTCAACGCGCGGCCGCGTAGCGGCCGCCGTGGCTACCATAGCGGTGGAGGGCGCCCTCATGGTGGACGCCGTTTCGGCGGCCGCCCGGCCCATCGAGCTTCTTCGAGGAAGCGCCAGATGGCCACTTTCGACCCGACCCAATTCATCAACAAGAACCCGGTGGAAACGGCGGTCGTCGAGTACGTACCCCTACACCAGTTCGAACAATTCGATATCGATGAGCGTTTGAAGCGCACTATCAGTAGCATGGGACTTAAGTCCCCGTCGCCGATCCAGGACCAGGTCATTCCGCTCATACTCGATGGAAAAGACGTGGTCGGCTTGGCCGAAACCGGTACCGGCAAGACGGCGGCTTTCTTGATTCCATTGATCGAAAGGAAGCGTTCTTCGCCACAGAATGTCACCCTCATCCTCACGCCGACCCGCGAACTCGCCATCCAGGTGGACAATGAGTTTAAGAAGTTGTCGCAGAATTTCCGCATGTATTCGACAGTCTGCGTCGGCGGTACTAACATCAATCCCCAGATCAGAGGTTTGCGCCGTCATAATCATTTCATCATCGGCACCCCCGGTCGAGTCAAAGATCTCATGAGTCGCAAATGCATACCGCTCTCGAAGATCGATTCCGTCGTTCTCGACGAGGCCGATCGTATGCTCGACATGGGATTCATCAACGACATGAAGCATATCTTAGGAGCACTAACTCCCGATCGTCACACCTTATTCTTTTCGGCCACCATGGACGACAAGACCAAGACCTTGATTCATGAGTTCATGAAGCATCCGACCGTCATTTCGGTCAAGAAAAAGGATGTCACCAATAGCATCATGCAAGACGTCGTGCCATTCGAGCACGCGCATAAATTCGACAAGTTGGTCGAACTGCTCCGTCGCGACGAATTCTCCCGCATCATCGTCTTCGGGGCCATGAAGCACAGCGTCGAAAAATTAGGTCAAGAGCTGATCAAGAGCGGCATAGCTAGCGAATCGATACACGGCAACAAGAGTCATGGCCAACGTCAGCGTTCCTTGGAGCGATTCAAGAAAGGCGACGTCAAGGTATTGGTGGCGACCGACGTGGCCGCTCGTGGTATCCACGTCGACAACGTCAGCCACGTGATCAACTACGATCTACCGAACACCTTCGAGGATTACGTGCATCGCATCGGCCGTACCGGCCGTGGCAACAAGCGCGGACAAGCACTGACCTTTATACCTTCCGGACATTAAGAACTTGAAAAATCGCCGCTCCCTAAGGGAGCGGCGATTTTTCATCCGAGACACTTATACACATCTAATGTGCCAGGCCCCATCTAGATGAACTGACGGGTTTACAATATGTATGGCACTGGGTTTATCACATAAGTCAACTTTCCATGGAAAGCATCACTCTTTTTCTGGCTCAGCTCTGGGGACCGGCCATGTTAGCCGTCGGCCTTGGAGTGTTTATCAGCAAAAATCATTACATTAAGATCTATCGTGAAGTGGAACGCGAAGGCCTGGCGCTGTTAGCGTTCGGCTTCGCCGGCATCATGCTCGGTATCTGGCATATCCAGATACACAATGTATGGAATACGCCGACCGAGATGATCATCAGTCTTTTCGGCTGGGGATTGCTTGTTAAGGCGGCACTGTTCGTCATCAAACCCGACTTCGTCAATAAATGGGGCGATTTCGTAGTAGCGTCGAAGCTCATCTCGACAGGGGGAGGCGCGGCCGTAGCTCTCGGCGCGTATCTGACGTGGGTCGGATATTTGATGTAATACATCGTAAAGAAAACGGCGGCCGCTTTGCGGCCGCCGTTTTCTTTATCGTCAATGTTTGCAGACTCCCCGCAAAGTGATCTCGAGCGATTCGGGCTGGAAACCCTTCACTTTCAACAACTCCATGATCTTTTGGTCCGGCGCGGTGAAATGAATGACCTTGTCGCAATCCAAACAGATGGCGTGATGATGATCATGATCGTTGTATTCGTACTGCGCTTCCCCGTCCCCCAGGTTAAGCTTCTTGACCATGCCGTCTTTGACGAACATGTCGAGATTACGATAAATGGTGGTCAGGTCAACTTTGGTGACCTTTTTATGAATATCGGCCGCCGACAGAGACCCGCGCGCGGCCTTAAGCGCTTTGAGGACAAGTTCTCTTTTTTGACTGCGTCGGCGTTTCATAACGTTCATTTACTCATCTCCCTGAGAATGCGGATACGGTCCGCGGCCGGAGGATGAGTCTGGAAGAGATTAGATATCTTCTGCCCCAACGTGCGCTTGTCGTCTCCGAACGGATCGGCGATAAAAAGATGGGCGGTGGCGTTGTTGGCGCGACGCATGGGACGATTGTAATGGCTGATCTTCTCGAGCGCCGAGGCCAGACCTTCGGGATAGCGAGTAAGCAAAGCGCCAGTCGCGTCAGCTAGATATTCGCGCTTTCGTGAGATGGCCAACTGGATGAGCTGGGCGGCGATCGGCGCCAGAATGATGCCGACGATGCCCAGAATAAGAAATAACGCACCGGCCTTATTGTCACGATCGCCGCCGCCCCACATCATCGAACGCATAAAGAGGTCCGCGACGATGGCGACGAAGCCGGCCAAAACCACCGCCACGGTCGATACCAACATATCGCGATTGCCGACGTGAGACAGTTCGTGCGCCATCACGCCTTCGAGTTCTGTTCGATCGAGAATGGAGAGGAGGCCAGTCGTAGCGGCAACGACGGCATGTTTCGGATCGCGACCGGTGGCGAAAGCGTTAGGCGCCGCGTCCTCGACCACATACACCTTCGGCATCGGCAATCCGGCGGTGATGGCAAGATTCTCGACCACATTGATGAGTTCGCGGTGTTCCTGAGAGTCGGCCGGTCTGGCTCCGGTCATGGAGACGACCAACTTATCGCTCCACCAATAACTGGCCACGTTCATAAAAAGCGCGAAGCCGATCGCGACGTACATGATAGAAGGATCGTTGTAGTACCAATTGAGGAAATAGCCGATAGCGATAACTACAGCGAAGAAGCTTGCCATCAAGAGCCAGGTCTTGCGCACATTCGCCGCTTGGTGAGTGTAAAGAGTAGCCATCTTGGTATTTTACCAACTTCCGCCGCCTCCGCCACCCGCGCCGCCGCCGGAAGAACCGCCCCCTGAAGACGCGGGCGAAGAGGCGGAAGCACTGGCCACGGACTTTCCGAATGTGCCCAAGCTTTGAGAAAGGTAAACCGCGTTGAAAGTAGTGCCCTGCCCTTCGTACCAATCGGGCTCGGGAATGCTGATGTCTCTAAACGCTTCTGCCCACTCCTTTTCCACCCCGAAAGCGATGGCATACGGGAGATATGCCATAAATTGCTCCGGACTTTTCTTGGGCGCGTTATGGAACTTGAAACGCTCTTTGTCGGTCACCGACAGGAATTCCTTAAAACCTTTTAGGTGATCCAGGGCTTCGTATCCCTTCCTGGTTCGACGACGATAAGCGAAGAGGAGGACGACGAACGATATCACAAAAGCGAAGAGCGACACGGCCGCCGGAGCGATCATATCGGCACCGATCGAGAAGCTCGCTCCGAGCGAAAGTAATAAGATCACCGACAAATAGCCGAGCGTCTTGAGGGGCCTTTGCCACTTGTGCTCGAAGAAACCTTGCGCGACCAAGTCTTTTTCGGCGGCCGCTCTAAGTTCGGTCAGGAGCCGATGATTCTCCTTTTGCTTCCCGGTATCGCCGGCTAATTTGCTTAAAAGCACTTTATCTCCCGCCACTGCCGATTCCTCGAATGTCAGTTTGAATATCGACTTCTGGAATTCGCTATCGAGCTCCTCGTACGAGCGGAGTAGCTCGATCTCATAGTCGTCGACATCGATCAAGAAAAACAGCTTGCGACCGACATGTCTGATCTTGAAGAATCCCTGTTCCGCCAAGTAGACGATGCCGGCGGTGATGTCACGCGGGTCGATGCGACCGTCGAAAAGTAACCCGACATACATGGGCTTCAGATCGCGGTAAGGTTCGTATTGCGCGATGATGCTGGCTCCCGTCTGATGTTCGCGGCGATATCGATATGCGAAAAGACCCAACCAGATGAACCACGCCAGCGCTCCTACGAGCCAAAGCGGCCAAAGCGACCAGCGTTCCAATATGAGTCGTTCGACCCGAGAGGGGTCGACGGACCGCGCTACGGTCAAACCTTCGCCCGGGGCGAGATCGTCGGCCCGATAATCGACCGCGTCAACAGAGATAGAGATCTCGCACGGTTCTGACGAACCGGCATCACCTCGGTAGCAGGCACCGTCGTTCAGGTACAAGCCCGGGCCGTCGGACACGCGCGCCACCGCCCGCTCGATCGGCACCTCCCAGCCGTCGCCGGTCGCGTTCCAATAAAGATCTACTTTCCCTTCGTCGTAGTAGTACAAAGCGCCCTTGACGCGATAAGCGATCTCATAAACATGTTCGCCGGTAATGGTGCGATCAGGATCACCGATCTTCACTTCCACTTTTCCCAGGTTCTCTGACACTTCGTAGGGCACGTCTTGGCCGTCCAACTCGACCGATAAGATTTCGATGTCGACATAGCGCTCACGAAGCCATGACGGGCTGTCATCGGCGTGATTCGTGGGTACAAAACGGAAGATACCGTGACGATCGGCCGGACCGAAGTCATAGGTGATCCTTTCTCCAACGTCAAAGGCCCCGTCCCTGCCGAGAGTGATGTCGCTTTCAAAGGAGGTGATGCTCTCCGCGCCGGCCGAGAGTGGTACGAAAAGGAATAAAGCTGAAAGTAGGATCTTTTTCATAACTTGTTTTTGTACTCCGACCAACGCAGAAATTGGCGTCTTTCGAAACCGCCTTCCTTTTAGAGACTCTCGAAGAGCGCCGATTTAGAATTGGACTTTGACCGGTTCTTTGGCGGCCTGGTCGCTTTCACCGAGTTCGAAGTACTCTCGCTCTTTGAAACTGAACATCTTGCCGATCACGTTCGAAGGGAATGACTGGAGGGCGATACCGAGATCGCGCACGTTGCCATTGTAGAAGCGCCGCGCGGCCTGAATCTTGTTCTCGGTGTCGGTGAGCTCGCGCTGCAATTCGGTGAAGTTACCGCTGGCTTTGAGGTCCGGATAGTTTTCGGCGATGGCCAACAATTTACCCAGAGATTGCGTCAAGGCGCCTTCAGCGGCCGCCATAGCCTGGATCTGTTCAGGGGTGATGTTGGCCGGATCGACGTGTACCTGCGTCGCTTTAGCGCGTGCCTCAGTGACGGCATCCAAAGTACCGCGCTCATGTTGCACGTAACCTTTCACTGATTCGATGAGATTCGGAATCAGGTCATAGCGGCGCTTGAGCTGAACATCGATGTCGGCCCAGGCTTCCATAGCCCGCTGGGTAAGAGACACGAAGCGGTTATAGGCCCAAATCGCCCACACAATTACGACAGCTGCCACTATCAACAAAATAGTCATCAGTTCCATAACTCGGTTAGGTTAGATTGGTATACCCCATTATACAACGTATCGGAGACGATGGAAAACAAGCGGGGGGGGGCCTCCGCCCCCCCCGCGTGTAGCTTGTCTCAA
>DBEA01000011.1 GCA_002293845.1 Patescibacteria group bacterium UBA918 | reverse complement strand
TATTTTTTAAAAAACTTATCCACATTAAAAAAATTTTTTCGCTGTTAAAAAATTTTTTGTGCGTGATAATTAATCACAAGCCGATATTTTTTCACACGAAAAATTTTTTGAAAAGATATCGCGGTCGAATTTTTTACAAAAACAATTTCTCATCATAAGTCATGGCAAAAAAGAAGGCTCGCAAGGCCGCCAAGAAAGCTACTAAGAAGGTAGCCAAGAAGAAGACTGCGAAGAAGACCGCCAAGAAGAAGACCGCCAAAAGGAAGAAGCGATAGTCTTCGGAAGAATGCTTCAAAAACAACCCCGTTCAACCGGGGTTGTTTTTGTGCTATGCTGAACTTCGCTCGCTTAAAAAATATCGTCACGGACCGCGATTCGTCTCTGATTTTGGAGCTTAAAAGGCTCTGACACTGGATATTTTCGACCTGTATTCGGATCGCGTCCCGGTTCGACTCTGGCGAGCTTCTAACATATGTCATTTCTCGACCGTTTTTTCGGACCCACTTACGCCAAGGAATTGCGTGCCATGGGTCCGGTGGTACAAAAGATAAATAAAGAAGAGGAAAGAGTCCGCGCGCTGTCTGCGGCAGAATTGAAGCAGGCGACCACTGCGCTCAAAGAGCGTCTCGCCGCTGGCGAGACCACCGACTCGTTGTTGCCTGAAGCCTTCGCACTGGTGCGCGAAGCGGCCGATCGTACTTTGGGCATCAGACATTACGACGTGCAGCTCATCGGCGGCGCGTTGTTGAATTCCGGTCGCATCATCGAGATGCGCACTGGCGAAGGTAAAACGCTAGTGGGAACATTGCCGTCTTTCTTGAACGCTTTGCATGGCAAAGGAGTGCATGTGGTGACGGTCAACGATTATCTGGCCCGTCGCGACGCGGTGTGGATGGGACAAGTGTACGCCGAACTCGGTCTGTCGGTAGGCGTGATCAACCAGGGTTCGTCTTATTTGTACGATGTCGGACACAAAGAGAGCGACGCGGCCAGAGACGAAGAAGGTTCTTTTAAAGTGCATTACGAATTTTTACGCCCAGTGTCTCGCCAAGAGGCCTATCAAGCCGA
Source organism: Patescibacteria group bacterium UBA918 (assembly GCA_002293845.1). Lineage (GTDB taxonomy): Bacteria > Patescibacteriota > Minisyncoccia > Phycocordibacterales > UBA918 > OLB19. Next base: position 21,318 of record DBEA01000011.1, on the reverse strand, counting down.
TATCACCTATGGTACCAACAGCGAGTTCGGCTTCGATTATTTGCGGGACAATATCGAATTCGACGCTTCGAAGTTGCGTCAACGCGGTCGTTCTTACGCGATCGTGGACGAGATCGATTCGATCTTGATAGATGAAGCGCGCACCCCGCTCATAATTTCCGCTCCGGCGGCGGCGGGCGAGGATCTTTATACTATCTTCGCGCGCGTGGCCTCCAGGCTGGCTTTGGACGAACATTATGTTGTGGATGAAAAACATCGCGGGGTGACACTGACCGACGCTGGCATAGAAGAAGCGGAGAAAATGCTGGGATTGAATAACATCTATACCGACAAAGGTATCAAGTACGTCCATCATCTCGAGACGGCCGTTCGCGCCAAGGCCTTATATCATAAGGACAAGGAGTATGTGATCCGTGATGGCGAGGTGGTCATCGTCGATGAATTCACTGGCCGACTCCAACCCGGTCGCCGCTGGTCAGACGGTTTGCATCAAGCCGTCGAGGCCAAAGAGGGCGTGAAGATAAAAGAGGAATCAAAGACCTACGCGTCCATCACCTATCAGAATTACTTTAGGATGTACGAGAAGCTGTCTGGTATGACCGGAACAGCACTGACCAGTGCGGAGGAGTTCTATACCGTGTACGGCTTGGACGTGGTGCCGGTGCCGACCCATCGAGATGTGATCCGTATCGATCAAAACGATCTCATATTTCAGACCGAGAAGGGCAAAGTGGACGCTATTATCCGCAAGATCAAAGAGGTGCACGAGACCGGCCGGCCGATACTGGTAGGCTCGGCTTCGATCGACAAGAACGAGATGCTGTCCGCCGAACTTGCCAAAGCCGGCGTCAAACACGAAATATTGAATGCCAAGAATCACGAAAGGGAAGGAGAGATCATTGCGGAGGCTGGTCGTAAGGGCGCCGTCACTCTAGCGACCAACATGGCCGGCCGCGGCGTCGATATCAAATTAGGCGGTGCCACCGCTACCAAGGAAGAAGCGGACGAAGTCAGGTCGCTCGGGGGTTTGTTCGTGCTCGGCACCGAGAGGCATGAGGCCAGGCGCATAGATAACCAGCTTCGAGGACGTTCCGGTCGTCAAGGAGATCCGGGCGAGACGCAGTTTTTCGTATCGATGGAGGATTCACTCATGCGCGTTTTCGGCGGCGACCGCATCAAAGGGCTCATGGGTACTTTCGGTATCCCGGAAGATCAGCCCATCGAGAATCGAATGCTGAATCGACAATTGGAAGCGGCGCAAAACCGCATTGAGGGATTTCATTTCGATGCCCGAAAACAGGTATTGGCCTATGATGACGTTCTTAATAAACAGCGACAATCCATTTACGCTCGGCGTTCCAAGCTACTCATCGGTTCTGAGAAAGAAGTGGACGAGATGCTGTCCGAAGTGGTGACGCTCATGCCGGAAATGGTCGCTGTCATCGATGAAAAGAAGCGTGAGTTCGGTCTCGATGAATGGAACGACACTATCCGCCGACTCTGCCTGCAGGTCACGGACATCATCTGGGTGGAGCACTTGGAAGTCATGAACTACACCCGTTCCTCCGTGACGTTAAGAGCGTACGGTCAGCGTGATCCACTGATCGAGTACCGCAAGGAAGCCTCGCGCCTCTTTAACGAGATGCAAGAGAGTACCCTTCGTCGGATCGCCGAGATACTACCAAATTTGAGAACCGAGGCCGTCAGGCGGGAAGAGGAGGAATTAAAGAAAGCGTCGATCAAGGCTCAGTCTAGCGGGATCATGACCGGTGTCGCCGGTCCGCGCTCAAGCGATAAGGTCATCGGTCGCAATGAGACCGTCGTGATCACCAATGGTACCGAGACCAAGGAGATAAAATACAAAAAGGCTGAAGCCCTCATAGCTTCGGGGGACTGGAAGCTGGTGTAAGGACGCGTGCCGATAGCGAAGAAAACCGCTCGCTTACAGCGAGCGGTTTTCTTCGCGTAGACACAACCACTTCTTGGGTACTTCTCTAGCTACCCCCCAGCACCGCCTTGAGCATCATTTGGTAGGGTCGACTCCTTGGGTACGTTTCTGGCTACCTGCGAACCCGTTCGAGCGATGCTTGACAGACGAGGCATCTCATACGGCCGCTTTTAGGAGCCTTTTAAGTCGTGCGGCACTTCCCGTGTCGAGCACGATATCGCCGCGCCACCGATGATCTCTATCACGATCTATATCACGTATAATTACTATAGTAATTATACGTGATATCTATTTATAATATATATATGAAAACTTACGACAAAGGCGAGTTGGCGAAGAAGATCCTGTTGGCCGCGGTCGGTACCGCGGCGATCGCCACCGTCCTGGTACTACCGGGCATGGGGATTTTGCTGAAAATGTTCAATGCCGATGACTCAAAGGAACAATGGCGATTGAGACGAGCGCTTAAAAGGCTGGAAGAACGTAGATTCATCGCGAGGAAAGTGGTGAGAGGCAAGGAGGTTTTCGTGGTCACGAAATACGGAAAGGATCGCATAGACAAGTATTTCATGGCCGATCTGGAGATAAGGCCTAAGAAGTGGGACGGGCGCTGGCGGGTGTTGATGTTCGACATTCCCGAAAGGCAAGGCGGTGGCCGCATTAGAAGGGACGTCAGCCGTCAGTTGCGAGAAATGGGAATGAAAGCCGTGCAAAATTCGGTTTTCATCACCCCCTTTCCTTGTAAGGAGCAACTGGATATCGTGGCGGCTTTTTTCAAGATCAAAAAACATTTCTTGTACCTAGAAGCGGACACATACGAAGGTGCTGACGATCTGTTGAAGTTCTTCGATCTAGGAAAACGGCGTTGATTTAGGACCTCGTTGCTAATTTTCCTTGAAAGGGAAGCTCGGCCGTTTCCGTGCCATAGACATCGATCAAAAGCTGGCAGAGGTTCGCCACATATAATTACTATCGTAATTATATGTGGCGAAATGCCGATCAGAAGGAGGTAAATGTCTGATCGTCCGACCAGTAAGTCCAGATGCAGGGTCTGTCTATCTAGTATCGATGGATAAGTCGATTGGTAAGGGGTCTACTAGTGACGATGGGTAAAATCCGAACGTTCAGATGGTGGATATGGCGGTTTCTGATACTGTATACTGCCCTCTAAGTGTGTATTTTGGCCATGCGACGCAGTTAGAATGTTAGGACCGTCCTGGTTTATAATAAAAGGATATGATGAATATGATAATTCACGTGATCGTGGTCGCTTTAGCGTTATTGCTGGCGGCATATGTGGTTCCTGGCGTGGTGGTGGGGAGTTTCGCGGTAGCCTTGATAGCCGCTGTCGTCCTAGGGCTAGTGAACCTGGTGGTGCGTCCGGTGCTTTTCATCCTGACCTTGCCTGTCACCATACTGACTTTCGGCTTGTTCGCTTTCGTTCTTAATGCGCTGATGCTTATGTTGGCGGCCTATTTCGTCGACGGTTTCAGTGTCGATGGGTTTATTCCCGCCCTGCTGTGCTCATTGATCGTGTCGGTAGCGGGAGCCGCGGCGGATAAAATAACGGACCGAGACTAGCCGCGTTTTAGAGGCCGACTTGCGCTTTTTGTATTAGCCTCTTTAAGGATACAAAGGAGAAGCTTTTTGGTGACAAAAAGCTAATTTAATGGTATAAGTAGCCGTTATGTTTATCGACGAGATGAGCATCATGGCCAAAGCCGGAGACGGCGGAGATGGCGTGGTGCGTTGGCGACAGGAGAAATTCAAGCCGAAAAGCGGTCCGGCCGGGGGTAACGGCGGCAAGGGCGGTGATGTTTTCGTGAAGGCGGTCAGAAACCTGTCTCTTTTATCTCGCTATACCGGCGCTAAAACTTTCAAAGCCGAGAACGGAGAATCCGGCCGGAGTCTCAGTCAGTACGGCAGGAACGGCGACGATTTATATATCGAGGTGCCGGTAGGCTCTAGGGTCACCGATATCGCCCGGGGACGAGTGTATGAGCTGGATCACGAAGGACAAGAGGAGCGGATATTGAAGGGTGGCCGCGGCGGTCTTGGTAACGAATATTTTAAGTCCTCGACCAACCGATCGCCGCAAGAATCCACCAAAGGCAAGTCCGGCGAGGAGGGAGAGTTTCTGATCGAGCTCTCCTTGGTGGTCGATGTCGGCCTCATCGGCATGCCAAATGCCGGAAAATCCTCCCTCATCAACCTCCTTACCAATGCCGGATCTCGCGTCGGCGATTACCCGTTCACCACGACCGAACCGCACCTCGGGGATTTCTACGGGTATGTGATTGCGGACATCCCCGGGCTTATAGAGGGCGCCTCTTTAGGGAAGGGACTAGGCCATAAGTTCCTCAAACACGTAAAAAAGACCAAAATGCTCCTACATCTGGTGTCTTTGGAGGAAAAAGACCCCAAAAATCAATATTTCACAATTTTCAAAGAGCTATCTGATTACGATAAATCCATAACAGATAAGGAAACATGGATTATTTTAACTAAAAAAGACCTTATTTCTGAACACGAAATGGAGCAGGCGATATCTTCTATTGACAAAATTGGCAAGCGTGTGTTTGTAATAGCTAAAAACGACCCGGAAAGCATCAAAAAACTCAGTGACGCGCTCGCAAAGCACCTTCGCGCCGAGTAAAATTTCAGCACAGCGTCATATAAAGTTCTCTCGGATTTCGCGCGTCAGGAGAAAGTGGTATCATTGGAGATCATGAATTCCTACAAAGCAACGATCGGCATCGAAGTTCATGCCGAGGTCAACACTAAAAGTAAGATGTTTTGCGGATGCAAGAACGATCCGCACGCGGCCGCGGTGAATACTAATATATGTCCGGTCTGTTTGGCGCATCCTGGCACATTGCCGGTGGTGAACAAAGAAGCGGTCGAAAAGATCTTGATGGTCGGCAAGGCCATCGGCGGCGAGATCGCAGATTACAGCGAGTTCGACAGAAAGCAATACTTTTATCCTGACATCCCGAAGGCGTATCAGTTGAGCCAGTACGCTTTTCCTTTCGTCAAAGGGGGTTCGTTGGGCGGAGTGGCGATAACTAGGGTGCACCTTGAAGAGGATACCGCCAGAAGCCAGCACGATATCGAAACGCTTAATGCAAAAGCTAATGCAAATGAAGGTTTAAAGGGCGATAGCTTGGTGGACTTTAACCGAGCCGGAGTGCCCTTAATGGAGCTGGTCACCGAGCCAGTGATCCATGACTCAAAGACCGCCGCCAAGTTCACTAAGGAACTCCAGTTGCTACTTAGGACTTTGGGCGTATCCGAGGCCAATATGGAAAAAGGGGAGATGCGGGTAGAAGCCAACATCTCTGTGAGCGATAGCGATAAGCTGGGTACCAAGGTGGAGGTAAAAAATCTAAATTCCTTTAAAGCGATGGAGCAAGCCATCGATTATGAAATATCTCGTCAATCCGAGATATTGGCAAAAAACGGCTCTATTTCACAGGAAACTCGAGGCTGGGACGAGAATAAGTCGAAGACTTTCGTCCAACGCTCCAAGGAGTCGGCAATGGATTATCGATACTTTCCAGATCCCGATATACCGAAATTTTCTATCGGACTTGTAGCGGAATTCTCCCATGACAATTTGCGAGGGAAGATGCCGCTCCTACCGGAGGATCTGAGGAAGCGCCTTCTCGGCCTAGGATTGAGTCAGGAGCAGGCAGAAGCTCTCTTGTACGATAAGGAGGCCAAAGAGTACTTTTTTGAGGCTTTTCCGATCGAAGGTGAGGCTAAGGATGGAAACTTAGCTAAGCTCTTCGCCAATTACCTATTGTCGGACTTGGCCGGGATGCGAGCGGCTCGTCCGGAGCTGTCCCTGAGCAAGGAGAGCGCGGAGCGAATGAAGGCCTTGATGTTAATGCTCATCGATGATCAGGTCAGTTCGCGTGCCGCTAAAGATATGCTCGAGGAGGTGGTGTTCGAGGGCGCCGTACCATCGGATCTGGCTAAAAATCGAGGGCTTTTACAGAATAACTCCGCTGAGTTCCTGGACGGTATCGTCAAGGAGGTGATCGACGCCAACCCTGCGGTGGCCGAGGAGGTGCGCGGCGGCAAACTTAGCGCCGTGCAGTTCCTGGTCGGACAGGGTATGAAAGCTTCTAAGGGTAGCGCTGACCCCAAGGCGCTAATGGAAGCGTTCCAAAAGCATCTACAGCCCTAAGGTTGTGCACAGTTTCGAAGCTCGAGCGGAGTATTTTCTGCCGGGCCAGTTGTATAATTTCAGCACATGGAGGAAATCTCGTTCAAGGGAGAAAACTATGTAAAAGCCTCGGTTTTAGCCGAGAAGTATGGATATACCTCGGATTATGTAGGGCAACTTTGTCGCTCCGATCAGGTGAGAGCCACTCTGGTCGGACGCAGTTGGTATGTCAACGAGGAGTCGCTGTTGGAGCATCGCAAAGGGAGATACCGTAGCACTCTGGCAAAGTCGAAAGAATTGGTACGGAAATTAGCGGAAGAGAAAACCCGTCATCTACAGCGACCTACTAACGTCAAGCGCTTGGTACGTTACGAGGCCGATGAGAGGGGACTCTTGCCGGAATTGAGTCCTGTGGAGGACGATTCAGCTCGTGTCAGCGCCGTCAGCGGTCCAGAGGTCTTAGTGGAGACCGAGACCGTCCCGCCGGCGGTTTCAGACGAGGTCACAGAGACTGCTGCCGACAGAGAGGAGGAAGCCTTCGTAGTACCGATCGTTCGGCATCAGCGGCCAGTGGTCAGGACCGTGCCTGCTTATGCTGTGGAGAGGTCAGCCGCCATGGGCCGTCCTTCCGTGAGCCAGCGTCGAATATCCGCCCCAGTCCCGGCCAAGAAGAGGTCGATGGTGCCGGCACTAGCCGTAGCTTTGGTTTTAATACTTGAGATGGCCGCGGTGTCGGCCGCCTTAGGACTCGAAAAGAAACTCAGTGTGGCCGCAGATGGTCAACAGATGGTGGTTTATCGTTTCGAACCAGAGCTCTTGTCGGCCGCCGTGCTATCGGTTTGGCATCGTTAAATCGTCTCCTTATCCCCAAAAGCGTTCTCTGTCGCGCAAAAACGAGCCGTAATTGCTATAGAATTAGCTTGATGTCGTCCAACAACTCCTCGCGTACGTCCAGTGATCTTTTGACCACCAAGGAAGCCGCTTCCATGACGGGGTATTCCGTGTCTCAGCTGGCTAAGTTGGCCAAAAATCGAAAGATAGTCGCCGAACAGAGACAGGGAAGATGGTTATTAGAACCGAGATCGCTAGAGCGATACCTGGAATCCGTCAGGGATCGTCGATCGCAAAGATCATACAGGCCTAACACTCCAAGAAAATCCTTCGGAGTGGTCGATAAAGTCGGCTATTCGGCTGGCTGGACGGTGCATCAGGCGCATTTTGGGGTTTTCAACCTGAAATCCTTGCTCGAGAGCTTGGCAATAGCCGGCTGTTCGGTATTGGTGGGCTTAATATTCCAGGCGGTTTCTGACTCCGAATTGTCCGCATACGCGGTCTACGATGGCGGCCGCGAGTTAGTGATGGCGCTCGAGGAACTCTATCAAGGATCGATCTCAGGCTCCGCTGAAATGGCCGCTGTGATCGAAGCGTATAGGCAAGAGTGACATCATGGGAAATTTAGAGATAAGCAAGTTCAGAAAAACGCTTTATTTCCTTACAGCGCTTATTTTAAGCGCTGTTTTGGTCAGGTCTTTCGTATTCGATTCCTTTACGGTCATAGGTAACTCCATGGCGCCGACCATTCAAGACGGCGACCATGTATTCGTGAACAAACTAGCTTACTGGCGAAACGATCCAAAGAGAGGCGATGTGGTCGTAGGTAATTTTCGAGGCCTAGAAGGCAAAAAGATCGTCAAAAGGGTGATCGCGCTACCTGATGAGTGGCTATGGCTGGATCAGGGAGTCATAAAGGTCTCTGAGGTGAAAGACGGTCCGATGGAGGAAGCGGGTCGTGTCGGGGAAGTTAGAGAACGATTAGGGGAGGCGAGTGAGGGTTTGTACTATAAACTCGATCCCTATGAATACTTTCTGTCCGGCGACAATGAGATAGCCAGCGTAGACTCGTTCGAGTTGGGTCCGGTAGATTCCTACCACATAGACGGTAAAATCGTGGGTCTTTTCAGAATCGCCACCTTTGATTACATTACATTTTGATTATCTCGTTTATCCGAGATAATCATATTTATAGCCACAAAATTTCATATTTTTACATCTCAAGGAACATCGCGCATTTTGTTGAGACCTCATCGACATTAAATGGGCCGAAGTAGCCTCAGGTGAAAAACAGACGATGGATCTATGGTTATCTCAGACGTCAGCGACACCTCGGTAGATATTTGTGATTTCGTACTTGATTTCTGGATGAGAGAGCAGAATTTAAGCTATTTTGACAGGGAATAGGCTTTTAACACGGCAGATAGATGGAGAGGTCGGGGTCTGGTCTACGAACATCGTTTTTGAGCGATGGATCGAATATTTGAAATGTGTCGCGCCAGATGTCTCACGTTCGATATCGAGCGTGAATTTTTTCTAATTTATCCCCAACGATAAAATATTTTTTTGCGGCAGAGAGGTTAAAATAGTGTTTAACAGAGAGCCGATATCGTGTATCGGCACTCGTAAACACACACAAACTTGAACTCCGAAGATCAAGTGCAAAATGAACAGGTGAATGAGTGGATACCGCTATCTGAAGCGGCGAGGTTCACCCCTTACTCGGCAGACTACCTGAGCCTCCTGGCTCGCAAGAAGCGCCTGGTGGCCAAGAAAATCGATGGTATTTGGTATACCACCCGCGCTATATTGACCAGCTACTTGGCTCAGCAGGTAAGACGGGCCGAAGCGTTGAATCAGAATCCTGAGAACTATTTGCCTTTCATCGATCTGTCGGAAGAGGTTCAAGATGAAGTGGCGTCAACGCCATCGGTTGAGAAACTCGACGCGGCGGAAAGCGTTCAAGAGACCGCGCCGTTGGCGGAGAAGAGCGATCGTCGAGAGAGCGACGTTGGCAAAGACGTGCTCATGGAGGAGTTCATGCGCCGTTTCAACGCGCATATCGATTGCCAAGTGGATTCACAGCATGGATGGCTGTTCAAGCTCACGCGTTTCGTGCGCAATTCGTATCGATACACGATCTGGTCGGCGAAGTTCCCACTCTTTATCGTCAGTTTGGTTTTGATCGTCATCTTCATGGGTTTTCGTCCCGGTACTCACGAAAACGAGATCTTGCTCCTTGGTCCCGAGGGCGAGATCGCCATCTTCGGCAACGTGGAGACCGAAGGACAGTTCCGTTCTTACGTGGAGGACGGAATAGCTCCGATCACGGTCAAGTCGACCACCAAGGTCGACAACTTGAACGTCGACATGCTCGACGGCGTGAGCGCGCAGGGATTCACTTTGGCTTATGTCACCAAAAACGGCAACGTCACTTACGAACCGGTTTTCTTGGAAGGATCGGTAGAGGTCGGCCAGACTTTGCTGGTCAAGGGTGCTACTAAGATGTTGGACTCACTGCGAGTCGATGGCGATCTTTCGGTTTTCGGAGAGGCGAATTTCGCTAAGGGTATTTCGGTTTCCGGTCCGGCCGTGTTCAAAGACCTGATAACCGCGCCTGCCATGATCGTCAGTGATCTGTTGCGCGCGCATCGATTGGTGGTCGAAAGCGATCTCGATGTCGAAGGTTCGATCTCAGCTACTAGCGGCCGGATCAATGGCAACTTTTATGTCGAAGAGACTTTCCGTGCAAATGGTGATGTGTCCTTGGGCGCCGATGGTTATACAGTGCGCATAACTTCCGAAGATTGGAGCGTGGACAGCGATGGAAATGCGACGTTCCAAGATCTCATCGCTCAGGGTGATACGAATCTAGCCGGCCTCACTGTTGGCGGCAGTGCTGATTTTTCCGGAGCAGTGACCCTCGACGGTGCGCTTAATGACGCCTCCGGAAGCGCTGGTACCGTCGGTTATATCCTGCAGTCCACCGGCACATCCACGCAGTGGGTAGCCACGTCGTCTCTGGGCATCATCGGCGGAGGCGGTGGTGGCGGAAACATCGATTCTCTCAATGGCCAGAGCGGCGCCAACCAAACCTTCGCTACCGGAACCGCCACTGGTATCGGTCTCACTATCACTTCCTCCGGCGACGTGCACACTTTCACGCCGACGATCTTCGCCGGTTACAACATTCCGCTCACGGCCTCGACCACCGAATGGAGCAATAACGGCAGTCTTATAAACCTGCTTAACTCGGCCTCGTCGACCTGGAACGATACATCGTCTTTGGTAACTGCTTCATCAACAGAGTGGTCAAGCGCGTACACTCTCGCCAACCTACTTAACTCCGCTTCATCGACCTGGAACGCCGCTTACGCCTCCACTACAGCGATGACTCCTTCATACCTGCGTGGTCTATTCTCCAACACCGCCACCGGTCTCACGTACGACTCGGCTACCGGAATCACCTCGCTCACTTCCGGCTACGTCATCCCGCTATCAGCCTCGACTACCGAGTGGACCGATTTATATAACACGCCATCCACTCGCATCACCGCCGGCGCTAACCTTGCTTGGAGCGGTAATACGCTTATCGGTACCTTTGGTACTTCTTCGGCTCGCGCTTCGATCTCCGAGAATGCTACCGGTCTCGATTACGATTCCGGAACCGGTGTCTTGTCTTTGACTTCCGGTTACACCATCCCGCTCACAGCTTCGACCACCGAATGGTCGCTCGCTTACGCCTCTTCGACCTCGCTCACACCTTCATATATCCGCGGTCTCTTTTCCAATACCGCGACCGGTCTCACCTACAATTCTTCGACCGGCGCCACCTCTCTCACGGCCGGTTACGTCATTCCGCTTTCGGCTTCCACCACCGAGTGGACCAACTTCTACAACACTCCTTCGACTCGCATCACCGCCGGAAACGGCCTCGCGTGGACCGGCAATTCCATCGGTATCGATGGTCCGGTGAGTGTGGGAAATGGCGGCACCGGAGCGACCAGCTTGACCGGTATTCTTCTAGGTAATGGCACCAGTCCGTTCACTGCCACCACCTCACTTTCTTCCGCATATATCGAGGACGCTTATGTCCGCAACATCGGCGACACCATGACCGGCAATCTGGTGATGGGAGGGACGGCCGCCAACATCGCGCTCGGTTCGAATTGGCTCTCGGGCGACGGTGACGACGAAGGCATCTTTGTCGGCGCCTTGGGACATGTCGGTATCGGTACCTCGAGCCCGGCTTTTAGACTCGATATCGTACAGTCGAGCAACGATTTCGGCTTCCGCACCAGCGACGGCACGACCGAAGCCGTTGTCGGTATCTCTTCCACCAACACCGGCCTCTTCGGTACTAGGAGTAACAATGATACGCAATTCATCACCAACAACACTATTCGCGCCACGATCGCCAGCAACGGCAACTTCGGCATCGGCGATACCAGCCCCGCTTCACTTCTTAGTGTGGGCGCCGGCGACGCTTTCCAGGTGTCTGCGACCGGTACTGTCACCTCCGGTACCTGGAACGGCAACGACATCGACATTTCCGAATACACTAATCTCTCGGTCGGCAACGGTATCACTCTCACCGATGATGTACTGACCGTAACCGCCGCCGGTGGTCTAGCACAGACCGTCGGTGGCCTCACCACCACTGGTGTGCTCGAGGATCTAAATACCCTTGGCGCGCCTTCGGCCGACGGTGAGTTCATTGTGGCGACCGGCGCCGGCGCTTTCGCTTACGAGTCCGGCGCGACCGTCCGCGCCTCCCTTGGTCTCGGGTCGTTGGCTACGCTTAACACCATCAACAATTCCAATTGGTCCGGCACGGCCTTGGAGGTAGGCAATGGCGGTACCGGTGCCACTAGCTTGACCGGTCTTGTCATTGGAAATGGCACTTCAGCCATGACCGCCACTACCACTTCGGCCGGTCTGGCCAATATCATTTCCGACGAGACCGGCACCGGTTCGCTCGTTTTTTCGGCAGCGCCCATATTCACCGGCAACACTACCCTCGCCAACGCTTCCACTACCAACCTCACGGTCTCTGGAAACTCATACCTTGGTACGGTGCAAAGTGGTACTTGGAACGGTACTGATATCGATGTCTCCGACTATACCAACCTCGACGTCACCGCCACTGGCCTCGAACTGTCCGGAGACAACATCGCTCTCACTTCCGGCTACGTCATCCCCCTCACGGCCTCGACCACCGAGTGGTCGACCGCGTACTCCTGGGGCGATCATGCTCTAGGCGGATATTTGGTGGCTACCAATAATTTGTCCGATCTCACTTCGAGCAGTACTGCCCGCAATAATCTCGGGTTAGGAACTTTAGCTATCCAGAACGCTAACAACGTCACGATAACTGGTGGTACGGCCGAGTTTAGTTCAGCTACCACTACCGATCTAGTGGTCACGGGCGACATCACCACTTCACTCAATGACGGCTGTGTCGAAGTGGCTGGTGGCGTTTTAACATCTCTTGGAGTTAGTTGTGGTACCGGCAGTGGTGGACTTACTTCGCTCAACGGCCTTACCGCTTCTTCGCAGTCTTTCGCCACCTCCACCTCCGGCGGTCTCAGTCTTAACATCACTTCTTCGGGCGGTGTGCATACTTTCACTACCGGTTTGGCGGCCGGTTACGTCATTCCGCTTTCGGCTTCCACCACCGAGTGGACCAACTTCTACAACACTCCTTCGACGCGCATTACCGCTGGTGCCAACCTCGCTTGGAGCGGCAACACACTCATAGGTACCTTCGGTACTTCTTCGGCTCGGGCTGCTATTTCGGAAACGGTCACCGGCCTAGATTATGATTCCGGCACCGGTATCTTATCTTCGACTTCCGGCTACGTCATCCCGCTCTCGGCTTCGACCACTGATTGGACCAACTTCTACAACACGCCATCTACTCGTATCACTGCCGGTGATGGTCTATCTTGGAGTAATAACACGGTTAATCTCGACATCAACGAATTGACCGAGGAAAGCGGATTTACTTCTGGCGACTACTTGGCTTTCTATGATGCTACCGCCGGGGCGGTTCGTAAGGTCAACTACGACGATCTTCCGGGTGCTGGTGGGGGACTCACTTCCCTCAATGGTCTCACGATCGCTTCTCAGACTTTCGCCACTACTTCGTCGAACGGCCTCACGATAGATATATCTTCTTCCGGATCGATCCATACTTTCACCCCTGGAATAGCGGCAGGCTACGTCATCCCGCTCTCGGCTTCGACCACTGAGTGGACCAACTTCTACAACACGCCATCTACTCGCATAACTGCCGGTGACGGCATTTCGTGGAGTGCGAACACTCTTAATCTCGACATCAACGAGCTTACTGCCGAGACCACTTTCGAAACTGGCGACTTCTTAGCTTTCTATGATGCTACGGCTGGGTTGATACGGAAAGTTTCATACGACAATCTTCCCGGTGCCGGTGGTAGCCTCACTTCGCTCAATGGACTTACTGCCGCCACTCAAACCTTTGCTACTTCGAGTGATACTAATATAGGTATCAATATCGTTTCCTCCGGGTCTACCCATACCTTTACTCCCACTTGGACTGGCACCTTGGCCGTCGCGCGGGGTGGTACCGGGGCGTCCACCCTTACTGGCCTCGTAGTCGGTAATGGTACTGGTGCTATGACCGCTACCACCACCTCGGCTGGACTGGCGGCAGTATTGTCGAATGAAACCGGCACCGGAAGTGTAGTTTTTAGCGCTGGTCCGACTTTGACCGGCAACACCACTCTATCTAACGCCTCTACTACCAACCTCACTGTCTCCACCAACAGCTACCTCGGTACGGTCCGTTCCGGTACTTGGAACGGTTCGATCATCGGAGAAACATACGGCGGCACCGGTCAAACCACCTACGCCACCGGCGACATACTCTATGCTTCTGGCGCCAACACACTGGCCAAGCGCACCATTGGCTCTACCGGAGACATCCTCCTCGTCTCTGGCGGCGTACCGACCTGGACCGCTACTTCGTCTCTCGGTCTTGGTACTACGTTCTTCCAGCAGAACGGCAACTCCTTTGGTACTACAGCTACGCTTGGAACCAATGATGCTAACAGTCTCGCGTTTGAGACTAGTGGTACCACCAGGGTGACGATCGACACGAGTGGGAATGTTATGGTCGGCACGACAACTCCTACTATTACCGCCGACGGTTCGTCATCCGCTACGCTTCACGTCGTCAGTTCTTCAAGCTTCCCAGTTTCATTCGAAGGTAGTGGGGCATATGCCGGTTTTGATATCAATGGTATCGGAGCAAGCACCGTGCCTTTCATTCAGATAAACAGAGGGACAAATCGACTTCTCAGTATCACCGGCCAGACGGACAACGACACTATAAATTTTAGAGGCGGAAGTGCGGTTGGTACCGCCATACTCACACTCAGGAAGGCTTCCGGTAACGTCGGCATCGGCACCACCACCCCAGGTTCTCTCCTCACTGTCGCCGGTACCGCCGAAATCACTGGCGCCGCTACCTTGCGCTCCACGCTCAATGTCATCGGCAACACCACTCTCGCCAACGCTTCGACCACCAACCTCACCGTCTCCACGAACAGCTACCTCGGTACCGTTCGTTCCGGTACTTGGAACGGCTCGACCATCGGCGAGACCTACGGCGGCACCGGCCAGACCACTTACGCTACCGGTGACCTCCTCTATGCTTCCGGCTCCAACACTCTAGCTAAACGCACCATCGGCTCCACCGGCGACATCCTCCTCGTCTCTGGCGGCGTACCGACTTGGACCGCTACTTCCTCCCTCGGTCTCGGCGCTTCCTTCTTTGAGCAGAACGGCAACTCGTTTGGTACTACCGCTACGTTGGGTACCAATGATGCGCAGAACTTGGCGTTTGAGACCAACAATTCGACCCGCATGACCATCACTTCCGGAGGAAATGTGGGAATTGGGACTACGACGGCTGATGCAAAACTGACTGTCTCTGGACTGTCAGGGGACTATCTTCTAAACATAGGTGAACCCCATCCTGTTTTGTCTGTCGGTGCGATGGTAAGTATGGCTTCGAGCGGCAATTTCCCATTTGAAATGATATCGTCCTCAGATACTGCCGCCTATCGCCCGATCATGAACTGGTACCGTTCGCGCGGCACCGTAGCCAGTCCGACTGCGGTTCAAGATGGTGATCAGCTTGGAAGTTTCCAGGTCAAGCCATATGTCGGTAGTGGTTGGGCCAGTCAATCCGGCTCGATCAACTTTGTAGTGAATGGTACGCCTGCCACTAACGCCCCTACGATGCTGACGATGTCGACCTCTGATGGTTCTGGTGCAGCCGCTACCAGATTGACAATAATGCCTTCAGGCAACGTCGGCATCGGCACCACCACCCCAGGCTCTCTCCTCACTGTCGCCGGCACGGCCGAAGTCACCGGCGCTGCCACCTTGCGCTCTACACTCAATGTTATTGGCCAGACCACTCTCGCCAACGCCTCCACTACCAACCTCACGGTCTCGACGAACAGCTACCTCGGTACCGTCCGCAGCGGCACCTGGAACGGCTCCACCATCGGCGAGACCTACGGCGGTACCGGCCAGACCACCTACGCTACCGGCGATATCCTCTATGCTTCCGGCTCCAACACTCTAGCTAAACGCACCATCGGCTCCACCGGCGACATCCTCCTCGTCTCCGGCGGCGTACCGACCTGGACCGCTACTTCGTCTCTTGGTCTCGGAGCCAGTTTCTTCCAACAAAACGGCAACTCGTTCGGTACCACCGCTACCTTGGGTACCAACGATGCCAATAATCTGGCGTTCGAGACGGGCGGCACGGCCAGGATGACGATACTATCGAGCGGCAACGTCGGTGTCGGCGACGATACTCCGGCATCACTCTTCACCGTCGGCGCCGGCGACGCTTTCCAGGTGAATTCATCGGGTACTGTTCTCTCCGGCACCTGGAACGGTAGTGACGTCGACATTTCCGACTACACCAACTTGTCGGTCTCTAACGGCATCACTTTGACCGGTGACGTGTTGTCGGTCACGGCCGCCGGCGGTTTGGCGCAGACGACCGGCGGTCTCACGACGACCGGCGTCCTCGAAGATTTGAACACCTTGGGCGCGCCTGCGGCCGACGGGGAGTTCATCGTGGCGACCGGCGCCGGCACTTTCGCTTATGAATCCGGCGCCACCGTGCGCACGTCCTTAGGATTAGTGGCCGGCGGCGCCGGTGACATCTGGGTGGAGAAAGCGGGGGACACGATGACCGGCGGCCTCACCATGAGTGGTTCGGCCGCTAACATCGCGCTCGGTTCTAACTATCTCTCGGGCGACGGGGGAGATGAGGGTATCTTCGTCGACTCCTCCGGCAACGTCGGTATCGGTACTACCACTCCCGGTAATTTACTTACCCTAGAAAAAAACAATGACGGTATTCGTATCCAGGCAGCAAGCGGCCCGACCGGATACTACACCTCGCTCATCAACAACTACAATTCGGGAGAGCCATTCTACCTCATGAACCAGGGAGTAAAGGTATTAGGTAGAAAGAGTATTGCGACCACACAAGAGACATATCTTTCTGGCTACTACGGTCTTTCGTTTGCAGTGGGTGCGCTTGATCCAACTATTGGAAACGTGAAAATGTTCATCAATTATTCCGGCAACGTCGGCATCGGCACCACTTCGCCATCGGCGCGTCTCCACATCCTCTCGACGACCGAGCAGCTACGCCTGGCCTACGACACTTCGAGCTACTGGACGGACACCATCGATTCCTTCGGCAATCGCACCATCGCCGGCAACGGCACCGGTGGCAGTCTCAATATCGATCTCTACGGCGGCGCCACCGGCGACTTCTCGGTCAACAGCGATGACTTCTATGTCGACACTTCGACCGGCAACGTCGGTGTCGGTACCACTACGCCGATCTGGAACTTCGCTGTTGAAAGTTCATCTGGTCTGGCTACCATGGGTCTCCAGAGAACTTCATATCGTTTCGCCAACCTTTACGCCGGCACGACCTATTCCGGCATCAACTTCGACAGCGCCGGCTACTTCGCCATCGGTCCGTCTGCGTCACATAGTGGTACTACCAACACGTCGCTGGTTGTTGCTGGCACCGGCAACGTCGGTATCGGCACCACCACCCCCGGCTCTCTTCTCACCATCGCCGGCACGGCCGAAGTGACCGGTGCCGCCACCTTGCGCTCCACCTTGAACGTCACCGGCAACACGACGCTCGCCAACGCTTCGACCACCAACTTCTCCGCTTCCGGTACTGCCAACATCAGCGGCGCCACGGCTCTCGGCTCGACCTTGAACGTCACCGGCAACACGACGCTCACAAACGCTTCGACCACCAACTTGACCGTCTCCACGAACAGCTACCTCGGCACCGTCCGCAGTGGTACCTGGAACGGCTCGACCATCGGCGAGACCTACGGCGGCACCGGCCAAACCACCTACGCCACCGGCGATATCCTCTATGCTTCCGGCTCCAACACTCTAGCTAAACGCACCATCGGCTCTACGGGCGATATCCTCCTCGTCTCCGGCGGCGTACCGACCTGGACCGCCACTTCGTCTCTCGGTCTCAGCGCTTCCTTCTTCCAGCAGAACGGCAATTCCTTCGGCACCACCGCTACCTTGGGCACCAATGATGCGCAGAGTCTCGCGTTTGAGACGAACAATACGACAAGAATGACCATTGCTTCTACTACGGGGAATGTGGGTATTGGTACGACGGCACCACGAAGTATTTTGAATGTGTATCAGAATACAAATGCCTCACCAACTGTATTCACTATTGAAAACGGAGACACGACAATTGATACAGATCAACTCGTCAACAATATTGATTTTTACACAAACGATGCATCTGCTTCTGGATCAGGTGTTACTGCGCGAATTTCACAAGTTGCTGAGAATCCAGGTAACCAATATGGTCTTGCGTTCTATACGTATGACGTTGGTCTTTCAGAAGTAATGAGAATTAATGAAGGCGGCAACGTGGGTATTGGTACGACGAGTCCGGCAGGAACTTTGCATGTAATGCGCCCGACTGGCTTGTCATCTACTCTAATTCTTGATACTGCTAACGCGGGGAATCAGGTTAATTTGGAATTTAGGGATGCCAACACCCAAAAATGGGCAATATATAAAACAACCGGTAATGATTTGAATTTTTATGATTATGCCGGAAGCAAAACGCCTTTAGTGTTGCAATCAACAACCGGCAACGTCGGCATCGGGACGACGACACCGAATCAAAAGCTGGTGGTAGCGGGAAGTGGTGATACGCGTATGTATGTCACAGACGGTACACAAATAGGAGGTTGGCTGGTAGGAGCATCTGGAACCGCAGACGTAGCACTTGGATCGATTACTAATGACAACCTCGGCTTTCTCACCAATGGTACAGAACGCATGCGTATTACAACTGCCGGCAACGTCGGCATCGGGACGACGTCACCAGTCGCAAAATTATCTGTGTCAGGAGGAGATATTGCTATGGATCAAGGTGTGATAACAAACACACAATTTCCATTGTATCTCCAGACAAACACTGCAAACGACATTATTTTCCGAACGAATACAAACCAAGAGAAAATGAGAGTAACCAGTTCGGGCAACGTCGGCATCGGCACCAGCTCACCCTCGCATCTCTTCACTGTCGCCGGCGACACCAACCAAACCGGCGCCCTCCGCTTCAATGGCAACGCCGGTACCACCGGACAGATACTACTCTCTAACGGCTCTAGTGCTCCTACCTGGACGGCTACCTCATCTCTTGGTCTTGGTACTACGTTCTTCCAACAGAACGGCAACTCGTTCGGTACCACCGCCACGCTTGGAACTAATGATTCACAGAATTTGGCGTTCGAGACAGGCGGTACCACGAGGGTGACGATCAACACTTCTGGCAACGTCGGCATCGGGACGACGAGTCCTGCGACCAAGCTTCATGTTGATGGCGAAGCGCGCGCAACAAAGTTCAGCTCATACGCTACGACGCTCACCGCAGGTACGCCGTACGGTGCGGTTCCAGGCGGGGGAAGCGACAGTGCAGTGGTGACGACCTTGACTGGTTCAGGCATTAATGGCAGTTGGATACAGTTCGACAAGTCCAATGTGTCTAACAATGATAGTAAGGCATGGATCGGCGCGCTCTATAACAGCAACTACTCGCAAGATCTGCTCTTCTACAGCGGCAAGAAAGGCAATAACACATATGCGACGAGCTCCGCCCTTAATCTTCGCCTGGCGCAAGACAACATCACTTTCTACACCGCTTCCGTCGGTACGGCAGACACTGCGGAGCGGATGCGTATTACATCCACCGGCAACATCGGCATCGGTACCACTACGCCAGCTCAGAAACTCCAAGTTGTGAATACCGGCGGTCAGTCTTTAACCTTCGGCGACACCACCGCCGGAGCCGGTATCTTAAAGATCGAGGGTGGCAGTGAGCGCTTGTACGTCCGCACCATTTCCAATGGTGACTCTTCGGCCTATTCAGACTGGGGCTTAGCGGTAAAGGATACGTCAGGTATCACTTCCGGCAAACCTGTAGACTGGTATTTCAGTATGCGCAAGGACGGCTACTTCTCGAACGATACTTCCGGACCGACGCTTGAGTTCTATTCAGGTCTCAAAGGCGGCGGTTATATCTCTCCGATGCAGTTCAAGAGCAATGGCGACATTTTGCTCGCGGCGGCCAAAAACGTGGTTGGTAACGGCAACGTCGGCATCGGCTCGAGTACCCCTTCCTCTAAACTCACCGTCCAAGGTGACACTTGGATCGGTGGCAACGTCACGGCTACAGGTACTCTCGCCATCACTGGCGCCGCCACCCTCAGCTCCACCCTGAACGTCACCGGCAACACCACCCTCGCCAACGCCTCCACCACCAACCTCACAGTCTCCACAAACAGCTATCTTGGTACCGTCCGCAGTGGCACCTGGAACGGTTCAACCATCGGAGAAACATACGGTGGTACCGGCCAGACCACTTACGCTACCGGCGATATCCTCTATGCTTCCGGCTCCAATACTCTCGCCAAACGCACCATCGGCTCTACGGGCGACATCCTCATGGTTTCCGGCGGCGTACCGACCTGGACCGCTACTTCTTCACTTGGTCTTGGAGCTTCCTTCTTCCAGCAGAACGGCAACTCGTTCGGTACCACCGCTACCTTGGGTACCAATGATGCGCAGAGTCTGGCGTTTGAGACGAACGGAACAACACGCATGACCATCGCTTCTACGACGGGGAATGTGGGTATTGGGACTGCGAGTCCTCTTACTGGTTTACATTTGGCAAATTCTAGCGCTTGGACAACTGCCAACTGGCAGCGCTCTCTGATAGTTAGTAGGTCTAGTGGCGTTGGTGGTGCTATCCAACTTGGTGCAAACAGTGGTAATCGTTGGGGCATAGGCAATGACGGTAACTTTTCTATCTTCCGCACCACGGCCGATGATAACTCAGCAGCACCAGCGTACGCTTTCTATATTGATGGCAATACTAATAATGTTCGCATCGGTGGTTACGGTACTGCGTCCTCGACTTTGACAGTCAATGGCGGTGCGTCGGTCGGTAGCGGCTATATAGCCTCTACTGCTCCAACCAATGGTTTGATTGTTCAAGGCAACGTCGGTATTGGTACGACAAACCCAACCACGCTCCTTGAGATTGAGAGTGCCAACACTTCGACTCTTTCCATATCAAATACCGCACCTGGATCAATAGCTTCACCAGTAGAAACCAAAGTACAGTTCCGAGGTTATGCCGACAACATTCTTGGAGAAATCGCTGTACAGAGTAAGCAGACTAACTTAATAGGTGGTTGGCTCGCGCTTCGTACGCAAGACGCAAGTGCGGTCTTGCAAGACCGTATGATTATCGACCGAGCTGGCAACGTCGGTATCGGTACCACCACCCCCGGCTCTCTCCTCACCGTCGCCGGAACCACCAACATCACCGGTGCCACTACCCTCGGTTCTACTCTAAACGTCACCGGCAACACCACTCTCGCCAATGCCTCTTCCACCAACTTCACCAATTCCACAAACACCTACCTCTCCAACCTTACCGCTAACCGCCTGGTGACTACAACAACCGGCGGTCTCCTCACCACTACCATCACCGCCGCCAACTTGGCCGCTTCTGTCTCTGATATCACCGGTGTTACTGGTACCGGCAACCTTGTCCTTTCCGCTGGTCCGACCTTCACCGGCAACACCACTCTCGCCAACGCCTCCACCACCAACCTCACAGTCTCCACAAACAGCTATCTTGGTACCGTCCGCAGTGGCACCTGGAACGGTTCAACCATCGGAGAAACATACGGTGGTACCGGCCAGACCACCTACG
>DBEA01000006.1:17076-31815 GCA_002293845.1 Patescibacteria group bacterium UBA918 | reverse complement strand
GTATTTGATCAAATATGTCGATTCGATACCGTCTATATTTTTCCGGGTTCTCCATCGTGGAGATATTGGTGGTCGTGGCGATAGTGGTCACGCTGGCCGGGATAGCTCTTTTGGGTTTGGCGCATATGCGCGATCGTTTGTCCTTGGACGACGCGGCCGGCGCGATGGTCTTTCATCTCGAAGAATCCAAGGCTCGCGCTGTCGCGGGTCATGGTGGCGTGTCTCATGGAATTCGCTTTGCCGACGACTCGTACTCGCAATTCGCCGGCAGTGCGTACGACGAAAACGATGACTCTAACGTTCTGCACGAGCTCGACCCGCGATTGCGGTTGACCACTGATATACTTGGAGACGAGCCCGCCGTGGTCTTTTCCCGCATCACCGGCGCCGCCGACGAGTCCGTGACGTTGACGATCGGTCTGCGTCGCGACCCGGATACGCGACGCGTCATCGTCATTGGTCCTGGCGGCGACATATCCTACGGCGAGTGATCGATATATGTTGCATATACACTACTCCGGCTTTTCGATCATAGAGATCGTGATCGCGTGCGCCATCTTTCTCAGCACCGTCGCCGCTTTCGTGACGGGCAATGACATCTTGCGCCAAATGTCGGCGGACGCCGCCGACAAGACGGAGGCCGCCTTGTTGGTCGAAGAGGGCTTCGAGGCCTTATTATTGTTACGAGACATCGATTGGGACGCCAATATCGCCTCTTTAACGTTAGAGACGCCGTATCACTTGTATTGGGACGGAGATTCTTATGAGTTGTCCAGCAATGCAGTGGTCATAGAAGGGAGGTATCAACGGCAAGTGTCGTTTTTCGACGTTCGTCGCGACGGTACGGGAGCGATCTCCTCGACCGGCACGATCGATCCGGACACAAGGCGCGTCCGGATCGAGATCTGGCGCGTCGATCCGGAGGAGATGTTGGTCGTCGCCGAAATGCTGGTTCATAATGACGAAGAGTGATCATGAAAAATTTCTCAAAAGGTTTCACCTTGGTCGAACTATTGGTCTACATCGCCAGTATGACGGTGGTTTTGGCGGCCGTGGTGTACATGATCGTGAATGCCTATGGACTCTACTCGACCATGCTCCTTAGTTCTCGAGCGGATAGAGCGGCCGGCACTTTAGCGCAGGTGTTGGCCGCGGAATTACGCTCAGGTCTCTCGATCGATCAAAGCGACAGCGTCTTCGGTACGCCGCATGGACGGTTGGTCGTCACGTCGATCATTAATGACGTCGAGACCGAGTCGGTCTTCGCCCTAGATGGCGGTCGAGTGGTCATGACTCGCGCAGGAGAGAATACGCCCATGACTCCGACAGACATCACGGTGTCCAAATTGTTGTTCACTCAGATCGTCACGCCGACATCTTACGCGGTGCGTTATGAGATGGATCTGAGTTTCCAGCTGGACGGAGAGACGGTGACCAAGAGTTATCCCGGACTAGTGATATTGCGGCGATCATATGAATGAAGTTAGAAACATCAACCTCCGTAGGAGGGTCGAGGACGGGTACGTGGTCATTATCAACGTGCTCATCTTGACCTTACTCACGACGTTCATTTCCTATGCCGTGGCTACGCCCCTCCTTTCGTCCAGCCGTGCGGCTGACGACATTTTAGATTCTAAGCGCGCTCTCACCGTGGCCAGTAGTGCTCTAGATGAGACCCTATACAAAATGAAGCGGCAGATGACCGTCATGCCCTCCGAAACTTTGACGCTCGATGATGTGTCGGCGTCCGTGTCGGTGTCTACCACCTTCGAGGGAAGAATCATCCAGGTCTCGGCGGCGGCGGAAGCAGTGGAGCGCAATCTACGCGTGGAGGTCGCCGAAAGCGAGGGAGTCAGTTTCAGCTACGGACTACAGTCCGGCAGAGGTGGTTTCGAGATGTCCGGTGGCGCGGGCATCAACGGCAATGTCTATTCGAACGGTAACGTCATCGGTAGCGGCGGTCCGTGGGTGACCGGTTCGGTCACGGTAGCAAACGGCGCCGATCCTTCCTTGCATCAGAGCAGTAGTGGCGCATTACCTCCACCCAATGAGATCCTTTTCGGCGGTCAGCTGGTATGGAATGACGTGAAGCCACAGGACGTGGCCCAAAGTTTCATCGTCTCGACTACCACGCCGGTGACGAGCGTGCGTTTGTATATTAAAAAATACGCCAATGTGTGGATGAACGACGCGACGGTGCGCATCACGAACAATGTTAGCGGTCGACCGGGCAATACTACGCTGGCTTCGGCGACCCTCGCGGCCAACCAGGTGACCACATCCTTCAATTACCTGTCGCTACCTTTGTCCAGTCAGCCGACGCTGACGCCCGGCAATACCTATTGGATAGTGGTCGATACCGCCAACTCTTGGAACTCCTATTATATTTTAGGCGCCGCTCCCGATGTGTACGGCTCAGGTCTCGCCAAGACGGGTCAATGGGGCGGTAGTTCTTGGGCCAACACTAGTCCATCCAGCCTCGATGCTTATTTCGATCTTTATGTGGGAGGGGAGCAGGGGCGTATTTCCGGCGTTTCGATAGGTTCGTCCGGTGGGGATGCTTGGGCCCACGAAGTTTCTAATTCGAACGTCACCGGTACCATCTACTGCCAAGCTGGATCCGGCAATAACAAAGCTTGCGATACCAGTAGGACCGATCCGGCGCAACAACCATTTCCGGTTTCTGACGGCAATATCGACGCTTGGAAGACCGAGGCCGAAGCCGGCGGTGTGCAAACAGGCGACGTCACTATCGGCCCTTGGCCGAACCAGACCGCCAGTTTGGGTCCTCGAAAGATCGTCGGCAACTTGACGGTCAGTTCGGGCGGCGTCCTGACCGTAAACGGCACCTTGTGGGTGACCGGCAACATCGTCGTTTCGGGAGCCGGCGTCATCAAGTTGGCGGATTCCTATGGCGGGCAAAGCGGCGTCATCGTCACCGATGGTCGCGTCAGTGTCTCGGGCGGAGGACAATTTGCCAACAATGGTCAAAGCGGCAGTTACATCATGGTGGTGACGACTAGTACGTGTCCGACGGGCTCTTGTAGCAATAACCCCGCCATCAGTGTTTCGGGCGGCACCGGATCGGTGATATTGAATGCTCAGAAAGGCACGATAAATTTTTCCGGAGGGGCTTCGGCCAAACAGGCGACCGCGGAAAAGATTATCATGAGCGGGGGAACGACGGTCAATTACGAGACAGGATTGGCAGACATGAACTTTTCGAGCGGGCCTAGTGGCTCGTGGTCCGTCACTTCCTGGTCCGAAATCTAAGATCCTCGAATGAGCGAATTTGCATTCGCTTCGGTCAGGCCGTTTGTCACCGTATGCTAAATACGGCTCTGGCGCGGCCTTCCTTCCAGCTAAAGCGACTTCATCTCATTTGAAAATTTTAGCTTCGGGCATGTATTACCCGTGAGCGTTCCTCGCGTCTCATCGATTTTCGCGTGGTTTGGGGTTTCGTGAGGCGTGGTAAAATACCCAGACATGACCAAGCGAGCGAAACCGTTGATCGTCGGCAACTGGAAAATGAATCCCGCCACTCTATCGCGCGCCGAGAAGATCGTCGTCGATATCCAAAAAGGTCTGCATGGCCGCGTCGGCGCCTCGGAGATCGTGATCGCGCCGCCGCTTCCTTACGTTTCCGACCTTAAAGAGCTAGCCGGAGCGCAGAAGATATCCTTCGCCGCGCAGGACGTGTCGTTCGCGGAATCCGGTGCCTACACCGGTGAGGTCGGCATATCCATGTTGCGCAGTATCGGCATCAAGATGGTTATAGTCGGCCACTCCGAACGACGAGAGGGCAGTGAGACTGATGAGATGGTCAAAGCTAAACTGGACCGGGTCATTGGCAACAAACTCACCGCGATTTTGTGTGTGGGAGAGAAGGAGAGGGATCGTTTCGGGGACTATTTCACCACGATCGAGTCGCAATTGACCGCTGCGCTCGCCGATGTCAGCGCGCAAGACCTCAAACACCTGGTCGTAGCGTACGAACCGGTCTGGGCCATTGGTACGGGAGAGAACGCCACGCCCGAACAAGCCGAGGAAATGCGCCTTTTCATTCACAAGGTACTGTCGGATATGTATGGCCGTGCCGGTTCCGAGATGGTGAAGATCGTCTATGGCGGTTCGGTTCATGATGACAATGCCGCTGATCTTTTGAAGATCGGCCATGTGGACGGGTTCTTGATCGGCGGGGCAAGTTTGGACGCCAAGGAGTTCGCTTCGATAATCAAGATATCCGATCAGTATGCGAAATTTGCTTAGTTGGTTCGTTGGTCGTCCGACACAGACAGCTGGTGGCGACTTGCCTGCGGTACGCCAGCTTAACGACCTTAAAGGCAAGCGAGTGCTATTACGTGCGTCTTTGAACGTGCCGATCGAGAATGGCAAGGTCGCGGAGACCTTTCGGCTGGAACAAGCTTTGCCGACGATAGATTTTCTAAAGGAACAGGGGGCCAAAGTGATCGTTATCGGCCATATCGGTAGGGAACCGGAAGAAAGTCTGGAACCGGTCCATAAGGCACTTTCAAAGATGACCGAGATCGCTTGGGGCGGCGGCCTCAAGGAGGCCGCCGCCGTGGTGAGCGCGCTCCGAGACGGGGAAGCGATCCTTTTGGAAAACTTGCGCCAAGACGCCCGAGAAAGCGCCGGCGACGAATCGTTGGCCAAGGAGTTGGCCGCGCTCGCGGACATCTACGTGAACGATGCTTTTTCCGACTCACATCGCGAACATGCCTCGATCACTGGCGTGCCCATGTATCTGCCAAGTTGTTTCGGTGACGGCTTTTTGAGAGAGTATAAGGAGCTCAAGAAGGCGATGAAGCCCGAGCATCCATCGTTGTTCATCTTGGGAGGCGCCAAGTTCGAGACGAAGATGCCTTTGGTCGAACGCTATACAGCGATCTATGACGTCATTTATGTCGGCGGCGCTTTAGCGAACGATATCTACAAAGCCAAGGGCTACGAGGTCGGCACTTCGCTCGTGTCCGATATCGATCTATCAAAGAACACCATCATTGAAGATCCGAAGATAATGGTGCCGGGCGATGTAGTCGTCGAAGATGGCGACGGCAAGAAGGAAGTCGGGATACGCGCCATTTTGCCGGACGAATCCATTCTAGATATCGGTCCAGTATCGCTCAAAGAATTGGATGCGTTGGTGTCGGAGGCTAAGACCATACTATGGAACGGCCCGTTGGGAAATTTTGAAAAGGGTTTCTCTATGGGAACGGAGATGTTGGCACAGTCGATCGCGAGATCGAACGCCTTCAGCGTCGTCGGGGGTGGCGACACTATCGCGGCCATTCGTTCGCTCGGTCTCACTGATCGTTTCGGTTTCATGTCGACCGCCGGGGGCGCGATGCTGGTGTTTCTCGAAACCGGCACGCTCTCGGGCATCGAAGCGGTTTTAAAGAATCCGATAAAATAAGAAACGTTCGCTCGCCGAAAGCCGCCCTTACAGGGCGGCTTTGATCTGTTCGGCCAATTTCGACAGTTCGGCATCGTCGGCCATATTGCCGGACGAGAGGTAAGGGCCAAGGCCTCGCGAAGTGTCGTGGACGGGATATATCTTGATATGCGCGTGCGGTACTTCGAAGCCCTCTATCGCTAAGCATGTGCGCCGAGGAGCGAAGGCTTTGTCCGAAGCGCGAGCGACGCGTTTCGCGACGGCGAACAAGTGTGCATAGGTGGTGTCATCGAGGTCGAAGGTGTAGTCGATTTCTTGCCTCGGCACTACCAGTGTCTGGCCAGGCGTCGAGGGGAATTTATCCATAAATACGGCACAGACATCGTCCTCGTAGACGAACACGCCTGGCACCTCACGTTTGATTATCTTCGAAAAAATAGAATCGTTCATAAATGCTATTATAGGCTCCATAACACGTATGGCAAATTACCGGGTCCTTCCTCGGACGGACGATGATCTTTTGAAGCATCTTCTCCGTTCGCGAGGTATCGATGAAAAGAACGAAGAAGAGTTTTTGCGCCCGGATTACGAATCAGGCCGCCATGACCCCTACCTTCTCCATGACATGGACAAAGCGGTGGAGCGTCTGACGCGCGCCATCGCCGCGAACGAACTCATAGCCATATTTTCCGATTACGATTGTGACGGTATCCCGGGCGCGGTCGTTTTACATGATTTCTTGAAAGCGGTCGGTCATACTAATTTCCTGAATCACATACCACATAGGCACTTCGACGGTTTCGGTCTTAGCGTCGCGGCCGTAGAGAAGATGCAGGCCGACGGCGCTTCCCTCATCGTTACTATCGATTGCGGCACGGCCGACATCGCGGCGGCCAATCGCGCCGCCGAACTAGGAGTCGATTTAGTGATCACCGACCATCACGAACCCAAGGCCGAATTGCCGCCGGCGGTGGCAGTGGTTAATCCGCGCGTCGGTGACACCTATCCATTTCCGCACTTGTGCGGCGCGGCGGTGGTGTTCAAATTGGTCGAAGCTATGATCGCGCGGGGCGGTTTCGACATCGCGCCTGGTCGCGAGAAGTGGTGGCTCGACATGGTGGCACTCGCTACGATCGGCGATATGGTGCCGCTCGCGGGCGAGAATCGGGTTTACGCCAGCTTCGGCCTCAGGGTTCTGCGCAAATCTCGTCGCCCCGGATTACAACACCTCTTCCGCAAAGCGCGGGCCAGTCAGATCAATGCCACCGAGGACGACATCGGTTTCACCTTAGCTCCGCGTATAAACGCCGCGTCGAGGATGGACTCGCCCGAACAAGCCTTCTTGATGCTTTCGGAACCGGACGTCAGTGCGGCGTCCATTTACGCCGATCATCTCGAGAAGCTTAACAACGAACGCAAAGGAGTGGTGGCGGCCATGACCAAAGAGTTGAAGAGGCGGGTGGAGGAGATGGTCGAGTTGCCCGAGGTCATCGTCATGGGTAACCCCGAATGGCGGCCGGCTCTGGTGGGATTGTGCGCCAACGGCTTATCCGAACAATTTTCGCGTCCCGTGTTTCTCTGGGGTCGCGATGGCAACGGCGTCGTCAAAGGATCGTGCCGTAGTTCTTCCGCCGTGAGCGTGGTGCGTTTGATGGAGTCGGTAAGCGATCATTTTCTCGAACATGGCGGGCATCATGCTTCCGGCGGCTTTTCGGTTAAGGAAGAATCGGTTTTTCATCTGTCTCAGGTTTTGAACGAAGCCATGTCGGCCCTGGGCGATAAGGTTTTAGCGGACACAGATAAGACAGTGGACGCGGTCTTATCGCTTGTC
Organism: Patescibacteria group bacterium UBA918; assembly: GCA_002293845.1. Classification (GTDB taxonomy): domain Bacteria; phylum Patescibacteriota; class Minisyncoccia; order Phycocordibacterales; family UBA918; genus OLB19. The sequence continues at coordinate 24,571 of DBEA01000006.1, read as the reverse complement.
GACATCGACCGGTCACTCCTCGCGAACCTCAGATCGCTGGCGCCTTTCGGCGTCGGCAACGATAAGCCGCTGTTCGCTTTTCCGGCCGTGCGCCCCTTGACTGTAGAAAGTTTCGGCAAAAGCCGCGAACACTTAAAGATGGTCTTCGACGCTGGCGGTAGAAAGATCGAGGCTATCGCTTTCTTCGCCACACCCGAACAGTTCGACGTCACGCCTTCCGCCGACACCAACTTTACTCTATTGGCGCATGTCGAAGAATCGTTTTTCATGAATCGCCCGCAGACACGTCTTCGGATTGTCGACATCGTGCCCGCGTCTTCCTTCTAGTTCCAGGTTACAATTAGCGCACGATGGAAAGATTGCCGGCCCAGCCATTTCGCACTCCGGAGGAAGAGATCGCCTTTTTGCGAGCGGAGTTGTCGCGCGAACGCGCGCGGCCAGAATCACCAGAAGCAATGGCGCCGGAAGAGGTAGTGCGTCAATACGCCGCCGCGCCGCGCGAGGCGGTCTTGCCTCCCGAGCGCCTCATGCCGGAGCGTCACGTCAAAATGACCGCCATAGGGCTTTCGCAGGACGCGCATGACGAACAAATCGGCAGTCTCCTCGATCTGGTGGCGGAAAAGGGCGTTAAGAACGCACTTTCGGTGGCGGAAAAGATGGACAATCCGCATCTTTTCGACGATTTTCATCGTGCTCTCGTCGCTTATTTGGAACAAAACGGCGAGTCCACGGCCCTGAATCTCTCGGAAAGGGACCCGTTATGGAAGCCGCTTCATATGACGCTCTTCGAGGTGCGCTTGCCGGAAGCGGGCGAAGAACATAAAGAGAAGGCGCTGGCGGAACTCATATCGGGCATGGAACAGTTCTATGCCGGCATGTCGTCGGTCGCCGAGACCAGCAAGGAACGCTCATGGTTCTCGATCGAACTATCGAACGAGGACGGTAGCACCGATTTCGTCTTCCATGTCGCGGTACCCACCGAGTTCGCGCGTCTTCTTGAGAAGCAGATAGTTTCCATCTTGCCCGACGTGCAGTTAGAGAGACGCCGCGACGATTACAACATCTTCAACGAGAATGGTGTCGCCGTCGCGGCCACCGCCACGCTTTCCAGGCACCCCCTATATCCGCTTAGGCCGTACGAGGATTTCGATCTCGATCCATTGAACGTGCTGATCAATAGTTTCGCCAAGATCGATCGCGACGGCGAAGGTGCGGCCGTTCAGCTTCTGGTCGGTCCGCGGCAAGACACCTATGCCGAGAAGGGTAGTAAGGCCATGGAAGGTATCCGCAAAGGCGAGAGCGTCAGTTCCGCGCTCGCGGCCATGGATCGCGGCATTGCCGGGAGCGTACTCAAGGAGACCATGACGTTCTTCAAGAGCGCGGAAGCAGCGGCCAAAGAGAAAGAGAAAAAGGCCGAGCGAGCCAACGCGATCGACCAGGAGGAGCTGGAGCAGTTTTCCCGCAAATTGAAGACCCCTTTATCGGCCGTGAATCTACGTGTCGTGGCCGCCGCCACCACGGAGAAAGAGGCCGAAGCGATATTGTCGGATATTTGTTCGAGTTTCAATCAGCTCGAGAACGCCAAGGGAAATCATCTGACCTGGAAGACCGCCGCGGGCGGCCGCTTGCGCGAGTTGTTGCGCGACTTTTCTCTCCGGCAGTGGAACGACCGCGAAAAAATGATCCTCAACGCCGAGGAGATGACCACCGCCATGCACTTCCCGTCGGAGACGCCGTCAAAGGTGGCGCCGCAATTGTTGCAGACCAAGACGGTGTCGGCGCCGGCTCCTGCCGACCTGCCGACTTCTGGCACTATCCTGGGTATCAACAGCTTCCGCGGCGCCGACACCGAGATCAGGATCGATATCGAAGACCGCCTACGGCATTTCTACATCATCGGCCAGACGGGAACCGGCAAGACGACTCTGATGAAGAACATGATCGCGCAGGATATCATCGACGGTCACGGGGTGTGTTTCATTGACCCGCACGGCAACGACATCGCCGATGTCTTAGGCGCCATACCAGAAGAGCGCCAGGACGATGTCATATACTTCGATCCCTCGCGTACCGACAGGGTGGTCGGTCTCAACCTGCTCGAATACGATCCGGCCCATCCCGAACAAAAGACCTTCGTGGTGAACGAGTTGTTTTCGATCTTCCAGAAACTCTACGGGGCGGTGCCGGAGAGTATGGGGCCGATGTTCGAGCAGTATTTCCGTAATGCCACCTTGCTGGTACTCGAAGATCCCGAGAGCGGTTCGACTTTACTCGATATCTCGCGCGTGTTCGCCGATTCGGAGTATCGAGCACTGAAATTGTCTAAGGTCCGCAATCCGGTGGTGGCGCAATTCTGGAACGATATCGCCGTCAAAGCCGGCGGGGAAGCGGCTCTAGAGAACGTCGTGCCCTATATCACCTCCAAGTTCGACGTGTTCACGGCCAACGATTTCATGCGTCCGGTGATCGGTCAGCAAACCTCGTCGATCAATTTCCGCGAGTTGATGGACGGTCGCAAGATACTCTTGGTGAATCTCTCGAAGGGCAAATTGGGCGAGATCAACTCCAACCTGATCGGCATGATCATTGTCGGCAAGATCTTGATGGCCGCCCTCTCGCGCGTCGACGATCTCACTCGCTCGTACGCGCCGTTCTTCCTTCATATGGACGAGTTCCAGAACATCACCACCGACTCGATCTCGGCCATCCTCTCCGAAGCGCGCAAGTACAAGCTCGGACTCACGGTGGCGCACCAATTCATCGCCCAGCTCGACGAGAAGATCCGCGACGCGGTTTTCGGCAACGTCGGCTCGCTCGCGGCCTTCCGAGTGGGCCCCGACGATGCCGAGTACCTGGAGACCCAATTCGCGCCGGTCTTTAAGGCGCACGACCTCATGAACGTCGAGAATCGGCAGGCACTTTTGCGCCTACTTTCCGGCGGCACTCCTCAAAAACCTTTCAATATCAAGACATTGGCTCCCGCGCCGGCCGACATGGCGAGAGCCCAGGCTCTCATCGACCACTCGTACGCACGGTTCGCCCGCCCGAGGCGGCAGGTGGAGATGGAGATATCCGCACGGTATCTCTAAGGTCTAAACAACCGGTGTTACAATATTTCACATGGACGGCAAGAATGGCGAATTAGCAAAACTCCAAAAAAAACTGCAAGAAAATCCGACTCCAACCGAAAGTGGTCCGTCAGTGCCTAGCCAACGACCACCGGTAGCTACAGAGGTTACAAAGAGGCCGACTGAAGGAAAGCCGTTTTTAGATGAGGCGGTCATGAAGGAGATGTTAGCCAAGGCTCCTGATGAAAAGGCTTTTGATCAAAAAATCATAAACGACCAGGTAAATGAACAATTAGCCGTTTATTACGATTCGAAAAGTAGCGACGCACAAAGGGTCACAGCCAAGTCTAAGATAGACGAATTGTACAAGATTCGAGACCGTCGGGAGGAGATTAAAAAGGCCTTATACGGAACAAATCCTGCCGTAGGTAAAACCGTTCCCGCAAAAGAGACTAAAAGAGTAACAGACAACACTCAAGTCGAATCACAACCAACGATTAAATTGACCAGCGCTGTTGAAAAAACGGTGACTTCGAATCCTGCCCCATCCCCCGACACAACAGTTTCTCCAAAATTACCTGGGGGCATGACCGAGATGGCGGCAATTGCCAAAGGGAAATCGCTGAGCGACATTGGCAGTATCGGTGTACGTAACACTACTACCGCTGAGCTCGGTCAAACTTGGAAGGTCAAGGTGGACCCGAAAGCTGATATGCCGGAAATTTCGAAGCCTGTTAATCCGTCGGAGTTTCAAACGAGAGGCACGGCTACCGGCAGTTTCCACGGACGTTTCGGTGGTTTTGCCGAGCCGCATCCCGAAGGCGTGACCCCGAGTTGGAGCCATTACGAAAAAGAATCCGATTCTAAGTCTGCGGACGCGCCGGCAGAGAAGATTTCTTCCAAAGCCACTTCCTCAAAGAAGGAGGCGGCCGCCAAAAAAGCCAAATCCGCTGGGGAAACGAAAAAGAAAAAGCTAACCAAAGCCGAGAAAGAGATCGAAGACCGCACTCATAGCGATTCGATGTTAGGTCCGGTGATTCCTGGTACGGAAGCGGACACTCGTACCGAAGAGGAAAAGATCCAAGGTGATGCTTGGGAAAAAGCGGTAGGAGGGGTTCCTGAACCAGAAAAAAACACAGAGAAGCAACTCACCGATGGAGATCTGGATAAAATGATGGATGATGCCGCCAAGCAGGATGTTGAGTCGGCTGTCGCAGGCAATAAGGCAAGGTTCGAAGCGATGCGACAAGAGTGGCGTACCAACAGAGACCTGGCTAATAAGTTGGAGTCTGAATATGCGCAAAGATACGAAAAACATGTCTTCGAAGAGTCTAAGAAGTTCGGCGGGATGCTCCGTGGACTGTTCGGTATAAAACCTCGGCTGACACCGGAGTTGACTCTTTCGAAGGAACAGGCCGATACCGCGCGCGCAGAGTTTAACAGAACGGCCAAAGAGCTAATGTTGTTTGGTGGTAAGAGAGCAGAGAGATATAGGTCACGCTTATCTCCCAAAGTAGCTGCTACGCTCCCGTATGTCATGTCGAAGCGTTTGGAGACCCAAAAGAAGGCCGCTAACGATGCGTGGGGTGAGAGTAAGCGACTGCGCCCGATTTTAGAGGCGATGGTGAAATATAAATATGCCCTGACCGGAGTTTCTCTCGGGATGGCCGTGATATCTGGCGTGGGCGTGGTCCCGGTGTTGGCGGCCATCGGCGGCGGTGTACTCGCCGGTAAGGGTACTAAAGAGTTCATGGATAAAACATTTGTCGCACTCGCACGCAAAAGATTGGGCGCGTCAGTATCTGGAGTAAGACAAAATTATTTTGAACGGTCATATGATGATTTGAATCAGGAGTTAGAGAAACGAACTTTCGGTGTGTGGGCTATGGAGGCCCGAGCCGACACCGCTTCGGTAGCCGCCGGCGTAGCTGGCGGTCTAGCGGCCGGTGGCTATGCTTATTCGCAAATTGCCGGCGCGGATGCGGTTTCTGTCTCCGGAGGCCTTGATTCAAGCACCCCTCACCCCCACGCCCCCGCTGGAAATCCTCCGGGTTGGGAAGGGGCGACGAAAACCGCCCCAGATGTTGTTGTAGACGGATCAGTCACACCGCATCCACATGCTCCATCTGGAACTAACCCACCGCCGTGGGAAGGCTCGACCACCAATACTCCTAATTATGTATATGGTCAGTCGGTAGGAGAAGGGGGTATGGTTTCCGGTCCGCCTCCGGCGGAGGCTGGTTCGATTCGTTTGACCGATATCCCTGATCCGAAACTGCAGGGAGTGCCACCAGATTTGCGTGGCGTGGAGTTGCCGAACGAGGCACCGATTCCCGAACCGCGGCCGGAAACGATGGACGCTAAGTTCCACACGGTCGCTAAGGGTGAAAATGCCTGGAACATCATGGAAGGGAGAGGGCCCGACTCCGCTCCCGTTGGCGGCGAATCCGATTTTCTAAAGAAGATGGATTTACCGATGAGCGAAAGGCAGGAGCTTTTGGATCAGGCGGTCAAACACCTTGAACAGAACCCGGAACTAGCCAAAGAGATCGGTGCCGTTAAAAGTGACGGGAATATTCATAAGATCTACCCAGGTGAACAAATCAACATCACCAGATTCGACGAGTTATTGCGTCAGATATACGAATCGAACCATCCAGACCTACCGGAAACAGCGCCGATACCGGAGAGTGCGCCAGAAGGGCCAATGTCCGCCGATGCTGAGACCGCTGACGGCACCCCGCTTGAGGAGGTCGAACCGCATGAACCAATTGAGACCGATGTACCGGGACCGGATGAGTTTCCGGAACATGGACCGGTTACCGTGCGTGGTGAGGTCGGCACTTTCGTGGTCGAAGGCCGCACGGCTGATGTCAACTCAATGACTATTCATGACGCTCTTAACCTCTATCAGGGCGTGCGTATTGACGACCAGAACGCTCTGGCGTTACTTGAAGAGATGAGCACAGATAAGGAGAGTTTTTCTGGCGTCATCGAATACATGATGACTCACGGTAATGCCCAGCCTAACGATCCTTCGATGACGGTGGGAGATTACATAAACAAGTATAAGGACATGCCTTATAATCCGTCTACTGAATCGGCGCCAGCCACTAACGATAATGTGCCGGACGTTACGCCGTATGGGTTCGACCAACCGACGCCTAATCCTGACACTGTAGTGCGTGAAGCCAGTGTGTCCGGGGCTGAGACTGTAGGTGGGCAGTCTCTGGAGAGCTATGTGCGTTCGGTGGAGCAACCGAAGAATGGTTTTCTAGACAATCTGTTCGGTTTAGGTAAACCTAATGTCGCCGGCACTTTCGAGCAAATGGCGAATCTGACCATCGGTGACATCAAGGCGATGGATGTCAACGGTGAACTTCCGGAAGGAGTCAGTGATACAGGTTTCGATGTGTGGTCGAAAGAGGTCGCCAACGCCGCCGCCAATGACAACGATAAGACTTTGGCCGAATACGTATCGGGACTAGCTAACAGCCGCGCGGCATAACACCTATGGCAAACGCTATCAATCAAAACCTAGAGGAACTCTTCCACTTTTCGGAGATGACCGATGATGAGAAGCTGGTGTTCCTCGCCGACGTTGGCAGCCTCATAATGGAGAGTGCCATCCTGCGTTTCCTCTCCGAAAGCGACGAAAGTACCGCCGAACATTTCAGTCACATGGTCGACGCCTATGCCGACAAGGATAACCTGCACGAGGTGCTGATGGAGGCGTTTCCGGCTTTTAGGCTCATTCTCGAGGAAGAGACCGAGGCGTTCAAAGAGGAGGCCGTTAAAATCCTCGGGAAGTAAAAGACCGCCATCGGCGGTCTTTTGGTACAATTAACGACATGTCTAAAATCATAGTGCATTCGGACGGGGGCGCTCGCGGCAACCCGGGACCGGCAGCGATCGGTGTCGTGATCGCGAAAGAGGGTGGAGAAGTGTTGGAGGAGTTGTCGGAAACTATCGGTGAAAGCACCAACAATATCGCCGAATACACCGCGGTCCTGCGAGGTCTCCATGCCCTCATCGCGCTGTTCGGAGAAAAAACCACGGAATTGGATATCGATTGGCGTCTCGATAGCGAACTGGTAGTGAAGCAGTTGGCCGGCGAATACAAAGTCAAGAATCCGGGTCTACGATCTCTTTTTGAAGAGATCAGGGATCTGCGGGCGCGTTTCCCTAAATTGTCTTTGCGGCATGTGCGGCGCGAGGAGAACAAGGAAGCCGATCGATTGGTGAACGAGGCGTTGGACCGAGGCTAAAATTTTTTATGTCAGGCAATGCGCGATGGCTCTATGTCCTGGTCGTCGCGTTCGCTCTCGGGGTAGGGATTCGGTCGTTCTACTCTATCGGTCTGCCCGAAGCGGCTTTTGTGGGACTGCTGGGATTATTGGTGGCGTGGGGCGGGGGCGGGGCTGGTT
>DBEA01000006.1:6078-16892 GCA_002293845.1 Patescibacteria group bacterium UBA918 | reverse complement strand
TTGAGGCAGGTCCGCGCCCGCCTTTTTCGCTGGCCTCGCCTTCTTCGCCCTCTCCCTCGGCATCGCGCGTCTGGAGATCGCCAGTTGGAGCGAGGTCATCCCGTACTTCGAAGAGAGTCTAAACCGGGAGATGACTTTCGAGGGCGAAATTGCTCGGGAGCCGGACGAGCGGTCGACGACCACGCATCTTTACGTTCGGACCGATCAGGGTCTGATTTTGGTGGTGACGCCGCGGGGAGGCGAGTGGAACTACGGCGACCAGGTGCGGGTCACGGGAGAGGTCGAAAGGCCGAAAGCATTTCAAACCGACCTCGGCCGTGAGTTCGATTATCGTGGCTATTTGCTCGCCAAAGGCGCCGCTTACATGACCAGCTTCGCCGAGGTGGAACTGGTGGATACTGGTGCCGGCAATCCGCTCATTTCCACTATTTTGTCGGTCAAACACGCCTTCATGGCCAAACTCGAAGGTTTGATTCCCGAACCCGAGGCCGGCCTCGGACTCGGTCTGCTTTTGGGGGTGAAGCGGGCTTTGGGCGACGATCTAGAGACCGCGTTTCGTCGCTCCGGCATCATCCATATCGTCGTGTTGTCCGGATACAACTTAGCCATCGTCTCCGGGTTCATACTTTGGGTGCTCGGAGCCATGTTCGGGAGGCGGTTTTCGGCCATCATCGGCATCATCGGTATTTTAGCCTTCGCCATCATGGTGGGATTAAGCGCCACGGTAATACGAGCTAGCATCATGGCGATATTATTACTGCTATTAGGATTGACCGGCCGGGTGTATCTCGTGTCGCGCGGGCTGTTCGTGGCCGGAGCGTTGATGATCTTATGGAACCCATATTCGCTGGCCTTCGATGTCGGTTTTCAGCTGTCTTTCTTGGCGACTCTGGGCCTCATCGTGGTCGCGCCTTATCTCGAAGAACGACTTAAGCTCGTGCCGAACAAGTGGATCTCGGCGCGGGAATTTTTGGTGGCGACCTTAGCGACCCAGCTCTTCGTCATGCCCATATTGCTGTACCAGGTGGGGGAGTTTTCGGTCGTGGCGGTGGTCGTCAACGTCCTAGTTTTGCCGATGGTGCCGGTGGCCATGCTTTTGTCGTTTCTCACTGGGCTCGCCGCCTTCGTCTTTCCGCCGCTCGCTTCCGTACTGGCGCTCCTGACCTATGTTTCCCTCACGTATATCGTCCATCTCGCGGAGTGGTTCTCAGCCCTACCACTCGCGGCCTTCGTCGTCCCGGCCTTCCCGTTCTGGCTCGTCCCCGTTGGGTACGCTCTTATCGCTTGGTTTCTCTGGTGGCTCGACCGCGAGCCCGACCCTCTTAAAGGCTGGACCATCGTCGAAGAAAAAACTTAGGACGTCCGATGTCCTAAGTTTTTTCTTCTTCCTAGTTATTAAACTCTTTTGGCGACGGTTTCCCAGTTGAGGTTTTTGAAGAAGGCCTCGATGTATTTGGTCTTTTCGCTAGGTGGATAGTCGAGCATGTAGGAGTGTTCCCACATGTCGAGTCCGAGCACGATGTCGAGATCGGCCAAGTGTCCGAAATGTTGTTCGTCCACCCAGGCGGTGACGAGCTCGTCGGCCTTGCGGTCGATGTAGAGCATGGCCCAACCGACGCCGCGCGTCATAGCGACACTTTTGAAATGTTCCATGAATTTCTCGATCGATCCCCACTGTTCTTCGATCATCGATTTGAGTTTGCCTTCGGGCAGGGCAGTGGCACCGCCTTCGAACTCCGAGAAGTAGTACTCGTGGTTCCGCATGCCACCGAACTCGAAACCGAGGCGCCGCATCATTTCCGAGCGCGCGTAGGCGTCGCTTACTTGGTCGAGTTCCTCCCGGATATGGTTTACGTGCTTCACGTATCCTTGGTACAGCTTCAAGTGCTCGTCGATGCTTTGGCGAGAGATACCTTCCAGTTCCGGGATGTTGAATTGCTTGGCTTCGTAAGTCATGGGGAATGTGGGGTTATAAGTAACCCGGTTATTATAGCATTTCCTTAAAAATCCTTATTTTGAGCCATTTAGTATAATTTCGTATAGTGAAAACATTGACTTTTAGGTCGTTCTGTGCTATCATATGAATAGACAGATTTTTGTCACCCCACTCCAACCCCTATCCCGCATCAAGGCGGATACCACAACCCAGGGCCGTGCGCACTCAGCGACAAATCCGGCCCGCAATGCCTCCGAGGAGGCAAGGAGATGAAAATGTCTGTATATACCGTACTGAAGCTCCTCATGTCGCCGGGCGGCGATGAAGAAAAAGGGCAGGCAGCACATGTCCGCTTCGCTCGCGAATTCTCCTGGCTGGTACGCCAGGTTTTCGACAGGAAAAATCACGAAAGTTTTGTCGGCGAGGTAGTTTATTCGGATGAGGACCTCACGCGGATAGAATATCTGAAAATTGCCACAACAAAAGAGTTCTACTCTACGCGGGAGAGGTGGTATCCAGAGACTCCCGTGTATTACCTGGTAGAAGAGTTCGCTCGTATCGCAACGAAGTATTTCGGCACAGGAGCAGGAGAGGGAATCGTCCGCTATTGCGAGGATCGCCTCGCAATGGCAATTGTGGATCCGTTACATAAAAACCCGTTGTGTCGGACGACGTACAATCGACCGGAACAGTTTAGTCCGGTGACGGGCGTCAATATCGACTACGACGTCCCTCTGCCCGCCAGGGAAGAGTTACGATGATCGAGTAGAGAACTCATCTTGGACCCGTCGCGATCTTCGCGGCGGGTTTTTCTTTTGTACGGGTTTAGGGCAATATACCCGCTTTATTATTTGCTGTCGCATATAATAAACGGATGGACGACGCGGTGATTAAACGGCGGACGGCGGCGATAGGGATTTTGATGTTGTTGGTAGTGGTAGCGTGGTGGCCGGAATTTGCCGGAGGCAAATTCCGGCTTTTTGATTCGGCAGTCTGCGACCCAAAACTGCTCTGCGTCGTGTTTTTGGACGTGGGGCAGGGCGACGCGATCTTCGTTCAGTCTCCGGCAGGTGTTCAGCTGCTCGTCGATACCGGTCGCGACCAAAGCGTTCTGCGTGGACTTGGTGACGTGATGGATTTTGCCGATTGGGAGATTAATTACCTTCTCCTAACCCATCCTGATGCCGACCACATCGGCGGTGCCGTCGACATCCTCGAACGCTTCTTAGTGTCGCAGGTGATTCGCACGGAGAACGAGAGTGACACTGCGCTCTGGGAAGCTACAAAGCGGCAGATCGAGGTGGAAAGTGCGAAGGTGACTATGGCGCGACGTGGGCAGGTGTTTGATTTAGGCGGCGGTGTCAAATTAGAAATCTTGTTCCCCGACATCGACCCGATAGAAATGGAGAGCAACACAGCGTCGATTGTGGCGCGACTCATCTATGGTGATACTGCCTTTATGCTGACAGGCGACTCGCCGAAGTCCATCGAGGAGTACCTGGTCTTGGTCGAGGGCGAACATTTAAAAAGCGATGTGCTGAAAGCCGGCCATCATGGCTCTCGCACTTCGACCGCGGAACTATTTCTGGCCGAAGTGGATCCTAAGTACGCGGTCATCTCCGCCGGCGCGGACAATTCGTACGGGCATCCGCATGTCGAGGTGACCGACCTGTTGTTCAACTATGGAGCCGAGACTTACAGCACGGCCGAATCGGGGAATGTAGTTTTCTGGTCGGATGGAAACTCAGTGACTAGAAAGTAATAAAATATCGTTGTGTTGATTTAATAAATTGGTTTAGATGCAAGGCGAATAAGAAAAAAGACCCGAGGTGAACTTGATCGTTCAGTGAGGGTCTTTTTTCGCAGTTCAACGCAGTAGATGAAGTAATTTATTAAATCAAATTAAATCAAGCCGGCTTCTTTGAGAGTTTTATAGGCGCCATTCTTAGCAATAGTGCGCAGGCCCTTGGTGGAGACGGTGATCGTCACGTAAGAGTCGATCTCCGGTACGAAGATGCGCTTTTTCTGCAGGTTTGGGGAACGGCGAACCTTGCCGCAAGGGTTAAACTGCGTCGCGCGCGTGCGGTTAGAGTAGCGGCCACCGATCTGGGTGGACTTGCCGGTTATTTCACAGGTCTTAGCCATAGTGGCCGCCATACTACCATAGGGCGGCGATTTTGCAACGGTCAGCGCTTTGAAGACCTGGGTTTTTGCGCTACCATAGTTTGGAAGAGGCTGAAAATAGATGAAGTGCAAGACGCGGCCGAGGAACGGACCGAGCAATATGTGGCAATATGTAAGGTAGTACCACAGGCCGCAACACAGCAATTCGCTATTTTCAGCCTCCTTACTCTTATGGATCCAGCTACTATAGTAGTAATAATCGCCCTCATTATCTCCATCGTGCTTCACGAAATGGCGCACGGCTTCGCCGCCGATCGCCTGGGAGACCCGACCGCCAGGCTTCAAGGCCGCTTGTCCCCGAATCCTTTGGTGCATATCGATCCCATAGGTTCGGTCTTGGTACCCGCTCTATTACTTATCACCAACGCGGGGATTCTTTTTGGCTGGGCCAAGCCGGTTCCCTATAATCCTTACAACCTGCGGGATCAGAAGTGGGGAGAAGCGCTGGTGGCGGCGGCTGGACCGGCCACCAACCTACTGATCGCGCTCATATTCGGAGTTGTGATCCGCTTTGCCGACTTCCTGACTCTCGGACCGGCCTTCGTGAGTTTGGCCGCCTACATCGTCTACATCAACATCCTGCTGGCTTTCTTTAATATGATCCCTTTTCCGCCGCTTGACGGCTCGAAGATCATCCAGCCGTTCTTGCCAGTGTCTTGGGCCATGGCCTACCGCAATTTCCTGGCGCAATTCGAGCGTTTCGGCCTCATCGGCACTTTCTTGTTCATTTTCATCTTTATCCAGATATTTTGGAAGCCGTTTTCGACCTTGGTACAGGCCGTTTTCTTCATCATCACCGGACAAAGCTTCTGATATTGGCTTCGACTGGCTCCCGTGCTATCATAGACGCGAATGTTTTTCCAAAAGGGAAAGACCTCGGCGGTCAGGTCTTTTCCCTCCGGTCCCGCGCTCCCTCGGCTTGCACCCTCCCAAGCCTAGGTAGAGCGCGGGGCCGTTTCTTTTCTCTGGCGCGCAGATGTAATGGTGTGGCCATTTCCAAGGCCGTGGCGGTATTGCAAAATTATTCATTTATAGTAGAGTGTGCGGGCTTATTTACATATGGCAACCATCAAGCAACTCATAAAGAAGAAGCGCGTGAACCCGGCTCGCAAGAGCAAGGTCATCGCTTTGGCGAGCGGTTTCGACAAGATCAAGAACCGCCCGAACGAATACACCTCTCCTTTCAAGCGTGGTGTTTGCACTCGTGTGACCACTAAGACTCCGCGCAAACCGAACTCCGCTATTCGTAAGATCGCCCGTGTGCGTCTCACTAACGGTAAGGAGATCACGGCCTACATTCCGGGCATCGGCCACACTCTCCAGGAGCACTCCGTGGTATTGGTGCGTGGTGGCCGCGTTAAGGACATCGGCGTCAACTACACCATCGTTCGCGGCAAGTACGACTCGACCGGAGTAGACAAGCGTCGTCGGGGCCGCAGTCGTTACGGCGCGAAGAGACCAAAATAGCGGTTAAACAAAATTAATAATCATCGCTTTAGATTTATCCAGGAACATTATGCGAAGACCAGTAAAGAAACGAAATATCCCGGGACCGGACGTGAAGTTCGGCGACGAGATGGTGGAGAAGCTCATCAACTACGTGATGCTTCGTGGCCAGAAGGAGACCGCTCGTAAAGTGGTGTATGCCGCTTTCGAGGTCATCAAGAACGATAAGGAAGGAGGCGATCCGGTAGAGGTCTTCAAGACCGCTATGCAGAACGCCGGTCCTTTGATGGAGGTTCGCTCTCGACGCGTGGGCGGCGCTAACTACCAAGTACCGCGCGAGGTTCGTCCCGAGCGTCGCACCAGCTTGGCGCTCCGTTGGATCATCAGCGGCGCTCGTGGCCAGAAGGGAGTACCGATGTTCAAGGCCCTCGCCGCCGAAATACTCTTGGCCGCCAAGAACGAAGGCAACGCGGTGAAGAAGCGCGATGACGTGCATAAGATGGCCGAGGCTAACCGGGCCTTCGCTCACTTCGCTTGGTAATTTAAATTTCGGCACGATACTGCGTTGAAAGCCCCAAAAATTCGCTCACCGTATGTCCAGATACGGCTCACGAATTTTTGGGGCTTTCGCCTTGTCTCGCACTCTAAATTTAAATCACCCGTATGAGGATCTATTTTGATGAGCGTCGCCATTGATTTAGTCCCGGTTTTCCCGTATAGTACCGGCACTTTCGCGGGCGTGTTTGCGCTCTTTATTTATCAAGAAAGTACTACTACTTACTACCTACTAATTTCTACTTACTAATCTTATGGCCCGAGAATTTCCCCTAGAGAAGCTTCGTAACTTCGGTATCGTCGCTCACGTCGACGCCGGCAAGACCACCACTTCCGAACGCGTTTTGTTCTACACCGGCATGTCTCACAAGATCGGCGAGGTGCACGATGGCGCCACTGTGACCGACTGGATGGAGCAGGAGCGCGAGCGCGGTATCACGATCACTGCCGCCGCCATTTCTTGTAACTGGTCTAAGACCGACGTCGCCGACCGCAAGGACAAGGCGCAGATGTTCACTTTCAACATCATCGACACTCCGGGCCACATCGACTTTACCGCCGAGGTGAAGCGTTCCATGCGCGTCTTAGACGGCGCGGTCGTCGTGTTCGACGGTGTCGCTGGTGTGGAGCCGCAGTCGGAGACCAACTGGCGCTATGCCGACGAGGCTGGGGTGCCGCGCATCTGCTACATCAACAAGATGGATCGTACCGGTGCCTCCTTCGAGCGCTCCTACGAATCGATTCTGAAGCGACTCTCTCCGAAGGCCGTTCGCTATCAGCTTCCGTGGGGAAGTGAGGACAATCTCCAGGGGGTTATCGACCTTTTAGAGATGAAAGCCTACACCTTCACGGGCGAGATGGGTATGACCGTGACCCCGGTCGACATCCCGGCCGAGCATCTGGACGAGGCTAACAAGTATCACACTGAACTCGTGGAGCGCATCGTCTCCACCGACGACGCTCTCATGGAGCGCTTCTTCGGCGGTGAGACCATCCCGCTTTCGGAACTCAAGGCCGCTCTTCGTAAAGCTGTGATCGCCAATCAGATCTTCCCGGTCATGACCGGTTCATCCCTTAAGAACATCGGCGTTCAGCGCGTTCTAGACGCCGTCGTCGACTATCTGCCGTCTCCTGTCGACCTACCTCCGGTCAAAGGCATCAATCCGAAGACCGATGCCGAAGAACAGCGTGTCGCCTCCGACGAAGAGCCTTTCTGCGCGCTGGCGTTCAAGCTTCAGACCGACCCGTTCGTGGGCGCTCTGACCTTCTTCCGCGTTTACTCCGGTACCGTCAAGGCCGGCAGCTATATCTACAACGCCACGACCGGCGAGAAGGAGCGTCTGGGACGCATCGTGCGCCTCATGGCCGACAAGCGTACCGAGGTCGAGGAAGTGTACGCCGGCGAGATCGCCGCGGGCGTGGGTCTCAAGGACGTAAAAACGTCTCACACTCTCTGTGTGGAGACTAACCCGATCGTGCTCGAGCAGATCGTCTTCCCTGAACCGGTTGTGGCGCTCCGTATCGAACCGAAGACCAAGAACGATCAGGAGAAGATGGGTATGGCGCTTAAGAAGCTGTCGGACGAAGATCCGACTTTGCGCATCTCGACCGATGATGAAACTCTGGAGACCATAATCGCTGGCATGGGCGAGCTCCACCTTGAGATCATCGTCGACCGCATGAAGCGTGAGTTCGGCGTCGAGGCCAACGTCGGCAAGCCTCAGGTAGCTTACCGTGAGACCATCCAGCGCGAGGCCGAGGCCGAGTATAAATACATCAAACAGACCGGTGGTCGCGGTCAGTACGGTCACGTCAAGATCCGCATCAAGCCGATGGAGGCTTTGCCGGAGGGCGAGGAGGTCAAGAAGAACGTCACTCGCGAGGAGCATTTCGAGTTCATCAACAACATCAAGGGAGGCGTCATCCCTGGCGAATTCATCCCGCCGGTCATGAAGGGTGCCAAGGAGGCCATGGCTCGCGGTATGGTGGCCGGTTACAAGATGGAAGATATTTCAGTGGAGCTGTTCGACGGTTCGTATCACGATGTCGACTCCTCGGAGATCGCTTTCAAGCTCGCCGCTATCAACGCTTTCAAGGAGGCGGCCAAGAAAGCTGGTGCCGTCATTCTCGAGCCGGTCATGCGCGTGGAGATCACCACGCCGGAGCAATTCATGGGCGACATCAATGGCAACCTAGCCTCCAAGCGCGGCATGGTGGAAGGTTTCGAGGATCGCGACTTGGTCAAGGTGATCCGTGGCAAGGTGCCGCTATCCGAACTCTTCGGATACACGACCACTTTGCGTTCCATGACCGAGGGCCGCGCTAACATGACCATGGAATTCGATCATTACGAGGTCGTACCTCCGAACATCGCCGAGGAGATCAAGAAGGCCCGCGGCTTCGTGCCGAAGGATGTGGAGGAATAGTTCAAACACACATTTTCGGCGCATTTCCGCTGACTTCGGTCGTCTTGCTCGTCGCCGTACTACTATGTACGTCTCGCTCGCAAGACTTCCTCCAGTCAACGAAACTGCCCTCGAAAATCTGCGTTTGATGTCAATCGCTTTAAAAACTAGAATTTAGAAGCTAGGAACACAAAATGGGCAGGCCTTTCGGCCCGCCCGTTTTGTGTTATAGAAAAAGAAAACCGCCCGCCGGGGAAACCCAGGCGGGACGGTGATACGAGCCTCACTCGTAAAGTTCGAGGGCGATGGCGAGTGGGTCGTCGCGGTCGTCTGCGACCGACCTCCACTGACCATCGATCTCGGCGCCGTACATCCTGTGTGGCGAGTACTGCCACGGCAGGACGTCGTCAATCAGGCTATCGAGGGCGAATGCTCTGGTGTTGAACACCAGCAGGAGTACGAGGTGCTCGGTGTCGTTGATCGAGCTGTCGGATGCCTCCATCGGTGCTTCGACGACCGCGTAGGCCAGTATGAAGATAGGGAAGCCGGCATCGACAGCCAACCTCTTTTTCTCCACTGCCGCGACGATGGCCTCCTCCAGCGTCACGACCCCGTCCTGCCCGATAGTAGCGTTCACTTGCCGGTTGATCCGGTCGAGCTCAATCCATCGCTTTTCATCGAAGACGAACGAAGTGTCCGTTTTCGTTCCGACGATAGGCGAAAGACAGCTCGTGGTGGTGCTGACCTCTGCTCCGGCCACTAGGGCGGGGCAAGTATTCAGCCATGCCGGCGGCGTATACTCGCCGCCGATGGGCAAAGGCGCATAGTCCCTGAACCAGGGATGTTGGCCCCACTCGTCTGCCCAGGCGTAGATAGATGACACTGAAACAAACAGTACGACTCCCAAGGTACGAAAAATGGGTAGCATTTTGACCTCCTCCACCCATGTTGCCCGGCCATCAATATATCACAAAACGCACTTTTGGTACATATATCCAGACCTGTCAACACTATGAGTGTTGCAATCGTGGCCCTAGTGCTGTACGATGGCCGCACTCGTGCATGGCTATTCGCCGTGTGGAATAAGCGCTCTTTGAGATGCGATGTGTGCCCCGGCGGCAGTGCGATGTTCTCGCGCCACTGCCACTTAGGCACACATCCCGCTTTTTCACGCGCGTTAGCAGTGTGCGGGCCATTTATAAGAGGGTATAGGGCTTAGGGTTTAGGATTGAGCGCGCATGCGCGCTCCCTAATCCCTAGACCCTGAACCCTAATCCCTAAATTATTATGGCAGATTTCGATCGTTCGAAGCCGCACATGAACGTGGGAACCATCGGTCACGTAGACCACGGTAAGACCACGCTCACTGCTGCTATCCTAAACGTGCTCAACACCAAGGGTGGCGAGTACGGCGCTAACGTCAAGGCCGTCGAGGATATCGACAAGGCTCCTGAGGAAAAGGCGCGCGGTATTACCATCTCGCTCTCTCACAGCGAATACTGGACCCCTAAGCGCCACTACGCGCACATCGACGCTCCGGGTCACGCTGACTACATCAAGAACATGATCACCGGTGCCGCCCAGATGGACGGCGCGATTCTCGTCGTGGCCGCCACCGATGGCGCCATGCCGCAGACCCGCGAACACGTGCTTCTCGCGAAGCAGGTGGGCGTGCCTAAGATCATCGTCTTCCTTAACAAGTGCGACATGGTCGAGGATGAGGAGATGCTCATGCTCGTCGAGGAGGAGCTCCGCGAGCTTCTTGCTAAGAACGGCTTCGACAAGGACGCCCCGATCATCAAGGGCTCCGGTCTCAAAGCTCTCGATGAGAAGACCGGTCCGTGGGCCGATAAGATCATCGAGCTCGCCGACACTATGGACTCTTACTTCCCAGACCCGGTTCGTGAACTCGACAAGCCGTTTTTGATGCCGGTAGAAGACATCTTCTCCATCGAAGGACGCGGTACCGTGGTCACTGGTAAGATCGAGCGCGGTGTCGTTAAGGTAGGCGAGGAAATCGAGATCGTTGGTATCAAGGACACCGCCAAGACTACCGTCACTGGTGTCGAGATGTTCAACAAGTCTCTTGATCAGGGTCAGGCCGGCGACAACGCTGGTATCTTGCTCCGCGGTCTGAAGAAGGAGGATGTGCACCGCGGTCAGGTTTTGGCCAAGTCCGGTTCCGTTACTCCGCACACCGAATTCGAGGCCGAGGTATACGTCCTCTCGAAAGATGAGGGCGGTCGCCACACTCCGTTCTTTACTGGTTACAAGCCACAGTTCTACGT
>DBEA01000006.1:5186-5987 GCA_002293845.1 Patescibacteria group bacterium UBA918 | reverse complement strand
GTTACAAGCCACAGTTCTACGTACGTACGACCGACGTGACCGGTGAGGTCACCTTGGCCGACGGCGTGGAGATGGTCATGCCGGGAGACAACGCCACCTTCAAGGTGAAGCTTGTCGCCCCGGTAGCGCTCGAGGAGAAGCAGTCCTTCGCCATCCGCGAGGGCGGCAAGACCGTCGGCGCCGGCGTGGTAACCAAAATTGTTGCCTAGCAACAATTTCAGTACATAGTTTTTAATTGGTAGTGTCGCCTGCGGCGACCGACTACTAAAAACTGGCAACTGACAACTAGAAACTAAAATTATGGCAACAGCAACTAAAAAGACCGCCAAGCGCGCGGCCAAGAAAGAGGAAAAGGCCTCGGCATCGGAGCCTAAGCTCCGGATCCGCGTGCGCGCTTACGAGCACAAGATCCTCGATACTTCGGTCAAGCAGATCATCGACACAGCGCTGCGTTTCGACGCTTCCGTGGTCGGTCCGATCCCTATGCCGACCGAGATCAAGAAATACACTGTCAACCGTTCGACGTTCATCGATAAAGATGCGCGAGAACAATTCGAGATGCGCATGCATAAGCGCGTTCTCGATATCCTCAATCCGAGCGGGAAAGTGGTGGAGGCTTTGACCAATCTTTCGCTTCCTTCGGGAGTGTCGATAGACGTCAAAATGGTTTAACTAGTTGCTGAACGAGAAAAAGCGCCGCGGCGAAGCCGCGGCGCTTTTTCGTCCCTAGATAGATTAAATGCCCAGCGAGCTGGTGTTGCTCGCCGGGCGAATCGTGACCGGAATCCGCCGGTGCGGTGT
>DBEA01000006.1:3056-5023 GCA_002293845.1 Patescibacteria group bacterium UBA918 | reverse complement strand
AATCCGCCGGTGCGGTGTCCATAGCTTTGGGACAGCTATGGATTAGGGTTGCGTATGAGGAGAAGGAATCCGAAGGCGTTGGTCGCCTTGACGAAGATCCTAAAAATCCTCATTTTTCTCTCCTTAGCGGACGAATGAACTTTACCGAAAGGGATGATGCCCGCATACCATCCCTTTCGGTATTTTGCGCCCGCTTGCTTAAAGTAGCAATAGCGAGGGTGTGAATTCATGCTATATTGGCCAAGTGAAAAAGGATAAAAACTCCGAAAAAGTCTATATCTATGGGCGTCACTCCCTTACCGAAGCGCTTCGCGACAAGCCGCGCGCCATCAAAAACGTGTTTCTGGAGAATCCGGAAGCAGAAACCGAGATTGTCGAGTTGGCTTTGAAGAACAAAATATCGGTGAAGCAGCTCGGCGGAGGAGAAAAGCGCGAGGTCGGCAAGGATGCGGTCCATCAGGGGATTATCGGTGTCATGAATCCTGACGCCTTGTTCGTCGACTTCAAGGAATTTCTCAAAGGTCTGGATATTTCTAAGCAACCGGCCATCGCGGTCTGTGCCGAGGTACAGGATCCGCACAACCTTGGTGCCATAGTCCGCTCTGCCGCGGCCATGGGACTTTCGGCAGTTATCATTCCTGAACACCGACAAGTATCCATTACCGGAACTGTGGTGAAAACTTCTGTCGGCATGGTGTTTCGCGTGCCCTTGATCAGAGTCGGCAACGTGAACCAGACCCTTGCGACCTTGAAAGAAGCGGGCTTTTGGATCTATGGCCTCGACATGGAAGGGGAGAACCTGACTTCCACGCGCTTCGATCGCCCAAGTGCCTTCGTGGTGGGCAATGAAGGAGCCGGTATTCGCGAAAAATCACTGGAACTTTGTGATATTAAGCTTTCCATTCCTATGCACCGACGTGCCGAGTCGCTAAACGCCGCCGTTTCGGCCGCGGTCGTGTTCTACGAATGGAGCCGCCAAAATCCCGCGCATTTGAAATAACTATGGAACAAAAAGACCTGATTACTACTGGCTGGGCCGATTATGAGCTATTGGATTCCGGCAACGGTCGCAAGCTAGAGCGTTTTGGGAGCGTGATCACCGATCGTCCGGATACGCAAGCTATTTGGTCACCGGCCAGAGATGAAGTCTGGTCTACCGCTACCGCTAAGTTCACTCAAGAAGGGAAAGATAATAAATGGGAGTTTAAGGGGGAGGTGCCGGAAAAATGGATACTTAACTTCCATGGTCTGATCTTTGGGCTACGCTTTGGGAACTTTAAGCACCTAGGGGTCTTCCCGGAACATGCTGTTCAGTGGAATTGGCTCGAAGAAAAAGTAAAGGCGCTCGGTACCGCGAATGTGTTGAACCTCTTTGGTTACACCGGCGCGGCCAGTCTAGCCGCTCGCGTGGCGGGCGCAGAGGTGACTCATGTCGATTCCTCGAAGCAGTCGGTCGAGTGGGCGAGTGAGAACGCCAAGCTTTCTGATATTGAAGAGGGCATCCGCTGGATCGTCGACGATGCTGCCGCTTTCGTGAAGCGCGAAGTGAAGCGTGGCGCCAAGTACGAAGGCATAGTGCTCGATCCACCTGCTTTCGGCCGTGGTGCTAAGGGCCAGGTGTGGCATATCGAGGAAGATCTACTGCCGCTACTGCGTGACCTGAAAGAAATTTTGTCTCCAAAACCTGGTTCCTTTCTGCTTCTTTCTGGTTACGCGGCGGGTTTCGCGCCGCGCTCATTCGCGCAGGCGGTAGAGAGCGTCTTCGATCAAAACGTCGAAATCACCTTCGGCAATCTCGATCTTCAGGAATCGAATTCCGACCGTGTCATCCCGACCGGTATCTATGTGCGGCTGATTTTGACGTAACCTTGCAATTCCCCAATAAAACTGTATAGTACGCCAGTCTTTAAGACCCTGTAGTGAATTTTGTCACAGAGCCTTGCTCGTTTGAAATAATTATTTCAAAC
>DBEA01000006.1:0-2944 GCA_002293845.1 Patescibacteria group bacterium UBA918 | reverse complement strand
GTTTGAAATAATTATTTCAAACAGTGGCAAAATCTACTACAGGGAAGACCT
Source organism: Patescibacteria group bacterium UBA918 (assembly GCA_002293845.1). Lineage (GTDB taxonomy): Bacteria > Patescibacteriota > Minisyncoccia > Phycocordibacterales > UBA918 > OLB19. The sequence goes on along the minus strand of DBEA01000006.1, from coordinate 2,893 downwards.
AAGTTCGTAGATGGGAGGCTTGCCTTCCGGAGAACCAATGGGCACTCTACCGCGCGTTCGGGGTGTGTCCCTGGACGCGTTTTGCGTTCTTGGCTGGTCAAAGACAAGTTATCAGCTAACCTATATTGAATGAAGTTCATTTTAGGTACGAAGGATCGCATGACTCAGGTCTTCGATGAGAAGGGAGTCTGCTATCCAGTGACCATCCTTCGCGTCTCTCCGCTTACAGTGACAGGTATCAAATCGTCCGACAAGGACGGCTACGATGCCGTTCAGGTGGCCGGAGGCGATCAGAAGGAATCGCGTCTAGGTAAAGCCGATTTGGGACACCAGGGCGGCGCTAAGAAGTTCGTTAAAGAGTTCCGTGCCCGCGCCACGCAGGGCGAAAAGATCGAAGGAGTCGAGATCGGTAGCATCATCGACGCTTCCGCCTTCGCTCCCGGCGACACAGTCGCTGTTTCGGCGATCTCCAAAGGTAAGGGCTTCCAGGGCGTCGTTAAGCGCCATGGTTTCGGCGGCGACTTCGCCTCCCACGGACGCAAGCACTCTTTGCGTGCTCCCGGCTCGATCGGTGGTGGTGGCCGCAACGGCGGTCGCGTCATCAAGGGCATGCGTATGGCCGGACGCATGGGTTCTGATCGCATCACGGTCAAGAATCTCAAGATCGTCCAGATCAACAAAGACGAAAACATCATCCTCGTAAAGGGAGCGATCCCTGGTCGAAAGGGGACTTTAGTAGAGGTAAGAGCCGTTGCTGCGGCTTAGGTGCTAGGGATCAGGTTCTAGGTTCTAGTGTTTGCCTTCGGCAAACCGGACCTAAAAACTAAAACCTAAAAACTAAAACCTAAATTATGAAAGCACAAGTATTCAAGCAGGACGGCGGCAAGGCCAGCGAGATCGCTCTCTCCGAAAACCTTTTCGGTCAGAAGTGGAATCCGGAACTGGTGCACGAAGTGGTGGTGGCGATGCAGTCAAACGCTCGCGCCGGCACTGCCGACACTAAGGATCGAGGCGAGGTTCGCGGCGGCGGCAAGAAGCCATGGAAACAAAAGGGGACCGGTCGCGCTCGCCACGGCTCTCGACGTTCTCCGATCTGGAAGGGCGGCGGCGTGGCTCACGGCCCCCTCTCTGACAAGGATTACTCCAAGAAGATCAACAAGAAGGTTCGAGCCAAGGCCTTGGCAGTGACTTTGAGCCGCAAGTACGCCGATGGCGAAGTCGTGTTCGTCGAGTCTCTCAGTTTCGCGGCCCCTAAGGCCGCCGAGGCTAAGAGCGTCATCAAGTCTCTAGCCGAGGCTTCGGGCGAGAAGTCGCTCGCTACCAAGCGCAAGAATGCCGCGGTGATCTTGCTTCCGGGCCGCGACGAAGCTGCCGAGAAGAGTTTCCGCAACTTCGGCAATCTCTCGGTGGTTATGGCCAAAGACATCAATCCAGTCGAACTATTAACCTACAAATACGTGATCGTGGCGGATCCGAAGGTCTCTTTGGAGACTTTGGAGAAGCGCGTCGCTAGTTAATAGTCACTGAGTGTCAGTTGATACAGGCGTTTTGCGTTCGCTGACAACTAAAACTAATAACTTATAACCTAACTAAAATGGCACTCTTCAGTCAAAAGAAAAAGACCGAGAAGAAGGTCGCACCGAAGAAGGAAACGTCCGCCGCCGACAAGGTGGTGGCTCGCGACCTCTCGAGCGTGATCCTGGCTCCTCGTGTCACCGAAAAGGCGATGAAACAGAGCGAGAAGAACGTCTATGTGTTCAAGGTGGCCATCAACGCCACCAAGAGCGACGTCTCACTCGCCGTCAAACAGCATTTCGGGGTGACGCCGGTGAAAGTGAACATCGTCAACAAAACTCCGCGCCAGTACAAGCATGCCGGCACTCGTCGTCTTAGGACCGAGCGCGGTATGAGAAAGGCCTATGTCTATCTTAAGAAGGGCGATTCTATTTCGCTCGTCTAGGCTCGGTATACAGTAATGGGTTTCGACCCGCAAAGTAAATCATTATGAAAAAATACAACCCAACATCGGCCGGTCGACGTGGTATGACCGTGATCGAGTACAAGAAGAAACTTTCTTCGACGGATAACCGTCCGCACAAGCCGCTCACGAAAGGTAAGAGTTCGACCGGCGGTCGCAACTCGCAAGGTCGCACCACCATGTGGTATCGCGGCAACGGCAACAAGCGCGCTTATCGCGAGATCGACTTCAAGTTCAACAAGAAGGACATTCCGGCGAAGATCGAGACCATCGAATATGACCCGTACCGCACCGGTTTCGTCGCCTTGGTGCTATATGCCGACGGTGAACGCCGTTACATCTTGGTACCGCAGTACATGAAGGTAGGCGACACCTTCGTCGTGTCCGAAACAGCTAAAATCGAGGTCGGCAATCGTTTGCCGCTCTCGAAGATCCCGGTAGGTACCTTCGTGTATGCCGTGGAGCTTAAGCCGGGACGAGGCGCCGCCATAGCTCGTGCCGCCGGTATCCATGCCGAGGTGGTGGCTCAAGATAACGACTATACCCAGGTACGTTTGCCTTCGACCGAGATCCGTAAGATCATCGGTACCGCTTGGGCGTCGATCGGCGAGGTCTCGAACGAAGAGAACCATCTCGTTTCGATCGGTAAGGCCGGTCGCGCTCGACACATGGGACTTCGTCCGAAGACTCGTGGTACCGCCAAGAACGCGGTGGATCACCCGTACGGAGGTGGAGAGGGCGTGCAGCCTCGTGGCCACAAGCGCGCTCGTACGGCTCAGGGCCGTCCGACCGGCAAGGGCCAGAAGACCCGCCGTCCGAAGAAGTGGTCGAACTCGATGATCGTGTCTCGCCGCAAATTAGGCAAGCGCATGACCAGCTCGAAGTAAACTTCCAAAATGAGCGAATTTGCATTCG
>DBEA01000010.1:99896-107289 GCA_002293845.1 Patescibacteria group bacterium UBA918 | reverse complement strand
ATCTTACGGAAGGCGTCTTCTTGACGCTTCAGTATCTCCCCTATCACCTCTCCTAATTGCTCGTGACGGATGTAGGCGTAGATGATTCCGAACACCAACAAAGCCGAGGCTACCCAGGAGAACGCGACCAGGACGCTCCATAGATTCGAGACCCAGGCGATCACGGCCGAAGGCTCGAAACCAGCGATCGATCCACTTTGGACACCGCCGGTACCTGAGCGGCCACCGAACACGGCCCGAAAAAGCATGTCGATGAATCCGAAAAAATCCAGTGAGTACTGGTTGAACAGTATGTCGTTTTCGTCAGGCACGAATTAAAAAAATTAAAGATTAGAAAGTAGAAAGTATAAATGACTGGCGCGTGCAGTCACTACCTTCTATTTTAGAAATTCTATCACATATATAAAAGCCAGAACGTCCACACAACAATTGTCCAGGCCCTAAAAAAAGCGGCGACTTTTAAAGGTCGTCTATGGTGCTACCAGAGCTAAAGTGAGGACATGCTTTATACCTTTTCCAAACTACGTCTGACGGAACTTTTGCCACGAACGAAGCAGACGCAACATTTTGCCTCTCATGTCTAAATATCTTTTCATCATATCTTCCAGAAACACCGAATCAGCGTTAGATGCTAACCCTGAAGCTTGCTCCAGATAGACAATCATTTTGTTGCATCCCTGCATGGCTGTCTCCAGGGTCGCAGTGGCCTTAGCAAAGTCTGAAAAACGTTGGCCGTGGGCTTCCGCCACTCTCAGCGGAATAGACAGAGCGCAATCTCGTATACCCTCAACTAACGGAAATTTGTCCTTGGTTAAAATAGGAATCAGCTCGGCCACAATGAGGATTGAGCACTCCATCGGTCGCTGATAAACCTCTAAATCGCGGAAAGATCGCACGACTTTCTTTGGACTGAACTTGGCCGGAGCTTTGGCGTAGCTCGGAGTATAAGTTACGCGGCCGGAATTATCGGTACTGTCTCGATCCGTCCGCTTCCACTTACTATCCTTAGCTTTCATACTTCAATAACAAGCGTGACATGTAAGGTCACCTAATAATGTGTAGTTCGTTCGCGCGGGGAATACTAGCCACCTTTCCATCCCGATATCGCACTTTCTTGACGCGTTTTCTATCCATTTTCTTCACCACGTGCAAAGGATAAAACTCGAAGTAATTATTTTCATCAAACCACGCGCACTTAAACTCAAACAGCCTCAGTCCGGTTAAACGCGACAAGGCGAGTGCGTACCAGGTAAGCTGTTCAATCGGTTTCTCCTTATCAGCATTAGGCTTATAATCAAGAATATGAACAATGCCATTTCTAACCTGAACTATATCGATGTGGCCTGTAAGTAATGACGGAAATGGCACGGGGCGTTTATGACCCTTAATAGACACTAGACCAATATCCTTATCAGTCTCGGTGTTTGGAGCGTCGACATTAGGATGTCCAGTCACTCTAAATTTCAAGACCTGCTCCATATGGGTGACGTCTTCCCTTCGAATAAATACGGGCACCTCGGTAGCCACAGTCACACTATCATTGGCTATTAAAAATCGCTGAAGAACTTCGTGACGGTCTTTATTATGTGGAACACCTTGTAAAATAAATTTAGTAAACTGATTTGCAAAATTGGTCTTACCCCTGATTATCATGTCTGTTTTATCAAACTTGCTTTTTATCTCACTCATCCTCGCTCCGTCTTGAAAGTACTGATGAGGCGTTTCCGTAGAAATAGCGTCCAGGTATTCCATCAGCCGGCCAAAATTTCGGTTTTTATACTCTTCGAGTGCCAACACCAACTTTGGTCGATGATAACGAAAACGATAGAGTTGTCGATGAGCCAAGGTGATGGTCTCGACCATATCAAACTTATCAGCAATGCCATTTGGGCTTCCTTTCGCCCGCTTGGCCGCGTGGCTGCGCCAAGCGGCCAATATCTTCATGGCATATGGCCGCAATCTTTCAAAACGACAAAGCGGTTTATATTGCTCATACCAAGAAGCGACAGTCTCCACCGATGGTGAAAAACCGAGTTTAGTTTCAAGAATCTGAGACACTTGCGGGAAAGTATAGCCAAGGTTGTGATAGCTAATAGCATCAAGTACCACTGGCCACGGAAACTGCTTGCCTTTTATGGTACGCGAGGTGAAGGTACGACCACATGAAAGGTGACGACAAATATAAAGTTGCACTTCCTGATGTTTATTTTTTCTGACCCCTCTCCGGACAAAATCCCTTGATTCACAATAAGGACAAAACTCCGCCGCTCGCTCTAATTGATCACTGACAGACTTTTCCGTATCACGATGTTTGCCGCTTGAAATATCACTACTTTGTGTCTTTTTGGGCTTTTTAATGACTATTCGTGATACGGGCATGTGAAGGATTTTATTACTCGGCGGTGATTTCCGGAGTGGTTTCCACCACCTCATAATCACAACTGCCATCATCTTCGAGCGCGGCGATGTCATAGTTTAGCGCCTCTTCATCGGTACAGCCGAGGATAGGAACTGGAGTGACGTCGACTGGTTCCGCGTCTTCGTCAGTTGGTTCGCCTTCCAAACATTCCCCACTTTCTTCATTGATCACAAAGCCTGTTGGTAGTTCAGTTTGGTCACCGTCCAAGTTTAGACAAAGGTCGATAGGAGCGTTGACGCCGGAATTATCGACGTCAGGTTCTTCCTCCTCCTCTTCGAGAGGACTACTGATTCCCTGTCTAGCTTCAAGTTCTCTGATGCGTGATTCAAGGGCCTCAATCGAAGCTTCCTGTTCCTCGTTATTCTGCTCCTGAGCCTTAAATTGGCTCAAAACAAAGGTATATAGATCCTGTATGGCTTTCACAATCACAGCCGCCATGTTGCCGTATGAAATGCCTTTCTTGCCCTCCTCGCCAGAGACTAATTCTGGAAGCACCAACTCTACTTCTTGAGCGATAAAACCAATACGTTCTTGATTTGTACCGCGCATGACGTATGACCGAGGCTGAAGCAACATCACGGCATCAAGTCCATAAGAAAGATCCTCGATTCTTTCCTTGTATGCGCGATCGGAAGCATTGGTCCATTCACCGGCGGCGTTCAAGGTAGCGGTATTTAGAGTACCCGCCGAGTCACCGCCATAGAAAGAAAATACTCCCGCACTATCCATGTACATTGCCCTAAAATCGGCGTTGTCCGATGTGGCAATACGGAAACCACCGGCAGCGGTCTGCGCGGATTGAGTTATTGAAAGTTTTGAAGTAGGACTCGTCGTCCCGATGCCGACGTTGCCGGTTGTTGCATCTATCCACATCTTGTCGAAAGACCCATTTGCGCCAAAAGATAGCGACTTACCACTTGCAGCAGATACAATCGCTTTACCAGTGTCCCAAGACAACACCCCATAGTCAGCAGCAGCACCCCAGCGCATCGCCCCATCACCCATAAACTTGAACCGCCCATTCAATTGCAATGTTGTCTCTCCCGACGTACCGCCATCAACAATGTGCAATTTACCACTTGGACTCGTCGTCCCGATGCCGACGTTGCCAGAAGGCGTAATGCGCATTGCTTCAGCAATAGTTCCCACTGTATTCGTAACTATGAAGTTCCAGCCTTGCCCGAGAGAACCGTCGCGTTGTACTTGTAGTTTAGCGCCATAGTCTCGATAACTATCGCTGATGTTGTTGGCGATGAGCACGTCAGTGGCAACATTGACCGACGCCGCCGAATCGGAGCGGATAGTACCGCTCGTTCCATATACATGCAGACGTGCACTCGGCGATGTAGTACCGATGCCGACGTTGCCGGTGCTGTTTATGACCAGACGATGACCATTTCCTGTATTGTCAAAGATAGAAAACTTCCCTCCTCCAGCTGCAGAACCATCAGCCGTCGAAAATAGTGAATAACGTCTACCTCCTGTTGCAGACGAATCTACAGTAAGACCCGCCCCGTCAACATTTGACCCTGTAACAAACAGGTCACCTCCGGTAGTGGCACTAAAAGCTGAGCCAGACACCACCAGTTTATTTCCTGGCGTTGTCGTCCCGATGCCGACGTTGCCGGAGGTGTCCATAGTCCAGTACTCGCGCGTCCCGTCGAATACCGTATTTCTCGCGATCTTGAACTTATCCGAATCGGAGTTATCGGTTCCCATGACCCACGTGTTCGCAGTGGTGGGTATGATGAATCTCAATAAGGAGTCATTCGTTCCCGACGTGTTTTGTTCGATCGACAAAATCGCGTCTGTGATTCCTCCTTGCACGATGTGCAGATTCGCCTGCGGCGTCGTCGTGCCGATACCTATCTTACCATTATCGAGAACGCTGAATCGCAGCGTATCTGCACTGTCGGCCACTGCGAACGCAAGGCCGGTGCCGGTGCCGCTTCCCTTGATCGAGAGCTTGCCCCACGGCGTGGTCGTCCCGATACCGACGTTGCCGCTCGATAATATCGTCACCCTGGCCGTGCCGCTCGTCTCAAACGCAAGATCGTTGGCATCATTGGTACCCAAAGTCGCGGTGGTGCCGAAGGAATTGCCTCCCTGCTCAAAGAAGGAAGCTCCGAGACCGAGCGAAGAGGTGGCGGTCCAAGTAGGGGCGCTGGAGCCGTTGGAGAGCAGTATCTGTCCGGTGGTACCGGCGTTGCCATTGAAGCGGAGAGCGCCGGTTTGGTTGGTGTCTCCGGCGACGGTGAAGAGGTGCGAGGGCGAGCTGGTGCCGATGCCGACGTTGCCGGTTGGTCGCCAAGCGTGCGTGCCGTCGGAAGTCCAGCTACCCACCAAGGTGCCGACTACGGGGTTTCCGGACCAGTAGAGATTGTCGTTATAGTTGTAGAGACGGTTGGTCGTAGTCGTGGGTGCAGATAATGGGGCGAGATAAGCCATGCCATCGAGAGTGAAGACATCATAAGCCGAGGTAGTACCGACGGACAGGATAGAGAGTGAGCCGGATCCAGAGACAGTCAGTGCATCTGTGGTGAAAGACGTGGCTAACGAGTCAGATAGCTCGCTGAGGGCATTGCTGGCGCCCGACGAACTTCCTTCGACGGAAGTGAGGAGGGCGTTTACCTGAGCATCGTAATCGGACCTGGTAATGAAGTGGCTAGTATCTATGTTGTTATCTCTGATAACTACTTCGCGTAATATTTCGCGCTCAAGCGGACGAGTGACATATTCGTTGGTGACATAGGTGGGCTCAGTTTTATTGACGTGCACAGGTGACTCACTAAATGCATTAGTGGTGGTCGCAGAAGTTACTGGTGGTGTTGGCGCTCTAGGTGGCGCTGGGGTCACGGTATCAACCATGCTGTCTTCGCAAGGCCAAGATAGCCAGTCGCGAAAATCGCACCATAGAGAATTAGCAGAGTTAAAGACAGCGGCTGTTTGGTCCCCGAAAGAAAACTTTGATGATTCCCGGTCCATTACCAAAATGTCTTCACAAGGCCAAGAGAACAGCGCTCTAACCTCGCACCACCAAGGAGCGGTCTCAGCCGCAGTAGCACTTTGTGTACCACCGGAAGAGAGAGGGGGGGTTCTCTCACTTTCAAGTTTATATAAAAGGCCTAATCCGCAGATAAATACCAGCACGCACACCATTGACGAAGCCTTCAGAAAAAAGGAATAGGACTTATAATCCATCTGCTAATTTTAGCATTTCAAATCAGGATATTTTAAGGGTGTGTGGATAGTAAATATGGGGTAATTTTAGCCCGCATCATGCACACGCTTGCCGATATCGAAGAGTCGCCGCTCGCCGGCGTGAGGAGCGATGAACTGGATGCCGACTGGGAGCATCGATCCTTCCCGATCGACCTTGCCCATAGGGATGGAAATGGCCGGCACGCCCGTTAGGTTCACGGGCACGGTGAAAATATCCTGGCGATACATAGACAGAGGCTCTTCTTTCTCTCCAATTTTAAACGCTGGTGTGGGCGCGGTCGGAGTCACGACCAGGTCAACGTTCTTAAAGACTTCCCCGAGTTCTGCGCGCATTTTGGCGCGGACGGCTTCGGCCTTGCCGTAGTAGGCGTCGAAATATCCGGACGACAATACATAAGTGCCGAGCAATATACGTCTTTTGGCTTCCCGACCGAAGCCGTCCGCGCGAGAATTAAGATACGTCTCGAGTAAATCTCGGCCTTCTTGGCGCACTCCATAACGAATACCATCGTAACGTGCCAGGTTCGAAGAGACCTCCGCTGGCATGACGATATAGTAGGACGCTAGTCCAGCCTCGAAAAGTGGTAGTTCGATGTCGACGATCTCGTGACCAGCCGCGCGCAATTCAGTCAATTTCTCTTCAAAAACCTGCATCACGTCTTCATCGATGCCCGACTTTAGGAAATCCCGCGGCACACCTATCTTATAGGTTTCTTTGACGCTGACCTCAGGATACGTGTCCGGACCGATGGTCGTCATATCACGAGGATCGCGGCCGGCCATGACACCGAAAAGTACCTCCGCATCGGCCACGCTGTTCGTTAAGGTCCCGGCCTGATCCAAGCTCGAACCCATGGCCATGAGTCCGTAACGGGAAATAGCTCCATAAGTCGGCTTCATACCGACCAGGCCGCAATAACTGGCAGGCTGGCGGATGGAACCGCCGGTGTCGGTGCCGATGGCGGCCGGTACCGAGCACATAGCGACGGCGGCGGCCGATCCGCCGGAAGAGCCTCCGGGTACGCGAGTGAGGTCCAATGGATTCTTGGTAGGACCGAACGCTGAATTCTCGGTCGAGGAACCCATAGCGAACTCATCCAGATTGGTACTACCTACGATCAGGGCCCCGGCGGCTTCGAGTCTCTCTATGATCGTAGCGTCATAGGAAGCCATATAATTCTCCAGGATCTTGGAACCGCCGGTGACTTTCTTACCCTTGATCAAGATATTGTTTTTGATAGCGATCGGAACTCCCAACAAAGGTTTATCAACGAAGTCGCCCCTTTCGTAGGCCTTCGTGGCATCTGTGGCAGCGGTGACGGCATCGTCGTAAACCTCAAGATATGCATGAACCTCCGCATCCTTTTCGGAGATCACCCGTCTTGCGGCTTCATAGGCTTCGATCGGAGTGGACGTACCCGATATGAATTTGTCGCGTAATTCTTTGATGGTCATGATGTGGAGTCGGGATTTAATATCTTCTTGACCTTTAGAAAATCTCCGTGTTTTTCGGGAAAAGCCCGCACGATGTCACGGGTGTACGAACCCGGATCGTTCGTGACCGCATCCTCACGAAACACATTGAACACCGGACCTGGTGCCTTGGATAGATCGCCTTTGTCGACCAGTGCGTCGACCGCGCTCACATAAGCTAGGATCGAATCGATCTCGGACTTGAACGCTTCGGCTTCCGCGTCTGTCATTTTGATCCGAGATAGGTCTCCTAAACGTAGCGTTTCTTCTTTGGTCATA
>DBEA01000010.1:71549-99679 GCA_002293845.1 Patescibacteria group bacterium UBA918 | reverse complement strand
TTACCCGCTGATGTTATCACTTCCCGAGCAATTTGAGAAACTCGTCCTCGGTCAATGTTCTGACCCCAAGCTCTAGCGCTTTCTCCGCCTTGGAACCTGCTTCCTCGCCTAAGACCACGAAATCAGTATGCTTGGATACGCTCCCAGCTACCTTGGCCCCGGCCGCACGGGCCAGGTCTTTGGCTTCGTCACGGGATAATGTAGGCAAACTGCCGGTGAAAACCACGGTCTTGCCGGCTAATACCGTCTTGTTGGTCGAAACTTCGGGATTTTTGACCTTCAAGTGATGAAGTAGGGCTTCTAAGTGCCGAATATTGTCTTTACCCTGAAACCAGGAGGCGACCGATTCGGCCACTACCTGCCCGACCCCATGGATATCGGCTAGTTCCACGACGCTTGCCCGCATCACCTTATCCATTGCACCGAATTCGGAAGCGATCAGGCGCGCGGTCTCCTCGCCCACATTGGGTATCGACAGACCCACCAACAGACGATACAGCTCCGGTCGACGCGCTTTTTCTATCGCTTCGATAACGTTATCGGCCGCTTTTTTTTGAAACCCCGGTAATCCTTCCAGGTCGCCGACCTTGAGCGTGAAGAGGTCTGCCGGTTCGTTTATCAAGCCTTCGTCGAGCAAAAGATCGACGATCCTCGGACCGACACCATCAATATTAAGTGCGGTTTTACCCACGAAGTGATAAAGACGGCGACGGTATATGAGATCCGAATCCAGAGTGACGCAACGGTACGCCGCTTCGCCCGGTATTCTCTCGATCGAGCCATCGCCGCCACAGCCTTCGACTTTTTTAGGGAAGCGATAAGGTTTAGTGCTGGCAGGACGAAGAGGTAACACTACGGACACTATCTCCGGAATCACATCACCGGCTTTTTGCAAAATGACCGTATCGCCGATCCGGACATCCAGGCGTTTGATCTGATCTTCGTTGTGCAAAGTAGCGCGTGACACGACCGATCCGGCGATACGAGTCGGCGACAAGTGGGCCACCGGCGTTACGACACCGGTCCTTCCGACCTGAAGGACGATGTCTTGCACCACAGTCGTCGCCTGCACCGCCGGGAATTTGAAAGCGACGGCGAAGCGTGGCGCCTTGGCAGTGAAACCGAGACGACGTTGGGTAGCGATATCGTCGACCTTGATCACAATGCCGTCGACACCATACGGCAAGGTCTCTTTTTTAGATTTCCATTCTTCGTAGTATGCGATCACCCCGTCAAGATCGTGTTTTAATGCCCCATGATTTCCCGTGGGAAAGCCCAATTCGGAAAGCAAGCGCAGTTCTGCCTGTTGCGTTTTGGGCATTGACGCCCCCGCCGCCGGCTCCAAGTGATCGAGGTCGTACACGATGATGGATAGCTTGCGACTCCGGGTGATCTCGGGATCCAATTGCCTGAGAGAACCGGCGGCGGCATTGCGGGGATTGGCGAACAACGGCAAGTCGTTATTTTTTCTTTCCTCGTTGATACGCAAGAATTCGGACTCCTTGAGCCACACCTCTCCCACGCAAGTGAGCGAAAGCGGCCGAGGCAATTCTTTAGGAATATCTTCGATAGTGATGGCGGTGTGAGTCACATCTTCGCCCACCACTCCATCGCCACGCGTGGCGGCTCGACGTAATCGGCCTTGTTCGTAAGTCAACACGATCTTGAGTCCATCTAATTTATGACCGACGTCATAAGCCAGCTTAGCGTCGCCTATGCCCTCGGACTCCAGTTTTCTTTTAATCTGCGATTCCCATTCCCGAAGCTCTTCGACGTCAAAAACGTTGTTAAGAGACCATTGTCTGACTTTGTGGATGACTTTGGCGAAAGCTTCGTTCGGCGCACCGCCGACCGCATTGGCGACAGAGATTCCATGCTCGCCCACGCCCTCAAGCTCGCGCAATTCCCTCACTAACGAGTCATAGGCTTCGTCGGTTATTTCCGGAGCGTCCTGCTCATGATAAAGACGCTGGTGGTAAGCGACCAGTTCGCGCAGTCTCTCGATCCGTTCGGCGTTTTTAGCGTTTATCTTGGCCATATCGAGGGCGATTCTAGAATCCTACTATAACCTGAATCGACCCATGGACACAACGCGCCGGATCAGAATTGGATGGTGATCTCGCGTTGAATAGCGTAAATGGAGTCAAGCTGATCACACGGACGATTGTATCCTCGTGAAAATATCGCCGTACAGACAGTGCCCGCGGCGCAATCGATGGTGTCCAGTCCCTCGTTGGAGATGTTCAGTTCCACCACATCATCACTCCCGGTGTACTCGCGCAGGTCGGCGATATAGATGGTCGGCTCCACGCAACGATCACCAGCGAGATCGAAACTGTAAGCGTATCGATAGAGCCAATGCCCGTCGCTGAAAGGTGTGCCACTGCTTTCCATTGGAGTACCGCTCACGTCGCCACACTCGATGGGATCGGGCGTCCCTGAAGAATCTCGCAGAAATTGCGCGATCGTTTCGGGCTGACCGCGCCAGTAACGCAAACACTCCAGCCCGATCTGTCCGGCCTGAAAAGCTTCTTCTGACTCGTTGGCCATCACCGCCAACACATACTGTCTGGTCGTGACGAACAAAAGCGACAAACCTATCGCCAACACCACGCTCACCACGACCAGGGTGATCAGGAGCGCGAAGCCATTGTAGGATCGCTTTTCAATGGGATTCAAAGGAGTCTGTTTTTTCATAGATCAATACGTAAGACATGTGATACTTCTGACAAAGTTATTTCCTGCCGTGCCCGCGTTTTGAGAGGACCAAACACTACCATTCCAGGAATATATATAATTGTCATGCGGCGTCTCATAACTTCCTGTAGTATAACTACTGACCGATGAGCCTGCACCGAACATGGCGATACACAACTGGACACGGGTGCTGGCGTTATTATTTGGTGACCCATCTTGTCCGGTCATGCCGCAGTTTCCACAACTAGCTTCCATAGCATCTCGTAGGGTTCCTCTAGGACCAGTCTCGTTTCGTAAGTATGGTCCTATTAGCCTATCAACAGTTACTGGAGTAGTGGCCACACTGCTGGACATATATTCGTCGGTGTAGATGTTATAGAAATAGCTCTGCAAGGAAACACCCTGACCCGGAAGACTTCCCCAAGTCACGGTCGCGGTCACCGCGACGCGTGCGTCATCGATATCCATAGTGAGGCGACGTTCATAGGGGGTGGTCTCGCCCGAGACTGTCCCCTGCCTATATGGTACCCGCTCCGTACTCGAATAACGCATGCCGCAGTTGGTGGAGTTGCAGGTGTAGAAGCTAGAGCTCGTGATCGCCCCGTCTTCCCCGATGTTGACTCCACAAGGATTGGAAGCCGTACACCTGCTACCTATGGTCTCGACGTCGCCCCAAGTATTCTCGACCAAGCTGAAATCCGGGTAAGCCGCGATGGCGTTGTCTTCTCTCAGTTTGGCCACGGCCTCGAGACCTTCCTGGGCCAAGAACACGGCCATGGTCTGTTCTCTGGATGTATAAGCTCGCTTCAGTCCCGAATGCGCGATAGTGAGCGGACCCACTAGGGCTATCAGCAATACGGTGATGGCGACCAAAACCTCGACGAGCGAGTAACCGGCGTTAGTTTTTAGTTTATAGTTTTTAGTTCGTAGTGACGACGTGTGCCGGGACACCGAAAATCGCGGAGCGATTTTCGGTGTCCTATCAACTAAAAACTGAAAACTATAAACCGATTTCATAAGTCTAATACGCGTTGAGTGACCGTGGTCTGGAGGGTGAAATCCGCCGACGTGTTAGAGACGCCGGCGACGGTGCCGCTTATGAAAATGGTCACGTTAGGCTGATAATCGTTGTCTACCAGTAATTTCCGACCGGCGTTGTGGACATTGAAATGCATAGCGTCGATGGATACATTCGGACTTGTCAGCCGGACCCACCCGGACCCGCCGCAACTTCCACCACTCGTTCCGAGTTTGCGCCAGATGGCGTTTCCGGCAAAGCAGTAGGCGATGCGATGATCCGGATTATCGCCGGTCAGACTCTTTCCTCCCTCGACGATGGAAAGATAGCCGCCGCGATCGCACGATGCTACGTCTTCGGAACCGTCCGGCGGATTCACCGGTACCGCGCTGGAACAGTAATAGGAATACCCGGTGCGGATCTCTCGCGCCATACTGTCGAGGGCGAACTGCACGTTGCTGACGGACTCTTGGATGTTTTGCGCTTTGAGATTCGAACTTATAAGCACCAAAAGCGCGCCGATGCCGACCGTCAAAACCACGATAAACAACCCCATGGACACCAGGAGCTCGATCAAGGAAAAACCACCGCTAGTTTTTAGCTTAAAGTTTTTAGTGCCTAGAGGTACGGAAAAATGCTCCGCATTTTTCCGTACCGGACTGAAACCTGAAACCTGAGACCTAAAACCTGATTTCATATCATTGCACCGTTATCTGCCCGGCGGCGTTCACTTCGACCCGACGAGTACTGCTACTATTCGAAAGCGTCACGATCTCGATCGCCGCGTTAGCGACCGTGCCAGCATTGATTATCGCATCGAAGTTTGGTCTCTGAAACATCACCGACAAGGTGGACAAAGAACAGTTTGAAGCATTGCATAGCCGACTGATTCTAAAGCGAGAGTCGAGACTCCTGATCTCAAGCTCCTCGCCGGCATTGTAGTATCCATACCCGCTGTCACCAGGGTCGTCCATATCGATGAATAAGCGGTAGCGTCCCGGATCGGAAGTGGCGAAATAAAGTCCGTAAGGACGACGGAAGTCTTCGCTTCGTCCTACCGCTGAGATCGACCGAGACTGCATTTCCCTTAGTTCCAGCGCGATCTGATACGCCTGGTTCTTTAATAAGATCAAATTATTGAACGACCCATACTTCAATGTCACCATGGCGGTGATGATGCCTATGATAGCGGCGGTTATCAATACTTCCAGCACGGAAAAACCGCGTTTAGTCCGTAAAAGCGATTCCGGTGCGGAAAATCGCTCCGCGATTTTCCGCACCCCATGTCCCTCGAACCTAAAGGTAGACGATTTCATATAAAGCCTCGATGAACACCAGCACGTCAACGTGAAAAAAATGGACCAGAACGAACGCCGCGATCAAAAACGGGGCGAATGGAACCTCGCTCTTTATGGTAACACGACCGCTCATCGCACCGATCCCGCCGATGTTGAGAACGGTTCGTTGCCACAGGATCAAAAAGACGCTAACGAGCGCTCCTATCCAGAACGAAAGTACAATCAGTGAAAAAACACCGCTCGTCCCGGCAAGCATTCCTAAAGACACGGCGAGTTTAGCATCGCCGAATCCGAATGCCCTCCCTTTCGAAAAGTACCATAACGAGGCATAGACTAAGAAAGCGACGGCGGTTCCGATCAAGGCACTCGCGAGTCCGCTCAGGTCGCCGGTCGTCAGAAAATCCCACAGCACGATGGCGATCGCTAGAGAAGCCGCGCCATAAGAGACTTCGTCGGGGATGATCATATGATAGAAGTCGTATGCTAGCCCTACGATCAGCACCGATAGCAGACTCGCCGACAGTAGAAAATGTATGACATCGACGGTCTGTAGGTACGAGACCACGAAAGCCATGGCGGTCAGGATCTCGACCAAGGCGTAACGATAAGGGATGAACGAGCGACAAGTGCGACAGCGGCCGCGCAACGCTAAGTAAGAAACGACCGGAAAAAGTTCGTACCACTCCAGCTGTCGTCCGCACGATAGACAATGCGAACGGTCGTTCAAAGAACGTCCGGTATGCAAACGGTAAATGACCACGTTCAAAAAACTACCGATGATCAGACCGAACACTACGACCACCATCAACCAGAAATATGCCGGTAGCATAGCCCAAGTATAACAAAACACCCCGCTTTCGCGGGGTGTTTTGTTATAAGAAAATTACGGACAAACAGTGTCTGCAGTATCACTGTACGTGCCGGTAATGGTCTTAGCGGCACCGGTGGAGTCGACGCAGTAGTACTGGCCGGTATTCGACACTAGACGAGCCTTAAGAGCCCAAGCGGTGGCGGTGCTACCACAAGCAGCGTAACCGACACCTCCAGCTGAGTTGGCGGCCCCATCATGCATAGCGGCTACACCTCCAGCGGCGGTACAGACGTTAGTATAGCTGTTCGGGGACTGGCTATCGTAGAAGATCTCCGCTTGAGCGCGGGCATTGTTGATGTTCGACTTGATGGCCGCGTCGGCGCCCTTACTGCGAGCGCTATTGAGGCTCGCCAACACCACCGAGGCCAAGATGCCGATGATGGCGATGACCACGAGGAGTTCGATAAGGGTGAAGCCGCGCTGTGATGAATATTTATACATAAAATTAATTTAATGATCCATCACGATTATAACGCCGAACATCATCCGAGAATCAGGCGGATGATGTGGATAAGTTTACAATCTACAAGACTTGTTTGGTGATTTTACGGACAGACCGTAGAAGCCGCGTCGCTATACGTGCCCGTAATGGTCTTAGCGGCACCGGTGGAGTCGACGCAGTAGTACTGGCCGGTGTTCGATACCAAGCGAGCCTTAAGGGCCCAGGCGGTGGCGGTAGAACCACACTGCGAGTAACCCACGCCGCCGGCCGCATTAGCGGCGGCGGCATCCATGGCGGCGATACCCCCAGCGGCGGTACAGACGCTAGTGTAGCTGTTCGGAGACTGACTATCGTAGAAGATCTCTGCTTGAGCGCGGGCGTTGTTGATGTTCGACTTGATGGCCGCGTCGGCTCCTTTGCTGCGAGCCGAGTTTAGGGAAGCCAACACCACCGAGGCCAAGATGCCGATGATGGCGATGACCACGAGGAGTTCGATGAGGGTGAAGCCGCGAACGCCTGCCCGCCCTCCGATTTTTTTAACATTCTCGATCATAGGATAAATTTATTAATTCTATCCCATCTTTTTACCATGGATATTCCTCGAATAATTGAAAAGATGTGTATAAGAAAAGCGGGCCAAAGGCCCGCTTTTCGAAATGTCCAGCGTGTTATTCGCAGGTGGTCTCGGCCGACAGATCGGCTGCGGTGGTTACAGCGTTTCCTTCGGAGTCGACGCAGTATGCGGAACTGCTAGCGCTCACCAAAGAAGCGTAAGCGATCCAGTGATCGGCATCGTCTCGACAACTACCCCCAGCCGGGATCATATCGGCGATGGTACCGTCACCAGCATCGCAGACACCGTCGTAATCGCCGTTGTCATCGTAGAAGAGAGCGGCTTGACCTCGAGCGTTGTTAAGGTTCGATTTGATGGCGGCGTCCTCACCCTTGTCACGCGCGCTGTTAAGCGAAGCCAACACCACCGAGGCCAAGATGCCGATGATGGCGATGACCACGAGGAGTTCGATGAGGGTGAAGCCTTTGTGCAGTTTTTGTTTCAACATATTATTTATTATTTTTAATGACACAGTCTCCAGACATCAGCTGCGTGTCTCGAACCTGGTTACAACTAATTCTATAGCCAATGCTTCGATGAAATGTGATTTGATGTGGATAAAACTAGGTTTCAGTTTTTAGTTGTTAGTGTTTAGAATACAAATTTTAGAATACACAGAATTTATAGGAGATAATTTGACGCAAGATTTTTCTTTTAGAGCACCTACGCGGACTGAAACAAAAACATGAGCCGTATTATTGACATACGGTGAATGTTTTTGCGAGGAAACGACATGGTTTTAGAAAAAATGTGTGTCAGGATCTTTAAACTCTCAGAATCGAGGCGATTTCAAGGCGCGCAAGGAAAATAACGCGAGGCGTATATGGACATACGACGAGTGTTATTTTGCCGCCGCGCAACGCAGAAATCGTCCGATTCTGAGAGTTTAAATGGCGGCGGTCATGTTGTAAATCGGCATCAGCACGGACGCCAATAAGGTACCGACACCGAGACCCAGGAGGACTATCATCAACGGCTCGATCAAACCGATGAGAGTATCCACCGCGTTATTCACTTCGCGGTTGTAGAACATCGCCAATGTCTTCATGATCTCGGATAGGTTTCCGGTCTCCTCGCCGACCTTGGCCATCTGCGATAGCACACCCGGAATCTCCGGGTATTCGGAGACCGCGTCGGCGAACGACCGGCCGGCCTTGACTTCGATGAGCGTGTTGTCGATGATCTCCTTGAACACCGCGTTGTCGACCACCTCGGCCGTGACCTCCAGCGCCTGGGGCATGGAGATGCCGCTTTGGAGCATGGTAGAGAGGTTGTCGCACACGCGAGTAAGGTAGAGCTTGCGATACAGGTCTCCCACATAGGGGATGGAGATCTTGAACTCGTCGTAAGCTCTCTTGCCGACCGGCGTTCTGACGAACCGCCACAAGAACACCCCGCCAATAGCGACAAGAGCGATCAATACGCCGATATAATCGGTGACGAAAGAAGATATGGCGATGACGATCTTGGTATAGATAGGTAGCTCTTGTCCGGAATCGATCAATATCTGACTGATGCGGGGAATCACCATCGTGAGCATGAGTCCCATGACCAGAATGAATACGCCGATCACGAAAGCCGGATATACGAGAGCGTTACGGGCTTTGGTGATCACCTGATAGGTGCGGTCGAGGTATTCGGCCAAGTAATTGAACGATCGCTCCATGGAACCGGACTCTTCGCCGGAACGCACCATGTTGATATAAAAGGGAGAGAACACCTCCGGATGCGCTGACATAGCACGTGATATGGAACTGCCGGCCTGGAGGTCGTCGCCGATATCGTTCAAAACTGCCCGCATCTGCGGGTTCTCCGCTTCCGCGCCCAACAAACGAAAGACGCGTAAAGCCGACACCTGCGCGTCGAACAATGTCGCCAACTGACGCGAGAGTATCACCACCTCTTTGTTAGAGATGCGCTGAAACCATTTGATCTCGAACTTGAAGATGTCGTTCTTCTCTTCGACCGGGTCGATGGAAATGACCGTGTAGCTGAGTTTCTGGACGGTCGAGATGGCCGCGTCGATGTTGCTAGCTTCGACGGTCCCCTCTCGCTTTACGTTATTTTGGTCTATGGCCTTATAAGAGAACAACATAACAAGTCTATAAAGTTAAAAGTTGAAAGTTAAAAGTATTTTTTTGCTTGTTGTTTGCATGGTTTTTGTAGACTTTAAGAACTTTATGAACTTTTTAACTTAAATTGCTTACATCAACCTCTCTAAACCTTTAGGATTCACTGAATACGCGAAGGCGTTCTCGACCGTTATTTCCCCCTTCTTCACCAGATCGATGAGCGAGCGGTTCATGTCGATCATGCCGTGCTCTAGTCCGGTCTCGATCACCGTCTGGATCTCATGCGTTCGACGCTCACGAATGAGATTGGAGACCGCGCTGTTGTTGATCAATAACTCATAGGTCGGCACCATTCCACCTTGGATGCGCGGTACCAGACGTTGAGAAAAGATGCCCATGAGCGAACCGGCCAACTGCACCCGAATCTGATCTTGTTGGCCGGACGGAAAACTGTCGATGATACGGTCGATCGTCTGAGCGGCGTTGTTGGTATGTAAGGTCGAGAACACTAGGTGTCCGGTCTCCGCCGCCGTCACGGCCGTAGCGATCGTCTCGGAATTGCGCATTTCTCCGACGAGTATCACATCGATGTCCTGACGAAAAGTGGCGTTGAGACCTGTAGCGAAATCCTCGGTGTCGGTACCGACCTCCCGTTGTTCGATGAGCGCCTGGTCGGGTTGGTAGACGTACTCGATCGGATCCTCGATCGTCACAATATGGTCGGATCGACTCTGGTTGATGATCTGTATCATGGCGGCCAATGTCGTGGATTTACCTTGACCCACAGGACCGACGCACAAAAAGAATCCTTGCGGCCGCTGGGCGAAGCTTTCCAAGATGGGAGGCAAATTCAATTCCTCTAGATTGCGAATCTTGTTCGGTATGTGGCGCAAGGCTACGGAAGGCTGACCCTGTTGGTAGTAAGCGTTGCCGCGAAAGCGAGTACCGTCGGGAGAAGCGTAAGAGAAATCGATTTCGTGGATGGGGGTGAACTCCTTCGTCTTTTTATCGTTCATCAGAACCCCGCAGAATCCGTTCAAATCCTCGGCGGTGAGCACCGGCTTCTTGACCAAAGGAATGAGGGCCCCCATGACCCGCACGATGGGATGCGAACCGACCGACAAGTGGATGTCGGAGCCGTTTTCGGAAATGACCACATTGACCAATTCCTCTAATTCTCTTCTATAATCGACGCGCATTATTTTTGTTTCTTATCGGCGTAAAGTGTCTCGACCTGTTTGACTATGTCGCTCGGAATGGACTCGGCCTTCACTATGTAACCATCCGCTCCTAGTTCGGCCGCGGCCGAACGGTCCGACGTCTCACTCTGATTGGAGAGCACGACAAGCATGGTTTGACGCTTCAATTCTGCCTGCTTGATCCCTTTCAGCAAGTCCAAACCGCCCATGCCCGGCATGACCATGTCGAGCAACACGATGTCATACTGCTTGTCTTTGATGAGCCTGAGCGCCTCCGCGGCATCACTGGCCGACTCGACTTCATGTCCGCACTCGATGAACTTGGTGGCGTACATGTCGCGCAAGAATGCGTCATCGTCTACCAGCAACACTTTCATACCTTCACATTATAACCCTGCCTTGTCGGTACCAGCGTCAGGGTTGGGTATATTGTCGACGTTCTTTGTCGCGGCCGCGGCTCCAGGCGTTTTAGCCGGCGCTTCCGCAGACATAGACACGGTTCCTATCTCCCCCGTGTCGGACATCTCCACCTTGGGCGTCGCTATATACTGATCCTCCTCTTCCTCCCCGCCGCCGACCTTGGTACCGAAACTGTTGACTTCCTCGAACGGAATCTGGCCGGTGAGAGCCTTGATAATAGCGTCCTCCTTCATGCTCATGAAACCGTTCTTTCTGGCCGCCTCGTATATCTGCGTTTCTGATCCACCCTTTAGGATAAGGTCTTGTATCTCTTGATCCACCTCCAGAACTTCCATAACAGCGATGCGCCCTTTGGTACCGGACGCACAACCTGGCGCCGGTTCGGGATGATAGATGCTATCGAGCGGCGGGATGCGATCGTGATATTTATCCGGCAAAGTCTCGAATTCCTTTTCGAACATCTTCTTGGTGCTTTCGTCTATCGGCACCTTCTTTCCAGGCGGACAAAGTCGGCGGGACAAACGTTGGGCCATGGCGAGTTTCAAGGTCGGCGCGATCAGGTACGGATCCACTCCCATGTCTATCAACCGCGCCACCACGCCGATGGAGTTGTTGGTGTGGATCGTCGAAAGCACCAAGTGTCCGGTGAGCGCGGCCTGAATCGCGAGTTGCGCAGTCTCTTTGTCGCGGATCTCGCCCACCAGTATGACGTCCGGGTCCTGACGAAGCGCCGTCCTAAGTCCATTAGCGAAGGAATAACCGATCTCCGGTCGCACTTGCGACTGAGAGACGCCTTCGATGTTGTACTCGATCGGATCCTCGAGAGAAAGCACGTTCTTGGTAGAGCGATCGACTTCGGACAGCATCGAATACAAGGTCGTCGATTTACCGCTACCAGTAGGGCCGGATATCAAAATTATTCCGTACGGCTCTTGCACCAAACGTCGGACCACCTCCTTATGGTGCTCGCTAAGACCGATACTATCGATCGTGCGCACGCCTCGTTCGTTATCCAAAATACGCATCACTACCTTTTCACCATACTGAGTGGGAAAGGTCGAGACTCGGAAATCGATCTTGCGACCGTCGAAAGTCGCCGAGAAGCGGCCGTCTTGCGGCTTACGACGTTCGTCTAGCCTCATCGACGACAAGATCTTGACGCGGGCCACCACCGCCGACTGGACGTTGCGAGGCAGTTCCAAACTGGTCTGTAGGTCTCCATCGACACGAAAACGCACCCGTACTTTATTGTCGGTCGGTTCCACATGGATATCCGAAGCGTTGCCATCCACCGCGTAACGCAATATCGTGGCCACTAGTTTGGTGACCGGAGCATCTTCCTTGATATGCTCTGCGGCCAAACGTTGGACATCATCATCGTCTTGCTCCTTGCGAAAGGCGATCTCATCGTTCAATTCGGTCTCTAAAGTAGTGAGCGCCTCGCCGACCTCTCCGGTCAAATTCTCATATCCCCGTAAGAATTTTCCCAGATCGTCGCTGAGTAAAAAAACGTATTTGTATGGAAGTCCGTGTTTGGTACTTACGAAGTTCAGAACCTCTCGCAGGCGAAAGTCCTCCGGATCGTTAACGCCGATGAGCAAGGTGTCCTCCTCCACCTTCAAAGGGACTATGTTGTAATTCTTGGCGGCTTCGGCCGGAATGTATTCTAGGACTTTTTGAGAGACGGTCTCGCCTTCGGCCGGCACATAAGCAGGGATACCGTAAAATTTCGCCAACCTCTCACGCACCACGTCCCGAGCCACGCCGGCGGATAAAAGCGACTGCTCCAAAGACATCCCGGAAGCGATCTGTTTCGAGGCCGACGCCGCCATCTCGGCAGCGAGGATCCCCTCTTTCTGCAATTCGTTAACAAGATCCATTTTGATACTGGGTCAAACGTAGAACCGTCCGCCGATGGCCGCCTTATCGAGAAAAGGGATTGTCTCTGCCTGACTCGACGGGATCGGGCACGGTACTAAAAGACTGGAAGGAGTTGAAACGAACATCGGAGAACAGATCGCTCGAAAAATCTATAGATTGTAATTCGTTGAGTTTTATCAAAAATTCACTGGCCACCAATTGACCTTCGCTACCGCCGTCTACGACCAACTCCGCGTCTCCGGCCGCAAAGAAGAACTTATAGCCGAAGTATAAGACTCCGACCACCACCACCGCTATCATCAAGTTTTTCACTATCGATCCCATATGATTGCTTAGGTGGTCACTTATGATGTTAAAGAGTACGTTTCCAAAACCAGAGAATATTCGACTAAGTCCGACCCCTCCTCGTCCACTCCGAAAGAAAATTCGACCACTCGGAGAGGATAATCGTTCCTTTCGAGATCCTCTAACATCGACTTCATGCTGTCATAAGTACCGATGACCTCAACCGCAAAAGCATGAGACATAAGGACGCTGGACTTTCGAGACGGTTGGCCTTCCGCATAAGTCCCTTCGACCGGCATCATCGCCGGATCCATAACCGCCGGATCGGTCGCCGGGGCGGCTTCGGCATCGACCACGATCTCGACTCCGTCTTTAGGGACCACATCCAAGAGTAGGAGACCGTTTTTATCGGCGATGTTATTGATGTCTCTGCCCACGGCCACCGCATCTACGCTTTCCGGCAGATAACGATACAATGCCGCTAGCTCCTCGGCGGAAATGGCTCCGGCTTGATCGGTCAACTGCTGCAGTCGGGCGTTGTATTGGCCGATGTTATCGACAGCGCTCTGATACGAGAGCGCCTCGACCTGAGCCTCTCGGATAGAATCGAATTTCGGCTTGATCACGGTAAATACGATCACCACCGCGGTGACCAGGAGAATTATTTGTAAGCCGGCTTGAAAACGCATATGGATGTATTATTCGGATACTGTTGACCCCTCTTCGACGACATCGACCTGATCGCCGGCAGCGGTCACACTATCTTCGATGACCGCATTGGTAGTCGAAGCCATGATCTCTACTGTCTCCTCGCGCGGGACATAGGCTATCGCGGACAGATCGCGAGTGTCGGCAAAAACGAAGGTCAGGACGGCATCGCCCGAGATCGAGCTGCCTTCCTCTCCACTGACACTGTAATCATACTCCACCACGCGCGCGTCCGAGAGCAATCCACTGCCTTTTATCAGTTGCTGTTGCGCGACGATCTGGTTGAACTCGTCGGCCTTGCCCTCCAACTCCAAGATGAATTTACGATTGGGCAATTGTTCGTAGCTCAAACCGGAAAATTCTATGTCGGACGATACTATACGCTCGATATCGGGAAATAGTCTGGATGGAGCGGTCGATTCGTTCACCAACCGCTCCGCGGTCGACAAACGACGATCTAGCTGTTTTATGTTTTCGATCTCCGCGACCGCGAACCGCTGTCGTTCGGCCACCATCTGTTCCTTGAGCCTGGAAAGCGAACGGTCGACGGTGGCGCCGTAGATATAGACGCCGATAACGGCGAAAAGCGTACTGAAAAAGAAAATGTAGCTGATGTAAGCCAAAAGATAGATCCGTTTATTGCTCTGGGATCTCTTGACGGTCTTTACACCGCTTTTAGGAATGAAGGAGCTGTTCTCTTCGGGCATGGGTTGATTATAACTCTTTATAGCGAACGAGGACCGTCGATACGTGTGGACAAAAGCATCGTCATTGGAATCTCCGCAGAGCGGCGCCCAAGGCCACGCCGAAGGACGGGCCGATCTGTTTCAATACATCCTCCATGAAGGCCGGATAAGCGACCTTAGAAAACGGATCGGACAATTCCACCGGACGAGCGAATCTGTCTTTCACATATTCTAGTGCGTAGGGCGAGGCCGAGACGCCTCCTGCTATCACCACTCTTTTGATCTGTGCGCCCAGTCTGGCTTCATACTGTCCGATCAGTTTGCCGAATTCGATCAGAGGTCCTTCGAGAACGTTAGCCATGACTTGAAAGATCATTTCTCCCGAGGCAGTGCCTCGCTCATAGGCGCGTTTTTGGTTCTCAGCCTCTTCGAAACCGATACGTAAACTTTCGGCCACGCGTCTAGTGATCTCGCGGCCGCCACTGGCCACGCGATGCGTGCGTTCTAGTATGCCATTGCGCACTATATACAATTTCGAACTACGGGCTCCAAAATCGATTATGGCCACGGTCGTATCTTGTTGGCGCCATACAGAACGTATCAAACCGAAGGCCTCTATCTCAGTCGCCTCGCCGGTCATACCGATCGAACCGAGCAGGACGCGATGTTGCGTCAAGGCTTCATTCTCGATGGCGGCCAGGAGTATCTCGCTCACGCTGGTCTGTTTCGTTCCGATAGGCGGCAATTCCGTCCAATCCAAAGACACATCCGTTAGAGGCAGCGGCACGTACTTACGAGCCTCGAGCGGAATCATCGAGGCTATGTCGGTCTGCGGACCGACATTGACCGGGACGACAGTGAGGAAACTCGAAGACAATGGTATCGCCAGAGAGCCCTGACGACCCGCGACCCCGGCCTCGCGCATCACGTCCGAGACCGCCTCGACTTTTTTATCTTCCGCCAACGCTACGACCTCACCCAAAGGTTTGCCGTCGTACGGACCCAGTTGGAGCTCGCCGTACGTTCGCAACATGATGGTCTTCGGAGTTTCCTCGACTTCCACCACCTTCACCGAAGCGCCGCCGATGTCGATACCGAGGACCGAACCACCTGCGAGTTTGCCGGTCGTTTTATTTAAATTGCCGAAAATGTTCGCTAATGAAAAAGCCATGTTTACACTTCTTGTCTCGGACCGCCGAATATCCGGCAAAAATGCCGACGATCAAGCGACGCCTTCCCCTCTCCACTAGTTGGTGATGACGTGCGACACGGAGTACAATCCAGAAGAAAGGATCGCTTCATTTTAACACACAAGACATGCTCTTTTTCATACAAAGGTGTTGGGAATACGTTTTCCCGGAACGCAGCGATCATAAATCGGTCAGGCTGGCCGCTAACGAAGATTTATTACGACTGGTTTGTCCAACGGATTTCGGAGAGTTCGTCGCCTTACTCGATTTCAAGGAACCCTTGGTACGCGCCACGGTGCATGAAGCCAAGTTCAAAGGCAACGAGAAAGCCTGGTTAATGCTCGCAAAGGTACTAGAAAGTTATCTCAAACATCTACCTAGAGGCACCGTCGTGATACCGATACCGTTGTCGGCTAAGCGCGCGCGGAAACGCGGGTACGATCAAGTGTACGAAGTGGCCAAACGAGCCATGAGAACATTACCGCACCTTAAACTCGACACGCATATCATTCGCCGCCGCTGGGATACCGTGCCGCAAACCAGTCTGTCACGCGCTGACAGATTGAAAAACGTCCAAGGTGCCTTCATCGCGTCCGACACCTCGATCATCTCCGACGTACGCTTAGTGTTACTCGATGATGTAGTGACTACAGGAGCCACACTGCGTGCCGCGCGAGCGGAGCTCGCGCGGCACCGACCGGCATCCGTCACGCTCCTATCTTTGGCTCATTAGCCAATCGTCCTAGTGCTAGCAAGAAGGCCGCGCTCCGCATAGTCATGTTTTTAGCTAGGGCATCATGCCAAACAGCTTCGGCCTGTGGCACCAAAACCGCGCGCAACTTGTCGAAAACCTCTTCTTCGCTCCATTTTTCACCGGCGCGATTCTGTTGCCACTCGAAGGTGGACACGACCACGCCGCCGGCGTTAGCGAGCACGTCCGGAATCACCTTCACCCCTTTAGTATGCAAGATGTCATCGGCCTCAGGAGTCGTGGGACCGTTGGCCAGCTCCAATACCAATTTCGCTTTGACCCTATCGGCATTGTCCGCGGTCAGCTGATTCTCGAGCGCGGCCGGCACCAATACATCGACCGACAACTCCAAGAGTTCGTTATTGCTGATCTCGCGCGCGCCTGGAAAACCTCGCAGCGAACGACTCTCCTCTTTATATTTTTCTACCGCCACGGGATCGAGACCGTCATCGGCGTAGATGCCACCTCTTGAATCCGACATGGCGACTACTTTGTGACCGTTCTCATGAAAGATGCGCGCGGCATTGCCGCCCACATTGCCCATGCCCTGCACGGCGACCGTGGCGCTCTCCGGCAAGTTCGCTTTCTCGCGCAAGGCCGCGAAGACATAGAATCCGCCGAGACCAGTGGCCGCGCCGCGACCGGCCGAACCTCCCGTCTCTACCGGCTTGCCGGTGAAACAAGCTCCCGAACGATCCCCGGTCAACTTTTCATACTCGTCCACCATGTACGCCATGATCTCCGGAGTGGTATTCACGTCCGGTGCGGGCACGTCGACGTCGGGACCGAGGTCGCGCCACAGCGCGCGCACGAAACCGCGAGACAGCCGCTCGATCTCACCCGAAGAAAGGGTAGAAGGATCCACCACTACCCCACCTTTGCCACCGCCCATCGGTATGTCGGCCACAGCGGTCTTGATGGTCATCCATAGAGCCAGAGCGCGCACCTCGTTGATGTCGGCGTCAGGGTGAAAACGGATTCCGCCTTTGTAGGGACCGCGCGAAGCGCAATGTTGCACTCGATAACCTTCGAATAAACGCGTCGAACCATCATCCATCACGACCGGGATAGTGACCGTGATCTCCTTGTCGGCCCGAGACAATCTTTCCACCAAGGATCCGTCGACATTCCCGATCTTGGCCGCCCCCCACAGCTGTCTAAGCGCGTTCTCGAAAGGATTGATCATGCGTAATTGCGTAAAAATAACGATTAAGCGAACATAAATGATAGCACCGAGCGGTCTTGAGAGGCGCACAGCGTCGCACATGCTTATAAACATCCCCTCTTGTCAAGATGGATAAATTCGCGTTTTTGGTGCTAGACTAGTCGCATATCAGCAAAATAACGAGAAAATGGCAAAATCAAATTCCGCTTTTATGAAGCCGATGAACATCAGTCCTGAGTTGGCTGAAGTGGTCGGCAAGGGTCCGATGCCTCGCTCCGAGGTCGTAAAGGAACTCTGGGCCTACATCAAGAAGCACGATCTCCAGGATCCTAAGAACAAGCGCAACATCAACGCCGACGAGAAGCTTAAGAAGGTTTTCGGCGGCAAGGGTACCGTCTCCATGTTCGAGATGACCAAGTTGGTCTCCGCTCACTTGTCGTAACATATCGTACGTTGACTCCAAAATTCCTTTCTGTGACAATGCAGGAAGGAATTTTGTGTAGGGAGGAAAGCAGGAATGTGCAAGGCCAAAAATAAGCTCATCAACAGGACCACTCGTCGAGGGAAGCCGAGTGTGGCCAACTACAAGAAGCGGCACGGTGTCCGCTGGCGCGAAGAATACAATCTCGCACTGTCGGGGGGCCATTCGCCTGGCAAACGAGGTCGCGGAAAATCGTAGGCCGCAAATTGCACAAAAGAAGAGGCGCCGCCGGCGTGTTGCCGCGGCGCCCTTTTTGCCGACCCCTGAGGGTCAGCACACATCGATACGGCCAGACGACGCGAGATGAGACCTCCTCTGAACCTGTGGCTCAGGTTCGAAATCATCTCGCTCAGCCACGTGCCCTTCATATAGTAAATAGAAACGTTGCCAGAACTTAAAGTGGAACTCCGGATGGTCTTTCCCCATCCCAGTAGTTTCCGACAGGAGAGTCCTGGCCTCGGCCATCGTAAATACAGCTAATGGTGTATGCACGTCTTCCTCCATTTTCTTAATGTTGTACTCAAACGAACAAACCCTCTCCTTAAAACAAAAACCGACCCTGCGTGGGCCGGCTTTGTTCTTTGGAGTGTTACTTACACGCGAGCCGACCCGATCCTTTTCCCTAGGATCATCAGAAACACGAAGAGGTACCATGCCTGGCTCCCTTGCGCGTTCTTTGTCGACATACGTGTCATAAGTCGAATATATCCCCGCGCCGTAAAAGTGTCAACCGAAAGCGTCTGAGCTTGGGGATAACTACTGGCACCCCAACGCCGCCTTGCAACTCGCCTTCGCGGTCGCATCTCCGATCATGTCGCAAGCCTGGCATTGATTCGTCGCGGCGCCGGCACCTGCCTCCGCGTTCATTGAAGCGCCAATATTCCCCTGCCACGCGCTCATATCTTGAAACTCCACACCAGTCGGCAAGGAGAATTTGCTTTCGTCCACGTTCCAACGACGGCACTCATAATCGACATTCTCGTCAACCGGCGAATTATCACCCTCTTCAAACAACATCTCGTTGGCCGTCACGGCCGTCTTGATTCCCTGCGGCATGGTCGAACCCCAGAGATAGTTATAACCACCGTCGCGGATCATATGCATTTCCATCGCTCCCGCTTGGCTATCGGTGATATCGAAATCACCACGCAAACGCTCGGCACCGCCGGTCATATAGACGGTACCTGAAGATTCATTGGTCTCATCCTGGTATTCGAACGTGCACTGATAACTCCGACCCGATCGCACCATATCGGCGAAACGACCGATCGCACTATCATCCTCCGACGCTTCTTCCCGAGTCACGCTCGCGCCATCGTCGCGCGACAAGAAATAATAAGCTCCTCCCATTACCACCAGTCCTCCCACGATCGCCACTATTATTTTGATATTCATGATGAAAAAGTGATCAAGCGGTTAATTCGGTTCATCTCCGACTATTATACTAACCCGTAACATGGTGACTAAACATATGAAAGTCACCTATTTGCCGGTTTTTCTACCTGGTCTTTAAGAGTACGCAAAGCTTTTGAGAGTGATTCGTCCAAAAAACCCGGTCTGAAGAGTTTGATCAATCTAGGCAGCCAACCGGATAACGATTCCTCCGTGATCACTTTCGTACCGTTTCCTTGTCTTTCGAATCTCCAGATGTGCGCAGCCCGCATACCGATAGACCTACCCGACCAGCCGATTGATTCGTTCTCCACCACCTCTTGCAACACGGAAGTGATGCTCACACCCATGGCTTTCCATTTGAAGGTCGTGCCCGGTCGCAATTCGCCATCGAGCTTGGCGAACGTCACCTCCTTCTGCCACTTCGGCCAGTTTTCGATGTCGGTCTGCATCTCCCACACCCGCTCGATCGGCGCGTCGATGAGGATTTCTCGTCTTCCGGTCAATGGTGCATTTAAGTCAACTGTCATGCGGTAATTATACCGAAAAATGTCTTTCAATTTCGGCGGAGACGAAAGGAATTTCTCCCACTACATGGGCAGTACAGGTTGTCGATATTTTAGTTCAGATGCGCTTCCTAAAATATCAGGCAACCTTTTCGAATCCTTACGGAAAGTGCTCAGCACTTTCCCTCGTCTCCGCGAACAAAATATGCGCCCTAACGGGCGCTATTTTGTACTCGCGGGCCACTCGGGTTCAGTACCAGGGTGGTGAGACGGCATAAGGGTATTTTGGCAACTTTCTAATGACTTTTTTGAGGCAGTCGGGTCGCTAGCTATCTTCTAACAATCATCGAATTTGTCTCCGCACCGGTAGATATTAATGACACGGGAGTTTTAGTTGCCTCTTCGATATCTGTGATCATCTGTTTCGCTTCAGCAGAGAGCGCGGCCTCCGATATAGAATCCTTTGAGTTAGGATCGAGATAGTCCATTCCTGTGAGCGCGATTTCGGTGGGAGTATTGAGTTGGACCGCACGAACGAGTTCGGCGATATCTATCCTGCCAACGCGACGGCGCTTATTTTCTATTCCCCAGGAACCACCGCCGTATTCCTTAATACCGAGACGTTCTGCTTCATCTATCCCGATCTCATTTGGAAGATGTCCGTTGTGGTTTCTGGTCGGGAATACCTTTACTGCAAGTATGATTCGCAACTCATGTTTCGGACCAACACCTAATTCAGAAAGAAGTTCCGCAGCAGTTGAGTCTCGGTTTGATGTATACGGATAATCTCCATGAAAATTAGAAAGCCCAGTACCTTGATGACCCTCGACCAGAATCGTCTTATTTTCCTTAAGGGCACCAAAGAGAACCTCGGGAGAATCCCCTAGCATTTCCGTGAGTTCGGGAAAGTCTTTTGCCAGCAGTAGCTTACGGAGTGCGCGCTGCGCAGTTGCATACCCAGTACCAGTCAGAGTAGAGCCAATTTCTGCATAACGCTTGTCTGAGCGCTGCTCCTGTATATTTTCTTCGCTAATGACTCCAGTGTTTTTGTCGATAAGTACTTGTGACCAGGAGACGTTCAACTTTTCCATCTCTTCAAACAGAGTTGGGATATGGACGAGAGACCCCGCTCCATAGACGATCTTATTTGAAAAACCGACCGCGCAAGCGGTCGGAATTTGTCTCAAATCAAAACTAGTGCCGTTTGTGACAACTGTATGTTTGGAATTAATGCCACCAGTTCGAGCAACAATATCTGGTTTTTCTTGTTGCGCGAGGAAAGCCGCGATTTTGCCTTTTCCTTCGCCGCCATACTGGCCTCCCACAACTAGCGTGATCATGCTGCAATTCTAGCTTAGAAACCTAGGATTGAGTACTCAAGTCGCCCCACATACCCAAGCACTCGGGTCATGTCGATAACAGGTTTTTAGTGCGGAGACGGACGGATTCGAACCGTCGAGGGGTTTTATCCCCTGGCACATTAGCAGAGTGCTGGTTTCAACCGCTCACCCACGTCTCCGGAAGCTACATCTTGCCTTATTTTAGATATCTTTTCAAATGCTTCACATTTTTGCTCCCAACCAATTTCATATACAAGACGACATCGGCCTGACTGTCTAGACAAACCATCGATCCACGAACGTGAGGATGTAACCCCAAACTAATCATCATGTCATAAACCGAACGCAAAAGTAGCGGAGAACGACTGCAAAAATTTAATTTTTTATAACGATAACGCCTATTTTTAGAGCGATACTCATGGATAAATAAGGAGCCGTCCGTATCAATGAGACCACGCAAACAAGCAATAACGAAACGTCTGTCGCGCCTTATCCAATCAGGCACATCGGCTCCCTTTTCTATTTTATGCCCTCGAACCAGACCTAGTTCCTCGACGCAAAAATCCACCAGATCGGTTCGAGACACAACATAATCATTGGCCACACTAGCCCTTTTACGGCGGACACTCGCGGGGACGTCGAAAAGTTTCGTAATAAGCGATGATATATACTTTCCATATTCCCGGTCATCAATCGCATGAAGGGTGACTGTTAATTGTCGCCCTGAAATACCACCGTCTCCCAACATCACACCCACAAACTCTGCCAAGAATACAGAACGGCGCGGTCTCTTGACTACCTTGCGCACAAGAATTGTATTCTGTTTATACTGCCCTTCAGCTTTCCACCATTTTCGCCAAGCACTTAGGCGTCTCGCGCTATCTGTTGGGACTCTGCCATATTTTGCATACACAACCTCTCCACCTTTCCTACCAGCCTCAGAAAGATGCCGATATCGAGGAACTTTTTTAACTTTAGGTTTTGGTGATCGTGTGTAGCGACACAAAGCCAAAAGCGCTTCGTAATCCATTAAGAACTTTTCACGCTTCCAATCTCGTATCGTACGTTCAGCACAGTTGCAGACCTCGGCCATAGTTTTCACAGGTAAATTTGTAGCAGCAAGCCATCGACTCTGCTGCAGAGCATGGTGAAACTTAACCTGATATTCAGACATACACTATTCTAGCATGTCTCCACAACTGAGTTCGAAGCCGGTGTGAATTAACACATCTTTTCAAACCGCCGTCTATTTCCTGATGGCGCTCGCGACCGCCGCCACTAATCCGGGAGTCATGACGCTCGGAATGACATTGTCCGCGCTTGGCTTCTTCACCAAGGCCGCGATCTTCTTGGCGGCCGCCAGTTTCATGTCGTCGGTGATGGCCTTCACGTTTCGGTCGAGAGCACCCCGGAAGATGCCCGGGAAAGCCAGCGAGTTATTTACTTGATTCGGATAATCGCTGCGACCGGTCGCTACGATAGCGGCGCCGGCACGCTTGGCATCTTCGGGGTGTATTTCTGGCACCGGGTTGGCCAGAGCGAACACGATCGCTTTATCGGCCATCACCTCGACATGGTGTTTGGTGATAGATCCAGGACCCGAAACACCGACCACGACGTCGGCACCGCGAAGCGCGTCGAGTAATTCTCCCTTAACATGGCGCGGATTGGTGATCTTGGCGAGCTCCTTTTTGTAGCCGGAGAGTCCGGGGCGGCCGGAAACGATGATGCCACTCCTGTCGGTCACGATCACATCCTCGACTTTGGCCTTATGGAGCAACTTGGCGATCGCGGTTCCGGCCGCCCCGGCCCCCACCACGACCACCTTCATGGTTTCGAACTTCTTCTTCACCACTTTGGCGGCATTGGTGAGACCCGCCAGCACGACCACCGCCGTCCCATGCTGATCGTCATGCATCACCGGAATGTCGAGTTCGGCCTTGAGCCTGTCTTCGATATGGAAACATTGGGGCGCAGCGATGTCCTCGAGATTGATGCCACCGAAAGTGGGCGCGATGGCTTTGACTATCTTGATGATCTCTTCTGGATCCTGTGTATCGAGGACGATCGGGAAAGCGTCGACCCCGGCCATGGCCTTGAAAATAGCGCACTTGCCTTCCATGACCGGCAGAGCACCGATGGGTCCCAAATTCCCCAGACCCAACACCGCCGAGCCGTCCGACACCACCGCGACGGTGTTGCGTTTGATGGTGTACTCGCGCGCTTCTTTCGGTTTTTGGGCCAAATACGAAGACACCGCGCCCACTCCCGGCGTGTACATGGTACTCCAATCGTCGCGAGTCTTGAGCTCGCCCTTCGGCACCACCTCTAACTTGCCTTTGAGTTTTTTGTGCAACTCGAGCGCCAACTTTCCGTAATCTTTTTTTCCTGCCGGTCGAGCGGTTTTTCTAACGGATGCTTTTCTTTTGGCCATAAGATATATTTAGAAGACCGCCAGATTGTAACATGTCTCCTTCCGACCCACTCAAATCTCATTTCCGACTCGACCTGCCGCACGAAAAGGCGCTGAAACGCCTCGGCATCCATACCATTTCTGATCTTTTGTATCACCTCCCCGCCCGCTACGAAGACATCAGCGATATCCAGTCGGTCTCCGGCCTAGTGACCGGCGGCGACGCGGTGGTGTTCGGGCAACTTAGCGGTCTCAAAGCGCGCAAAGCCTGGAAAAGTAAACGGCCGATCGCCGAAGGTTATCTCGAGGACGGCACGTCGCGAGTGAAATTGATGTGGTTCAATCAGCCCTATATCGCCAAGATGTACCACGAGGGACAATACGTAAAGGCCTCGGGCCGCGTGACCGGTGCCGGTGCCAAGATGTACATAGCGAACCCGGAACTCGAACCGCTCGACTCCCTCCCCATCGACCGCCACGACTCGATCTTCAAAAACACCGAAAACATCGACGACACCATTTACCCGGTCTATAAAGAGACCAAGGGCGTCACCAGCCGCTGGCTGTATCACGCCGTGATGAAATGCTTCGAAGCCGGGGTGCTCGACCGTCTCACCGATCCGTTGCCGGAGGCGATGCGCGAGCGGTATAAACTCTACGAACTCAAGACCGCGCTTCGCTACATCCACGCGCCGCGCAAGCTCGACCATGCCACCGGCGCGCGCAAACGCTTCGCTTTCGAAGAGGTATTCTACATCCAGGTGCAAAAAGCCAAGGAGCGCGCCATGGTATCGGCAGCCACGACGTATGAAATAAACGTCGATGACCGGGAACTGTCCGATTTCGTCTCCCGCTTTCCTTTCCAGTTTACCAAGGCACAAGAAAGAGCTATCGAAGAGATCTTCAAGGACTTTCGTGGCGCGCACGCCATGTCTCGATTACTTGAAGGCGACGTCGGTAGCGGCAAAACGGCGGTCGCGGCCACCACCGCTTACGCGGTCGTCACCTCCAGGCCGCCAGAAGGTCGAAAATCATTAGCGGTGAAATCTGATAATTTTGAGGCCAGTTCAAGGCGCGGAGAAGACGACGAGGAAGGCGTACTTAGCTCGTACGACGACCGAGGAGTAGAGGCTCCGCAACGCGGAAATGTTCCAAAATTATCAGATTTAGACTACGGCAATCTTCAGGTGGCCTATATGGCGCCGACCGAGATCCTGGCCAAACAACACTTCGAAAGTTTCATCAAATACTTCGAGCATCTTCCCATACAGGTAGGACTCATCACCGGGGGCGGTTGTTACAAGTTCCCGTCGAAATCCGATCCCCGCAAACCGACCAAAATCTCCAAGGCACAATTGCTTAAGTGGGTGAAAAACGGCGAAGTTCCGATTCTCATCGGCACGCACGCTTTGATATATAAAAGCGTCGAATTCAAACATCTCGCGTACGTCATCATAGACGAACAACACCGTTTCGGCGTCAATCAACGCGCGGCGTTGATGCGCAGAGCCGCGCAGAACGAACGCGGAGACACGCAGAAACCTATCTCTGACTTGCCGGCAAAAGATATCGAACTTCTGTATGAAGAGCTCACCTACAAAATCAGAGGTGCCGCTTTTGCGATAAAGACAAAACTTGGAACCGGACACAAAGAAGGAGTCTATCAGAAGGCTTTGGCGGTAGAACTACTGAAGCAAGGCCTATCTTTTAAAAGAGAACAGCAGATACCAGTGACCTACGAGGGGGAGCGAGTGGGAGTTTATCAGCCTGATTTTGTGATAGACGACAAGGTCATTGTAGAACTAAAGGCCTTGCCACGAATCAGCCAACTGGAACAGCGACAGACTTGGGATTATTTACGTGGGACTGAATACAAATTAGCGTTACTCATTAACTTTGGGACCACCGAACTGACCATTAAGCGCATAGTCTACGACCAAGCTTGCGATGGGCTTCCGCGTAAATCCGCGTCGGTTCAGCGTGAATCCGCGCATCGACAACAGGTGCTGCCGCATCTGTTGTCGATGACCGCCACCCCGATACCACGCACGCTTTCTCTGACCCTCTATGGTGACCTCGATCTCACGTTGCTCGACGAAATGCCCAAGGGTCGTAAGCCCGTCGTCACGAAGATAGTCGGACCGGGCGAACAGGAGCCGATGTACGCCCATGTGAGAAGCGAGCTTAAGTCCGGTCGGCAAGCCTACGTCATTTGCCCGCGCGTCTTCGAGCCCGATCCAGAAAAAGAGAACGCGCTCAACTTAAAGAGCGTCACTGCCGAAGCCGATAGACTGAAGACGGACATATTTAAAGACGCTCGCATCGCGGTTCTGCACGGCAAAATGACCCCGCCGGAAAAGGACGGGGTGATGAAGCGATTTCTCGATCATGAGATCGACGTTCTGGTCGCCACTTCCGTGGTCGAAGTGGGAGTCAACGTGCCAAACGCCACCAACATCATCATCGAAGGCGCGGAACGCTTCGGCCTCTCTCAACTCCACCAGCTTCGCGGCCGCGTCATTCGCGGCACCCACCAGCCCTACTGCTTCGCGGTCACCGAATCGAAGAGCGACAAGACAAAAGACCGCTTAAAAGCGCTCGTAGGCGCCAAGAACGGCTTCGAGCTGTCCGAATACGACCTCCAGTTCCGCGGCGCGGGCGAACTCTATGGTTCCAAACAATCCGGTCTCTCCGATCTCGGCATGGAAGCGCTCAAGAATCTCAAGTTGGTGGAGGCCGCCCGCGCCGAAGCCCGTGACCTCATCGCCTCCGACCCCGAACTCGCTCGACACAAAGCAATAGCCGAGCGCGTGTCCGCGCTCGGCCAAAGTCTACATATGGAATGACCGGCCTTATTCTCTCGCGAGCGAGAGTTTGTAGCCGGAGTGTCTAACGTGATCGATGGCGATAGAGTCACCAACATGCTTCACTAAGCGTTTGCGTAGCCGGTGAATGGCGAAACGGATCGCGTAGTCGCTTCTAAGACCGCGGGCCAGCATGGAGTGCGACACCACGCCGCCCTGACAGACCAGCAACCGCAGTAGGATGATGAACTCCGTGCGACCCAAACGAAGCACAACGTCTCTGAGCCTAATCAACCGCTTAGCCACCTGCACAATTTCCAGGGGCCCGTAGTTTATCGTGTCCCAAGTTTCCATGAACACCTCTCTATTTCCTTTCTTTATAACCATTCGACCAAGAGCGAAGTTGCGCAAACCGAGTGGTAGAATGTGCACATGCTAGACATATTAACCCGCGCCCTCAGACACCCTGTCGACTATGCCGCCATCAGGCGTGTGACGACGTTGCGGTTCAAAGAACGGATACAGGAAAACGAAAACACCTATTCCTTCATCTTCACCGCTTCTAAGTTACCCGACTGGAAAGCCGGGCAACACGCCATTTTCACCTTACCTGGTAAAAGAGTGTCCGACCCTAATGCTGGGGCACGGGCAAGCAAAACCTGGCGACCTTTTTCGGTCGCCAGTGCTCCTCATGAACGCGAGATCCGAATCGGCACGATCATTCCTCCCGAGCCGAGCAGTTTCAAACAATGCCTGATATCGTTGCGACCAGGCGAGCCAGCGCGGATGTACGGGCCGTATGGTGAACTTTATATTCGACCGAGTATGCAAAAAGTGGTGGCTGTCGCCGGCGGTATCGGCATCACACCCTTCCGCTCTATCATCGCGGACATGGCCTGCGAAGGAAAAGATATCGACTTTCACCTCATCTATTCCGCCAAAGCGGATCATGTGTACAAAAGCGAACTCGACGACTGGAAAGCCAAATTGCCTCACCTCCGCATCACCTACACTCACACCCCGGAAGAAGTAAATGCCGAATTAGAAAAAGAGGTAGCGGCCGGAGATGGAACCTACTTCATGCTGTCGGGGGCACCGGGTATGATCGAGGCTCTGCGGCGCTCGCTCCGCGAGCGCCGCGTGCCCCACGCTCGCATCATCCACGATCCTTTCAAGGGCTATTGAACTAGGTTGTAGGTTACAGGTTTTAGGTTATAGTATTTCGACCTACCTCCCGCCCTTAGCTCAGTTGGTAGAGCAATCCGCTTATACCGGATCGGTCCCACGTTCGAGTCGTGGAGGGCGGACTAGAAAGAAAAACGGCGCTCACGCGCTGTTTTTCTTTATCCCCAGACCGTGCGTTGCGTGAATAACTTGACTACAAAAATATTCTTGTGGGGTAAAATATGGCCAAGCTTAAAAATAATCCAAAATCCAATGAGTCACAGAACTTTACATGAGTTGGCCAAGTTCGGTAGCGGTGTGGTCGCTGCTGATCTGGCCACGAACATCTGGTTTTTATACAGCGGTTTATTGCCTATCACGACCTTAGGTATGACCGTGACCGAAGCTATGCTCTGGCCGTCAGTAGTATTCGACATCGCCCTACTAGCTATGTTGGTACATTACGGCTGGAACATCGGCCACATCCCGGCTTTGCGCGAACGTACTTACCTCTTAGTGGCCGGCGTCGTCTTCCTTACCCTGGCCGTGGCCCACTTCGCCCATATCCTTTTCGGTCTCAACATCAACGCTTTCGGCTACGAAGTGCCACACTGGCTTTCCTGGACCGCGAGCGCCGTCACCGCCTACTTCGCTTACATGAGCCTCCGTTTGGCGACAAGATTGAAGAACTAATTATTGAAAGAACAGAGAGAAAGCGGCGGGGCCTTTTGGCC
>DBEA01000010.1:0-71378 GCA_002293845.1 Patescibacteria group bacterium UBA918 | reverse complement strand
GCCTTTGGCCCCGCCGCTTTCTCTATCACCAACTTAGGACATCCGATGTCCTAAGTATTTTTTTCGGTCAAATGACCCGCGTCGAATTCGATAGCCTTAGTGGGGTCGCCGAGTTTTTCCTCTGCCAGGCGCGCGTCGCGATAGACATCCTGAATCTCCACTCCTTCCGCCTTCAAGATCGCTTCATAATCATCGCGCTCTAGAGTCTCCACCTCAATGAGCTTGCGAGAAATCGCGTCGAGAGCCTGGCGGTGTTTAGACAGTATCTCGCGAGCAGTGGTCATGCCGTCGGCGATGAGGCGAGACACTTCGTCGTCGATGGCCTTAGCCACTTCCGGCGAATAGCCGCGGTCCTCTCCGAAACCACCCCCGATCAAGCGACCTCCTGAACCCTCGAAAGCCACCGGACCGAGCTTATCGCTCATGCCAAATTTGGTGACCATGTCGCGCGCCAGATTGGCGACGACCTGGAGATCGTTCGAAGGACCGGTAGTGAGATCATCAAACACCATTTGTTCGGCGACGTAACCACCCAAAGTCATGGCGATATCGTCGATGAACTCCTTGCGGCTCTGCATCTTTCGATCCTCATCCGGCAACTTGAGGGTGTAACCGGCGGCCCGACCGCGCGAAATGATGGATATTTTCTGCACCGGGTCGGCGTACGGCAAAACGGAAGCGACGAGAGCGTGACCAGCCTCGTGATACGCCGTCACCTCCCTCTCCTTCTTCGAGAGCAGGTGGCTCTTGCGCTCCGGACCGAGCATCACCTTCTCGATCGAGCGAATGATATCGAATTGCGAGACCTGCTTGCGCTCTTCGCGCGCCGCCAAGATGGCAGCTTCGTTCATGAGCGACTGCAGATCAGCGCCGGAGAAACCGGGCGTACGAGTGGCGATCACGTCGAAATTCACGTCCTCGGCCAATGGCTTCTTGCGCGCGTGTACTTCGAGAATAGCTTTACGATCATCGCGATCGGGCAGGTCGATAGTGACACGGCGATCGAAACGGCCGGGGCGCACCAGCGCCGGATCGAGCACATCTGGTCGGTTAGTGGCGGCCATGACGATCACCTTCTCGGAGGGCTCGAAACCGTCCATCTCCACCAAGATCTGATTCAGGGTCTGCTCGCGCTCGTCGTTACCGCCGCCGATGCCGGTGCCGCGAATGCGACCGACCGCGTCGATCTCATCGACGAAGATGATGGCCGGTGCCGCGCGCTTGGCCATCTGGAAAAGATCGCGCACGCGCGAGGCGCCCACGCCCACGAACATCTCCACGAACTCCGAACCGGAGATGGAGAAAAACGGCACTCCGGCTTCGCCCGCGACCGCGCGCGCCAATAGCGTCTTGCCGGTACCGGCCGGACCCATGAGAAGCACGCCCTTCGGGATCTCAGCACCGATATCGAGAAACTTCTTCGGATTCTTGAGGAAATCCACGATCTCTTCGAGCTCTTGTTTGGCCTCCTTGGCACCGGCCACGTCTTTAAAGGTGACTTTCTGTGACTGATCATTCGGATCGATCACTCTCGCCTTCGACATGCCGAAATTGAGTGCCTGCATGCCAGCGCCGCGGACCGACCGCGTGAAGAACCAGATGATCAGCCCCAAGAAGATGAGCGGAAATATGAACGGCGCGAAGGTGGAGAGATAGTAGGCGGCGCCGGTCTCGTTCTTGACGTCGATCGTGACGGTCGACAATTCCTCGGCGGTGACGCCGAGATTGGTCAGAGTTTCGGTGATGGACGAGTCCGTCTCTTTCTTGCCTTCGGCCTTCGCGCGCGATTCGTCCGTGTACGCCACCTCAAGCTTCGAACCGCGCACCACGATCTCTTTAACTTTTCCTTCTTTCACCTCGGCCGCGATGTTGGAGAGCGACACTTCTTCCACCTTTACCTGTCTTTCGGCCACGTACGAATAGGCCGCCGAGACCAAGATGAGGAGCAATGTCAACGACAGCAGGTTGTTCCAGAAGTTACCTGGTCCCATCGGCACCTTTTTCATCAACTCCCGGGCACCGTTTTTGCGCCCCTCCCCGGCCTTTTTCTTCTTGTTTTTCTTGTCGCTCATAATGTTTATTTAATCTAGGACAGTATACAGAAAGAGATTGTTTTTGCTACACTACAAAGCGATGACCGATTTGATCAGAAACAAAAAAGCCGCCTTCGATTTCGAACTCCTCGACCGCTTTGAAGCGGGTGTGGAACTTTTGGGTACCGAAGTGAAATCCATTCGGGGCGGTCAAGGCAAGCTCGAAGGCGCGCACGTGGTGGTGCGCGGCGGCGAAGCCTATCTGGTCGGAGCCTCGATTCCCCCCTTTCAGAAGGCCAACGCCCCCAGAGATTACGAGCCGGAGCGGGTTCGCCGATTGTTGTTGAAAAACAAGGAGATTTTAGAATTATTCACAGAAAGCGAGAAGAAAGGCTTGACAATCGTGCCTATACGGTGGTATAATAAACAAAGGATGTTGAAGCTCGAGATCGCCGTCGCCCGTGGCAAAAAGAAACACGATAAGCGGCAAGCGATCAAAGAGCGTGAGTTTAAACGGGATTTGAAAAGGGAGGAATAATAAGTGGTACGGGATTTCGGTACCGTGTTCATCTGCACAGTGGAGGTACCGTTCTGGACACCTCCCTCGTTCTCCAATGACAACCGCACTCCTGACACTTTTCTGTTCCTGGACGGGGAGCGGTTGGCGGGGCAAGGGAATCTCGTCTTCGAAGGTGAGGCGGTAGCCGAACCTTCTTGGACTTTCTTTCCCGACCCCGAAGTGGACGACACGCTCCACTTCATCAAATGAGTCGGTGGGTCGCGACAGCACATCGCCGCGACCCGAAGACCATGGCGAACACACAGTTCGCCTCACTCTTAAAGCTCACGATACGTTCGCGAGCTTTAAGGAGGAATTAGTTCTTTCTGCCATTCACCTAAAGTATGTTTAGCGTCTATATTCTGTATAGTCACAAGGACCGCCAGCTATATGTCGGGCAAACGAACGACTTAGAACGACGTTTGACCAGACACAACGACGGCCATGTGGATGCCACAAAATATAGACGACCGCTGACTTGTATCCATAGCGAGATGTTCGATACCCGAACAGAAGCTATGGCTAGAGAAAAGTTTCTCAAAAGTTTGTGGTCGGCCAGATTCAAAAAGAAACTGATAACCGAATTTGAATCTAGCTTGAACAGATAGTTTGACGGTCATGACCCGAACATGCGTTCGGTATAATGACCACGGAGCTAAATCCTAGGCCCTAGTGGGCCGGATCGCTCTAAAACACACTTGACTGCGTAAGCATGTTTTAGGGGGATGACAGGCATCGACGGTTTGCCTCGGTCATCTGCGCAATGCCGAAATTGGAATCAATTCGTTAAAAGGTTCCATCTGTATCTGCAAACAAAGCAATACCAAGTCCGTTCTCATACGGATTCGCCTTCGCTCGAGCGTAAGTTCGCGTAGGTGACGCTACCCTACCTGATGTCTAATACGGTAGTGTAGTGGAATAGCTATTAGACTATGGATAATTAGTTTGTTCCTCTAATTATCTAAATTGTAAGGAATTGCTCGCGATAAGATTTTGCCGACTTTTCCACTTATCGCGCTAAGATTTAAAGCCGGATACGCATTGTAGACCCAGGTGATCGACCATTCTCGGACGGCGGTTCAATTCCGCCCATCTCCACATATGAAATTCTCCCCTTTGGGGAGTTTTTCATATGTGGAGATAGAGAAAGCAAACTGCTTTGCTTTCGGGCGGAATTGAAAGCCGGAGTGATGTGAGCTTGCGAACGAACGAGGCGGGGTCGAGAGTACTTAGTATTTTGTTCTGGAAGAAACAAAATACTTAGTAACTCGTGACCAATCCCCCATCTCCACTTGTAAAAACATTAGCGCCTTTTGGCGCTTTGTTTTTTAAGTGGAGATGGAGTGACAATGCCTGCGCATTGTCACGGGCGGAATTGAACGGGCGGAGCTATGTTTTTCTTCCCTTCCCAGAAGAAAAACCAGCGAGCCGGGCCGGCAAGCACTTATGAACGTAGTGAATTAGTGACTTGGTATGTCAATTCCGCCGGGCATGCTCGTGTATGGCTTTCTGCAGGTTCTAATATTCCAGATTTGGGCAGAGGTCCCTAGACCAACTTAGAATCTTTCAACTTGACCTCACTTGTGGCATAGTGCTGCCAGACGAAACCAGAGAGGTAAGATCATGACAGGTATCGCAGAAGACGCCGACGCCGTACTGGAGATGGTCGGCGAGGCAGCCAGGCGTCTCCATGCCAAGGAGCCCGAACACGAACTGCTCGAGTATCTGAAGGGAATGGATGACGACACGGTATACGCATCCTTCGTCGAACGCTTCGGCAAGAAGGATGTTCCTGAACATCTGCGCGGAAACGCCACCAATACGGCATGGATGTACGGGCAGTATCTCGTCGCGCTTCGCATTGCGCTCGGGGAGTTGCCGACTACGCCGCCTGCGCCGGTCAAGGCGGAACCTCGTACACATCAAGAAGACTACGATGACACGCCGATTCCATTCTGACCGGAATGGTAAAGGAGACTCAACACGCCGCCCCGGAGCACTCTGCGGGCGGTGTTTCTCTTTGCAGGTTCTAATCTCCCCGTCTCGAACCCTCTCAAACGGCCTCACGAGCCACTCGGAGAAGTCGAAATAGTCCAAATTGGATACTCCGCCATGTACCAAACAGGTTCTACAGGAGTAAAGTAGCCTCCACTCGGGAAAATACCCTTGCATTGCAAAGGTATTTTATTTGACGCATCGCGGGATGATTGGATCAGAAAAATTATTTATCATTCTCGCCACCGAAAGAGCCATGGTCGTCACGGTGCGGACGTGGTCCTTTCCTGTAGTTAAGTTGTCCGCCTATTCCTCTACCACCCGGCATGTCATAGACTTCCGCAGGTCCGGAAACACCATCGACCTCTTTGCGCCATATATCCATCTCTTTGATTCTCTTTGCTAAAGAATTTATGATAGTGGAGTAATCCTCCTTTGCACCCCATGATCCTGTCATGGCCCGAGACCGAGCTTTTGAGATGATTCTTGCTCTGGCTCTAAGCTGTTCTTCGCTCATGGAACCATTCGCATACGCTTCACAGAAAGCGACGGTTTGTTCAAAGTTCTCCTCCCTAGACAA
The DNA here is from genome assembly GCA_002293845.1 of Patescibacteria group bacterium UBA918. Taxonomy (GTDB): domain Bacteria; phylum Patescibacteriota; class Minisyncoccia; order Phycocordibacterales; family UBA918; genus OLB19. The sequence goes on along the minus strand of DBEA01000010.1, from coordinate 66,211 downwards.
ATTCCAAAACACACTTATGACAGATGCGAGTGCCTCTTTTTCCAAAACGTCATTGGACTGCTCTCTTGCTTCTGAAAGTGCTTGATAAACTTTGTAGTACGGACTACGATCATTTTGGTAACCAGACAAATCTCCAACAACTTGCATCGCCTTAGCTAAGTGGAGTTTTTTGTATAATTCTATTATCGCTCTCTTTTCCTCAGATTCTAGGCTTTCTAGAGAGCGGTCTCCAATTTTTTGATAAGCAGAAAATAGAGCGCCTTCATACTCTTTGATTTTTTCTACCCCATCTCGGGTGCCAAAGATTTCTATCTCCTTTACGGACTCATCCAATGCCCGAGCGATCTTTTCAGCATACTCATCCTTAGACTCAGGAAAAGGGACTGCTCGAGTTCGTGTCCTTTCTTTACCTTCTGTTGTTTTTTCCAAAAGCGACCTCAACTTTTCAGGCTGGACCATCATGTTTTCCGCCACTTTATCAAACTCTTCTTTGGGAAGATCCAAAATTTCCGACGCCGACAAGGCCGGTAAACCTGAACTCATCTCTTCTTTCGGAGGACGTGATGACTTTTCAAATGAAGGCATAGATATATTGTAACAAACACTAGATACCATGTCTTCTTAGCAGGCATGCTCGTGTTTGGTTTTTAGCGGGTTCTAATGTTTTGATAATTTTGGAGAGATTCCGATATATCTGAAATAGACTTTTCATGCTAAAAGAGTACGATTGTGTCAGTTCTTTCCAGGGAGACTACGTATGAGACAGGTGTCAATCTTACTCGATTACCTCACCATCGACGAGCTTGTCGAGCTGATCGATGAGCCGAACCGGAGTATCTGCAAGCGAATTCTCACTGACCACCGGGCGCTGTTCGAGAAAGCACGGGGCTCGACCCATAACCACCAGACGTGGGAGGGCGGCTACATTGACCACGTGACCGATGGCATGAACTACGCGCGGCACCTGTACACTTTTGACGAAGCATTCGGTCGGCCGTTGCCGTTCTCGCTTTCGGATGCGCTCTTGGTCTTTTTCCTCCATGACCTCGAAAAACCGTGGCGGATATTGGTCAACGAACGGGGTCAGGTATCAAACCGCGATGACCTGGCGACCAAGGAAGAGTTCGAACGATTTCGTCAGGACAAGCTCGTGGAATACGGACTCGCACTGACGCCGATACAGCAAAACGGCTTCAAGTACGTCGAGGGCGAGTACAAGGACTATTCGAGCAAGCGACGCGTTATGAACGAGCTTGCCGCTTTCTGCCACAAGGTCGACAACTGGTCGGCTCGCGGCTGGTACGACTATCCGAAGGTTGAGGACGACGAGTGGACGGGGGCGCATCGTTTCCGCTCGACCTAAGACTCTGGGAGTCCGCGTTTCGGCGCGGACTCCCTTTTCATACACAGGTTCTAATCTCTCCTTCCTACACTCTCTCAAATAGCCACACGAGCCACTCGGAGAAAATTTAGGCACAGGCCTTCGGCCATTTGACAAACCCGCCGCCTTTCGGGATATTAAGGACCGGTTCAAACAGGGAGACTGGAAATGCCTGACTGGTTTTGGCGGGGAGTTTTGTGGGGAGTGATGATGATCATCATTCTCGCTATCGCATCCCCCATAATCCGATCGCGGAAGAAAAAGCCCCGACCGGGGCTGTATGACAGCGCCTTACCGCGGGAGGGTAAGCCTGTCCATCACACGAAGACCATCCCCCGCCGCACAACGTCCGTGGCTCCGGGGACGCACTTCCCGGTTCAGCAGACGATCGAGACTCCAGACTCGGACGACTGACCGTTCGAATCGAGGCCCGGCGCGCTTGCGCGCCGGGCCTTTCTATACCCCACCCTTCTCATGATATATTTTCTTCCATCACCGCCATGAAAGACCGCTCCAACAACAAGAAAGTCATCGCTGTCGATTTCGACGACGTGCTGATGGAGTTCAACGCCGGCTTTCTGGATTTTCACAACAGTGTCCACGGTACCACCCTCACCTTCGACCAGCTCATCAACTACGACAACTGGGAGGTGGTGTACGGCTGTGATAAAGACACGATGACCACTCGGGCCAAGAGCTTCTACGTATCTGCCGAACATCAGCTAGTGGAACCGGTTGCGGGAGCCGTCAACGCCATCGAAAAACTATCGCGCTCGCACTCGCTCCAGATCGTCACCAGTCGACCAACCTCGGTCCGCGAACACACTCTCGAATGGCTCGACCGCCACTTCCCGGAACTCTTCCACGACTTTCATTTCACCAACATCTACGCGGCCGATGCTGGCACAAAACCTCGCTCAAAATCTGAGGTCTGTCGTGAGATCGGTGCCGTCGTACTCATCGATGACGCGCTCCGGCATGCGACCGAAGTAGCCGGTCACGCTATTCCCGTCCTCCTCCCCGACCGGCCTTGGAATCGCACCCATACGCCGGCGGGGGTGACGCGTGTCCATTCCTGGTCGGACATCGTCGATTGGGTAGAGACGAACATCGAGCAAGCGTGAAAGGCCTTCGGCCTTTCACGCTTTTTCACTTAACCTTGAAAGTGACGACGCGATAGAGATAGACCGCCACGATCACCAAAATGACGAGGTCGGAAACCGGATTCAGGTATTCCGCCACGCGCTCGTGTTGATTGCCAAGTATGAAACCGAGATAAGTCAGCAACGACGTCCACAGCAAGCTACCGACGAAGGAGTACAGGAGGAAGGTCGGGAGCGGCAAATGCGCGATTCCGGCCGGTACCGAGATGAGCGTGCGCACGGTCGGAATGAGACGACCGAACAAGACCGCCCTCTTTCCATGCGTTTGAAACCAAGCCTCGGCCGCCTCGATATCGCTAGGAGAAAGCGTTAGCCACCGACCATAGCGCACGGACAAAGCCTTCAGCCGACGAGCGCCGAAAACCCGTCCGGCTATATACCAGGGCATAGTGCCGACCACCGTACCCAAAGTCGCGACCATGATCACCGATAAGAGACTCATGCCGTCAGTGGCCACTGAATAACCGGCGAGCGGCAGGATCACCTCCGACGGAATGGGAGGAAAGACGTTTTCAAGCACCATCAACGTGAAGATGCCGCCATATCCTCCGACCTCGATGACGTGTAGTATCCATTCGAACATGCGCTTTATTTTAACAGACGATCAAAGCATGTTAGTATCGTCGCTATTATGTCGAAGAAGGATTTCAAAGTATTCAAATCGAGCGCCGGTCTCGGCCTCAAGACGTTGCGCGACTGGGACAAGGGCGATCTGATCATCGAATATACCGGCAAAAAGATCAGCCACGCGGAAGCGGACAGGAAGCCGAACCGCTATCAGTTCGACCTGGACGAGAAATGGACCATCGACGGATCGGGAAGGTCCAATCTGGCCCGCTACATTAATCATTCCTGCCGCCCCAATTGCGAAGCCGTGCACTATACCGACGCGAACGAGATCGGGATAGAGGCCAAGCGGAAGATCAAGGCCGGCGAAGAGCTCACTTATGACTATGGAAAGGTCTACTTCGACGAATACATTAAACCGTACGGATGCAAGTGCGGACATCATGGCAGAACCTAGTCAAAGTCCGACGTAAAATGTACCTGTTTACAGGTACATTTTACCGTAGTCATTTTTATGATTGGGAACAGCCTATATTAAGGGCATCACCAAAACCCTATTCACTATTCCCTATTTTGTGTTATATTCCATGCACTAATAAGCGCTCCGCCTTTTAGTCATTAAGAGAAAAAAATCTGAACAATCCGCGACCAAGCTACAACCAAAAGGATCGTACTCGCATCAATCGCGCCATCAGGGCGAAGGAGTTGCGCGTGATCGGCGCCAAAGGCGAAAATCTGGGGGTGTTGCTACTAGATGAGGCATTAAAGGCGGCCGACGAGGCCGGACTCGACCTCATCGAGATCAGTCCGAACGCCAATCCCCCGGTCGCCAAGATCATGGACTTCGGTCAGTACCGATATGAGACCAAAAGGAAGGCCAGCGAGGTAAAGAGCAAGTCCCACGTCACCGAGACCAAGTCGGTACAGGTCAAGGTGATCACCGGCGACCACGATCAGCAACTCAAGGCTCGCCGTGCGGCCGAATGGCTCTCGGAGGGACATCGCGTCAAAGTGGACCTGTTCTTGTCGGGACGCTACAAGTACATGGAACCGGCCTTCCTCACCGATCGTCTGGAGCGCTTCCTCAAGATCATCCCGATCGAATACAAGATCGCCGATCCGATCAAAAAAAGCCCTAAGGGCTACACCGTCACCTTGGAACGCGAAGGTAAAGCCAAATTCGAAAAGGGTCGCGAGATCGACGTGGTGAAAACGTACCCTAAACCGACCGAAACCGCCGCCGAGGAGGCCAAGAGGGCCAAAAAGAAGTCCTTGGACGAGCTCATCGAAGGGGGGTTGATTTAAAGGTTTTTTTGCGGTATATTTCTAGGCACTTTTGTCGCTTCTCCGACAGAATACCCCGAAAATCGAAAACATTATGAAGACAAATAAAAGTTATACCAAGAGAATCAAGGTGACGAAGAACGGTAAGCTGGTGGCCAGGAAGCCCGGACAGAACCACTTCAACGCCCGCCAGAGCGGCCAGCAACGTCTTCGTCGCAAGCGCACTCAGGTATTGAATTACAGCAAGCGCATTACCCGTCGTTTCCTTCCCAAAACTCCCACAGCTAAGTAAATTCTTGGGTTTCGGAAATTTTGTTCGTCACCGTATGTCTGTATACGGCTCGCTCACAAACTTTCCTCCAACCCTACGAATTTCCATAACTGTGAAAGTTTTGCCCATACTTACTACTTTCTAATTTCTACTTACTAATTTATGTCCCGTGTCAAAGGAGGATTGATGGCCCAGAAGCGCCGTCGCAACATCCTCGAACAAGTCAAAGGTTACCGCTTCGGCCGCTCCAAGAAGAAACGCCAAGCGATCGAGGCCATTCATCACGCGCAGACCTACGCCTTCGCGCACCGCAAGGACAAGAAGGCCGATTTCCGCGCACTTTGGATCACCCGCATCAATGCGGCCCTAAAGGCCCAAGGCCTCAAATACAGCACTTTCATGAAGACGATGAAAGATAAGGGTATCGCTGTCGATCGCAAGATCCTCGCCACCTTGGCCAAGGATCGTCCGGAAGCGTTCCAGAGAATCGTGGATCAGGTCAAATAGTCGCGCAGTGACTCGACTCGCAGTATACAAAACCCCGCGCCTTCGGCGCGGGGCTTTGTTATTTATTAACGAGCCGTAAAGCAGTGGAAGCGTAGCGGTGGATCTCCGGACGCATTCTCGGGTCGTCCTTGAGTAAATCGTCAAGTTCAGACTGAGTCACCCAGCGACATGCAGCGGCTTTGTTTTTATCTTCCTCAGTCTGAGGATTTATATCTCTTGATTCGGACTCAGCAATAAAAACCAAGGCCGTGTGGTCATGGGTCGCACTTATTGAGTGCCTATTGATAAAAAGGGGTGGTACAAGATCTTTATTAGTCTCAGTATCCGTTTTAACCCAATCAGCAGGACCTACCAAACTAATCTTAAGACCCACTTCTTCCCAAACTTCGCGCACAGCAGCCTCATTAGCATCTTCTCCCGGGTCGATGTGACCGCCGGGAGAACCCCAGTAATTGTATTTTTCGTGCAACCGAAGCAAAACCGAGTCTCCATTGACTACATAAGTATCGACACAAAAATCAAGATAATAGTTATTATGAGCCATGGTCAATGTTGATATTTTACTAAAACTCGATCTCTACCACCTCCCCCGCGCTCGGAGCCACGGCGTTGACGCCTAAATAATCGCGGAGACGCTGGACCAAGAACAACGAGGAGCGCTCTTCGCCCATAGTCACGAAAACCTGCTTAGCCTTCCCGCCGCCTTGGGCGACGAAGTCGACGAGCTGATCGCGGTCGGCATGGCCGGACCAGCCGCGGATCACCGCGATCTTGGCTTTTACCTTCACTTTGATGCCGTCGATCTTGAGGCTCTTGGCGCCGTCTTGTAGCCGGCGGCCGACCGACCCGACGGCCTGGTAGCCGACCAAGAGGAGCGTGGTGGACGGGTCCTCGAGATATCGCTGTTCATGGCCTAAAATACGCCCACCGTGCGACATGCCACTGCCGGCGATGACGATCTTCGCTCCCTTCTCTTTTCCGATCAGAGCCGAATCAGCGGCGCTACGCGTGAACTTGAGTTTAGGAAAGTCGAAGATGTCGTCGCCGTTGGCGATCTGCTCTCTGACCTCGCGACGCAAGTAATTGGTGCGATCACGATATATCTCAGTGACGGCAATCGCCAATGGCGAATCGAGGAAAGTCGGTATCGGAGCGATCGCCCCCGATTCCACCAGATTGTTGATCTCGAACAGCATGCCTTGAGTGCGCTCCAGGGAAAACGCCGGAATGATCAGAGTACCCCGCTTTTTAATAGTGTCCTCGATGTGGTGACGCAATAGATCGGACCGTTCTTTTACCTCCTCATGGCGCCGATCGCCGTATACGCTCTCCATGACCAAATAATCATAGCCGACAGGGACGACCGGGGCATCGAGTAAAGGCTGGGGCACGTTGCCGATGTCCCCGCTGAACACGATCGACCGATCATCGCGACTGAGCGTGATCGAAGCGGAACCCAAAATGTGGCCGACGTCTTTAAACTTGGCCGTCACGCCGTCGGGCAAACTTAAAGGTTCTTCGTACTCGACCGAGTTCCAGAGTGCCAAGGCCTGGTCGATGTCCGCCTCGTCGTAAAGAACCGGCGAGCCATAACGTTCAGACTCATAGACCATCACTCTGTATGCGTCGCGCAACATCACATCGGCCAGTGCCCGAGTGGGTTCGGTCGAATATATCTTGCCCGAAAAACCGTCGCGAACGAGCTTGGGCACGCGGCCGATGTGGTCGGCATGGGCATGAGTGACAAGAAGGGTGTTCACGGCCTTAGGGTCGAAGGCGAAATCCTCGGCGTTAACCTCCATGTCGAACCGGTCGCCCTGCACCAGGCCGCAGTCGACCACGATCTGGGAGCCGCCGGTATCGAGCCAGAAATTGGCGCCGGTGACGCTTCCCACTCCTCCGTAGAAACCTAGTTTCGAGGTCATAGGTCTAAATCTCTCACGTTACGGCCGACAAAATACCCGACGCCACCGCCCGATAGACCCATGATGAGATCCAGCACCGTGTCTAAAGCATACCCCGGTTCGTTCATAGAAATGCCGGCCCAAACCTCGAAGGCCTCCCAAGCTACGGCCACCAGGAACACGAAAGTGATGATTATAGATAAACGAAGTGCTCGTCCTGGAAATCGCGGCCAAAAGTCCTTCAAAGAAAACGCCCCTAAGGCGGCCACCGCTCCGCCGAGAAAATGAGTGACCAGATCGATCCACGGATAATACCAATATAGATAGAACTCGATGGCCAAATAATTAGTGGTGGCCAGTATCGAAGCGGATATGACGAAGATTGTAGTGACCGGCTTTATCATGTATCGATTTTATCACGTCGAAAAATACAAAAGCTCCGTCAACAGACGGAGCTTTCAGAATCCGCCTCCACTCTCACCACAACGTCGTCTTTACGGCGAGAATGGAGGCGAATTCGTCGGACTGAGCATGTCCCCGGCGCTGTGCCAGGTGGGCACCCGTACCGGTAACTGTCTGAAAGTCCCGAGGGATTCTCATAGGAAACCGAGTCTAAAGGCAGCCCTAAATGTTGCATAACTCGGAACATGCTTTATCAGTCCTCTGAAAATCATAACACGGGCAAAAAGCGGCGGGCCTTTCGGCCCGCCGCTTTTTGTTTCTTAATGAAATTTCAATTATTCGTTCGATCCATCCAGGTTGACGTCGTACATGATGCGTTCCTGAGCCGTAGCGTACTTCATCATCTCGCCGTCCGTGAACCAAATGGCCATCTCGCGTTCGGCCTCGGCCGGGGATTCGGAACAGTGGATCAAATTGCGCACGCCGCGATTCTCGATGGTGGCGTGAGAGTACGAATCGAGCGTGTAATCGCCGCGAATGGTGCCCACGTCCGAAGTGGAGGGTTCGGTCGTACCGACCAGCTTGGTCACTACCGCCACCGACTGATTGCCTTCGAGCACAATGGCGACGACCGGCGCGGCGGTCATGTACTTCACCATGTTGCGAATGATATCTTTGCCGTACTCGATCGGTTCCTTGGTGACCGGGATCTTATGGGCCTCCATATCGGCCACGATACCCTTGCCCTTTCTTTCATACCACTCGTCGGTCTTATTATAATGAGTGATGAGTTGTTCCTCTGTGGCCATGACCATTTTCATGGCGGCCACCTTGAGGCCGACGCGCTCGAAACGGCCGACAACCTCGCCGATAAGGCTACGCTGTACGGCGTCCGGCTTCAAGAGCACGAGGGATCTTTCTTGATGTGGCAATTTATTCATAACGTTTGGTTTCTAAAGTCACGTGAGGATAGCACGAAAAAACCAAAAGACAAAACGATATTTAGCGAGTTAGGACCTCCGCGCCTTTTTCGGTCACTAGGACCGTATGCTCCATATGCGCGGCCACATGGCCATCTGCCGAGCGCACGGCATAGCCATCTCGTTCATCGAAGACCACGTCCTTGTCGCCGTGGATGATCATCGGTTCGATCGCCAACACCATTCCCGGCTTCAAGAGCGCGCCTTTGTAGCCTCTGATGACGTAATTCGGAATCTGCGGCTCTTCGTGAAGAGAATAACCGAGGCCATGTCCGCACAAAGCCTCGACGATACCGTAACCTGCCGGTACGACCTTCTCGATGGCGGCCCCGATATCGGAGACATGGCGACCCGGACGAACGGCGGCGATGCCGGCCTTGAGGGCCTTCCTGGTCACCTCGAGCAACTCCTCGGCCTCGCTGTCGCCGTTTCCACAAATAACAGTGCGGCAAGAATCCAACACCATACCGTCATAGCCGATCACCAAGTCGACACTGACAACATCGCCATCCTTGAAAGTGCGGGGTTTTTCGTTAGGAATACCGTGAACGACGACATCGTTGACCGAGACGCATGTGGCCGCCGGATACGGCCTAGGGGCGAAACTAGGCTGATAACCGAGGAGCATGGGTTCAAGACCGGCCGCCTCGATCAGTTCCATGGCGCGATCGTCGACGTCTAGGGTGGTGTTCCCAGGGACCACCTCCTTTTCCAGTTCGTCCAAAATACCTGCGAGGATCTTTCCACCCTTTCGCAACTTAGCGATGTCTTCTTTGGTCTTGATAGTGATAGCCATTTAAGCCAAATTAAGAGCGTTCAAAATAGCACGGTGCACATCGTCTATGGAGACGGTGCCGTCTATATCATGAACATGCGCGTTCGGTCTGACGCGGTAATACTCCACTACCGGCAAGGTCTCCTCACGGTACCATCTAAGTCGTTCTTCTATGGACTCTTTGGTGTCATCGGGTCGAGCGCGGCTCGTCATACGACCACGCACCACCTCCTCCGGGGTATCAAGGTAAATGATGTCGACCGGATTGCGGTCGTAGAACCTCAGGGCCGACTCCAAAACCTTGGCTTCGTCTATAACCCGCGGGAAACCGTCGATGAGCAAGTGACACTCGTTGTCGAGATGAGTGCGCATAGCATCGCCCCACAGCACGGTCGAAAGAAACAGGGGCTGTAGCACACCGGTGTTCAGTGTCGCTTGCACGTGTTTTTCCGTGTAACCCTCGCCGGAAGCGGCCATGGCCCTAAAGCGTCGACCGGTCTGGATGTCGACCACGCGTCTAGTGGGGTCCTTTCCGCGCAGTACTTGATCGAGTTTCTCAATCTGAGTCCCCTTACCGCTTCCTTGGGGACCGATGAATATGACTGTCGTAGGTCGCATGTTACTTGGCGATAGCTTTTAACACTTCTTGATACACTTCGTCCGGTGATCTGGTGGCATCGATATCGACGACCTTGCCCTGCTCTCGGAAAAACTCGAGTGAACGGACGGTTTCGTCATAAAAAGCCTGTAACCGTTTCTTGATGTTCTCTTCAGAATCGGAAGCGTCGCGCTGGCGTTTGCGCATTCGATCGATCACCACCTCGTCCGCGGCATCCAAGTGCAGAACCACGTAGGAACGATTGAGCATGTGATGCATCTCATGGAGTTTCTTAGCCTCTTCCGGCTTCCTGGCCACGCTCTCGAAGACCAAACCATGATCGATGTCCTCCTCTAAAATTGCCTTGGCAAAAAGATAACTAGCCAGCCATTCAGGCACCCAGCCGCTCATGTGGATATCCCTGATATGGCGACCGAGGGAAGTGTCCTCGTTGCTTAACGCGCGCACGCGGTCGCCGGTAGAGAAAAGATCGTAGCCGAAGTCTGCCGCCAAGCGGTGTGCTTGAGTACCTTTTCCGCACCCGGTCTTTCCCATGAAGATGATGCTTTGATACCGCGTGTCAGCGTTTTTCACATCCACAGATTAACAGATTTTTAGAGGAAAAAACAGGGCGGCCCTGCGGGCCGCCCTGTTTTTTCCTGAGTCTGGAAGTTCTAATATTCCCTCATTGCCACCTGGGCATCAACCCTTCGCAAGAGGTCCAAAACCACGTTCACTACGATGAGGAGCGCGGTACCGCCAATGGCCAGAGCCGCGATACCGGTCGCCATCTGCATACCAAGAGGCAGTACGGCCACGAGGCCCAGAAAGACCGCGCCTACTAAAGTCAACCGGGTGATGAGGCCGCCAAAATACTCGGCCGTAGCGGCACCGGGGCGAAGACCGGGAACGAATGCGCCGTTACGTTGCAAGTTCTTGGCCATGGAGTCCGGGTCGAAGGTGACCGCGGTGTAGAAGAAAGCGAACAGTATCACCAAGACGAAATAGACGGCGGCGTATACCGGCTGATTGTTCAAAAACGAGGTGATCGCTCCGGAAACTCGATCGAGACCGCCTATGTCGAAAGTGGCGAGCACGTTGATCAACATCTGCGGGAACAATAGGATCGACATGGCGAAGATGATCGGGATGACGCCGGCCTGATTGAGGCGCAGTGGGATGTAAGAAGAAGTGCCGCCGTAGGTCATACCGCCGCGACTCTGCTTAGCGTACGTAATAGGGACAGGACGTTCCGCCTCGGTCATAATCACGACAGCATAGATGACTGCCAGAGCCAAGAGGCCGAAACCGATGTAAAGCGGCAATTGCGACGGACTATAGGCAAAAGCCAACTGGCTTACGGTCGCCGGGAGACCGGCGACGATACCGGCGAAGATAATGATCGAAACGCCGTTTCCGATGCCATATTCCGTCACCAACTCTCCGATCCACATGAGGAGTATGGAGCCGGCCGCGATTAAGACCACGTTTGTGGCGAAAGCGAACAAACTCAGGCCGGAAATGACGCCTTGGCTCTGTAACAGGGTCAAAAAGCCGTAGCCTTGGAGGACGGAGAGCGGTACGGTCAACATACGGGAGTATTGGGTGAACCGAGCGCGACCTGCGTCTCCCTCTTCGGTATATAGGCTCTTCATCTTGGGAGACATCACTGTCAACAACTGCATGATGATGGAAGCGGTGATGAACGGACCGACGCCGAGCATGATGATCGACAGGTTCGCTAGGCCGCCGCCGGAAAAAATGTTCAAGAGACCGAGAAATTGGTTATTGGCGAAAAACTGCTCCAATACGAGATGGTCGACTCCCGGAATCGGAATCGTCGACAAGGCCCTAAAGACGAACAGAGCGCCCAGAACGAACAACAATCGCCTACGGATCGCTTCGTCCGTAAAAGCCACTTTCAGTTTGTGTAGGAATGTTGACATAATGATTAGGATTCAGGGATTAGGGTTCAGGGTCTAAACGGTACTACTATACCCTAAACCCTACACCCTGTAACCTACTTCACTTCACCGCCGGCCTTCTCTATCTTCTCTTTAGCCGAAGCCGACACTAGACAGCCGGTGATCGTGAATTTCTTAGTAACTTCGCCAGTGCCCAAGATCTTCACTAGCGGGGTCTTTTTGCCTTTAGAGGAGACTATACCGGCGGCCACTAGAATCTTAGGATCGACCGCACCGGCTTCCAATACGGCCAAGGCCGAAAGGTTGACCACGATCGGGCGCACGCGCTCGGCATTGACGGCCTCGGCGCGATTGACGCCATGTCCGCGCAATTTAGGGATCTTCTTGATCTGCTCGCGCATCTCGGGACGAGTGGAATTACCGGCACGAGCGGTCTGGCCCTTATGTCCGCGACCGGACATCTTACCGCGCTTACCACCACGACCGATGCGACGGGCGGTCTTTTTAGCCGAAGCTGATTTTAGTTGATTTAACTGCATGGTGGTCTATTTAAGCTTTTAGTAATTTCAGCGCCTCAATGGTAGCGCGAGCATTGTTAAGTTTGTTCTTACTGCGCGACAAGAGCTTGGCGGTGACGTCCTTGACGCCGGCCATTTCGAGTACCGTTCGAGCGGAACTACCAGCTACGAGACCGCGCCCGGGAGCCGGCATGATCATCACGCGGCTGGCGGATAGCTTCTTCTCCACATCGTGAGCGATACGGCTATGCTCGTCCATCGGTACGGTGATCATGTGCTTCTTGGCATCGCGTACCGCCTTCTCGATGGCGAGCTGGGTGTCGCCGGCCTTACCGATGCCGACACCGACGCGACCTTTTTTGTCACCGATGACCATAGCGACCGAGAACGAGAAACGACGTCCGCCGGCCATCACGCGGGTCACGCGACGAATAGAAATTATCTTCTGGTCGAACTCCGGACGCACGCGCGCCTCACGCCCGCCTCCACGACGAGGACGACGCGGGTTGCGACGATCGTTCCTATCTCCTCCTCGACGATTACCGAACCCGCGTTCGTTACCTTTAGTGCCAGCGTCGCTCGTCGGAGTTTCGCCAGCAGGTGCATCGGCGACGGTAGCTACCGTCTCATTTGTCTCTTCGACTGTTTTAGCTTCCTGCATGTTTTTAGTGAATAGAAATTAGTAAGTAGTGTTACGAACTTTAACCGGAGTTAAAATTTGAGCCCTCCTTCGCGGGCGCCATCGGCCAAAGCGGCTACGGCGCCCTGATAACGGAAACCTCCGCGATCGAACACGATCGCCTCGATTCCTTTACTTTTGGCTTCTTTGGCCATTTCCGCACCTAACGCCGTCGCTCGTTCGATCAGGTTAGCCCCTTTTTGTTTACGAGTGTCCGCTGCTGCCAGAGTGTTTCCGGAGGCATCATCTATGAGCTGAGCATAAAGAGCGACATTGCTCTTGAACACCGCCAAGCGAGGTTTTTCGGCCGTCCCGATCACGCGCGCGCGGATGCGATCGTGTCGCGAAGTGCGGCGAGCCTTTTTGAGTTGGGTTTTTGTAGTTGCCATAACTTTGTTTAAGACAGTGATTTAAAAAGACAAAATTGAATGCAGATGTACGGGTTGGAAGAAATTTCGCGAGGAAGACGTAGATTGACCTACGGCGACCGAGAGAAATTTTTGAAACCCGTGCATATGCGTCAACTTTTGGATTTTTAAACGGCTTTCTTGCCCTGCTTTCTGATAATATACTCGCCCTGATATCGAATACCTTTGCCCTTGTAAGGCTCCGGTTCCTTCACCTTGCGCACGTTGGCGGCGAACTGTCCGACCGCCTCTTTGTCGATGCCGCTAATAGTGACGACTCCCTTCTCGACGACGACGGTGATGCCGGTCGGCACTTCCATCTCCACCGGATGCGAGTAACCCATCAACAAGACGAGCTTGTTGCCTTTCAGTTCGGCGCGATAGCCGACGCCCTCGATCTCGAGAATCTTCTTAAAGCCCTCGGTCACCCCCGCGATCATGTTACGAACGTGAGCGGCGTAAGTGCCCCACAAAGCGGCGGCGAGTTCGCTACCAGCCTGCGGTGCCAAGGTAATGGTAGTGCCATCCACCTTAACCTCCACATCATCCTTCATCTCGCGAGTGAGGACGTTGTTACCCTTCTTGATGGTCAAAACTCCATCGACAAAGGTCGCCTCGACGCCCGCGGGCAAAGTGATCGGTTGTTTTCCAAGTCGTGACATAAGCCTACCAGATCTTAAACAACTGTTCGCCGCCCACCTTTTCCGCCTTCGCCTCCTTGTCGGTCAAAATACCTTTAGGAGTCGAGAGGATCAGGTGACCCTTGCCGAACTTTACCGGATAAATCTCCTCTACCTTTGCATAAAGCCTTCGACCGGGCTTTGAAACGCGCTGTACGTCGGCGATAGCGTGTCGGCCGGCGTCGTAACGCAAGGACACCACTAACGTCTTTTTGACGTCCTTGCCTTCTACTCGGGCTGAGGCCAGGTAGCCGGCGGCGACGAGCTTTTCGGCGATCGCTTCTTTGATCTTCGAGTGCGGCAACGACACTTCTTCGTGTCCCACTGCCCCGGCGTTCTTAAGCCGGATGATGAAATCTCCAATTGTATCCATACATTAATTGATTAGGAATTTCAAAATTGAATGCAGATGTGCGGGTTGGAAGGAATTTCGCGAGGAAGACGTAGACTAACCTACGGCGACTGAGAGAAATTTCTGAAACCCGTGCATATGCGCCAATTTTGGGATTTCTATTACCAGCTGCTCTTCTTAACGCCCGGTATCAAACCCTCATGGGCATGTTCGCGGAAACAGATACGGCAGAGATCGAAATCTCGCATGTATCCGTGTTTGCGGCCACACTGGACGCAACGACGCACCACTCGACTCTTATATTTCGGAGTCCGAGTAGCACGAACCTTGATCGATGTTCGAGCCATTCAGTTTAGGTTATTAGTTGTCAGTTTTTAGTTTTTAGTAAACGGTCGCCAACGACGACACTGAAAACTAAAAACTTGTAACTGTAAACTGGTTCAAAGTGGTATCGGCTAGATGTGCCGACCTGCTTTGCTTATAAACAGCCCTTTCGGGCCTATGGAACGCCGCCTTTTTAGGCATCTAACAGCACTCCACAACGAGGCCAACATTACCAGATTTCAGCAAAAAGTAAAGCCGCCGGCCATAGGCCGGCGGCTTTACTTTTGCTGTAAAAAATTTAGACAGTAGCCTCCTCCTTCTGCAATGGAAGTCCGATGTGGCGGAGAAAAGCCTCAGCCTCTTTCTTGTTCTTGGCGGTAGTGACCAAAGTGATAGCGAGGGAGAAAACGTCGCGAATGTCCTCGTCGGCGGTCTCCGGGAAAATGGTATGTTCCTTGATGCCCAGCGAGATGTTACCCATTTCATCGATGGCGGTGGTCTTGAGTCCGCGGAAGTCGCGAGTCTGCGGGAGAGCGATGTGGATCAGCTTGTCGAGGAAGTGATGCATGCGCTCGCCTCGAAGCGTCACCTGATAGCCGATGATGTCGCCCTGACGAAGCTTGAAGGACGCGATCGACTGCTTGGCCGGTCGAGGGGAAGGTTTCTGGCCGGTGATACGGGACAAGCGTTCGAAGATCGCTTCCTTCTTCGCCTTATCGTCGATCTTGCCGACGCCGACCGAGACGACGACCTTCTCCAAGCGAGGAGCCTGCATGACATTGGTATAGCCCAAATCCGACTTCAAGGCCTCGAAGGCACCGCTGAGTTTTTCTTTTAGAGTTTTCATGTTTATAAAATTATTTTATCGAGACACCTAGATCGCCTTGCCGGTCTTGCGATTGACGCGAACCTTCTTGCCTTCTTCGATCTTATAGCCGACCTTAACGGCCTTATCGCCCTCGACCAAAGCCAAGTTGGAAGCATTGACCGGTACGGACTTCTTGATCACCTGTCCTTGAGAGCGGACACGGCGATTCTTCTGGTGCTTGGTGGCGACATTAACGCCTTCGACCAATACCATGCCGGTCTTCGGAAAAACTTTCTCCACATTACCGGTCTTGCCTTTGTCCTTACCGGACAGCACCACCACCTTGTCTCCTTTCTTGATTTTCATATGACGATAGTTACAAGATTAGACGACCTCCGGAGCGAGGGAAACGATCTTCTGATAACCGGCCTCGGCGAGTTCGCGTGGAATCGGGCCGAACACACGGTTGGCCTTTGGTTCCTTCTTCTCCTTGTCGACCAAGACCACCGCGTTGTCATCGAAAGATACGTACGAACCGTCGACGCGGCGGAAAGGTTTCTGCTGACGGACGACCACTCCGTAAACCACGTCCTTCTTCTTAACGAGCTTGCGCGGTTCGGCGGTCTGCACGGAAAGCACGACCATCTCGCCCAGCTCGGCATAGCGCTTCTTGGAACCTCCGAGCACCTTGAACACGCGGCCGATCTTACCGCCGGAGTTATCTGTGATCTTTACGAGAGTTTGAGGTTGAATCATAAGCCTTTATTTACTTAGGAGGGCGAAACGCTTGCGCTTCGAGATCGGACGAGTCTCGACGATGGAGACCTTTTCGCCAACGACCGCGGTGTTACCCTGATCGTGCACCAAGAACTTCTTCGTCAAACGGACGAACTTCTTGTACTTGGGGTGCTTGACGTAACGTTCGACTGCCACCGTGCAGGTGTCCTGCATCTTCGATGCCACCACCGTGCCCTGAAGCACGCGACCTTTGATGTTTTCAGTTTTAATATCTTTTGCCATATGGAATATGTTTACTCGGTCACGGTCTTAGAGGTAGCGCGAGACTTAAGCTCGGTAAGCGCGCGGGCGACGTCCTTTCGGGCGGTACGGGCGGCACTCACGTTTTGACCGCCGGTGCCGAACCGGAAAGAACGGATCGCTTCTCGCTTCTCGGCCACGAACGAGGCGAGCTCGGCGTCCTTCATTTTCTTGATGTCATTCATCTTGGTCATAATGGAAATGCTTAGCTTTATTACTCGGAGTCGCGAGCTACGAAGCGACCCTTAAGAGGTAGCTTGGCGGTCGCCTTACGCATCGCTTCGCGGGCGATGTCTTCGGAGACGCCGTCCACTTCGAATAAAACTCGACCAGGAGCCACTTCGAATACGAAGTGATCGGGATCGCCCTTTCCCTTACCCATCGGAGTCTCGGCGGCCTTCTTAGTGACCGGGCGATCCGGGAAAATGCGAATCCACACGCGGCCGGTCTTGCCGAGCGTGCGCGAGATCACGCGGCGAGCCGCCTCGATCTGATTGGACTTCACGCGCGCCGGGGCAGTGGCCTTTAGACCATACGAACCGAAAGCCACGGTGATGCCGCGAGTGTCGGGACGAGACAACTTGGCCTCGTTCTTGCGGCCTACTTGCCACTTTCGGTGTTTTACTTTCTTAGGAAACAACATAATTTAGGTTCTAAGTTTATGGTTCTAGCTTCTAGCACCGCTACGAGGTGCGCGCGGACGTCGGTCGGAAGATTCGCGTGGGGCACGCTCGGTAGAACGCGAATCACGAGCTGGCGCCGCGGCCTGACCGGCCTTGCGGTCCTCGAAGATGTCGCCACGATAGATCCATACCTTGATACCGATCACTCCGTAAGGAAGGTTGGCGCGCACGCGAGCAAAGTCGATGTCGGCGCGCAAAGTCTGAAGAGGAATACGTCCCTTCTTGAGCTCCTCGACACGCGACATATCAGCGCCGCCCAAGCGACCAGACATCATGATGCGCACTCCCTTCACGTCGCGATTGGCCATCACTTTCTCAATGGTCTGCTTGAGGACGCGACGGAACTGCATGCGCTTTTCCAGGCCTTCAGCGACCATCTGACCGGTAATTTCGGCAGATAGCTCCGGCGAGCGGATCTCCTCGATGTCGATCTTGATCTCCGGCTTCTCGGTCAGCTTCAAGGTACGAAGCAACTGATCGATCTCCTTATTGATTTTGGTCGCGCCTTCACCGGAACGACCGATAACCAACCCGGGGCGAGAACTCTTGATGATAACTCGGATGGTCTTCTTGTCGCGCTCGATCTCCACGAAGTCTACCGACATACCTTTGAGCTTCTTGCCGAGGTACTTGCGGATCGCCGCGTCGGTGCGCAGATATTCACGAAAACGCTTCGGATCGGTAGCGAACCAACGACTGCGCCAATCGCGGTTGACACCGATGCGTTGTATGAATGGATGAGCGACGTGAGTCATAATTAGAATTTAGAAGCTAGAATCTAGGATTTAGAAATTACTTGAGTTCGATCGTGATGTGCGAACTGCGACGATTGATCGGCGAGGCCGAACCGCGGGCGCGAGGCATGAAACGAGTATAGGTCATGCCCTTATCGACCGCGACCTTGGCGATCTTCAAAGTCTCGACTGCACGACCGGTGGTCTTGGCGTTAGCGACCGCGGAGTTGATCACCTTGATGAAAGGCCCCGAGGCGCGCTTATCGACGAAACTGAGCGTACGCAAGGCGTCGGTCACTTTCTTGCCGCGCACCAAGTCGGCCAGCAAGCGAACCTTGCGGGGAGATTGGCGATAGTTTTTGAGAATTGCTTTCATGGTGTCCATTACTTCTTAGCGGCAGCGGCCGGTTCCTTGGCGGCTTTGGCGGCCTGGATCTCAGCCTCCTTCTTCTTCACGTCCATCTCCTTCTGCATCTTACCTCCGTGGCGGAGGAACTTGGTGGTCGGTGAGAACTCTCCGAGTCGATGGCCCACCATTTCCTCGGTGGCCAAGACCTCGACGTGGGTCTTTCCGTTGTGCACGCCGAAGGTGAATCCCACCATTTCCGGAGAGATCATAGCGTCGCGCGACCAAGTCTTGATGGCGCCGACCGATCCCGGCTTCTTGCCGGCGATCTTTTTGAGCAGGCGCTCGTCTACGTATGGGCCTTTATATATAGATCGTGACATATCAATTTACGCGGATTTGGCACATAACTTTGTTAGACTTCGGTAAAATATGGCTCACCGTATGGGTATACGGCTCGCCATATTTTCCTCGTCCGCCGCGTTCTGCATCCAAATCCGCAAAAATTGGTGCAGGCGGTGACTTATATAGGGTCTTTGTCAGAACCCTGTGTGGAAGAAGGTAACGGCCTACCCCGCACAGGTTCCCGACGAGAGAGTGTACCGCGCCGAAGGCCCTGCCAGGGGCTTTCGGGCAACAGTTCGGAACGGGGCCATACTACGGGAAACGGGAGAAAATGTCAACCGTCACACCTTTCAGCTAGTCAGCTGGTTTATATTCCGAATATGTCACGCCCTTCTGATAGGCCGTAATCGCTTGACGTACGTAATCAATCGTATTGTCTGGCAATGCGTCGAGCGGAAACCACTGTAAGTCGTCACATTTGTGTGTTTCCATGTTCTGTACCTCGCCTTCATAACGACTGGCGGTCATACAGAAATCAACGCGTTCGTTCTCGCTAGATCGATACATTGTATGAACCATAGTTAAATCTTCAGGTCGGATTTTGATGCCAATTTCTTCGGCACACTCTCGGGCGCAAGCCTCTCTTGGAGTTTCGCCACCATCCATGTGTCCAGAAGGCACTCCATAATTGCCATCTTCATGACCTGTTTGAAACCGTCTCTGCAACAATATCTTTCCGTCTTCAATCAGTAGCAAAAAGACGGCGCAAACGTACGGGAAACGTGTTTTCATAGCCGAAGTATAACAAAGTTAATACGGAAAACCCGCGGGCCTTCGGCCCGCGGATTTTCTTGTCGTAGGTGTTTGAAACTTTCTAAATGAGATGAAGTTGAGTTCGCTGGAGGTTGGGCCGCGATGGAGCCGTATTTAATATACGGTGACGAGCGGCCCGGCCGAAGCGAATGTAAATTCGCTCATTTTGGGAGTTTTAGTACATTCCGCCCATACCTCCCATATCCGGCATCTGCGGCTTCGATTCCTCAGGCTCATCGGCGATGGCCGCCTCGGAAGTGAGGAGAATGGCGGCGGCGGACACGGCGTGTTGGACACCGGCTCGCTCGACCTTGACCGGGTCGATGATGCCGGCCTTGATCATGTCGTCCACGAACTCGCCCTTATAAGCGTCGAATCCGGCGTTGCCGTTCGAATTCTTCACCTTATCGACGACGACCGCACCGTCGATCTTGCCGGTATTGTCGGCGATCTGCTTGAGCGGCACTTCGAGAGCCTTGAGGACGATGTTGTAACCGACCATCTCTTCGCGGCCGAGATCTTTCTTACCAAGGATCTCTTTCTCCACCTTGGCGGCGGCGCGAGTGAGCGCGGTGCCGCCGCCCGGCACGATACCCTCTTCGATGGCGGCCTTAGTGGCATTTACCGCGTCCTCGATCTTGAGCTTCAAATATTTCATCTCGGTCTCGGTAGCGGCACCGACTCGCAAAACGGCCACTCCGCCCGAGAGCTTGGCGATGCGCTCTTCGAGCTTCTCCTTATCGTACTTGGAAGTGGTGTTTTCTAATTGAGTGCGCAACGCGGACACACGGTCGTCGATCGTCTTCTTATCGCCACCGCCGCCGACTATGATCGTGTCGTCTTTGGTGGAAACGACTCGTTCCGCCTTGCCGAGGTGCGACAGTTCGGCGTTCTCGAGTTTGATACCGAGATCTTCGGTCACTACCTGTCCACCGGTCATGATGGCGATGTCCTGAAGCACTTCTTTTTTGCGATCGCCGAATCCCGGGGCTTTGATGCCCAGCACGGAGAACCCGCCTTTCAACTTGTTGATGACGAAGGTGGTCAAAGCCTCACCATCGATATCGTCCGCGATAATGACCAGTTCTTTGCGACCGCTCTGAGCCACCTTTTCTAAGAGAGGCAAGATCGCTTTGACTGACGACACCTTCTGATCAGTGATGAGAATCTGCGCGTCTTTGTGCTCTGCCTCCATGCGTTCGGAGTTGGTCACCATATATGGCGACACGTAACCCTTATCGAACTCCATGCCTTCAGTGAACTCGGTTTCGATACCGAAGGACTGACCTTCCTCGACCGTCACCACGCCGTCTTTGCCTACCTTTTCGATGGTCTCAGCGATCTTCTCACCGATTTCGGCGCTCTCGGCCGAAATGGTCGCTACCTGTTTGATCTCGTCTCCCGATTTGATCTTAGTTGCCATCGCCTTCAAAGCCTCGACCACGTCGACAGCGGCATGTTCCATACCGGCACGGACGGCCATTGAGTTGAGTCCCATCGAAGTCTGTCGCAAGCCCTCGTGGATCAATGCCTGAGTGAGTACCGTAGCGGTGGTGGTACCGTCGCCAGCGAGTTCGTTGGTCTTAGTCGCCACCTCTTTGACGATCTCGGCTCCCATATTCTCGAACTTGTCCTTCAGGGTGATCTCTTTGGCGATGGAAACACCATCGTTCGTTATCGTCGGTCCGCCGTAGCCTTTATCCAGGATGACGTTACGACCGCGGGGGCCGAGCGTGACCTTGACCGCGTTCGCGACCGTGTCGACGCCTTTTTTCAATTTCTTCTTCACCTCTTCGTCGAAAATCACTTGTTTGGCCATAAATCTAGGTTTTAGTTTATAGATGATAGGTTTTAGTGACGGCGACGGCTTGACCGTCATCATAAACGCGAAGCGTTACTGACAACTAAAAACTATCAACTGACAACTGCTAAAATGTCGCTTTCCGAAAGTATCCAATACTCCTTGTCGTTCAATTTGGTCGCCTCGCCCCAAGTTCGAAAGATGACTTTATCTCCTTCTTTGACTTCGAGCGGTATGCGCTTCTCTCCGTCCTCGTCCCACTTCCCGGCACCGACGGCGACCACGATTCCTTGTTCCGGTTTGTCTTTCTTGGCGGTGTCCGGGATGATAATGCCCGAGTTCGATACGTTACCCGCTTCTTCATCGGTCAGTGGACGCACCACGACGCGATCGGCGAGGGGTTTCAGGTTTATTTCTGACATAGATAAAAAAGCTCCGAAATTATTTGTTAACAACGCCCTTCTCTTAGGGCGCGTCCATTATAAGAGCGATACTTTGCCTTTTCAAGAGCTTGTGTTATTCTATGTCCGACATGGAATTCGTCCGAACAGTCGTAGTTCCGATCCTGCCTTACATTCAGATAATTCTCTCCGTCCTTCTGGTAGCGGCCATCCTTCTCCAGCAGCGCGGATCGAGTCTCGGCGGAGCCTTCGGAGGTGACAATTTCAGCGCGGCCTTTCACAAGCGCCGTGGCGGTGAGCTTTTCCTATTTCGTCTTTCCATCGTGTTGGCGATACTTTTCGTACTCTCTGCCATCTTGAACGTCGTCGCTTAGTCTAGACGCCGCGACCTCGCGGTCGAATTCCAGGGCTTACCATTACCATCTATACCCATGAACCCACATCCTCCGAAGCGTTTCGGAACTTTTGATCGTCTGTTCGGTTATATCGATTCGTTGAAAGCTTCAGACCGAGCTGTGTTTTTCAGCTTACTGGCCCTTTTCTTGGTCAGCCTCAGCCTATTCATATACTCTTGGGGACGCTCATTTTTGGTGGAAGTGCCTGTGGAGGGAGGTACCCTGACCGAAGGTGTCGTCGGCAGTCCGCGATTCATAAATCCGGTCCTGGCGATCACGCGTGCCGACCATGACCTGGTCGCGCTCACTTATAGCGGACTCATGAAACTCACTCCGGCGGGTGACCTCGAGAACGACCTCGCAGAGTCTCTCACCATCTCCGATGACGGCCGAGTCTACAATATAATCTTGCGGCAGGACGCTCGTTTTCACGACGGCATTTCGGTAACGGCCGACGACGTGGCTTTCACTATCGGGTTGATACAAAATCCAGAACTAAAGTCGCCACTCCGAGGCAACTGGAGCGGTGTCACGGTCGAAGTGATCGGTCCATACGAACTAAATCTCGTTCTAGAAAATCCATACACGCCGTTCAAGGACAATCTCACCGTGGGCATTCTACCGCGCCATATTTGGAGTTCGCTCACCGAGGAAGAATTGCCGTTCAGCCAGCATAATATCGAACCTGTAGGCAGTGGTCCTTATTACATCAAGGCGGTAAAAAGAAACGAGGCCGGATTGGTCTCCGAATACGACCTCCGAGCCGCCGATAACTACGGTCCTGAACCTCATATCGACAGGATAATCGTACGCTTCTATCAAAACGAACAGGCTGTGGCCGATGCTTTACACAACGATGAGATAACGGCGACCGCTGCCTTGAGTGAGGAATCGTTATCGGCCGTCGACAGCGACCGCCACTACCTGGTTTCTGAGACCTTGCCGCGCATCTTCGCCATCTTCTTGAATCAAAATCGCAACCCGGTATTGCGCGACTTATCCGTCAGACGAGCCTTGTCGACCGCCCTCGATCGCCGCACCTTGATCGAGGCCGCTGTCGGGGGTTATGGCGAGCCGGATTTATCGCCTTTGCCGGCCGGCTTAAACGAGGAGGAGCCGGAAGAACTCGCTCCGGAAGAGAGGCTGACACGAGCACGAGAGATACTGGAAACAGCCGGATGGTCTTTAGGACCGGATGGAGTTTATAAAAAAACCATCGACGGCCAAGAAACTCCTCTTAAATTCACCGTGCGTTCGGCCAACGGCTCTTTGTTCGAAAAGGCCGCGGAAAACCTGACTGCTACCTGGCGCGCGCTGGGTGCAGATGTTTCTTTCGAATTCTACGAGCAAAGCGATCTGGTACAAACGATCATCAGACCGAGAGATTACCAGGCGTTGCTATTCGGTATGGACGTCGGACGTTCTCTCGACCTGTATCCTTTCTGGCACTCGTCCAGTCGCGAAGATCCAGGGCTCAACGTTTCTTTATACGCCAACATCAATGTCGATAGTTTGGTCACCAAAATGCGCGTGGCCACCTCGACGGACGAACGCGACAGACTCATCGATCAGTTCGTGGACGAAGTGGAGCACGACATGCCGGCTATCTTCCTCTTCTCGCCCTCGTTTTCATACGCCGTAGCCGAAGAGGTAAAGACGGCCGAGTTCGAAAAGATACAAAGACCGAGCGAACGCTGGAGCAACATCGCCGAGTGGTACATGTACAAGAGCGGAGTCTGGCCCATATTTACGAAATGAAGTTATCACCTTTAAGAAAACTAAAATGAACGACACCAACAATACCAACAACAAACCGCAAGGAGGCGGGAACCGCCGACGCAGTTTCGGCTTTCGTGGCCGCGGCGGCCGCCGCTTCAGCGGCACCACCGGTGCGCGCGGCGGACGATCGCCAGCTTCGCCTACGGGCGCAGGCAACGGCGCTGCACCGGGCGCTCCAGCCAGATCGCCCGGTTCTTCGCCACGATCCGGACGCGACAGCTCTCGCGGCAATGGCAAACGACCCTCTCGCTTTGCTCACAAGCGCCGCGCCACTAAAGCCCCGGCATTGCAACATCGCATCACGGTGACCGACGAACGCGCGCCCAAACTACCGGAGATCATGGACGACGACACTGTCCGCATCATCCCGATATCGGGCGTGGAAGAGATCGGCCGCAACATGACGGTCGTCGAGACCAAGGACGATCTTATTATCTTCGACATCGGTTTCCAATTCGTTTCCGAAGAGTCGAACGCTCCGGGCATCAATTACATACTGCCGAACACTCAATACGTCGAGGAGCGCAAACACAAGATCCGCGCTTTGGTCGTCACTCACGGCCACCTCGACCACATCGGCGGCATCCCTTTCGTCATGGAACGCATCGGCAATCCGCCGATCTACACCCAATACCTCACGTCGCTAATGATCAAGAAGAGACAGGAAGAGTTTCCTCATCTCGACCCAGTAGATATCCACGTGATTAAAGAAGGCGACTCTTTTACCATCGGTAAAACCAAGATCAAAACTTTCCCGGTCACCCACTCGATTCCTGACGCCATGGGCGTATCGGTCGAGACCAAGTACGGCGACGTGGTCTTAACCGGTGACATCCGCCTCACCCACGAAAACGGAGATGTGGCGGCCGATGAAAAGGCTGATTGGGAAAAGGTCGGTCAGAACAACAACCTGGTTCTGATCTGCGATTCCACGAACGCCGATCGTGAAGGTTTCTCTGCGCCCGAGGGCGAAGTGTTGGCGACACTCGACAGGATCATAAAGGACGCCACCGGCCGCCTTATCATCGGTACCTTTGCCTCGCAATTCGAGCGTCTAACCGCCGTCATTAAGTCGTGCGAAAAATACGGCAAAAAAGTGGTGCTGGAGGGACGCAGTATCAAGACCAACATCGATATCGCGCGCCTAGCCAAGCTTATCGACGTTGACGATAAGATATTCATCAACGCCGGCGATATGGGCGATTATCCTTCCGATCGCATCGTCATTCTGTCGACCGGCGCGCAGGGCGAGGAATTCGCCGCTTTGATGCGCATCGCCACCGACAAGCATAAGTTCATCACTTTGACCGAGCGCGACACCGTGGTGCTGTCCTCCTCCGTGATTCCCGGTAATGAGATCGCTGTCCAGAAACTCAAGGACAACATTTATCGCCGCAACGTCCGTGTCATCAACTATCGCACTACCGCCGTTCACTCGTCAGGTCACGGCAATGCCGGAGAACTCGTGTGGGTGCATCACGCCGTCAAGCCTAAATTCTTGATCCCGGTCCATGGACACCACTACCACTTGAAGAGCCACATGTATGCCGCCATCCAAAACGGCTTTCCGCGCGAGAATATCGTCGTCCCGGACAACGGCTCGATCATCGACATCAGAAACGGCGATGAACTCATCGTCCATAAGGAAAAGGCCCCGACCGAAATGGTGTTGGTCGACGGCTTCACCGTCGGTACCCGCCAAGAGGTGGTATTGCGCGACCGTCAGACTTTGGCCGAGGACGGCATGTTCGTCATCATTGCCACAGTGAACACCAAGACCGGAAAACTCCGCAAATCCCCCGACATCATCTCTCGTGGTTTCGTGTATCTGCGCGAAAACCAGCAGTTATTGTCCGAGGCGCGCACCCTCATCAAGCGCACAGTGGAGAAGCAGACTGAGAACATGCATCCTTTGGACCTCGACTACGTCAAGGACGAGCTGACCAATACCGTCTCCGGCTTCTTGATGCAGCGCACCAACAAGACCCCAATGGTCATTCCGGTGCTGATCGGTATCTAGTTAGTAGATGCAGGCACGAATGATAAAGGCCGGCCCTACGGGCCGGCCTTTAGCGTGCCGAAGACGAACTAGAATTATAAACCTCTAACTATTTACCTTTAGGCTCGAAGTATCCGCGAATCAACAACGGGAGCAGACTGCCGAAGATCATCATGAAACCGCCGAGCATGAGGACCGTATCGTATCCATAGCGATCGCCGGTGAAGCCGCCGACAGCCAAGAAAAGGCCGATACCTAAAGAGAAGAGCATCTGGTAGACGCCGATTGTCTGTCCGAAATTCTTCTTGCCGACGTTGTTGTAAAAAAGAATGCGCCACGCCGCCAAATTGACGGTGGAGAAAAATCCCAAAAACAGCATGGCGAGATAAAGTTGCCATATCGCCGTGGCGAAACTGAGCGAAATGTAGCAAAAACCCGCCGCCAGGCAGGCAAAAGACAGTCCCCGCACTTCGTCGATGTAGCCACGATGAGTGTCGAACCATCTCCCTATCGGCACGGCGGATAGCGCTCCGACCACCCGATGGATCATGAGCGCGATACCTACGTTCAAGATGGTCGCACCTTCGATGAAAGTGACCACAAAGAGCGCCAACGCCACCGAAATGAACGCGTCCGAGCCCCAAAAGATGACATCGTTCGCGGTCAAAGTACGCACGACCTGCGAACGCTTCGAGATCGCAGACAAGTCGGCGGTGGCATGTTCGTTCCTTTCAAGTTCCATAATTATATAGTCACTGTTCGTAGTCAAAAGAAGCCGTGGGCCGAAGCGGCATCAGTATCCAGGCGACAATGTATATCAACACGCCCGGCATGAAGCCGGTAGCGATGAGGAAAGCCGCGAAGCCCAACCGCCACCAGGTCGGATCATGATGAAAATACTCAGCGAAGCCACTCATCACTCCGGCGACGATGACGTTTTCACGACTTCGATAAAGCTTTTTGCTTGACATACTGCTTATCGTAACATTTAGAGCTCGTAGATGACATCCTTTCTTTCCACCACCACTGGCCAGTCCATGCGCTTAGCGTGATCGAAAAGTCTCTTGTTCGGATTGAAACATATCGGCCTTTCTACGGCTTCCAAAAGCGGTATATCACCTTCGGTATCACCGACGCCCACGGAACCGAGACGAGTGAGGCTGGAGTCCTCGAACACGCGCGCTACTATATTGGCCTTGTTGGCTATCAAATGCTCATCGGTAACGGTGCCTAGAAAACGATCTTGCGGGCCGATGTCATAGATACGACCGTAAACTTTATCGAATCCGTACTGCCGGCAAAAATCGTCCAACATCGATTTCGGCGACTGTGAGATGGCTACCAGATGATACCCGTCGGCTTTTAGTTCTTTGATAAGATCGCGGGTATAACGATAGACACGTTTGCTTTGAACGGCGACCACCTCGCGGCCGGCATCGGCCAGATCGCCGTAAAAAACTCCTTTGATGTGCGTTCGGAAAGCCTCGATGACTCCGTCGATATAATTCTCGTAACTACCTTCTCGGTCCTGCCAGGCCTGCCTGCGATCGGCATAGATCTCGCGCGCGCTCGCCGGAAAAATTCCCCGATTTATAAGTTCATCGACCAACTCGATGAGCAAGCTGGAACGAAACACCGTGCCGTCGATATCGAAAAAAGCCACCGGTTTCTGCATAAGAGTATTGTAGCAAAGAAAAAGGCCGATGCTCGCGCATCGGCCTGACCTGGACCTTGATTGTCTGGGTGACCTTTGGTGATACGTCATAAGTCGAAAGGGACTTCAGGAACCGGGGAGTTCGCAACAGCCCCTCCAGTCGACTTCCCCGATGACGCGAGCCACCCGACTTTTCGAGGAGCGCAGGCTGTTCGCAGATTAAATGAAATCGATGGGTTTGTCAAATCAACCCTCTACCCTTCTGATATGCCAGATACAATATAGCGCCAAGCGTGACCGCATAACCAACGAAGATCAACAAACCGCCCACGACAGGAATCACCGTCGCTACCATAACGATCGCCATGCCGGTGACCACAGTGACGGCATCCAAACGACGATTGGGCTTCCACCATGAAAGAGCATAGCCGCCTGCCATGATCGGGAGTAAGGTCATGGTGACTATGAACAAAATTAGAGATAAAAGAATCTTCAAGACACCCAACCAAATACCTAGAACGGTGGCCATCAACACGATACCGATAACCGGCCCGGCGACGGCCGCGACGGCCCCTACCAGGCCCATTTTGAGCGTCTCTTTCTTGACCGCCGCTAAGACGCTTTCGATGGCCGTGCGGAAGAGTAAGAAGAAGCAAAAAGTGGTGAACAGCCAGATGGCAAAAAAGACCACTGGGAAACTGCCGTTAGCTTCCGTATCTGAAACCGGCATTGCACCTTTCACTATCTCCCCGCCGATCGACACTCCTGGAGCGCGATAGAGGTCGCGGGGCGAGGAGTAAGAAACGTCACCCGCGATCGCCGCTCCTTCCAGGAGCTCCACTTTGACCGCGCCGACGTCGACTCCTCCCACAGCGCTACTTATAGTGAACGACTCTGCCCGGCCCATGACCCGGCCTTTGACGATACCGGCGATCTCGACGTCACCGCCGTAAAAGTAGACGTCACCCGCGATCTTGGCGGAAGACAATACTTTCAAAGTTCCGCCGATGACGAACACGTCGCCGCCGATATCGCTCGCAA
This sequence comes from Patescibacteria group bacterium UBA918, assembly GCA_002293845.1. Lineage (GTDB taxonomy): Bacteria > Patescibacteriota > Minisyncoccia > Phycocordibacterales > UBA918 > OLB19. The sequence goes on along the minus strand of DBEA01000010.1, from coordinate 37,657 downwards.
TGACCGTTTCGCCAGCCACCACTCTGACATCGTCCTTGACCGGAGCATGTACCTGCACCGTACCTCCCACCGCCAACAGGTCCGCGCCGATCTGACCGTTCACGGTGAGCGAGCCGGCGACGGCGCTCATGTCGGCTTTGATCTGTCCGGAATTACTCACACTACCGCCCGCGGCATAAAAATCGTTTTCGACCATTTGATCCACCTCTACCGAAACCGAATTACCGGTACGCACTACGGTCTCTGCGGAGACCGAAAATGGTAAAAAGGCCACGAGAAGGCCGGCGCCTGCGGCGCCGGCCAACCGACGCATGATAGAATTCAAATAGGTATTCATGATCTAACTATTATTTTTTAAACAACTCCCTGCCTCTTTCCCATATCTCCGGATGCCCCTTTTCTTTGAGCCAGTACCACCATTCGGCACCCCATAAGTATTGCTTATCGTAGCGGGTTTCCCGCGCATAAGCAATGATCTCATCCACCTTTTCGAGATTCATCCGAGAGTACTGGGTCTCGATATCGACGTTCACGACCGGCTCCAACAGCCACGGCTCGGCCGACAACTCGATCAAATAAGTGGGTTTGTCACCATAAAACAATGAGATCAAATTCTCTTTCACGCGATAAAACCATGGCGGCAGAACTGTTTTGAATTGCCCCAACTCCGGATTCCAGAAATACACATAGACGCTGGTGCCGAAGGCGTCGCCGTGCTTATAAGCATCGGCCCATAAGCCCAAGTTGCCGCTGTCGGTCACCATGATCGGCCGAGTGGGATCAAGCGAGCGCACCAACTCGATCTCCTCGATCAAGAACTCTTCATCCAGCTCGTTGCAGTGCTCTTTGGCGAAGACTTCCAGGTAAGGTTCGTTCTCCACCTGCCAATAGATTATGGCCGGACTATCTTTGTACCTGTCGACTACCACTCTCAAATAATCCCTGATCTCGTCTTTCTGTCGTTCCCACGGCAAGGACGCTCCCCATTCGGGCACGTGACACTCTGGCCAGCGGGGTAAACGGCGGCCGAGCGCGAAGATGACATCCGCTCCTACCTCTTCGGCCCGGCGCACCTGATAATCCATTTCTTCGAAGTTATACACGCCGTCAGCAGGTTCTACCATCGGCCAATGAGCGGCCAAACGCAAATGACGGACGCCAAGATCGTCGATAACAGCGTCATAAACGTCTTTCCATGGTAGGCCGAGTTCATGAGCGTAAGGGGTATTGAAAGACATACCGTACACGATTCTTTCCGGCACCGGTTTTGCGGCCAACCAAGAGACGGTCGCAGTTAGAGAAGCGATGATTAAAATCGAAATCAGCACGATCTTCATCCACAAAGACCCGGTCGAAAAGAACGAGCGGTTTGAACGTTTTTTAACTGGTCTTTTTCCTGACATGTGATTTTATGAACGATGCCGATCAGCGACCGATCGCCTCTCTAACGGAACAGTAGGATGAAACCTACCAGGATGACGGTGACGTAAATGAATTTGCGCATGACCGTTTTGAAACTACGATCCTTTTCTCTCACTGCGTCCGGCAAGAAACGGGCGAATATGAGACCGATGATGAGAATGAACACGAACTTGAGTCCGTCTAAGGCTTGTACCACGGCCACGTCGCCCCAATCGGTGGCTTTGAGGATCAAGAACGACGCGACGCCGGCCATGATCTTGTTGCCGAAGACCAAGAAACCGGTGCGGCGACTGGTCCGCTTGTTCTCCTGTTTGATGAGAGTGAGGTAGTTCGGTACTAAGAGCCACGACAACGCGAACAGCACGAGTGCGATCCGCGACCAGAAGAAAGCGTCGTCAAAGTTGGTGGCGATGAACATACCCTTCATAGCGATGTAGTGGAGGGCGAAGAAAAGACCGCTATGGACCGCGGCGAGCGCGATATTGCTCGAGAAACGTAGATGCGACACCAGAAAAGTACCGATAGCTAGCAGTGCGATGCCCCAGACGAAGTCGGGAGAATGATGCGTCCCTAGGAACAGAAACGAGAGACCGAACGTACTAATGGCCGACACGGCGCCGACGACCGGCATCACGTCGGAGGTATCGGCGCGCTTCAGGGTGCCGTAGAGAGACACCAGTGCCATGAAGAAAGTATAGGCCGAGAAGAAGGCCAGCGCGACCACTTCCAAAGTGGGTATTTGGATATTGTAGAGGCTAGGCAAGCCGTAGTCTTGAAAAAATGGAATGAATCCCAAGAAATACACCAGGAGCCAAAAGGCGGTGACAAGGGAAGTGTAGTAGGCGTAGACGAAAGGACTCGACAACTGCTTCTTGTCGGTCACTAAGTATTTGTCGGCGATCGCTACCACCGCGTTCACTACCTGTGCTCCGACCACCAGGAATATCCAAGTCATAATTTAGTTTATAGGTTTCAGGTTATAGGTTTTAGTTGGCCGAAACAGCTTCGCTGTTTCGGCGGACACACTATAAGTGCCACTCATCACTGACAACTGTCAACTCATTCTACTATGCCGTTCTGCTCGATAATTTTCTTGTACACATAAGCGGAAGGGCGGATCTTTCGCTCCAAGGTGTCATAATCGATCTCGACCAAGCCGAAACGCTTGTCGAATCCGAGCGCCCATTCATAATTATCGAGAAGGGACCAATACATGTGTCCACGGACGTCGACACCTTCTTGGAGTGCGCGACGAGTAGCTTCCACTTGTGTTTTTATATAATCGGCGCGAATATCATCATCGTCGTCGGCAACTCCCGCCTCGGTGATGTATATCGGTTTTTTGTAACGCCACAGCATTTTCAATGCTTCGTAAATTCCTTCTGGGTAGACGTCCCAGTCCATATCGGTCTTTCGATATGTACGGGTGTCACCGAACTTCTTATGTAGATAATAATTAAGTCCCAGATTGTCACATCTCTTGTAAACTCTTCCTAAGTGCTGGTGTGTCCAGTGCCAATTCATAAACTTAGCCTTCAGATCATTCAACCAGCTTCCGTTGGAATGAAAGAGTATCACGTGGTGAACGATACCAACTTCCACCTCTGGACGAACCCTCTTGATAGCGTCATAGGCCCTATTGTGGGCTTTGGCTAAATTGCGAAGTACCCGGAAGTACTTGAATATATTTACAATACCCACTTTTTCTTCCATCTTGTGAAAGTTACTGTAAGTAGGTACGCCTACTCTATCTATTCCCGGCCACTTCTTGAAAGGAGGCCAGGTACCACGTCGCCAACCATTGGAAGTAAACGGTAGGGCTTCGTTGATAGTTGAGTAGCTGACACACAAATCACCTAATTTCTCTACCACATAAGCAGAGTAGCGGGCGAATATCTCCGGTGAATCTTTACGCTCGAAACCGCCGGTTTCCGAAAACCATAGTGGCAAAGTGAAGTGCCAGATGGTGATGAACGGCGTGATACCACGTGTGTGTAGGGCATTGAGTACCTCTCGATAGTGTTCTATCGCCACCTCATCGAACCTACCTTCTTCCGGCTCGATGCGCGCCCACTCGACCGAAAGCCGATGTGCATTGTGGCCTAGTTCCTTGGCAATATCGAAATCAGCCTCGTAGCGATGATAATGATCGCAAGCGCGTCCACAGGCCGGCACCCGACCTTCTCTGGCCGCCTTGGCCCAATCGGTATTCTCTATGCCACCTTCGACTTGGTAACTGGCCGTGGCGGCACCCCAATAAAATCCGTTCGGAAATTTTTTGTCTGACATTGATCTGAATTATAACAGACGCAAAAAGGGCGCGATCGCTCGCGCCCCCCCAAACTTAATGAAGCGGCACTGTCGGAAACTTACCGTCTCCGAGCTTCCCTCGACCGACCACTTCGATGGCCAACTGCTGCCCGGCGGCATCGACGGCAAAGAAAATCGTCTCCTCCGGGCCGCGCAGGGTTTTCACCGGACCCACGATGGGGATCCGCGATATACCGATAACGTCGTGCGTGACCCAGCCTACGTACCACGTGTATACCCAGGTTCTCGGCCGCAGCACCACATACCGTTGCCAGCCGATCCAGGGGAAATGCCTGAGTCCACCGGGCAACCTCCAAGCCGTAGGGTCACCATTGACCTTTGCGACCAGATCCTGGTCGAGATGGCCGACATCGCTGGTGGATAGTTTTTGATTATTCCACCAATGAGTCATCTGTGGTGATTCGTCGGCCGTGCCATTCAACTCCATCGATATCCGCATGAACGGATACATGGCAGAATCGGCGGCCTTCGCCACCGGCCCTAGAGGCCGGAATTTGATTCGATTTTTCAATCCCGCCTCCCTGGTTTTTAAACAAAACTGCTTCTATAATTATATCACAAATTATACACTTTTGCAAACATCACCGAACTTGCGTGAAGCATGCCGCATCCACTTCCCTGTTCGTCTGCAAGTAAAGTTTATAGCCCGAACCATCGTCGACACCTCCGCAAGCGTCGAGGGACATGCTGTCAGCGCGCGCGCCGAAGATCGGCGTGCCGTTTAGGGCCATACCGATCTGTTCATAAGACCCGAATCCGATGAAGCGCCATAACCCATCACTGAAAAGCGCTCCGCCATCCATGGTATTGCCGATCATCACCGATTCGGCCGGAGAGTCGTCGGTCGACGTGACCGTATCATTCGCGGGAATATCGTCGACCGAAGTAAATACCGGCGCCCCGGCTCGGCTGTCACCCTCCCCGGCCGCGATCTTGGATCTCAACCTTTCGATGTTACCCTCTCGATCGATGTCTTTATTGTCGGCCACCGCCCCTTCGACCGGCGCATTATCGGCGAATTTGACAACGGCGGCTACCTGTCCGGACGTTCCCCAAAGATCATAAGCCACCGTGGCCGTCAATACGGAAAGTAGAAACACCAGCGCGACCGAAAACACGGCGAAATCACGAGTACGGATCATTTGAGTATTATAACAATATTATGCCTGTTAATGAATCGAGGGTATAATCCGCAAGTATGATCAAGCATATAATTGTGATGAATGGCGATGATCCGATTCATTTCTTTGAACTATTTCGCACTTTAGCGGCTGAACAAGAAATATCTACAGAAAACGTTTTGACTAGAGATTGTATCATTTCGATCGGGTACGAATCGGACTCTGTTGTATGCGTGATACATGATAACGCGCCCTTGCCGACCAATGACACGGCCTACCTAATAAAGAGAACCAACAAAGATACTTATCGAACCTATCTGATCGGTCGGATACTACAAGAGAAGGTGCCGATCTTCATCGATGGAGCGAACCTGGTCTCTGATAAGACGGCAGACAAGATCACAATGATGGTATCTTTACCTCTAAATGGCATCAAGGTACCTAACACTCTTATCGTGACACCTCATTCATACGAAAAAAATAAAACCTACATTGAACAGCGATTGCAATTTCCGGTCGTAGTCAAAAAAACCGGTTCAAAGGGAAAAAACGTGTGGAAAGTGGAAGACAAAGCTAGCTTAGAGACACACATAAAACAAGACTCGGAGCTTACGCTCATACAAGAATATATACCGAACGACCATGATATTCGAGTGTTCGTGTTTGATGGTAAGATCATCGCGGCTATCAAACGATCTAGCTCCGACGGGTTTTACAACAACGTATCGCAAGGAGGCAAACCGGAAAAGATACCCATATCCGCCGAAGAGGAATCGATATGCATCGGGGCTGCCGAGAAGGCCGAACTGCGGGTAGCTGGCGTTGATCTAGTAAGAACAGAAAGAGGACCTCTTGTCTTTGAGGTCAATAAAGCGCCACAAATGGACATTTTTAGTCCGGCGGCAGGTTTCGACGTGGAGAGAGTTTATAGCAATGTGGTGCTGGATGATTTGAGCAGACGTTCAAAATAATCCGCCACGGTAGCAGCGGTGTTTCCGCCTAAAGTAGAATCGAGTCCTCTCCATCCTGGATTGACATTCACTTCTAGAAAATACAACTGTCCATCCTCAGACGATTCTATGACATCAATGCCTCCAATCTCGATTTCCATGCTTTTTGCTATGGTAGTACCGATCGCCGCCAACCTCTTACGCATCGTCACATCGGTCACTCGTACTCCTCGTGCGCCAAGGGCCATGTTGTTTTTGAAATTACCTTCGGCGGCCACGCGCTTGAAGATGTCATGAACCTCGCCTCCCAATACAAAAACCCTGTAGTCGCCGCCGTTAGGGATGAATTTCTGAAACATCACTTCACTCGATACCTCATCCAGTCGCTTATTATAAGTGTCTTTATCGTGGATCAAAAATACTTTATCGCCCTGGATACCGTGCGCGGCCTTTAATATAAAAGGTAGACCGAACTCTTTATTTAAAGTATCAAAGGAAACATTTCGACCTATAAAAGTCGGCGGAATGGCGATGCCGCATTTGATGGAAGCGATGGCTTGATGGATCTTGTTGGATGTGAGCGGTCTAAAGACGGCTCTATTGATCAGACGACCCGGCGTCTTTTCTAGTAACCGACCCAGTTCGAAGGCTCCGGCATCGGAAAATCCTGAACGATAATAAACAAGATCGAACCGAGACAGCTCAGTAGCTAGCGATCCGTCGACGAACATTTCTGGTTTGATTTGATCAAGCGGCCAAAGCGTTACCTCGTGTCCGCGGGTCCGCAACTCTTCAGTGAGTCCCTTGATCTCCTCTATCACACGTGAGGTCATTATCGCGATCTTCATACTGACATCATGCCACTCTTACCCGTACCGCCTCCTCAACTCGTCTAATATCTGCCAACAAGTCCGAACGAGAATCGTTCACTAAATACAGCACGAAAATAGCGCCGCCGCCGTTTTTAGCGAAAACGCTCCGGTCGCCGCGCTTCTTGCGCATCTCTATCTTGTGGAAGGAAGTTAGTTTCTCGATCTTCTTAAGTCCCAAAATACTGACGATCTCACCCTCTTCCTTGGCATAGTATTTCATCGCCGCCGCGAAGCGGCGGCAGCGGCGCGGCACGACCGGTTGGCGTCCCATACGGACCAGCACATCGTTCATGCCGTGATTGATGCCACAAGAAAGACGGTGGAGCTGCGGTCGGAATCCTCCGATGCGCGCGCCGATCTCAATGATCTTCCAAGTATTGTCGATGCGCATCAATTCGACGTGGACAGTAGTGTTACGAAGACCTAGGGCATGGACTCCGCGCTTAACCACCTCCTCGGCTTTTTTCACCGTGGCCGACGATAGCGCGGTCGGAGTCGACTGCAGATATCCGAAAAAATCGTCGCGGCCGATGTCGTGTCCGGTCTTCTGGCGAACTAAAGGACAACAGGTCACTTTGCCGCGAGCGGACACATAGGCATCGATCGAATACTGCAAACCTTCCATGTATTGCTCGGCTAGCACGCGCGGGCGCTCGGTCCGGCCATTTTCAGCGTAGATCTTTTCTATCTCTCTGAATACCTCTTTCGCCACCTTACGCAATTCATCCTGATGATGACAAACGTTCACCAACAGACTCTGGGCTAAGTTGGTAGGCTTGAGTATCAACGGAAAACCGATCTGGCCGACCACACGTTCGAGTTCTGTATCGCTAGCATCCTTGACCAAAGCGTATTTAGGAGTAATAGAGGAATCTGCCACTCGAAAATGTCGACGCATCAAGCGCTTGTCGCTAGCCCATTGGAGCGATTCAGGCGTGGGCGTATGTAGATACGGAACGAACGGTATGATCTTGATGAAATCGGCCAAATACGATTCCACACGGCTAGTGATGGCGCACAGCTGATCTTGGTATGGAGCCAGCGCCTCTTGAAGAGCAGAGTCGCTGGTAAAATCGACCGAGAGCACGATATTGACCCCGTCCAAGGTAGCACCAGACTGTCTTTTGGTCATCTTCCGTGCGGAGTTCTCGATCAACATGATCCGATACCTCTCACCGGTCTCTTTTTCCCACGTCCGGATGTCGGCAATGATGTCGGGAGACACCTTAGAGACATAGGCGATGATGTTCCGTTGTTTCTTTGGCATAGCTTTGGAAGCGAAAATGCTAGCACGTTATCGGCCTCGACGCTCATTAGGCCACGAATTCGCTCTTTTTGAAAATCAGGAAGGGTCGGCCGCGATCGCCGCCTCGATCTGACTCTTAAACTCCTCGAAAGTGTCGAATTCCATCACCTCCCCGTTCAACATGAAGGTGGGGGTACCCGTAAATCCCAGATCGCGAGCCTCATTGAAGCTATCATTAATGGCGTCGGCTATCATGGAAGAATCCTTATGACGCTTGAACTGGTCGACGTCGAGGCCGATCTCCTCGGCGTACTGGTTGAAGTAGGCGGATGGGTTAGAAGCACGACTCCAAGTCGCCTGGTTGTCAAACAACTTGTCGTGCATTTCCCAGAATTTTCCCTGGACGCCCGCAGCTTCGGCGGCTTTGGCCGCCGGTACCGCCTGGGGATGGATGTTTATGAGCGGAAAGTGACGATACTCAACTTTAAGATCGTCGCCGTGTTCCCCGATGATTTCCTTGACCACAGGATAGAACTGGGCACAAGCCGGACATTGGAAGTCGCTATACTCCACCAAAACCGTCTTGGCCTCAGGGTTTCCCTTGATCCTAGCCTCTAGAATCACGCCTTCGTTGGCCTGCTCGCTCGCCTTTTGTGAATAAATAAAGGACCCAGCAATGAGTAGTAGAGCCACGAAAGCGACGACCTTCCAAAAGTGTTTTTTCATCCCGTTAGAGACAGGTCGCGGTCGCCCGCTTCCCGCTTAAGATTATAAATTGTTAAGATTAGGATATTCCTTCCCTAATGCGCCGTCACAGCCGCGACCGCGGTCTCTAACGGGATTCGCATACGCATGCTATTGTACCATCTAATATGGCCAAAAGACCATTCATCAGAAAGCAGAAAAGGAAGCGCCACGGCGTGGCTTTTTGGGACAGTGAGTACGCTTCCGGCGGCGAGCATTTAGCGCTCTCGAGCGAAGAAAGCGAAGACCTCGCCAAGTTCGTGCGCTGGCAGGCACGGCAAAAAACCGAGTTCCCTCTGGGTCAGAAGACCGAGATGTTAGATCTCGGGTGTGGCAACGGTCGCAATCTCGTTTTTTTGGCGCGCGAACTCGGAGCCCGCGGCAATGGTTTTGATATTTCCACGGCGGCCATCGCCGAGGCCAAGAGAGCCGCAGATGGCCTTCCCCTCTCCTTCGAAGCCAGAAGCATAGCTGGCGATCTTCCGCTCGACGACTCTTCCAAGGACCTCGTCCTCGATATGATGACCTCACACTTCCTTAAAGCCGCCGAGCGCGAGCACCTTCGCGACGAGATTCACCGAGTCTTGCGCCCGGGCGGATGGCTGTTTTTGAAAACCTTCCTTCGCGATGACGACCTACATACCGAACGACTCATCAAGGACCACCCGGCGGACGAACCTGGTAGTTACATTCACCCGGTGATCGGGGTGTATGAACATGCCTATGGCGAAGAAGAGCTCGTCGATTTTTTGACGGATAAATTTCTAGTACACAAGATCTATCGCTCCCACAAACACCGCTCGCACGGTAAGGCTCGAAAGCGCCGCACGGTCTCCATCTACGCTCAAAAGGACCCTTACAAATAAAAAGACGGATTCGAACTTTCAATTTCGAAACAACTGACGATACCGCTGTCATTTCGGATCCGAACGAAAACATACGGTTAACCGTATGTTTTCGTTCGTTTGGCCCTGTTTTAATTATGTGTAGAAATTAAAACTACCTGTTAACAGGTAGTTTTAAAACCGGAATTTCGAGGCAAAGTCTCGAACTGATCAAAATATCAGAAGCGGATCTCGTCAAAATCGACCACTTTGCCATTTTCGTCGATCTTGATTTTCTCTTTTTTGTATAACTCCAAACGCGCTTCGCGATGCGTTTCGTCAAACCAAGCCCGGCCGTCACTGTAGACGATGCGATGCCATGGGATACCTTTGACACCATTTTCTTCGGCGCGCCACAATATGCCCGAGACGCTTTGTGCGGTCATCGGCGTGCCGCCGGCGGCACGAGCCAGATCCCCGTAAGTCGTCACCCGGCCGCACGGGATAGTTAGGGCCAGTTCAACTACTCTGGCACCAAAAGTTTTTCCTTTCATGACTTCAATCTATGGAATCGACTAGTATTCCACTACTATCGGCACCCACACGGAGGCGTCGTTTTCGGGAAGGCCGGATGGATTGTCCTTTTTGAGCACCAACCAAGCCGGTCCGGTATAGGCCGACGGCAAGTCGATGATCTCGGATTTAAAAGACACGAAATCGGTGGTCATCCACTCCCCCTCCGCCGTCGCGAAAGAACCCCCGATGATGTTGCCGTTCTCCCCGACTATATCGATAGGGAAAGAGGCCTCGAAAAACCAACTACCACGCGCGTCCCCGGTAACGACGAACTCCTTTCCGACCACGCCTCCTGGGTGCGGGTTGTCGATCCTGATCATGTCCGCGCTGGCATTCTTGTAAGTCGGCTCGACCACGATCTCTTCTGCGTAAACGCGGCCATCGGGCAAGGCGCACTGTCGCGGATAGCTTTCCCGAACCGGAAAACCAGCCTGCTCGCAATCTCTAAACGATTTGATACTGGAAATATCGGCCGGGCGTCCATTATCCATGTTGGCCGGTAAGAGCGAAGAAAGAGGATTGGTCGACAAAAACCACAGCAAAGCGATGGCGGCCGCTGTCAAACCTACGATGACGACGGTGTTCTTCATACGACGCTTCTTCTTACTTCCCTTGCACTTTTATAAAGACCATCACCCCACCATCTTCCTTGAGACTCATCTCGAGGAGGCTACCCTCAATGACATAAGACGCCACGGATGACAATTGATCGATATAGTCACTTTCCATGGAGTTTTGGCAGAACATCTTGGTCATGCTCATTTGCGCAAAAGAGATTTGATCACCGTCGACGACATAACTGCCACTGACGGTATTACAATCGGTGATGCTCGACATGCGTCCATCGGACTCGAAACCGAGCACGAAACGATCACCGGAAGGGGCGGTGATCCTATCTCCACCTTCTAATTCGGTATAGAGCCAGGTCCACGAAGTACCGACGAGCGACGTATCGGTGGCCCCCATGACGTCCGGTGATGCTTTTTCCTCGGTCTCGGCAGGAACTGGCAGCTCCTTGTCGTCGCCGATGTACCAAAACACCAATGCGCCTACTGCCACGACTGCTAAGATGCCTGCTCCGATCAAGTATGTCTTCATGATTATTTGTGGTTAGTTTCAGGTACCGATATCAAGTATACAACTGTCAGAATCTACGGCAACCATCCCGAAAAGGTTTCGATGACGCTGTAAGCATTGACGGCGAAATAAGCCAAGGTCGTATTAAAGACCAAATTACCTAAACCGAGCGGCAACATCACCCGCCAGAAAGGATAACGAGCCACGCCAGTGGTGATGCCTACGAGATCGTTAGAAAACGGAGCGATCGAACCGTAGACGAAAAAGAATGCGGGCACCAGTCGAGGATGACGATGCATGAACGACGACAGTCTGTTTATCGACCCGCGCAATTTATCGGGTACCACGTGATGTCCGTAGTAGCCGACCAGATACGAAGTCGAATCACCGATAATGACGCCGGTCGCAGCCGCCAGACCGAGAAGCCAGGGTTCGAGGCCACCGACCGCGAAAGCTATCAGTACCCAATGATACGGTATGCCGCTAAAGGCCAACAGTCCCGAGAAAAACGCCAACAGGAAAAGGACCAAGTAGGAATTCTCGACCCCTACGATTTCGATCGCCTCCTCGGGAGGAAAGAACCAAAAGAATACCGACACCGCCAAGAAACCCAGTGCCAGTCCGACAAAAGGTAAGTAGGTCGAAACCGGTCGCTTATCCGATTTCGAATCATTCATATCAGCGTAGCTTGACCGCCGTCCCGTACGCCAATATCTCGGCCGCACCGGCCATTATCTGAGAACCAGTGAGGCGTACCCCCACCACAGCATCGGCGCCGAGCGATTCCGCCTCTGCGACCATCCTTTGCATCGCTTCTTCTCGCGCTTCGGTCATAGCTTTGACGTAGCCCTTGATCTCGCCACCGACGAGGCTTTTAAGACCCGCGCCGATGTCGCTGCCGATATGACGCGCGCGGATAGTGTTGCCTCGGACCACACCCAAAATCTCCGCGATCTCACGACCAGGAACATCGAAAGTGGTGGTCATCAAAATATCGTTTTTCATATTCTATGTTACTACATCGGACAATGATGATATTTTACAACCGAAGCTCGTCGACGGCCACACCACCACAAACTGCGACACAAGTCGTCTATATCATACCTGTGTGACACTCGCTGATATAACTATAACTAACCGGTGTCACATCTTTGTAAGTTTTATACACCCTCAGCTACCCACAACATGTGCATTGGTGATAGACTGTATATGCGCATATGTGTCAAGGTCGAGGCGCTTTTACACATGAAAAATCACACAAATCATGAATAAGCTCAACGCCGTGGACTGGGTCGCTCTGGTCCTAGTGGTGGTAGGAGGCTTGAACTGGGGATTGGTGGGCGTACTGGATCTCGATCTGGTAGCTACCCTCTTCGGCGACATGTCCACTATCTCACGAGTCGTGTACGCTTTGGTCGGTTTGTCTGCCATCTATATGGCCGCCACTTCGATGAAGCTATCGAAGCAATAGCACCCCATCGAGAAAAACCGCCCGGCAAAGCCGGGCGGTTTTTCGCTACCATCGTCTGCTTACCGATAAATGATCTCTTTGATGTTCGTGCCGAGAGGATTCACGTTGTAGGTCTTGCCGAAAAGCTCGAAGCTGATGCCAAAATTAGGATTACGGCTGTCTTTGCCGGTCGTCACGTACACGATGCATTGTCCCTGATTCTTGAACTTATACTTCTTCCAGCCGTTCTTCTTGCAATCAGACAACGATTCAGGGTTGGGGACCGGTGCCTCGAAATCGTAGATGGTCACCCCGCCGTCGAGGTCGACCACCACGTTATCGAAGTGTCCATCGAGTCCCTGATCGTTCGCGGTCGTGTCGCCTAAGTTAAGAGCGAACGCTCGGATGTTCGAGCCGGGGCTCGATAGGTCCATATCGGCCGGTTTGGCCGGACAAGGAAATGGCGAAGCGCTGGCGCCGCCGCGGGTCGTCACCGGATACGACTGATTAGGGTCGAAAGTGACGGTCGTGAACGCTCCGGTCGAGCCCGTAGTCGGCACGATGTTGTAACGACAATCATAGAACTTGTCGTCCGCCGAAACGCCGAAGTTGGCGTAGACGTTCATGTAGAATTCGTTCTCGTCGGAAGCGTCGCCGCCGCTGCCGATCAAGAAGTCGTACGATATCGAATTGACGTTCGATATCGGCGTGTTGATGAAGTTTTCAGCGATGAACTTGTCAGACGGATTGGCGCCGATCGGAAGCACATAGACGCTGCCGCTGCCGATGCTGGCCGCATTCTCGTTGAACTCGTAAGGGGTGGCGGTACTGACGTCACGATTGAACATCCAGCCCGGCTGATTCTCGCCGGCGGAAGTATCGCCGGTGACGACGACCGTGCTCGCCGCGAACACGTAAGACGCCCCGAAAAGAGCGATCGTCGCGAACGCCAACACGGCGGTTTTGTAAGAAGTGATGGATATTTTATTCATAGGAATGATCGTTAAACTGTAATCGCGCATACGAATTTCCCCGATCGTACACAGTAAAGCTAGTATAACAAATACCTCACCCGAAACCCCGCCCGACGATCTCTTGACCATAAAAGTACGTCTTTGAAAATAGCCACATCGCCTTCCGCTACTCGCAGGGTACCGGTAGGACGTTCGGACGATCGACAAAACACCGCCTGGTTTTGCCGAACGGTGTTTCCGAGCTTTCTTTATATAGCCTTATCGTTACCTATATTCATCTCCGCCTTGTAGCGTTCGATCACTTCCGGATGTTCGCCTGCTTTGCATTCCTCCACGAACGCTTCGGCGCTCTCGCCGTCCGGGAAAGTCATGTAAGCCAACGCGCCTTCGCATACCGCATTGATATCGAGCTTGCCTTGCGTCGGAGAGTTGTCCTCGATCTGAGTCTCTTCCTCTTCTATCTTCACCTCCTCGCCTATCATGTTTTGCGAGTACCAATAATATCCTCCGGCGATTAGTACGAGCGCCACAAGCGCGATCAATGTTGTTTTCATGTGGACATTCTACCGCATAGTTCTTCGATCGCGAACTGATAAAAACAGCGCGATCGAAGAGGTCCCGACCGTTTAGTCGGTCCTGATCTCTACTTCTTCCGACAGACCTTTTTTGATCACCTCCAGATCCGCGGCGGCGTAATCCGTACCGCGCAGGTCGAGCACGCGCAGGTTTTTCAAGTTACCGATCTCGTACGGTAGACCCGTAATCGGGTTATTCGACAGATCTAGCACCTCCAAACGAGCGAGTTGTCCGACCTCGGCCGGCACGCCGGTCAAATCGTTGTCGCTAAGATCAAGAACGCGCAAGTTTCGCAGCTGGCGCACTTCGGCCGGCAAAGCTCCACTGAGAGCATTATGTGAAAGATCCAACTCCTCGACATCGGTTCGTTTGAATACGGAATCAGGAACCTTGGTCAGATTCTGGCCACTTAGATCGAGAGTCACCGACGTTGCCGTAGAAGAGGTCGGTGATTCTTCCGTCTTTTGGTCGGCTTTTTGATCGGCGTTCTCGCTCGGAATATCTTCTATGTCGTTTTTACTCAAAAAGAAAGAGCCGGCAGCCAAAAGTACTAGCGCGAAAATTATAATTATCGTCTTCACACGGACATCATAGCATTTTTCGATTGCTATGGTCGCCAAAAGGCCGCCCTGCGGGCGGCCTTTTGGTACACAGCGAAACAGTCAGAAGTTCCCGAATAGATCTCCTTCGAGCGTTTGCACGGCAAAGGGTTCAGATTTGATTCCGGACATGCCCGGACTTCCTGCCGGCATACCGGGCAATGCGATACCTGCGAGCGGGGGCCGTTCAGCGCGTAGTTTTGCTATCGCTTCCACAGGGACATGCCCCTCGATCACATAGCCGTCCATAACCGAAGTGTGACAACTTTCCAGTTCGGGGCGCACGCCGAGCGCGGCTTTCTTCTCCGTAAGAGCAGCCTCCGAGATCTCCTCCACGGTGATTTCCGCGCCCTGTCGTCTAAGTTCGGCGACGTAGTTCCCGCAACATCCGCAGGTCGGCGATTTGTATACGGTGATCTTTACGCCTTCGAGCGCTCCGACGGAAGATCGATCCTCTCTCCCGTTCCACACGCTCACCCCGTTCGGTTCTTTACCTACCTTGACTCTCGCGATCTCCTGCGCCGCCCCGGTGTCGACCACGGAAACCGAACCGTCTTCGAGGTTGGTCACATAAACCCTATCACCGCCTCTATTGAGGGCGACACCATGAGGAGCTCTTCCGACCTCGATCGTTTCGGCGACCGCCAGCGTCTCAAGGTCGATCTTGAAAAGCTTATCGTTCGCACGGCGCCCATTCAGCGTCCCCTGGTCGGCCACGTACACGAAGCGCGAATCCTTAGTCGGGTACAGTTGCACTGGACCTTGCGATCCCTCGGGGAGCTTTACATACGAGAGTGACCTCTTCCCCGTATCGTATACTCCAATACTCAAGGAGTCATACACCGAAACGGCGACTCGCGAACCGTCTGGCGTAACCGCCGTTTGCACGGCACCGCCATTAAGCGGTTGACTATCGACTGTCCCCGAATTGATGTCGACCATACCAAGCGCCTCTCCGCTCATGAGGGCGACGTAGAGAGTCTGATCATCTGGCGAAAGGCGCATTCCGTGCGGGCCGCTACCTTCCGGCAACTTAATGCTTCGTTCTAGCGTCATAGAATCCGCATCGACCACGTAGATCATGTCGGTCTCCTGCGCCGCTACAAAAACCGCCGAGTCGGTGGCAGACTGCACCACATGAGCGAGATGCTGTCCGATCGCTATCGGGATTCTCCGGACGATCATATCCGTGCTCGGATCTATCGCGATAAGCTGATCGCTTTCCGTCTCGGAATCTTCGTGACCTCCGTCCGCCTGCGCCGTCTTGAGGAATCTGAAGCTTTGGTGCTCCATTTCGGCCATCGCATTCGCGGTCACCCATACGACACTCCCGTCGAGTGATACCTGCACGTTGTGCGGCATGTACATGGTGCCGGTTCGTTCGTCGGTGAGCGAAATTGTCTTCACGAGCTTGCTTTTATTCCCATCGATCACACCGACCGCGCCATCTCCCTCTAGGGCCACGTAGATTTTCTCTGAGACTGAAGAATCTTTCTTGGGCTCTAGGTAAAGCATGACGCCCGTTATGACGATCACGAATGCCAGCCCTGCTCCCACGAGCAGATATGAATTTTTCATATACCAAGGAGATTATTGGCCGTACCAACTAGTGAGCCAACCGCGCATCATCTCGATCTCTCGCGACTGCGACGTGATGATGTTGTTCGCCAATTCCTTCATCTCGTCGCGGACGGTGGAAGCCCGAAGCATCTCGGCCATCATTATGGCCATCTCATGATGCGGGATCATTTGTTCGATGAATTCGCGGTCGAAATGCGCTTCAGACACGTTTTGTAGCACGTTCGTGTCTCCTTCCATCCCGCCCATATGCATCATCCCCATGCCTCCCTCCGGAGGAGTGGCACCGAACCAAGAGCGGTACCAAGCGCGCATGTCGCCGTTCTCTTTTTCCTGCGCTTCGATGATGCCGTTTGCTAAGGACAAGATCTCCGGCCGCTTCGAACGCTCGAGCGCGATCTTGGCCATCGCGATCGCGCCTTCATGATGCGGGATCATCTGAACGATAAAGTGCCGATCGATGTCTTGATCCATCATTGAACCATCGGACATCCGATGTCCGAAGCCATCCTCGGCGGGCACGCTAGTGCTCCAAACGAGGTAACCGGTGCCCAAACCGAGAAGCAGAGCGACTAAGCCGACGACGATAGTGTTTCTTTCCATGAATTTAGAATTAGTTAATCGATAATAGATCGGCGGCGACACTACGGCGCTTTAGGATGAAGTATTCCTTGTGAAAAAAGTTCTTGAAAGAGAGGCGGACGGTCAGGTTCGGGCGGACGCGAATCGACGCGCGCGCGTCTCTTGTCCGGAAGCCTGAACGGCAAGACGGTAACCACCAAAATCACCATCGCGAAGAGCGCGAACGTATTCACGATCACCGCGACAAAGACATCCTGCCAGTGATCGAGGTGCGCTAGCGGCGAGCCGACACAGATCGTCGCCTGTCCGACCATGAGGGGACAGCCCGCGTCATGGTGATCGGGCGCGGCGGAAGAAAGATAGACACCGAGCGTCGCTACGGTCAAGAAAGCGAGGAGGGCCACGAGGGCGACCGACACAAAAACTCTCATAATTCCATTATAGCGTTCCTGGGGCTGTCATTACAACCCGACCAATAACCTTCGATGGCTCTACGGAGTTATAATGAGCGTATGAAATGGCATCCGTTTTTAAACGCCGGTTTGGCGGTCGCTTACATCGGCGCCGTGTCCGTGTTTTTGCGCTTTATCGAGTCGATCCGTCACGACACCCCTGACACCTGGATCGACGGCGTCGGCTTTATGTCGTTATTCGTTTTTTCCGCGGCCGTGATGGCGTTCTTGTTCTTTTACCAACCAGTATCCTTACTCGTCGATAATAAACGAGCGGAAGCCGTGTCTTACTTTTTCAAGACCATCGGCCTCTTCGGCATAGTGACGGCGATAGTACTCACCCTCGCAACTTTGCAATAGCAGTGTTTCTCCTTGGCCGTCCGGGATGAAGGAGGATTTTGTATAAAGTGAAAGGGCGGCCTTTCCAGACCGCCCGTTTCGGGATTCATAGATAGCGAAGCGTGGCAAACCCGGCCTCCACCTCATCGGCGGCGCGGAATATCTCGCTTTCCGGAGCGCGCAGTCGCTTCCCTACAGGGGAAACGAGATGGTCAGATGGGTTCTCGATTCCCCGTCGCCTTAGAATGTTCATCAGATCTCTCACTTTACAGCACCACGATTCCCGTGGCCGGAATACGTATCTAAAAAGACTGTACAGTATGGGTTAAACATAGTCCAGACTAGGGGGCCGTCTGGGACGAAGTTGGAACCATGATTAACTAGTTCAGGATCACGAAACCGAGACAGACCAACCCAAATACTGATGCCCATATCACAGCCCCAGAAGCTAGGTCTTTACTAAGCCCAATTTCCTTGTCATGTTCTGGATGAATCTTGGTCAGTGCTATTTCCATGGCCGTATTTTGTAGTTCGGTGACCATCACAAAAAACCAGCAAAATGTAAGTAGCAGTATTTCGCTAACCGATATGTCGAACAGACGATAGACAATTGGTAAACCAATTAGGCCGAAGACAAATTCTATTTGAGTAGCGTCATCATGGACAAACGCATACTTCAATCCACGAAATGGATGTGACAACCTTCTAATCCAGTACTTCATGAGAACATTATACCTTCGATTGGCCGTCTAGGACGAAGTTGGGACTTTTTTGAAACAACCGGATGTTACAGCGATGCTCTTCAAGCGTCGCTCAAATTTGCTGCCCGGCAAGGGATCGAACCTCGATTTCATGGGCCAGAACCATGCGTGCTACCTTTACACCACCGGGCAATATATTTATTTGTAGACTCTGAACCGTAGCAACTGGGCGGCTTTCTTCACCTCGTCCTTTCTGGACAGTTGGACACTCTCTTTGTTTGAGTGGGGTGAAAACCCTAGTACTTTAAGCAATCTTTCGACATTTTTCAATAGCGACACGTTTCTATTGGAAAAGATGAATTTATGCGTGTACGTGGCGGAATGAAACGATAGACTTCCTTCTGCCTCATACAAACCTCGAAGGTAACGCTTTACATAGGTTTTATCGCGCATAACCCAACGCGGAACCGAGAAATATAACTTACCTCTCGCACCTGTAGGGATCTTTAATCGCTGACTGATATGTTTTTCGTACAGACTAATACGTATACAGTTCTTCGATGTTTGCTTGTACACGTAAGGCTTCTTTTCAAACAACCTTTCCACTATATCAGCATAACGCTTTACAAAGCCCGGGTTGTTGGCGTTTGAAAAGATCAGCAACCTTTCGGTGCGAGGAAACTTTTGAATATGACCGTCACCCAAAATCACACCGATCAACTCGGCTAAGTCGCCGCCCTCCGGCAAAGCCTTGTAAACTGACTTAAACTTTCCTTTTTTCTTGGCTTGCTCACGCCATGCGGCAAAATTATCCACCTTCCTCTTCTTCATCGTCTCGGAAATTTTCCGAACCGAGGGGTGAGTATCCTTTGTGTGACCCTTGCTCCACGAGATATGCGCCATTCACTAATAATAGCAAAATTTTCTACCATTAGATGACTTGCGCCTGCACGCCCCTTCCTTATGTCCGGCTTGATTTGAAGCAGTCGATACACTTGAGGTTAGTGGTATCCCTCGGCATAAACGGCAGCTTGGTGATGGCCGCGCCGCAACCAGCGCACGTCCAGTTTCCTTCGAACATTTGCCGATCGCCACGGTCGGAGTTCTGACGCGGCGCGTTGCCGCGAGACTTGGAGTGGCAGTCGCGGCACTTCAATCCTTCGGTACTTCTCGGTTCGAACGGCAATTCGGTGATGGTGGCGCCGCAACCGCTACACTTCCAATTTCCTTGATGCATGTTTTTTGTTTAAGGATTAGGGGTCTATATTTTAGTACGAGTGACATTATACGGCGGAACGAGGGTTTTTTCGAGTCGCCAGGTGCACACGTCACCCCTATCGGACGACGAACAAGTGAATTCTAGTACGGCGCAGTTCGGCAGTTTCTTTCGCCCTACAAAACCCCAGAAGAACTTCCATAGCGATAATGGCCGGTCGTAACAGACGGTCTCCGTGAACATGGTCATGAAGATGCGGTGCGACACCACGGCCACCCGCTTCCCCGGCAAAGATTCGATCATGATCCGGGCGTCGCGCACGCGCCCCCGCACATGAGCGAGATTCTCCGCTCCTTCGCGGTTCCATAACAGATTCAAACGATTTTGATAGAGATCGAGGATGTACCGGAGAGAAGAGGGCGAGAAGTAATGTCGACCGTAAAGCGACGTCGGCCGAATGAATTCGCGGACCGACGGCTCGATCGAGTACGTGAGTCCTAATTCCCTTCCGATCAGATCGGCGGTCTCGCGAGCGCGATCGAAGTCGCTGGCTATCAGAGTGTCTATGTTTTGCGATCTTAAATAAGCGATCAGGGCGCGCACCTGCTCGCGCCCGCGTTCCGTCAAAGGTTCCATCGGCCCTTGATGACGGTAGCTTTTGTTAGCCCGCGTCTCACCATGGCGGATCAAGAACACCGTCTTTTCTCCTATTTCTCCTCGCATAGATCGACGATGGCGATCTCGAGCGCGATATGCGGAAACTCCGAACGCGATGACATGTCCGCGGCCTCAAGAAGGCGCAGGAGCAAGCGGGAGTTTATCGGCGACCCGGCTATTTTAGCGAACTCTTCAAGTCGAACACCATCGTCTTCGCCGAACGCCGAGAGGATCTCCTCACGGCGCGCCGGCAGGTTGCGCAACAACATGACGGCACGCACGCGTTCCAAAATAAGACGCATAAATATCTTCATGTCGACCGAGGAGCTTAAAGCCGTGGCCACCGCGGACAAGGCATCGTCCGCCTTCTTCGCGTTCAGTGCAAAGAGGAGCTTCATCAAAAGATCCTTTTTTGGCGCGCCGATGATGACCGCCACCTCGTCGGCCGTGACCTTAGCGTCTCCGGATGCGATCATGACTTTCTGTAAGACGCCGAGTGCGTCGCGGAAGGAACCGTCCGCGGCGATGGCCACGAGTTCGGCCGCATCGGCATCGAGCTTGAACTTTTCCTTTTTGGCGATATCTAAAACCGTTTCCTTAAGGACGGCGCGCGAGGGAGCTCGGAAACGGAAGATCTGACAACGAGATTTGATGGTGTCCGGCAACTTGTCTTCTTCGGTCGTGGCTAGAATGAACACCACATGAGCCGGTGGTTCTTCGAGGGTTTTCAAAAGCGCGTTGAAGGCCTCGGTGGTGAGCATGTGCACCTCGTCGATGATGTAGACCTTCTTTTCAGATTGATACGGCAAGGTATGCACCGCCTCGCGCAAATCGCGCACGTGTTCGATCTTACGATTAGAGGCTGCGTCTATTTCGTAAATGTCGGTCTCATGCGTGCCGATGGCGCGCGCGAAGATGCGCGCTAGCGTGGTCTTGCCGGTCCCACGCGAGCCACAAAATAGGAGCGCGTGCGGATAGACCTGCTTTTTCACGGCTCCTTCGAGTACGGAGACTATATGTTCTTGATCGCGCACTTCGGCAAACGAAACGGGGCGATACTTACGATAGAGAGCCAAAGTGTCTGACATCGGGTTAGTATACAGAATCCGGAAACTAGAATCTACCAGGACAATCGAAAACGGCCGGCACTTTCAGTGCCGGCCGTTTTACGTAACACTCGACTACTTAGCGGCTTTCTTAGCGGCTGACGCGGCCTTCTTGGCCGATTTCTTGGCGGCCTTCTTGACTCCCATGGCCTGCTTAGCGATCTTCTGCCAATTGGCCATCATCTCCTTCTTGAACTCGTTCACGTCTGCCTTCGACGCACTCTTCATCTGCGAGTAACCGGCAACAACGCCATCCAAAAGCGTCTGATATTCTTCGGCGGTCATTTTGCCGGCCTTCTCGAGAGCTTCGAGCACTTCGCCCTTAGCCTTCAAGGTCCAGCCTTTGACCTTCTTGCGGTTCTTGGCGGCGTTCGGACTGGCGTACAGGAAGTAAGAGCCGGCCGCGGCCACCGCGGCGGCGGTGAGCGCCACGCCGATGCCTACCTTCTCGCCACCTGACAAGCCGTCGTTCTTGGAATTATTCTTAGCCATATGAAGTAGAGTTCAGTTCAAAACTAACACTAATTAATAATTTAATTCTAACATATTCATCTATAGGTAGTTCCGCTGTCGTCGATTGCCAAAATTCGGCATAAATTTACAAAAACTATTTCACCAGAGCAGTCTATGGCTTAATAGTTTTCGAAAATTTCTACTCAAATTTTGCCAATCTTTAGACTAGCGGTAGTTTTGAACAGAACTCTGGTTATTACTGTTCGTCTGCTGACTCACGTGTGCGCGAGCGCTTACTTTTAACGAAGAGACCGACGATCTGCGATATCAAACTGCCCTGAGCCACGTAGGCACGAAGCTGCTTGATGTCCTCGGCGATGGTCTCACTTCCAGACTCGATCCGCTCGGTGATATTACGCACGGAACGCAATATCCTGATGACGAGATACATCGCCACGCATAAGAAGATCGTGAACACCACCACAGACATGGCCGTGATGAAGAAGAAAACGTTCGCTTGCAAAATTTCGGTCATGCTTTAAGTATAAGGCCTAACGCCAAAACCTCCACCACTTATTAACACTGGGGTGAAGATATTCAGTAACGATGACCTCCACCTCGCGCGCATCCTTGGCTTCCATCAGCTCGGCCCGGAGCTCGGCCGCGCCGGGAAAGCCGTGCACGTACGCCTTGTAATGCTTCTTCATGATAGCGAAACTCTTGTGCGGCAGTAGCTCCTCGAAGAGCTTGGTATGCTCGACAAGAACACTGAACCTCTCTTCCAGAGACACGTTCGACAGGTCCTTGTGTGGATGGAAAAGCCAAGGATTGCCGAAAATGGCCCTTCCCAACATCACGCCGTCGGCGCCGGCAAGCTCCGCTTTCTGTTTCGCGTCTTCAAGCGACAAGGCGTCGCCGTTGCCAAAAATTAAAGTATCACTCTTGAGTTCATTACGGATCAGGGCCGCGCGTGTCACTCTCTCCCACCTGGCCGGCACTTTTGACATGTCTTTCCGAGTACGCGCGTGCACCGTGACCACGGCCGGATTCTCGGCCAAGATCTCCGGCAACCATGTTTCAAGTTCGTCCTTGTTGTAACCGACGCGAGTTTTGACCGACACCGGCAAAGGACCGGCGCCGCGCTTCGCGGCTCGAATGATGGCACGAGCTTTCGCCGGATTCTTGATCATGGCCGCGCCACAACCCTGCTTTTCGATCGAACGGTCCGGACAGCCCATGTTGATATCGATGCCGTCGAAGCCTAGTTCGCGACACAGTGCGGCGGCTTGCTCCATATATTCTTCGTTCGAACTGAATAACTGCGCCACTATCGGCCGCTCTTCTTCACTATAGATAAGGTCGGCCATGAGTTTGGCTTTTCCTTCGTCGGTCGCCCGGGCCAAGCCGTCGGCGGAGACGAACTCGGTCCAAAAAACATCCGGTCCGCCTGCGCTGCCGTCAGCCCGCGCGTGTCTGGAATACTTGGCGATCATCCGTCGAAAAGCCGCGTCAGTGACGTCCGCCATCGGCGCTAAAACGAATATGGGTTTTGGCAGGTCTTTCCAAAAATTCACCGGCTCAGACTAACACGACTTGCAAAATGTTGAAAATAATGGCTAAATTATATAGCCACCAAAGGAGGTTCCGATGGCAAACGAGTCAAAAGACAGTTACGACAAAGATCAGGTGAACCTGATCGACTGGGTACTACTCATAGCCTTCATCTGGTTCTTTGCCTGGAGTTCCGGTCGCGACGTGGCCGAAACCATCAAGAAGAACCAGATCGCCAAGGTCGAGCAAACCCTGGTCAGCAAATGATTTGCTGGCCCTGTATCTAGAACGCCGCCTCACCTTCCGAGGCGGCGTTTAACTGTTCGTCCTCCAGACCTCCCTGTTCGTTGACGAACACTTTGTCGCCGAAACGCAGATCGACGTAAGCGAAGTTACCAGGACGGATATGTTCGAATTGTTTAGAGGCCAAAATGACGGTGAGGTCGTCTAGAGTGTCTTCGACCGATCGACGCAGAGTCGTCTTTAAGATACCGCCGCCGCGCAAATAGTAAGACACTTCGTCTTGGCCGACCGATTCCACCACCGCCACGTCGAAACCGAAACGCGCTCTTAGCTCCGACACGAAACGATCGGTATCTCTTAGTAGTTCGGCCAAAAACGGCGTCTCCCCGAGCGTTGGTGTCTTACCGTTGTGATAGCGCAACAAGGCGGTACCGATAAGCGGTGGCGCCACCGAGAAAGCCCGGCCGGAAATATCCAGAAAGACACAAGGATGGGAGAGCACGACACTCAACTCGTCAACGCACCAAAGCGCGTACGGCAGATACTCTTCCAGATAAACGTCCAGTGTGTCGTCCTCCGAAATAGCTAGGCTAACCCCGCTCACACGTTGCCAGGCGCTCACCTTGGCGCGCACTGCCTCCTCGGGATAGGTCCAGAGGAAGCGCCGCGGCACCAAACGATAGTATTCGCCTTCGAGTTCTGCCGTCACAGTTTTCCTGACCGCTTCGCGATCGATCGTCTCACCGCCGAACACGCGCACGTCGGCGATGGTCAAAGATTCGAGTCTGGTAACGAACCACACCGTACCAAGGATCAGGATAGAGACGACGCACAAGATCATGCCTACCCAAAACTGCGTCGGCAAAGAACCGCGATATTTACGAGTATTGCGTCTCGATCTTTTCTTGCGACCGAACATCATGGCCATATTATCACGGCCGGGGATCGGGTTTTCGGAGGTTACCTAAGATGCCTTAGAGATAACGGCCTTGCCCATGTATTTCTGGAGCGGTTCAGGGATCTTCACGCTACCATCGGCTTGCTGAAAATTCTCCACCAACGAAACCAGGATGCGTGGGGTCGGAATGGCGGTGCAGTTTAGGGAGTGAGCGTAGCGCAGTTTTCCTCCGGCCCGCGCGCCCTCAGGCGCGTTAGGGTCTTCGTCACGATAACGGATGTTGAAACGACGCGTTTGAAAATCATGGAAGTAGGAAGCCGAGCTGATCTCGCGATACTTTTGTTCCATCGGCACCCAAAGTTCGATGTCGTACTTCTTGACCTGGCCCTGACCGATATCTCCGCCGCAGTTGAGCACGGTGTGATATGGGATACCGAGAGTCTCGATAAACTCTTCGGTATTGCGATTGATCCACTCGTGCCACTTAACCGACTCTTCGTGGCTGGCCTCGCACAAGACCACCTGCTCCACTTTGTAGAATTCGTGGACGCGGATGAGACCTTTGACGTCTTTGCCGTGACTGCCGGCTTCGCGGCGATAGCAAGGAGAGAAAGAAAGGTGCTTGATCGGCAACTGCGACTTCTCGAGGATGTCGTCGGTGTAATAGCCCATGGTCGACACCTCGCTGGTACCGATGAGATAATCGTCATCTTGCGTATGGTAAACGTCTTCGGCGTCGTTCGGTAAGTGTCCGGTGCCGTATAGGTTCGCCTTACGCACGATGGTCGGCGGCAACATCGGACTGAACCCCTTCTTGAGGAAGAATTCGTTGGCGTAATTCCAAATGGCCCAAGACAAAAGGGCGCCGTCGTTAATGAGGTAGTAGCCACGGAAGCCGTGCACTTTGGTGCCGCGGTCGAAATCCACCATGCCGAGCTTCTGCATCAGATCGATGTGGGTCTGCGGCGCGAAATCGAAGTGCGTGGTATCGCCCCAGCTTTTCACCTCGACATTATCGGCGTCGCTATCGCCGTCTGGCACGGTCATGTCGGGCACCTGCGGCACCTGAAGCATCAATACCTGCCACTCTTCCATGATCGGTTTGAGCGCCTCCTCATCCGCTTGGATCTCGGTCTTTAGCTTCTGCATGTCGCCGATGAAAACAGCGCGCTTGCCCGGCTCAGACTCCGCCGCGATACGCTTACTGGCCATGTTTTGCTCGGCCTTGCGAGATTCGAGTCTCGTCATAATTTCGCGACGCGAATCGTCCACCGCGACCAGGCGATCAAGGTCGATCTTGATCTTCTTTTTAGTGGCCGCCATTTTGACGATGTCCAGATTCTCGCGGATGAATTTGATGTCGAGCATGCGCTAACAAATAGGAATTAAAGTGGTAGCGGTGGGCGGCCCTACGGGCCGCCCACAGCTAACTTGGATTATACAATAGCGCAAAGCGAGATTTTAGACAAAAGAAAAAGCCTGCGATTACCTAACGCAGACTTGAAACGGGGAGACATTGTCGGCACTGTCTCCCCTCAAATTAAAAACCGACCCCTAGCAATGGAGCGCCTCAAGCGCCCTGGTCATACCACACTCTATGCCGTAGGTGTGTGGTACAACTTCTATTATACACAAATCAAGATTTTTGTCAAGTATTAGATGTTAGAATGTAAGGAATGGACTTCCCCGTCGATGAACTAGCAAAAAGTGATTTTCCCCGAGCCCTTTTTGAAATTCCCCAACCACCGAAGCGGCTAAATTATCGCGGCGTGCTGCCCGACCCGAAAATGAAGCTGTTGTCGGTCGTCGGTTCGCGCAAATACACCAACTATGGCAAGCAAGTCGTCGACCACCTCATCTCCGGACTACGCGGACATAATATAGGAATAGTATCCGGCCTCGCACTCGGTATCGATTCGCTGGCGCATCAAACGGCTATCGATAACGGTCTATACACACTGGCCATTCCCGGCGGCGGTTTAAGTGACGGCGTCATCTATCCCCGCGCTCACTTGCGATTGGCGCACAAAATACTCGAAGAAGGCGGCGGGCTACTCTCCGAATACGATCCCGATTTCAAGGCCATCACCTGGTCATTTCCGGAGCGTAACCGATTGGTGGCGGGAATATCGCAAGCTACGCTCATAATCGAAGCCGGCGAAAAAAGCGGTTCCCTGATCACCGCTCGTCTCGCCGTCGACTATAATCGTGAACTCCTGGTGGTGCCCGGGAGCATCTTTTCGGACAATTCCAAAGGTACGCATCAGTTTATGAAACTCGGCGCGCGGCCGGTCACCGAAGCGGCCGATATTCTCGACACGCTCGGGATCGAGATCAAAGACGACCGCGCGCCGAGTTTCACTCCCCTTTTGTCGCTCGAAGAACAGACCATCATCAACCTGCTTTCCGAACCGCAAGAACGCGATCTTTTGATCCGCCGCTCAGAGCTTCCGACCGAGTCGGTCGCTATTATTTTGATGCGTATGGAGATGAACGGCCTCATCAAAGAGGACGGCGGGATGTACCGAAAACTTGGTTGATATTTTCACCTTCCGAGATTCTGTGGTATTTGTGTAGGGCACGATCATTATATATATGAGTACTCTGGTCATAGTCGAGTCGCCCTCGAAAGCCAAGACCATCGCCAAATACCTGGGTTCCGGGTATATGGTGAAGTCTTCGGTCGGACACGTGCGCGACCTCCCGAAGTCCAACAAGGACGCTGTCGATATCGACGGCGGTTTCGTGCCGCGTTATATCGTCTCCCCCGGGAAGGAAAAAGTGATCAGCGATCTCAAAGCCGCTGCTAAAAAGGCCGATGCCGTGCTACTCGCCTCCGACCCCGACCGAGAGGGAGAAGCTATCGCCTGGCACGTGGCCGAACTCATCAAAGGCTCTAACAAGAAACTAAAACGCATCGTCTTTCATGAGATCACCGAAGATGCCGTAAAGGAAGCTTTGCAGCATCCGCGAGCGATCGATATGAATCTCAAAGAGGCGCAGGAGGCGCGGCGTGTGCTCGATCGTCTGGTCGGCTACGATCTGTCGGGTCTTATTTGGAAAAAGGTTCGTTACGGACTCTCGGCCGGCCGCGTGCAGTCGCCGGCTCTCCGCATCATCATGGAGCGCGAGCGCGAGATTCGCGCCTTCGTGCCGGAGAAATATTTCGTCTTGACGGCACCTACAACACTTGGAGACCACAAGGACGTGCCATTTACCTGCGTCGAAACACCTAAGGAGCACTCGGAAGCGGATCGAATCAAAAAGATCGGCGAGTCCAACTCATGGGAAGTGAAGGATATGAAGGAGGCGTCACAGAAACGTTCGCCTCGCGCGCCGTTCACCACCTCGACCCTGCAACAGACCGCTTCGACACGACTCGGCTTTTCTCCCTCGCGCACCATGCGGGCCGCGCAAAAACTATACGAAAACGGTTTCATCACCTACATGCGCACCGACTCGACCAATATGAGCAAGGCGGCGCTGTCACAGATCTTGGCTATCCTTCACAAAGAACATGGCGAGAAATATGTTCAACCGCGTGTCTACAAAACCAAGAGTAAGTCGGCGCAGGAAGCGCACGAAGCCATCCGCCCTACGAACGCCAACGTGAAAAGCGCCGGACATACCGGTGACGAGCAGGCGTTATACGATCTCATTTGGCGGCGAACCATGTCCTCGCAGATGGCCGACGCTCTCGTATTGCGCACCAAGATCACAATCAATTTGAAAGACTCTAAAGAAACAATACCGGACTTCGCGGTGAACGGCTCTCGTGTCACTTTCGACGGTTGGCTCAAAGTCGACCTGGCCGCGCGCGGCGAGGACACCGAGGTGCCGCCGGTCAAGATCGGAGATACTGCCCGAGTCGCCGAAGTGAAGATCGAAGAGAAAGCCACCGAGCCGCCGAACCGCTACACCGAAGCCGGACTGATCAAAGAACTCGAGAAGCGCGGCATCGGCCGACCCTCCACTTATGCCTCCATCATGGAGACGCTGAACCAGCGCGGTTATGTGGAGAAACAAGGTCGCACTCTCATCCCGACCGACACCGGCGACGTCGTCTCGACTTTCCTCGAAACCCATTTCCCCACCTACATCTCCGACACTTTCACCAGCGAGATGGAGGACGAACTCGACGAGATCGCGGAGGGCAAACGTACTTACGTTAAGACTCTGAGCGATTTTTATGGACCGTTCCTCAAGGACTTGGCCAGTAAGGAAGACATAGAAAAGCAGACCAACCTGGGTGCGGCCCCGGCGGAATTCCCCTGTCCGATCTGCGGCAAGCCGATGGTGATCAAGTTGGGCAAGAGCGGCAAGTTCCTATCATGCGTCGACTTCCCCGAATGTACCGGCTCTAGATTGATCGACGGTTCGGAAGTGAAAGCCGAAGAACCTATCGGCCGACATCCGGACACGGGAGAATCGATCTACGTTCTAAACGGTCGATTCGGGCCTTACGTTCAGCAAGGCGAGACGCCCGACAAGAAAGACCCGAAAACCGGCAAAGCGGTACGGGCAGGCAAAAAAGCGCCCAAGCCGCGGCGCGCCTCTTTACCTAAAGGCAAAAAGCCAGAAGATGTCACCTTGGAGGAAGCGCTCACCTATCTAACCTTGCCGCGGGAGTTGGGCCAGCACCCGGAAACCGGAGAACCAGTGATCGCCAACGTCGGCCGGTTCGGTCCTTACATCGGTCACGCCGGCGACTTCCGTTCCCTCAAACCTAAAGACGGCGACGATCCCTACACCATCACTTTTGATCGCGCTCTGGAGATATTGAAAAAACCAAAGGGCACCCGAAAGGGGGAAACCTTGGTACGCGACGTCGGTCCGCACCCGAAGACCAAGAAGATGATCAGCGTATACGAATCAAAGTCGGGACGATATTTCAAACGCGGTTTCAAACGGATCATGCTTCCATCAGACACTGACGTCGAGAAAATGACGGTGGAGGAAGCTGTAGCGCTCATGAAGTAACGAACGACGGCGCGAGCAGAGCTCGCGCCGTTTCGTCATTCTTATTTCGCCGACTTGAGTGCAGGTTGACGAAGCTGGGGGCAATACCCTTTTTTCCCCGTGTCGCAAGGTACTGCGACACGATACCCGCATATCGAACAAATCTGGGGTTTCGGCGGCTTCTGTGGCTCTTTCATTCCCCTCTCCTCTACTCTCCAAAAACATAGCCTAGAGCAATTAGCGGATCGTGTCAAAGCGAGAATCACTTTCCACTTTCGCCTTTGCGCTTTATACTGAACGAATGATCTCCGTCAAGGATATTGTGGGCCACCTTTCTTCTCCGACCAAGGAGGACGAGGCGCTCGTCACCAAAGCCTACGACGTGGCCGCCAGGGCGCACGC
Organism: Patescibacteria group bacterium UBA918; assembly: GCA_002293845.1. Lineage (GTDB taxonomy): Bacteria > Patescibacteriota > Minisyncoccia > Phycocordibacterales > UBA918 > OLB19. Next base: position 7,758 of record DBEA01000010.1, on the reverse strand, counting down.
TGACCATACTCGCTATTCCGGCGAGCCCTATATGACTCACGTCACGGCAGTGGCCCTCCGCCTCGCTGAGATGGGTATGGGTGCGCGCACGGTAGCCGCCGCGCTACTTCACGACACCATTGAAGACACGGACATCACCGAAGAGGATATCCGTCGCGATTTCGGCGAGGAGATCTTATTCCTGGTGGAGGGAGTGACCAAACTCTCTTCTGTCAGGTACTACGGCAGCGATCGACACAACGAATCGTTGCGCAAATTGTTCGTAGCGACGAGCCAGGACATTCGTGTGTTGATCATCAAGCTGGTGGACCGACTCCACAATATGACGACCCTCATGCATGTGCCGGAGAAGAAGCGTCTGCGCATCGCCAGGGAAACCTTGGAGATATACGTGCCAGTGGCTCACCGCCTCGGCATGGGCCGTATCCGCAAAGAACTCGAAGACTTGGCCTTCCCCTACGTCTATCCCGAGGAGCACAAACGAGTGCTGGAGCTTTTGAAGAACAAGATCGGCAAGTACGAGGAGCGTCTAGAGCGCGAGCGGAAGGCCTTACAAAAGAAACTGGCCGAGGCGGGTATCCGTAATTTCAATACTTCTTATCGCGTCAAAGGTCTATATAGCCTCTATCAAAAGTTGAAGCGCAAGAGCTGGGACATCGACCAGGTGTACGATCTCTTAGCTATGCGCGTGGTCTTGGGCAATATGGAGGATTGTTACAAAGTGCTCGGAGTGATTCACGACATGTGGCGGCCGTTGCCGCAACGCGTCAAAGACTACATCGCCTTCCCGAAACCCAACGGTTACCAATCGATCCACACTACCGTAGCTACCAGTAGCGGCAACATCCTCGAGATTCAGATCCGCACCGAAAAGATGAATCAGGAAGCGGAGTACGGCATCGCTTCGCACATCATCTACAAAAACTCCCAGAGCGGCCAATCGCAGAACCGTTCGGAAAACTGGTTCGCTCAGCTCATACCGAGTCTGTTCCGCCCTTTCTCCCGACGCGGTAGCGGCAAGACCGAGGCCGTAGCTAAAGACGCGCCGGCCAAAATGAAGATCCCGCTATGGATCAGCCAGATCGGCGAAATGTATTCCGCGCCGGATTCCGGAGCGGAGTTCGTCGAGGATATGCGGAACGATTTTTTCACGCATCGCATCTTCGTATTCACCCCGATCGGTGATGTGGTAGACCTGCCGGTCGGAGCCACGTCGATAGACTTCGCCTACGCCATCCACTCGGAGGTCGGCAATCAGATCTCGGGAGCCAAAGTGAACAACAAACTCGTCACGCTAGACACCGAACTAAAGAATGGCGACATTGTGGAGATAGTGACCAAGAAGAACGCAAAACCGACGCGCAAGTGGCTGGAATCGGCCAAGACCACCATGGCCCGACGACACATCCGCGCGGAATTGGAGAAATGAAAAGCGGGCCTGGGCCCGCTTTTCATTTCTCTTAAACGTTGAAGTTTTTTATGGAATACATGTCGCTTTCGTCATTCTCCTTTCTAGACTCACTGATCTTGTTCAGTAACTCCCTCGAAGTTTCAACGACTATATCCTCTCTAGGCCTAACTTGTGGCGGTGTCACTAATGTATCTACCTCCGGAGGCGTGACCAGGGTATCGAGCGCCGGCGGCAAGGGCCCCGACGACGCCGCTTCGAGCGGCGTATTCTCCTCGAGCTTAGCGATCACCTCGTTGGCTTCGGCCGCTTCCTCCTTCAAAGTGTCGCTCACGGTATCGCTGGTTTCGAGAGAGCCGGGGGTCACGACGACGCCGGACGGCTTATCGAGCAGTGAAAGCAACTTTTGCAATTCGGAAGGGTCGAAATAGTCGATGCTGACAGTGCCGCCGAACTCGGTCTTTTTGATCTGGACGCGCGTACCCAGACTCTCGGTGAACTTCTTTTCGATCTCGATCAAAGTCGGATCCGTGTCGCGCCACTGATGTTTACGTACTCTCTCGGTGGCGATCTTGCGAGAGATACGTTCGGTCTCGCGCACCGAGATCTTCTTGAGCAAGATCTCGCGATATAAGACGTCCTGTTCTTGCGGTCGGTCGGCGAGCATCAAGAGCGCGCGGGCATGTCCTTCGCTGATCTCGCCGCGACGTAAAGAGTTCAAGATGGTCTCGGGCAAAGCCAAAAGTCTGAGTGTGTTCGACACATATTCGCGGCTCCTGCCCATCTTGGCGGCGATCTGCACGTGATTCAAATTGAACATCTGATTCAGTTGCTGGAACGCCATCGCGCGATCGACGGCATTGAGATCCTCGCGTTGCAGGTTCTCGATGATGGCTAACTCGAGTTTTTCCTGCTCGGTCTGTTCTCCCTGGCGGATAATGACCGGCACCTGAGACAATCCTGCTATCTTGGAGGCGCGCAAACGCCGTTCGCCGGCGATAAGTTCGTACTCGCTAAAAAAAGTACCGTCGTCACGCGAACGCTCGCGGCGAGTGACGGTGAGAGGCTGTAGGACGCCATACATGCGTATCGATTCGGCCAGTTCTTTTAGCTTTGCCTCGTCGAATTCTCGGCGTGGCTGGAACGGGTTCGGTACGATCTTGTCGAGTTCTACCCAGAAGATGGAATCGCCTTGAAAAGACATAGGAAAATTTAAAATTGAAATCTCAAAATGGAAAAATCACTCGCCCAAAAACGTCACCTTTTTCGTGATTTATTAGATTGTATCATAAGGAAAAAGGGCTTTGTGGATAGGCGATATTTCTGCTAAACTCCTCTTGCTTGCCGCGGTGGCGGAATGGTAGACGCAATGGATTCAAAACCCATCGACCTAAACAGTCATGAGAGTTCAAGTCTCTCCCGCGGCACAATTTTGAAGCACAACCAGGGTATAATCTAGGCATGCTAATGGCTGCCAAAGTAAATTTGGCATATATCATTGGAGTCGCTATGGGCGATGGTAATTTATCCAGACCCAATAAACGTGCCACACGTCTTCGAATAACATGTGACGCGGCCTATCCAGGCATAGAAAACGATATATGTATTGCCCTTAACTTACTATTTCCCAAAAATAAAGTCAGTAAAGTAAACGGTCCCCGCGATACCTATTTCAACATTAGTGTGTATTCAAACGCACTAGATATCTATATGCCGTGGAAAGTGGGTAAGGGCTCAAAATTTAAACAGAACGTCAGAGTACCTGGTTGGATATTTCGCGACAATATGTACATCTCAGCTTGCCTTCGTGGATTAATACAGACAGATGGGAGTGTCTATTCAGACCGCGGTTACAAGATGGTGAATTTTACCAATAATATTTTAGATCTGGCCACGGATGTGAAGAGTATGATGGAAATACTCGGCTATCAACCAAAAATTTATAGCGCGAGCCAAAAAAGCAGCCGCCCTAAATACACGGTGAGGTTATCTCGTGACGTAAATAGATTTATCGCCGAGATAAGTTTGAAAAAAGAGAACGAGCAAATATGTTGAGTACAATTAAATCGACTTAGCCTATACAAAAAGTCAGCATAGGGGTATATTCCCCCTTGTGACCAAATCTAAGATCATAGTCATCGTCGGACCGACCGCTTCCGGAAAGACCGGATTGGCGATCGAATTGGCGAAAAAGTTCGATGGCGAGGTGATATCGGCCGACTCAAGGCAAGTATATCGTGGCCTCGATATCGGCTCGGCCAAAGTGACGCCGAAAGAAACGGACGGTGTGCCGCATCACCTGCTCGACGTCGCCGATCCGAAAGAGGTGTATACCGCCGCCGACTTCAAGCGCGATGCGCTACTCGCCATCGACGACATCATCGCGCGAGGAAAATTACCGATAATTTGCGGCGGCACCTTTTTCTACATCGATGCTCTCTTAGGCAAAACGTCGTTACCTGACGTTGAGCCCGACGAGGAACTGCGCGCCGAACTCGAAGAAAAAAGTGCCGCCGAATTGTTCGAGATATTAGAAAAACTAGATCCGGCAAGAGCCCAGTCTATAGAAAAAGAAAATCCGCGCCGACTGATCCGCGCCATTGAGATCGCTCGTTCACTCGGCCGCGTCCCGGAGACAGAGGTTAAAGAATGTCCATACGCGATTCTCACCATCGGATTAATGGTAGATATGGAGACTCACGGTGAAGTATTGAAAACTAGAATTCTGGAACGACTAGACGCAGGCATGGCAGAGGAAGTGAGGCGACTACTGAAGAAGGGGGTCACTCATGAGAGGCTTGAAAAATTTGGCCTTGAGTATCGTTATCTTTCTCGTTATCTTCGCGGCCTCATGCCCTTGAATGAAATGATCGAAGAACTGACCATAAAGAGCCGGCAGTTTTCTAAACGCCAAATGTCCTGGCTGAGACGTGATCGAGAGATCAGATGGTTTCATCGCGGCGACAATAAAATCACTGTTGAAGTCAGCGCTTTTCTGGAGCGTAAATAGTGCGGGCCCACCCTGACTCGAACAGGGAACGGCCGCTTTGGAGGCGGCTGTTTTACCATTAAACTATAGGCCCGATTTCATCACAATTCTGGCCAAGGCCTGTATTTCTCTGGCTATCCTCACATCGTGATAGCGCAATGAAACACACCCTTCGTAATTCGACCTCTTATGCTTGCCGGTATTACTTTTCTTATAAGGCCTTAAAAACTGCGACCGTTGTATATTAGTGACTTTGGACCAAAAACGCAACTGTGTTTCTTGGTCATGATAGTCATGTAAATGGACTAAAACCCGGAACCTTTCCTCATTTACTTTAAAGGTTTTTCTGAACAATCTAAGAAAAAACGATATTAATTCTGGATCTGAATTCGTAAACACTAGCGCGCTATCGTTCATGGTTTTTGAACCTTCACACCGATAGATCATGGCGCACATTATCTTCAGATCAGCCCTGTCATATTTTGCCCTTTTTTTCGTTTCCTGCGCCAGTGTCGCTGCGCTTGCTAGGGCCTTGCGCGTTTCATCCCTTCTAGCGATCGAAGCTTGTCTCCTGCCATTTTCTGTCTTCCTTGCCAATTCTTTGATCGCAGAAGGGGGCAACCTCAAACCTCTGAGCCAGACAGAGGCTGTACTTTGAGAGATATTTAACATTTTACTAATCTCTCTCAAGGAATAACCACTTTTTCTTAAATTAAACGCTTCTTGCTTCTTTATCTGTTTCATTTTCGTAGCATGAATATATGCTACATAATACCATTTCGAAATTCGTTTTTAACGAATTTACTGCACCAACACGTCCCAATGGTCCCCTTCCTTAGCGTATATTTTCTTGCCATCGGATGAGCGATACATCAGAGCTCCGTCACCGCTTCGTGGTCCCACATAGGTATAGTTGCTCGTGATGTAATTATTGAGACCGGATGTATCGTCGAGATCTATCTTATAACCTGAAGAGTGACTATATTGTCCGCTCGCGTGAACTCCGGACTCCGTGCCACCTGTCACTATCACCTGACAACCACAAGCCTGTTTGAGACTCACGGCTTCGTTTATCGTGGCCTGATTGATATTGGCGAGGCTAGTGGCACCTGGAGACGATTCCCATACCGTTATCCCGGCCGCGGCCAAAGCCTGACGTGCCTCTGTGTCGGTATACTGGCCTGCGCCGGCGACATTAGAATTTCCGGTGATCGACGGATTGTTCACATTCGGAACGGGAGCGGCCAACTCTTTGGTCCAGCCGTCCAATCCTTTACCGGTCAGACCTTTCAACACGGTGTCGATTATGAGCCAAGCGGCCAATATCAATATGATGCCGATGATGACATTTTGGAACAATTCCTTCGCCTTACCCCATTCATCCTCGTTTCCGGCCGACATCACTAACTTAAAACCGGCATAGACCATCACGATGACCGCGATGACTCCCAGCGCCGAAATGAGCCAGTCGATGAGATTATTGACCAGACCGACCACCGACTCAGTGGTGCAATCCGGACCTGAACATGGCACTAGCCCACCGGCCTGCGCCGTCGCTACGATCGGCAAGACGAACATCATGATCGCGACCGCGAATATATAAGACCTCATGCGAAAATCATAGCATGATGACCGCGCTGACTACCGATACTTAGTGTGCTTTATTTGTGCACAGGATTGCTGGAAGTTAGAACCAGTATTATAGAAAGTGAGTACAATTTCTTGCCGAGTTTTGTACAAGAGCAACAGATGTAGTGATAAATGTTATGATTTGCTGATTATGACAAAGGAAAGGATATTGGAACTCATTGCTTCTGCCGAACAAAATAGCGTTGAAACTGAATGTGTAGAATTTAAAGACGGCAGAGGTGGTTTTTCTGGTAAACAGGTGTGGAAATCTATTTCATCTTTCTCTCATCGACCAGACGGTGGCTTGATTGTGTACGGAGTTAAAGAAAATAATGACAAGACATTTAAAGTTGTGGGAATTGAAGACATAGCTACTTTTCAGGAAGGTTTAATCAACTACTGTCGTGAAGATATGGTTAATTGTACCGATCCTGGATTTGAAGTTGTTGAATATAAAGGAAAAAAGTTGTTAGTTTGCATAGTTTCGCCAATTGCAGACGAGAAAAAACCTTGTTACAGAAAATCTGAGGGAATGCATCATGGTGCATGCATAAGAATTAAAAATGTCGATAAAGTTCTAACAGCGGACGAAGTTAGAGAGTTTATCAGAAACTCCACACCTTTTAAATACGATCATTTACCAGTTACTGGTGGGAACTTCAATGATTTGTCTTTACCTAAAATTAAAGAGTTCTTAAAGAAAAGTGCTACAAAAAAAGGCCGTGACACTAGTTTTTTGAGTCAAGTAGGATCTGTAAAGCATGTCACAGAAAATGTGGGCATTTGCTGTTCAGTTGATGATGTCCTTACACCTACAAATGCAGGATATTTAATATTTTCTTCCAATGTTCCACAGCAGCATAAAGATTTCAAACGTTTTATTATTCGCTGTATTCGGTATAAAGGTAATACTTCTGCATCTCCTATCGTGGATAAGATTGAATTGGAAGGTAGCCTGGATGAACAAATTGAGAGCATGCAGGCGTTTATACTTAAAAACATATCTTTAAGCGCGAAGATAGTTGGGACAAAGAGGGTTGAAAGATACGAGTATCCGCCCGATGCAATTCGAGAGATTGTTGCAAATGCCGTAATTCATCGTGATTATAGTATTAATGAAACCTACACTCAGGTTGCAGTTTTTGAAAACAGGATAGAAATATCTAATCCTGGCAATCTACCCCCAGGTGTGACAATTGAAAACATTAAAGAGTCACAGTTTAGCCGTAACGTTCTCATTGCAAATATCATGAGGGATATGGATTACATGGAGGAGTACGGTCGAGGAATTGAGATTGTTTTTGCGACCATGGCTGAGTATGGATTGCTCGGACCACTTTTTAAAAACTCCTCAAACAGTTTCAAGGTCACATTGTTGGGCGAGCAGTTTAAATACTTGAACGATAGGCAATTAAAAATATGGCAGATATTGCAAGAGACTGGAAAAACAGTGAATGCCGCTGAATGTGTTGATCTGTTAGGTAATGTTTCTAGGCCGGCTATTACTCTTGATTTGAAAAACATGCTCAAGGTAGGTTTGATTGAAAAAGAAGGAGCAGGTCCATCAACTCGATATAAAGCAAAGTATTAATTATTAGATTATTAATTTACGTTGATAAATATAGTTATTTTAGACATTATATATTACTAGATTTTATTAGATATTCTTACAATTAAATACGAGCTATTTTAGCTATAAAAATACCAGCAAAATAGCTGGTATTTTTATATG
>DBEA01000018.1:46025-72292 GCA_002293845.1 Patescibacteria group bacterium UBA918 | reverse complement strand
GAGATGGTGAGGTTTTCGCCACTGCCCGCCAGACCAAGTCGTTCACTTATCTTTAATTTGTCCGGCTTGGTTTCCGCATTCTCGGGGTCGGTCTGCTCCTCTGCCGACTCTTCCGGCTGGCCGCCAGTGATGATCGGAATGTCGAGATCGACGTCATCTTTGACGTCGCCGTCGATCTCCTGGCGCAACCGCCTGAAACCGATGTCGAAGGTCAAGAAAGATCCGACCAGCGCCAGGGCGCCCAAGATCACTCCTGCGGTGATGGTGCCGAACAACATAGACAACGGGTATTGGAGGACGAAGCCTAGCTGACCGCCCAGATCGTGCTGATACAGCGACATGCCCGCCAAAAGCGAGAGGACGATGAGGCCGATGCCGATGATCTTAGACAAGCTGACTCGTTCGTCTTCGCGCGGTTTGAGAAGCGCGTACACATAGAAAGCGCACACTAACGGAGCGGCGTAGGCTCCGCCGCCGAGGACGTAATGAAGGCCAATATTGGTGAAGTCACCGGCGACTCCGGACAGTCCTGCCAATGACAAAGTGAAATAGACACCGAGAACGACGAACGCTACCGCGCCTATTGCTTGCTTAGTGTGGGGCGATAGATCATCGAAAAACGAGCGCTTTACGGGTATTGGTTGCTTCTTGCGTCTAGCCATAAATAAAACACGGGAGGACAACGTTCCGGTGATACTTAAATATTAACACGGGCTATTGAAAAACGGCTGTGAACAAGGGTAGTTTATCGAGACTTTGACTTTTGCGTCGAAGCGAGTAGCATTGTCTTTAACAAGTTGTCTTTTTATTTTCAAAGACAAATTAAAGACAGAAATTATGGACACAAGAGACATTTTAAAGGCCACAGACTCGACTAAGAGACTAGTGCAAGATGATGAGTATTATCGCTTTATTTTTAAAAAGACAGAAAAAATCATCTCAGTAATTTTCTTTGTCTCAAATAATATTGATAAAGAACAAAAGGACCACTCATTGATAGAGGACGTATTGGACACCGCGCGCCTGACCCATAACGCTGTTTTGGCGACGTTGGATATGCGAGCTCACTTGGCCGAAGAGTCTTTGCGTGCCGCCGCTCACAAACTCATTTCACTCGACAGTAAACTCAAGGTGGCCGCGGTGGTGGGGCTGATCGCTCCGGACGTGCTTCACCTCTTATCTTCCGAGATCGATGGGGTATTACGAGGTCTCAATAAATATCTAGTGCGTACCAGCGCTTTTGATGACTTGAACTATCGCGTTGCGGCACCGGCTAGAGAGAACGCGGCGCGTCCTCGTTCCGTTCCGGAGCGTGGACCGGTCGGTAAAGCCGAAGCGTCAGAAGGTGAAGGCCAAGTTTCCAGTATCGACAACGACCGTCGCGACCGCATCAAGGTGGTGCTCGGAGCCAAAGGAGAGGCGACTATAAAGGACATAGCGGACATAATCAATGACGTCAGCTCAAAGACAATACAGAGGGAGTTGAACGCGATGATAGAGGACAATTTAGTAAAAAGACATGGAGAGCGAAGGTGGTCGAAATATTCGTTGGTATAAGGGTATTTGCTAAATCCTGTCCTTTATTTTAAAGGACAGGATTCGGCGACGACAAGGATGATGCCAGTCGTGATCAATGGCGAGAGTTTGACCTTGTTTTGACACGCTTTTTTGGCTGTTTTCTAATTATTAGCTCACCGTAAGTCTCTGGCACCTCACGCGTCCTCTATTGCAGGTATCAAAGGGCTTTTTCGTGTCACTTTTACTGTCTGCATCGATCGAGTTCAGAAGTAACGAACGAGGCAGGAAATACTTGCCTTTTAGGGCCGAATAACGTACCTTTGACTGGTTTTCCACAGAACCATCGTATAGATAGCCTGGAGGGCTGTATACTATGCGAAATGTGCTTTTGCACGCTTTTTTCTTAAGGGCATCGCCCTCTCGAAATAGCAGGGAAGCGCAACGTTGTTTGAAAACTGAATATCGGCCGACAGCGACCATGTCGGCCAAACTCCAAAACACCGAATGACTTTTTCCGTATTTGGCAGATTAACGATAGAAACTCGGACCTAAATTACCACAGGATGTGTATCAGGCGATGTCGATAATCGTGCGATCGCGTCCGGCAGACTGTAGGGGCTTGTGTCTCATAAGCCTCACCAGTCTGCCGGTCGCGCATCGCGATGCACGGCTGGCATATTTTCGAGGCGGCTTAAGCAACCGTTTCGATAATATGAATTAATTCATATTACTAGAGGTTAATCGCGAGTCGTCTTTAACAAGGGCGGCCGCGTAAAAACTTATTAAGTCTTATTATGACTATAACCAAAAATATTGGTGCGAAGGCCGCTGTGGCTTTCGTAGCAGTAGCTATGGCCTTCACCTTGGTGGCTCCGTCCGCTAAGGCGCAGGACGTATCTTCGATGAGCCTTGAACAGCTCATCGCGCTGGTAAATCAGCTCCAGGCCCAGGTATCTGGCTCCGGTTCTGCTTCCGGCACCTGTTCTTACACCTTCACCCGTTCCCTTTCTCAGGGTTCTACCGGTGCTGATGTGATGAACTTGCAGAAGTTCCTTAACATGAGCTCTGACACCATGGTCGCCGCCTCTGGCGCCGGCTCTGCTGGTATGGAGACTTCTTACTACGGTCCGGCTACCGCCGCTGCCGTTTCGAAGTTCCAGACCAAGTACAGCGCTGACATCTTGGTACCGTCCGGTTTGACCAGTCCTACTGGTTACTTCGGTCCGGCTACCATGGCTAAGGCCAACGCTCTTTGCGCCGCTGGCGGTTCCACTGGTGGTACTGGTTCTACCGGTGGTCTGAAGGGCGGTGCTGGCACCCTCGATGAGGTTCAATTCATCAGCGCTCTCAACAACGAGGAGGTTGGTGAAGGCCAGGAGGATGTAGACGTTGCCGGTTTGGAGATCACTCCGGACAACTCCGACATCGCTATCACTGCTGTTAAGCTCACCTTCGATCATGCTGAAGGGTCTGAGGTTTCAGGTTCGGCTACTCGCTTGAGCAAGTACGCTGACGAAGTATCTCTATGGCTCGATGGCGAGGAAGTCGCTCGCTTGGATGCGGACGATTTCACCAAGGATTCGACCGGCGTTTACTCCAAGACTGTTTCCGTCGAAAACGCTGTCATTCGTGATGGCGACAAGGGCGAATTGGTCGTGGCCGTTTCTGGGGTGTCCAACCTTGATTCGGGTGACGTCGAAGAGGAGTGGGGCGTTAAGTTTGCCAACGTTCGCTACCAGGACGCTCAGGGTGCTTACACCACTGATAGCTCCACCGGTAACTTGAACACCTATCGCACCTTTAGTTTCGAAGACTTCGCAACTTCTGCTGCTATGGAATTCAAGGTCCGCTCTGGCGATACTGACGTAAACAATGCTCGCACTATCGCTGTTTCTTCGACAACGAAGACCAGCGATGTAAAGGCCTTGTCCTTCAAGGTAGAGATTGATGGTGATTCTGACATGAATCTCGATGAGATGACTGTCGATGCTACCACTACTAACGCTACCTTGATTAACGTCGTTTCCGCGGCTTACCTCTATATGGATGGTGACCGTGTAGGTTCTGAGAGCATCACTTCAGGATTCTCTTCGGCTGCTGAGATCACCTTCAATGACCTTGATCTTGATCTTGAGGCTGGCGAGACCTACGAGTTCGAAGTTCGCGTTGACCTTTTGAAGGCTACTGGCGACTTTGCTTCCGGTACAACCCTCGATGTCGACGTATCTTCGGCTGATGTTGATAACACCAGCAAGTGGGTACTCGAAGATGAGAACGGCGATACCGTAGCTGCAGCTGATCGCTCTGGCTCCGCTTCTGCTGATGCTCACACTTTGGTTACCATCGGTGGTGGTATCGCTCTTGGTTCTAAGAGCGTAACTCAGGTAACTGACTCTAACGACTCAGCTAAGAACTACGGTCAGTACACTGTCGAGGTAGAGATCACTGCTATCGCGGATGATATCTACGTTCTTCAGACTGCCGCTTCCTCTTCGGTCGCACTGACATCTTCTGGTGTTCAGTACATCTTCGAGGACAGTTCGAACGCTCAGGCTGTGACCGCATCGACCACTTCCGCAAGTCTTACCTACAAGAGCGGTGGTACGGTTGATGGCTCTTCGATTCGTATCGACGAGGGTCAGACCGCTACCTTTGAGCTCGTGGCTACCTTCAATCCGACTACCGCAGGTCAATACGGCCTCCGCGTAACCGGTATTGGATTCGGTACCACCAACTCTGGTACTGGTTCCAGCCAGACTGCAAGCCCTGCTAGCGACTTCCGCACCAGCAAGGTTTACATCAACAACTAACCTAGTTAGTACTTCTAAATTAGTTTGACTAACTTAGAAGGCTGATGGCAGACGCGTCGCGACGAAAGTCGCGAGTAGCAAAAAGCCCCTTCGGGGGCTTTTTGCGTCTCCACCCAAACGAGTGAATAAAGTCCGACCTTCGTCATTTGGGCAGTTCTCTATGAGTGTATGCACAAAGCCCGCGACTTTTAGTCGTGGGCTTTGTTATAATTAAAGGCATGTTCAACTCGAATTTCTACAAATTCCTCCTCAGTTTCCTGGTAGTGATCGCCGCCGCCCTGTTTCTAGTCCTCATCGTCGGCGCCTCAAGTTAATGAATAAAGTCCGACCTTCGTCAAGTATGAGATGATGAAGGTCGGACCTTATTCACATGCGAGTCACTAGTTATAAAGAGGGGGAGACGGTCCACTGCATTCACCGCGGTGTAATGGGTATGCAGATATTTCGTGATGTTAGCGATCATTGGAGATTTGTACGCCTGGCTTACTTATGCAACGATCAATATCGAGATACTAATTTAAGAAGAATAGAGCAGACGCTCAAATTGTTTGAACGACCAAGTCATTGGCCCAAAAGAGAACCGCTTGTAGATATTTTGTCGTTTGTTGTTATGCCCAACCACTTTCATTTGCTACTGCGTGAACGGAAAGGGGGTGGTATCGGAAAATTCATGCAACGTTTAGCTGGTAGCATAACTTTGGGTTTTAATAAAAAATATGAAAATAAAGGCACGATTTTTCAATCCAAGTACAAGCCGGTAATAGTCACAGAACCGCATCACTTAACCAGATTGATTTCCTACATAAACGTAAAAAATGTATGCGAGCTGTATCCTGACAGAGGTTTGGCGGGAGCGGTAAGTGATTTCGACACCGCTTATCAGTGGGCTAAAGGGTACGAGTTCTCTAGCTTGAGGAATTGGACAGGAGATTTGACTTCGCCCTTGCTGGACATGGAAGAAATTTCCGCGAGTAAGAAAAGCCAAGGGGCGGTGCCTTTTTATAGTTCTGAACGTGATTTTAAAGAAGCGTCAAAACAAATGGTCATCTCTACCTATGAAAAGCAGTTGAGTGGAGGAAACGAATTGGAGATAGTTTATGAATAAGGTCCGACCTTCGTCAAGTAGGAGATGACGAAGGTCGGACCTTATTCACCAAGGCGAGAACGGGAGGGGTCGTTCGTTTATCTATGAGAGGGTCTTTTGGGTATCGTGGTATAGTCTCCATGTATATGGTCACTTATCGACCCTCAGTTAGTGCCAACAAGTTTTTATTGATCGGACTGTTGGTTTTCGCGAGCGTCTATTTTTGGCCGGAGGTTGTCGAGGCTGAAACATCGTTCTCCGGACATGTAACAACCGATACAACGTGGACGACAGCCAACAGTCCCTACCTATTGACGAGCGAGGTGGTCGTGGATGCCGAGGCCACCCTTACTATAGAACCTGGAGTGACTATAAAATCCGGGAACTCCCTGACCATACATGGCCGGCTGGATGCTCGCGGTACTCCAGAAAGCCCCATAAGTTTTACCTCCGATGATATTGACCCGGTCGTTGGCGGCTGGCATGGACTATGGTTCATGGAGGGGTCTGAGGGCGCACTGGCGTATTTCGAGGTGCGTCACGGAGGTTATCATCAATTCCGGACTCTCACCGGACACAAAGGCACGGGCGGTGGTATTTACAATACCGGCGGCAATCTCGATATATCCAGTTGTCTCATCCAGAACAATAACTATTTTTCCATCGCCCAGACTGCGGGGACATTGAGAGTGAGTGATTGTGATCTTCGCGAAAGTCGGTACGGAGTGATTGTCACAGGTGGCGACGCTACGATCGAAGACTCGAATTTCATCGATGATTGGTCCGGCATCTATCTGACGGGAGAAGGAAACATGACCTTAAGACACAATCGCTTCGACGTCGACTTCGAGGCGATCTTTTTTGACGCAGCTACTGTCACTTCTTTTGCGCAGGAAGAAAATATCATCGATGCTGCGCAATATCTGGGCGTCATAGTTGGTAGCCCCGTATCTAACGATCAAACCTGGAGTGGTGGGGCATTGCCTTATATATTCAAGAATGGCGGTTGGAATATAGGTGTGGCCAGGATGAAACTTCTCGGAAATTCTTATCTTGATGTGTCGGCCGGTACTGCTCTGACATTAGGGCCGGGAACAGTGGTTAAAAATCTCACCACTAGCTCTCGGGTAATAGCGGGGACCATAGACGCGAAAGGTACAAAGGAGGAGCCTGTCATATTCACTTCTCTCAAAGACGATAGCGATGGTCGCGATACCAATAATGACGGCGATACCACGTCTCCTGGCGTCGGAGATTGGTCCGGGTTCACGATCGGCGCAGCGGGCACGTTACTCCTAGATCATGCGCGAGTTCATTTTGCCTCTGTGGCAGATGACAGAAGTGGCATATCGAACGTCGGCGGAACCGTGCGCATCACTAATTCCAAGATCACCCAGAACGGTCCTGACGGCATAGAAAATCACGACGGGACAATGGTCATAAACAATAGTGAGATCTCTGGCGATCAGGTCTATGGCGTATTAAATCATGATACCGAGGTCGTCGATGCTCGGAACAACTACTGGGGAGATCCCACCGGGCCGCGGCACCCTGTTCTTAATCCATCAGGTTTGGGTCGTATGGTGTCCGACAATGTCGACTTCTTTCCGTGGCTGATGACACCGCCAGGTACCGGTCCGACGTGTTGCTCCTCGGTCCTCCTCCTGCCAGGCATCATGGGGTCCTCACTATACGAGGGTGAGGACAAAAGGTGGGAGCCCGGAAGTGAAGCCGATGTGGAAAGATTGTATTTGGATGCCGCAGGCAAGAGCGTTAATCAAATAGCGGCCAGGGGAGTGATCGAGACTTTTGACGGACCGGCGATATTCAATTTCGATCTGTACGAGTCTTTCCTTGCTGATCTCGAAGATAGAAAGCAAAACGGATTTCTCGATGATTATGTGGCCTACGGGTATGATTGGCGCTTGTCCTTGCCGGACATCTTAGGGAGCGGCGATTTGCAAGACGAAGTTCGCGAACTAGCTTTGGGGTCTAAGAGTAAGAAGGTGACGATCGTGGCCCACAGCAATGGTGGACTACTGGCCAAGGCTCTAGTGAACGCTCTAGGTCCAGAAGCGGCCAACTTGATCGATCAGGTCGTATTGGTCGGAGTGCCGCAGATCGGCACTCCGCAAGCGTTAGGTGCTTTGCTACATGGTTACAATTCCGGCATTCTGACGCGTTACTCCGATGCGAGGGCTCGTGATTTCGCACGGAACGCGCCGTTTGCTTATCAGCTTCTGCCGCAACCCGATTATTTTGATAATGCCGGTTTCTCCGTATTCACCCCATTGGTTCGCTTTGCGGAAGGCGGAGCCACCAATAGTTTTGTCGAGGCTTACGGCACGGAATTATCTAGTGCCGACGGGTTGCAAAAGTTTTTGAGGGGAGATGAGGGTCGAAGTGCTCCGGAGTACGCTGATCTATCTAATCCGCTTCTTGCCAACTCCTCCTTGCTACAAGATAGTCTGGATGTTTTGAGTGCCGTCGGGTCCGCCTGGCAGCCGCCTGCTGGGGTCAAGGTTCATCAGGTAGCTGGCACTGGCGAACCGACCGTCGCCGGTATCGAATACTGGACCGATTCCAAATGTATTCGAGACAACTTCTTTAGCCTACCTACGCATTGTGACCGACGCGTCGATCAGCTGACCTACAGCCCCGTGTTGGTGTACGACGGCGATCATACCGTGATAGAACCGAGCGCTTTGGCCATGAGCACTTCTTCGGAATCGGTAAGTAGGTGGTGGGTTGATTTGTCTACTTATAATGATTCTGTAATTAAGAATAATATTTCTGTTCTAAGAACAAACCATAAAGATCTCCTTGAGATAAGTGATGTGAGAGATTTGATTCTGGATAATTTAATTGGCACTTCCACCAGTGCTAATTATCAGTATGTATTTGGTGCGAAGCCAGAATTGAATAAAGCCGAACGTCTCACTTTCACTCTCCATTCTCCGCTTTCACTTTCTTATACTGAGAGCGACGGTTTAGTAGTGGACAGTGATCACCCAGCCGGACGGAATTCTGAATACAATCGCTATGGCGAGGTGCAAATGATCGTCGTTTACGATAACAAACCTGGTGTCTTAAACTTACATGGAGAAAGCGCAGGCTCCTTTACTCTAGAGATCGCTCAATTCGACGGGGAACAGATCGAGGCCACCACTACCCTGAGTGCCATCCCTACTAGTACCACTACGGTGGCTACTCTGGTGGTAAACGACGGTACGATATCCGGATCGGGACCTCTAGACATCGATTATGACGGCAATGGCAGTATCGACTTGACAATGGCGCCGGCCGTGGGGGAGAGAGTGACGCTACCCGATGAGCCGGTTGCGGAACCGACCGTGGCTGAACTTGTCAGTCAGTTCAAAACCTACGTCGATGCCAATTTGGTAAATAAGAGCGTGCGGAAATTATTACAAAAGCAGATCGATGCTTTCTATAAAATCTACCGGCAGAGAGAACAGTCAGCCGGTCCTTCCGGCTTATTAGCGTCACTTACGCCGTTTGACTCGGCACTTAGGCTACAATTAAAAGCGTTGGATAAACAAGTCAGCGTGTACTTGAAATTGAAGAAGATTTCTTCTGACAACGCTATGGAGTTAAGAAGATTGCTAAGTCTAATAGAGTCACAATTATGAAATTTTTAACAAAAAAATCCGTCCTGGTCACATTTATGTTGGCTGTGTCTATGTTTGTTATTGCTGCTGTTCTCCAAGAAACATGTAGCATGGAGACAAAAAGTTTTTGTAAACAAAATTGGTCAAACTTAGCCGTTGTCGGGCGCATTAGCTCGCTAACTTTTCTATTGCTAGCGCCTCATTTACTAACTCTACCACTGGATGGTTCAGTATTTCACGCCTGGAAAAGGTTCGCAATTTGGGCGGCGCCAATCGTCTTTACTGTCGTTACTGCCCTATCTTTTGTTGAAACCGGTGGTGGTATCGGGGGCATGGTCGAACAGAGAATGTTGGCAACTGCCATTATTGGTCTGTACGTTGCGTATGCGGTCGCATCTATCGCCATCATCGGTACTTCATGGTGGAAAAGCCGGAAACAGTAATTCTTTCTCCAACTAATTTCACCAATGACGAAGGTCGGACTTTATTCACTGGTCGGGGAGCCGGGAATCGAACCCGGACCACACCCCTGCGGGCCGCGGATGTCTCCCAGACATCCGGTTAAAAACTAAGTCGGGGTAGCCGGAATCGAACCGACGCTACACGCACCCCATGCGTGCATACTACCACTATACGATACCCCGACTTAGGTTTTAACCCCCATGCGTGCACACTACCACTATGCTACACCCCGCGTGAGAAGATAAAACCAAGTCTACTTGGTTTTAAGCTTCGAACAAAGGGGTGAAAGCTTCTGCTTACACCCCGCATGACGATTCGGTCAGGGCGATTATAGCCGACGTTGCCTTTTTCGCATAATCTGGTAGATTAACCGATAACAGGCTCATGACAGTCGGTAGCACGAAAGTGCGTTAATTGAAACAAAAGATCTTGTGTTTGCCCTAAAACATTGCATTGGCAATGTCCGGGCGAACAAAAGCCTAACTTTTGTTTTAGCCGGCCGAGGTCCATCTCTCTATTATCGAGTGTGGGGTCGAAGCCTAGGTCGGAGCATGTCGCTCCACTTGGGCCTGTATTAGTTAAGGGATCAGCGTCTAGGGAACAGGGTATAGTAGATCGTTTCGCGATCACTTACTAAGACCCAGGCACTCATCCCCAATTCCTAAATAAATGGCAATCACAAAAGCGAAGAAGCAGGACATTTTGGCGAAACTCGAAGGCGTTAAAAACGACTCGGATTCCATCGTCTTCGTTTCTTTCAAGGGTCTGCCGGTCAACGACACCGTCGCCATGCGCGCCGCTTTGCGCGATCAGGGCGTCGGTTACTTCGTGGCCAAGAAGACTTTGATGAAGCGCGTATTCGGTGAGGCTTACGAGGGTTCGATGCCTGAACTCGATGGCGAGATCGCAGTCGCGTATAGCGCCGATGCTATCGCGCCGGCTCAGAACATCAAGACTTTCGCCGAAAAGTACAAGGACAACATCGCCATCGTTGGAGGTGTTTTCGAAGGAGCTTTCAAGACCCGAGAAGAGATGACCGAGATCGCTTCGATCCCGTCGCTACAGGTATTGCGTGGTATGTTCGTCAACGTCTTGAACAGTCCGATCCAGGGCTTGGCCGTGGCGCTCAATGCCTTGGCTTCAAAGAAGTCCGCTTAAATTAATTTAAATCAATTATTATGTCTGAAGAAAATAAGGTAGAGGAGACCACTACCACCGAAGAGGTAAAGGCCGAGGTTCCTGCAGAGTTCAAAGAACTCGTAGAGAAGGTAGAGAAGATGAGCGTTCTTGAGCTTCACGCTTTGGTGAAGGTGCTCGAGAAGCACTTTGGCGTGTCGGCACAGGCCGTTGCCGTCGCCGGTCCGGCCGCCGCCGCTGCTGAGGAGAAGACCGACTTCACTGTCGAGCTTACTGATGCTGGTGCTCAGAAGATCGCCGTCATCAAGGTGGTCAAGGAAGTTCTAAACCTCGGTCTCAAGGAGGCCAAGGACATGGTGGACGCCGCTCCTAGCGTCGTCAAAGAGGGTATGAAGAAGGAGGACGCCGAGGCTCTCAAGGTTAAACTTGAAGAAGCCGGAGCTAAAGTAACTTTGAAATAAGTTTCTTAGTCCATAAACAAAAACGCCCTAACGGGCGTTTTTGTTTTGGCAAGAAACTTTCAAAGTTACTTTAGGGGCGCAGCGATGTGAGGAGCGGCTTTAGCCCGCCGCTCCGAACCAGCGAGCCGGGCCCGCGAACACTTAGTAGATTTGGAGCATGGCGAACAAATGTACTTAGTGATTCGTGGGAAGGTAACTCTTAAGTAACTTTCACTTAGAGATCACGACAAAAACCGCGGGCCGAAGGCCCGCAGTTTTTGTGCTATAATCCCACGCGCGTATGGCTGATCCGCTTTCCATTCTGTTCGGTAGTCCGGCTCGAGTGAAATTGCTTCGCTTTTTTCTTTTTAACCCGTCCAAGGAGTTCACGTTCGACGACATCAGTCGCCGCGCCAAGTTGGTCAGGCGCACCGCTAGGACCGAGATCAACGCGCTCGAACGCGCCGACATCATCAGGAGCAAGCAGGTCTACGTCCAACTCGAAGGCCGCTCGAAGCGGTCTCGCGTTCAGGCGTATGCCGTGAACAAAGATTTTGCCGAACTCCAAGCCTTGCAGACCTTTCTCTTCGAGACCGCGCCGATAAACGGCAAGACCCTGCTCAAGCATTTGCGCAAGGCGGGCCCTTTGGACTTCGTCTGCATCGCCGGCGTGTTCTTGCGAGAGTTCGAACACCGGCTCGACGTTTTGATCGCCATGAAAAAGATCTCGCAGACGAAAGTCGAAAACGCCATTCGTTCGCTCGAAGCCGAACTTGGTATCGAGATCCGGTACGCCGCTTTCGAATCGGAAGAGTTGCGTTATCGTGTGGGCATGTACGACAAGTTGACGCGAGACGTCTTTGACTATAAGCATCAGATCGTAGTCGATAAGATCGGTATTCGCGACGAGATCAAGAGGTGACCGGCAGGTTCTGAGGCCGACAGGAAAGCCCCGAAAAGCTACGCTTTTCGGGGCTTTCCCTGCCCGGGCGATCATATCCAGAGAGGGCAGTTGACTTTATTTTCAGATAGTATAGTATATCGCTCATTATCTATGTTTAAGTCTTTTAAATCGTAAGCGGCAACGAATCGCATTTGCGATTTTGCGCCGCGGCAACGCGGTTTTTTTAGGCTCGAACACGGAGATAAAGTTGCTTTGACAACTGCATATCTTCTTAAGTCCCATCGGTCTCGACAACCGGTGGGCGCGAGCGAATTTGGCTTTGCCAGATTTGCTCGGCAGGTATGTCTGTCGGGTTAAAGAAATCCGCAAGGAGGTCTTTTCGTCCCCGGCAGACAAACAAACACACAGTGCGCGCGTAAGTGCGCGCACGACACTCAAAGTATCGTGAACTTCGTTGAGGGTAACCTCAAACGTTCCTTGAACCGAACCACACGTAGCCGTGTGGTTCCCCAAAGCTGAGTCCCTTTTCGGATAAGCGTCAGGCTCCAGAGTCTCGAGATCTGGATACGGCGAAAGCTTCGGCTACTCAGCGGAGGAGTTTGAGCGGTTCGTTTCTTCTGAAACGAACCGCTCCTCAACGAAGTTCACGATACGAAATCGTACAGCGGTGTACAGCATTCCTTGCAGGAATGTAAGGGTGTATGGTGGATGCCTTGGCTTTACAAAGCGATGAAGGACGCGGAATGTCTGCGATATGCTTCGGGGAGGTGACAATCGACCTTCGATCCGGAGATTTCCGAATGGGGAAACCCTTCCGATTACGTCGGAAACTTGCGTATGCGAGAGCACACCTAGGGAAGTGAAACATCTCAGTACCTAGAGGAAAAGAAAGCAATATACAGAACTTTCTTTCTGATCATTGCGACCTTCGGGTCGCGCCATTGTGATCAGGAAGAAGGTTCTTGCGATTCCCTGAGTAGCGGCGAGCGAAACGGGAGTAGCCCAAACCGTGCACATCACACAGTGTGTGATGAAATTTTCAAGTAACAATTTCCAATTTCCAATCAATTTCCAATGTTTCAATTTTTAAACATTGAAAATTTGAGCATTGAATGAAAATTGAGAATTAAAAATTGTAAATTCACATCATGCTTTGCGTGATGTGCACGGGGTTGTAGGGCAAGATCCTCATTTAGTTGAGCGAAGTTACCAAATGTATGTATAGAAGAACGAGCTGGGAAGCTCGACCCTAGAGGGTAATGGTCCCGTATTTGAAATGCATACGTCTTCGTTGATCTTGTTCCTGAGTAATTCGAGACATGAATAGCTCGGATGAATCTGCCGGCACTAACCGGTAAGGCTAAATATTTGTAAAGACCGATAGTGAACTAGTACCGTGAGGGAAAGGTGAAAAGAACCCCGGAGAGGGGAGTGAAATAGATCTGAAACCATACACTTACAAGGAGTCGCGGCCTTTAGGGGTTGCGGCGTGCCTATTGAAGAATGAGCCGGCGAGTGTATATGTATGCTTTGTCTAAGTGGCAACCCCACGGAGGCACAGTGAAAGCGAGCGTGAATAGCGCGAATATAGCGTACATATACGACCCGAAGCGGGAAGAGCTTGCCATGAGCAGGGTGAAGCGAGGGTAATACCTCGTGGAGGCCCGAACCGGTTGGCCGTACAAAACCATCGGATGACTTGTGGTAAGGAGTGAAAAGCTAATCGATTTCCGTAATAGCTGGTTCTCTCCGAAACAGCTTTTGGGTTGGCGTCGAGTGGTCCCATTGGGGGTAGAGCACTGGAAGAGACAAACAGGGCGAAAGCTCGTTGTCTCTATCAAACTCCGAATACCAATGGTTATAGCTCGGCAGTTAGACTATGGGGGAGAAGCTCCATTGGTCAAAAGGGGAACAGCCCAGATCGCCAGTTAAGGTCCCTAAATATATGCTCAGTGCATCTGGAGGAGGTGAGGATTCTCTAACAGCCAGGAGGTTGGCTTAGAAGCAGCCATCC
The DNA here is from genome assembly GCA_002293845.1 of Patescibacteria group bacterium UBA918. Taxonomy (GTDB): domain Bacteria; phylum Patescibacteriota; class Minisyncoccia; order Phycocordibacterales; family UBA918; genus OLB19. The sequence continues at coordinate 58,294 of DBEA01000018.1, read as the reverse complement.
TTTAAAGAAAGCGTAACAGCTCACTGGTCGAGAGTCCTTGCGCCGAAGATGATCGGGGCTCAAGCATATTACCGAAACTGCGGATTCGTACACTTCACAGAGGAAATAGAGAGAGGGAAATGATGCGATACAAAATCAGATACACATTGACAGCCTATGACGGGAGAATTCCCGTCAAGGAGTCTAATGATTACGATTTCGTACCTTCGTTTGAAGCAAAAGATGACGAAGAAGCAAAAGCTATTGCATGTAAAAAGTGGCAAGAGCATTTGCGAAGAATTCGTCTTCTCAAAGAACCGGGTTTGCTGGCAACTATAGAGTTTTATCGCCTGGAAAGGGTGGAAACGACCGTTGTTGACTGGTCACCTGAGCAAATAAACCTGAAATGAGAGGCTCCGGCCTCACGTTCGGGTCCTCTGTGAAGTGTACGAGTGGTAGGAGAGCGTTCGTATCTGCGATGAATGGTGGGGGAGACCCTACCTGGAGCGATGCGAAGTGAGAATGCCGGCACAAGTAACCGCAAGACGGGTGAGAACCCCGTCCGCCGAAATACCGAGGTTTCCTTCGCGATGGTGATCAGCGAAGGGTTAGTCGGTCCTAAGCCGATGGCGAATGCCGGAGGCGATGGATAGCAGGTTAATATTCCTGCACACCACTATGTTCCTATGGAGGGACGGAGGGTTGTACTTAAAGCATCTTATTGGATTGGTGCTGGAGCTATGAGGGCGTTGCTTAGGTAAATCCGGGCAGCACAAACCCGAGTAGAGTCTGAATCTGCGGCTACGGCCAAAGAAATTTAAGGAGCACGCTTCCGAGAAAAACTTCGTTTGGGTTAAACATAGCGGTTCCGTACCGCAAACCGACACAGGTGGTAAGGTCGAGAAGACCAAGGCGAACGAGTGAGGGGTCCTTAAGGAACTCGGCAAAAAAGCGGCCGTAACTTCGGGATAAGGCCTGCCCTGCACATCACATTGCATGTGATGTGGAGTGGTTAGTAATAAGTTGTCAGTTTATAGGGACGAAAATCGCGAAGCGATTTTCGTCAGACACGCTTCGCGTGTCACCAAAAACTGACAACTAAAAACTATAAACTTCGCATCATGCGTAGCGTGATGTGCAGGGCCGCAGCGAAAGATTTCCTGGCGACTGTTTAACAAAAACACAGCTCTCTGCGAAGACGTAAGTCCATGTATAGAGGGTGACGCCTGACCAATGCGGGAAGGTTAAGCACGGATGGTGTAGTGTCTTCGGATGCTATGCTGGGCTGTGTAAGCCCCCGTCAATGTCAGCGATAACTATAATCGTTCTAAGGTAGAGCACATTTCCTTCGGGAAGTTTGCTCTACGGATTAGGACGATTGTAGAGTTAAACAGCCCGAGCCATAGTTACCTTACTAGTGAGTAATCATTAGTATTTCCAAATGCAACCAACAAGAGACCAAATGTTGCACACCCCACCTAGAAATAGAGGGTGAAGATAGAGTCCTATTGTGTACGCGCGAGCAACGGGCTCGCGCATAAAAGAAGGAATTATAGAGCGCAATTCCTTGTCGGGTAAGTTCCGACGTGCACGAATGGCGTAACGACTGGGAAACTGTCTCAAGGACCTGCTCGGTGAAAATACAATGGCTGTGAAGATGCAGCCTACCTGCAGATAGACGAAAAGACCCCAGGAGCTTTACTGTAGCTTCTTATTGGGGCTGTTTGATTTATGCGTAGCATAGTAGGGAGACTTTGAAGCGGGCTTTCGGGTACCGTGGAGTCGTCAGTGAAATACCTATCTTAAATTGGGCAGTTTCTAACCCGGCGCGACAAACGCGTCGGGGACAGTGAGTGGCAGGCAGTTTTAGTGGGGCGCTACCCTCCCAAAATGTAACGGAGGGGTCTCAAGGTCAACTAGGCGCGAATGGAAACCGTGCCGATAGTGCAATGGCAAAAGTTGGCTTGACTGTAAGGCGTAGATGCCGAACAGACACGAAAGTGGAGCATAGTGAACCGATGGTGGGCGTTAGATGCCGCCGGAGATTACCCGATAAAAGTTACCCTGGGGATAACAGGCTAGTCGTGCCCAAGCGTCCATAGCGACGGCACGGTTCGGCACCTCGATGTCGGCTCATCTTATCCTGGGGCTGGAGCAAACCAATATCTGCTCTCCCTATCGGAAACGGTAGGGTTATGTCGCGCTTCATGCGCGACGGCCATCACAATGCGTCTACCCGGCGCGTGATGGGAAACAAGCTCAAAACGGAGAAGGCTGACTCATATACACCTCCACAGGTTTCGGAGGTCCCAGGTCTGGGATAGACTGGGAATATGAGAGCTAATTCCGTAGGAAAGATGTGTTCTGAAGTGGATCTGGCCTATGTGGCCGGTCTCGTTGACGGCGATGGCGCTGTAATGGCGCATATCGAACCGCACAGCGAGAAGAAATTTCGTTTCAGAGTACGTGTCGTACTCAAAGTCACACAGAAGCGTAAGAAAGACGTGCTCTTTCTTACAAAACTTCTCGGCTGTGGCAATGTACGGCAAAATCGCACAACCTTTGATTGGATACTGCGTGATCAAAAATCACTGCTAATGATCCTTAAAAGATTGGCTGCGTACTCTAGAGCGAAACGACGGCAAATGCTTTTGGCGGTCAAAATTCTCGAAACTGAAATTGTTAGAGAAAAAGATCTGCTCAAAGTGGCTATATTTGCAGATGCATTGTCTCGGTTCAACGTTCGGTCCAATAACCGACGAAAGAATCATGTTTCAATGATCCAAGAACACATCTCCTCTAACGACTGATTGACGTTCGTTGGGAACGTCATGAGATATGTCCTAATCCGCTAACGCGGACGGAGTATCACACGGCTTGCGCCTAAAGTCATGCTGGTGACAGCATGGACATGGCGATGGAATAGTCTGATCTATGCGGGAACGCATAGTTAACAGCAAATGAGGTCCCAAGGGTTTGGCTGTTCGCCAATTAAAAAGATACGCGAGCTGGGTTTAGACCGTTCAGAAACCGATCGGAAGATCGGCGGCTGGACAGTCTAAACCCCTTCGAAGGAAACGTTTGAAACTTTTCGTCCATGAATTAGATCAAGAAACCAACTCTCACGGCGGTCATGCATGGGAACATGCGTGGTAACGTCCGATTGAAATCGGTAAAATCCCAATCCGACACGGAAGTGTCTAGGACGGACGATACCGAGAGAAGCAGAACGAAACTGGATGAAGTTCGTTCGTGCACTTGTAGAGACTGAATATCGGAAGCCCTAATCCTAACGGACGGGCTAAGCTACAGTCCGATCCCGCCAGTAATGGCGGTGTGCTAAGTACTGTGTACTGAGTGCTACATTTGCGTGAGACAGGTTGGTCTCCTATCTACTGCAGGCGTCGATACTTGAAGAGATTTGTCCCTAGTACGAGAGGACCGGGATGAACTGACCTCTGGTCTGTCGGCTGTCACGCCAGTGGCACTGCCGAGTAGCTATGTTGGGAATGGATAACCGCTGAAAGCATCTAAGCGGGAAGCCAACTCTAAGATTAGGTATCATTAAGTCCCCTGAGAGATGATCAGGTTGATAGGCTTTAGGTGTAAGCGTGGTAACACGTTGAGCCGAGAAGTACTAATAGGACGTATTTCCTGCAAGGAATCTTGTACGCCGCACCTCGGCGAAAAATTGTCGCATTTGCACTGGTTTCGGAAAAGTCGCTTGTCACCTTACGCTTAGTAAGGCTCCGGCGCAACTTTTCCTCCAACCAGCACAACTGCTGTCAATTTTTCGCCGAGGAGTAGCAACAATGCTTGTACGATTTTTACCCCGTAGTGAGACGCCAGTCTCTACTACTGGGGTTGAGTGAAGTGTTTGAACCTGAAGAAGATATGTATCCCGTACCAAAGACACTAGTCTTGGTACGGGACAAGCTTGGATATTCTGAATCGGTCCAGAGGGGACCGGGAGCAGGCAAGGCGAACACGCCGCTTGCTCCGTAAATTCAGTTTCGGTGGGCTGATGTAGCTCAGTGGTAGAGCAGCGGATTGAAAATCCGCCTGTCGCTGGTTCGAATCCAGCCGTCAGCACCATCGAAAAGGTCGGAGCGTAGCGCAGTCTGGTAGCGCACTGGGTTCGGGGCCTGGGGGTCGCGGGTTCAAATCCCGCCGCTCCGACCAATTGATTTGTTCAGTACATGTTCTTTTGCGTTCGCCGTCCCTGCAGGTTTTGCATCGGGGACGGCACTGGTTCAGAATATCCAAGTAAAATTAAGTTGAACATTGAAAATTCTAAGTTGGTGACTTAACGCAGCGGGTACACCCGTTCTCATTCCGAACACGGCAGTTAAGCGCTGTAGTGGCGATGGTACTCCTTAATTGGGGCAGAGTAGCTAGTCGCCAACTTAGAGTTTTTAATTAAGCATCACAAAACCCGCGGCCTTGGCCGCGGGTTTTGTGATCTTATGCGTGGTGGCGTGATACAATTTTCGCTATGAGAACGACGATGATCTGGGCCACGTGGCGGCGAGCGCAGTACTTCGCCGGCTTCGCTATTTTTTTCTTGGCGATCGCCGCTTGGGTCTATGTCGCCAACTTTTACCAGGAGCCCACTTGTTTCGATGGTCGGCACAATGGAGGCGAGGCGGATGTCGATTGCGGCGGTTCTTGCGTCCGTATCTGCGCCTTCTCCGTCAATCAACCTGAAGTGAAATGGTCGCGCTCTTTTCGGGTCAGCGACGGTTTCTATAACGCGGTCGCCTATGTGGAGAATACCAACAGAGAAGCGGCCTCGGCGGAGGTTCGCTACAAGTTCAGTTTGTTCGACGCCGCCGGACTGATCACCGAGGTCGAGGGTTCGACGATCTTGCCGCCTGACGGCCTGTATCCGATCTTCGAAGGTCGGGTTCCGACCGGAACTCGCGTGCCCACACGCACGTTCATCGAGATCGCTCCGGTGGAGGTGTGGCAACCGTCCGTCATGGGTAGGGAACAGTTTTCGGTGACCGAGCGCAGTTTGGTCGACTCCGACTCGCGACCGCGCCTCGATGCCGTGTTGCGGAACAATGGTCTCGAGGAAGTGCGCGAGGTCGAGGTCGTGGCCACTATCTTCGACGCGGCCGGTACGGCTCTCGCCACTTCGCGCACCTATGTCGATAATTTCGGGCCTCGTAGCGACACCAAACTGGTGTTTACTTGGCCGGAGCCGATAGCCAAGACCTTGACGAGCTGTGAAGTGCCGACCGACGTGGTGGTGGCCATAGATACTTCCGGCAGTATGAACAACGATCAGCCCGAACCGCCGGAGCCGATCACTTCGGTCAAGGACGCGGCGGCGAGATTTGTGAATCGCCTAGGAGAGAATGATCAGGCGGGCGTAGTGACCTTCGCGACGACCGCTAGTTTGGCTCGTTCGCTGTCCAAGGACAGATCGGCTACTGCCGGTTCCGTCGCCGCTATCTCAATAGATCCTAAAGAAGAGACCGGTTACACCAATACCAGCGAAGGCATATCGCTGGCGGCGGCCGAGCTGTCTTCGGCTCGACACAACGACGACGCGCGCAAAGTCATGGTGCTCCTGACCGATGGATTGGCGACCGCCCCTGGGACCGAAAGCGAGGCCGAAACGGCAGCTTTGTCGGCGGCATCGGTCGCTAAAGATGCCGGCATGAATATTTACACTATCGGTTTAGGGACGAGCGTCAAGATGGATTTTTTGCGGCAGATCGCTTCCGATCCTCAAAATTCGTTCCAGGCCGTGGGTGCCGCCGATGTCGATCGCATCTACCGGGACATCACCTCTTCGATCTGCGAGCAAGGAGCGGCCGTCATCGATATCGTCCCCAAATCCACGTCGGGATTCGTACCATTGCGTTGATCGCGTTTTTCTGGCCGCCGCCGAAGGCGGCGGCCTTTCCTAGACATCAGATACCGTATAACATATACCGGTGGCATCATTTCTCCGCAATCTTTTTTCCGGCTTCGATCTCTGGCTGTTCGCTCCGGCATTGGTCTTGTCTCTGATCGGCCTGTCGACGATGTATACCTTTCATGGCGACAATGGTTTCTTCAGTCGTCAATTGGTGTGGATATCCTTGGCTTTGACGATCATGTTTCTGTCCATGGTGCCGGATTATCGTTTCCTCCGGTCAGGACACAGTACGTTCTATATCTATCTCTCGACAGTAGCCCTCCTGGTCTTAGTGCTCCTTTTCGGTGAGGTGACCCTTGGCGCTAGAAGCCGCTTCGATCTAGGGTTCTTTTCGTTCCAGCCGGCCGAATTCGCTAAATTGGTGCTTATCGCCGTGTTAGCGAAGTATTTCTCCAAGCGCCATGAAATGATCGGGGATTTCAAGCATATCGTCGTTTCCGGGTTATATACGTTCGCGGTGTTCGCGCTCGTGTTCGTTCAGCCCGACTTCGGTTCGGCCCTCATCATATTGTCGATATGGTTCGGTCTAGTATTGGTGTCTGGAATCCGACTACGTCACTTATCTCTCGTCATCGGTGCCGGCGCGCTCGTTTTTATCCTGATGTGGAGCTTCGTCTTGTTGCCGTATCAGCAGGAACGCATCATGACCTTTATCGATCCTTTGGCCGACATCCAAGGCGCCGGTTATAACGTCTATCAGTCGATCATCGCGGTCGGTAGTGGACAGATGTGGGGCAAGGGCGTCGGCTACGGCACACAATCGAAAATGGAGTTTTTGCCAGAGCACGAGACTGATTTTATCTTCGCCGCCTTTGCCGAAGAGTGGGGGTTCGTGGGGGTGGCCGTCCTTTTCGTTCTGTACGCGCTGGTGGTCTGGCGATTGTTGCGTTTGGCCTTAGGCGGCGCATCGAATTTTGAAAGATTGTTCGCTGTCGGCGTGGCGCTTTTGATCATCTCTCAATTCACGGTTCATGTGGGCATGAACATCGGTCTGTTACCGGTCACCGGTTTGACGATCCCGTTCATGAGTTATGGCGGCACGCATCTTCTGGTCGAATTCATGGCTCTCGGCATCGTGATGGCCATGAGCCGCTATACCATGTTCCGCTACAAGAGCGACGAGACTATATTGAACTAAGTAGCGGATTAAAATATACCTGTTAACAGGTATATTTTAGGTGCCATAAAGAGACGAAGTTCTCTCTAGAGTTTTCTCTAGAGAGAAGCGTTTGGCTTCCGATACCGTCCCGGCCGCCAATCGACGACGAGTGTCGCCATCACGTATCAGTGATAAAATGGCCTCAAATAAGGCTTTATTGTCGAGTGGTTCGGTGAGGATGCCGCTAACGCCATCCTCCACAACTTCCGGTATACCGCCGACTTTGGTAGCCACTATCGGCACGCCCGCTTGTAACGCTTCTATAAGAACGTAGGGTAGACCCTCCGATCGGGAGGCCAGCACGAACAGGTCCGCGGCGCGCAAATAACGCGAAGCTTCATCGATGCGGCCCAAGAGAAAGACATGCTCTTGGAGTCCGAGGGCGTCGATCTGCGTCCTTAGCATTTCCTGCGTCTCGCCATCGCCGATGATGAGATGGCGGACGTTCACATCAGAGTCGGCCATTTTTTTCATCACCTCGATCATCGCTTCGTGTCTTTTGACGGGATGGAGTTCGGCGATGGTCATCGTCCAAAAGTCGCTCTGAAACTCGCGCAAGCGCGGTTCCTTGTTGATGATGAAAGTCCGACCTTCATCATAAGAAAAAAGGTTGTCGATGGCACGGCCGTTATGGATGACGATGATCTTATGTTGAACGAACGGCCAGTTCATTTGCATTTTCACTTGATTCGAGACCGCGATGGTTCGGTGAGAGAGTAAGACGGTGAGCCAGTGTAAAATCTTTAACGATAACTTTTGCCACACCGGCCGGTCCTCATTAAAGGCCCATCCGTGCGCCGTGAATATGATGAGAGGCACGCCAACAAGCCGTCCGGCCAACGCGCCCAGAATACCGGCTTTGGAACTGTTGACATGCAGTATGTCCGGTCGTTCGCTTCGGACGATCTCCTGGATGTCGCGGAAAGCCGACCATTCTTTCGTCGGCGAGATGTCTCGCGTGAGAGAGGGTATGGGCACGACGCGGCAATGGGCCGCTTGGAGCTTCGCTCCAAGCGGCCCATTGCCGCCCAAAGCCACGACCGTTTCGAATTCGCCTGTTGGTAAATTGGTGGCCAGGTCGTACACGTACCTCTGGGCGCCGCCCCAGTTGCTCTTCGTTATCAAGAATAAAACCTTCTTCATGACCCAATGATAACCCACTATGGCAGCTGATGGTTACGATGTTTCCTTGTCGAGGGTATCGATACCAGCGTGCTACGCGTTGATCCAGGCTTTAATATTTCTTGTTTTTGCTATACTTTACTAGCATCTATGGGAGAAAGAACCAGGGAACTCTTCATATTGATAATCGGCGACGCCATCTGTTTCTCGCTGGCTCTTTGGTTGACCCTGCTTTTGCGCTATTTGGAATGGCCCACGGAGGCCCGTTTGGATGCCCACTTGGGGCCGTTTCTCCTCTTGTCTTCGTTGTGGATCATCGTCTTTTATATCGCCGGTCTTTACGATAAGCACACGGTGATGCTTAAGAAATTGTTGTTCGCGCGCATCATCAATACGCAGGTGTTCAATATTATCGTGGCCGCCGTGGTGTTTTTGGCGGTCCCGTTCGGGATCGCACCGAAGACCAATCTGGTCATTTATCTCTTCGTTTCGATCGCGCTCATGATGGCTTGGAGGCTGTACCTGTTCAACTTTTTCTCGCCCAAACGCCTGCACCGCGCTCTTCTTATCGCCGATGGCGACGAAGCGGTCGAGTTGGCGGACGAGATCAATAACAACGATCGCTACAACTATTCTTTCGTCCGCATCATAGACGAACGCGCGGCCTTGCATACGCCTAACTTCGAACAGAAATTGTTGGAGCTCATCGATCAGGAGAGTATAGAAGTGATCGTCGCCAACCCCGGCGGCGAACATATCGAACGCGTATTGCCGGCGATCTTCGATCTGGCTTTTCTAAAGTTCGAATTCACTTTCTTGGATTTTTATAAGTTGTACGAGGACACGTTCGATCGGATCCCGATGTCGAGTTTGCGCTATGAGTGGTTCATTAATCATGTGTCGCAATCGCAAAGTCCGGTCTACGATCTCCTGAAACGCATCATTGACATCGTCGGCGCACTCATACTCTTCGTGCCGGCTCTGCTCATATACCCGTTCGTCATATTAGCCATAAAACTCGAGGACGGCGGTCCGGTATTCTATAAAACCGACCGAGTCGGCCAGTTCAATCAGCCGATCGAGATGATAAAATTCCGCACCATGACCGGCCGCGATACTGGAGAAGAAGCACTGAAGACCAAGCACACCGTAACGAACGTCGGTGCCGTCCTGCGGCGAACGAGACTGGATGAATTACCGCAACTTTGGAACGTGCTCAAAGGAGATCTGTCTTTCATCGGACCGAGGCCGGAGATGCCCGCCTTGGTTTCGGTCTACGCCGAGTCGATCCCTTACTATAATATGAGACACTTTTTGAAGCCGGGATTGTCCGGATGGGCGCAAATACAGCACCTCGACGCGCCGCGGCAGGGCATCGATACCGAAAAGACCCTAAGAAAACTTTCCTACGATCTGCATTACTTGCGCTGTCGTTCGTTTTTCTTGGACCTGGAGATCATGTTGAAGACCTTGCGTATCTTGATAATGAGAAGCGGCACTTGATATGTTGGTAGATGGAAAGAAAATAGCGGCGGAGATCTATGCCGACATAAGGTCGAAGTACGAAGCGACCGGCTTTCATCCCTGCCTAGTGGTGTTCACCTGTTCGCCGAACGCGGAGACGCGAAAGTATTTGGAATTGAAGCAGAAGCGCTCCATGGAGCTGGGGATCGACGTCGTGTTGGTGGAGCTAGAGGAAACGGTAACTACAAAGAAGGTCGTCGATGCCATATCGGTGGGTCACGAGAGAGCGGATGGTTTGTTGGTGCAACTACCATTTCCGCCCCAAGTCGACATCGATCGGGTTTTGGAAGCGATACCCAAAGAGTTGGATGTCGACGCTGTAAATTACCGCGGAGAAGAGACCGATATCCTGCCTCCGGTCGTCGGCGCCATCGCCGAGATCGCCAAGAGGCATGAAGTGCGATTCGAGGGCCAGAACGTAGTCGTCTTGGGTCGAGGAAGACTCGTGGGGAAGCCGGCGGCGTTCTGGGCCGAGGCGGAGAAAGCCATCGTTACCGTTCTCGATAAAGATACTCCCGATGTCGATCGTAAGTTGCGAGAAGCGGATATCGTCATTTCGGGCGCTGGGGTGCCGGGACTCATTACTCCGGACAAAATCAAAGAAGGGGTGGTGATATTCGACGCCGGCACCAGCGAGGACGGCGGCATCCTCAAAGGCGACGCCGATCCCGCCTGCGCCGATAAAGCATCCCTATTTACCCCGGTTCCCGGCGGTATCGGCCCTATCACTATCGCGGTCCTACTTCGTAACTTGGTAGGCCTGACAAAAGGCGGTCTGGATTGATACTCGCCCGTCGGTCATGTTATAGTGGCCGGCGTATATGGAAAAGCAGACTGAGGTCGGAAGTGCCGTTCGAATTTTCTACGCCCTGGTGACGTTGGTCGTTTCGGCCGTCGTCGCTTTTTTCGTTTATCAAAACGTATCAACGCCGGATGCGAAATATCCTTTTAAATTAGGGCTCGATCTGTCGGGGGGCAGTCATTTAGTGTATGAAGCCGATGTTACCGGAGTCGACACGGCCGAAATCCCGGAGCTCATGGACGTTTTGCGCTTGGTCATCGAACGACGCGTTAACATTTTCGGAGTCTCCGAACCGATAGTACAGGTAGAGTCTAGCAGTGTGGTATCTGGCGAGCGCAAGGAAAGGCTAGTGGTCGAATTGCCCGGAATCACGGATGTGGGGGAAGCAGTGGCGGAGATCGGCCGAACTCCGCTTTTGGAGTTCAAACTCGTCGATGAGCAGGCGTTGGCGGCCGAGCAGGTGCTAGCTGGTTTGTCCAGCGATGGTGGCGATGGAGTTAAGGTTACGGCGGTGGGGGGCGGCGAAGCTTATACAGATACCGGTTTGACGGGTCGATATTTGCAGAATGCTCAGCTTCAGTTCGTGGGACAGGGCGGCGGCGGACTATCGAACGAGGCGGTCGTAGCTATCACTTGGAACGAGGAGGGTGCGGCTTTGTTCGAGAAGATAACCGGCGAGAACGTGGGGAAACCGTTGGCGATATTCCTCGATGGGGAATTGATATCTAGTCCTAACATCAACGAGCGTATCTCCGGCGGGCAGGCGGTCATCTCTGGCGGCTTTACTCCTGATGAGGCGCGCGACTTGGCTCAGAACCTGAGCTTCGGTGCTTTGCCTTTGCCTATTTCTCTCGAGAGCACGCAGACCATAGGCGCCACTCTGGGCGGTGAGATCTTGGACAATGGGGTCAAAGCCGGCGTCGCAGGTTTCATCTTGGTGGTGGCTTTCATGGTCTTGTGGTATCGCTTGCCGGGATTGGTGGCGGTAGCGGCGTTGGGTACGTATGTCGTGGTCATGTTGGCGCTTTTTCAGCTCATACCGGTCGTGTTGACCGCCGCTGGTTTGGCCGGGTTCATACTGACCATCGGTATGGCCGTCGACGCCAATGTGCTGGTTTTCGAACGTATGAAAGAAGAATTGCGGGAAGGTAAGACCATGCGTGAAGCCGCTCGGATCGGTTTTCAGAGAGCTTGGAGCGCTATCAGGGACGGTAACGTCACCAGCCTTTTGTCGGCGATAGTGCTCTTTTGGTTCGGCACATCCATGGTCAAAGGGTTTGCGCTGGTCTTCGGGATCGGAGTGTTAGTGTCCATGCTGTCCGCGCTGTTGGTCACTCGTACCCTTCTTTTGGCCCTGCCGGACCGCGGCAAGTCTGACGGTCTTTTAGGAAAGTTATACGACTCAGGATTCGGAAAATAACATGAAAATAATCCAATTCAAGGAAATATATCTAGCGATCGGTGTTTTCGTGATGGTCGCTTCGGTAGCCGTGGTGCTGATCTTCGGACTAAAGCCGGGTATCGATTTCACCGGTGGTTCTTTGATGGAGGTTTCGTACGGTGTTCTTCCTGATAAGTCGACGGTGGAGGCTTCGTTATCGGCGCTCGATCTAGGCGGTTTCTCTTTGCGCGAGTCCGGTGACGCTGAAGGCCGGCGCGCCTACATGCTCAGAACGCGCGATCTGTCCGAACCAGAGAGGGTAGCGGTCGAGGAGGTCATGGTCGCGGCGGGTACCGATGCCGAAGTGGAG
>DBEA01000018.1:32358-45867 GCA_002293845.1 Patescibacteria group bacterium UBA918 | reverse complement strand
CGATGCCGAAGTGGAGAGGTTCACTTCCGTCGGTCCGGTCATCGGTAGTGAGTTGGCCAGTAAGGCAAAGTGGGCGGTGGGTGCGGTGGCGGGAATCATCGTGATCTACATCGCCTTCGCTTTCTTGGGGGTACGGTGGCCGGTGGGATCCTCCGTGTACGGAGCCATCACCATCATATCGCTGGCCCATGATGTTTTAGTACCTACCGCACTCATGGCCTTGATGGGACATTTCTTGGGGGCAGAGGTGGACGTTTTGTTCGTGATGGCGCTATTGGCAGTCTTAGGTTATTCGGTCAATGACACCATCGTGATCTTCGATCGCGTGCGAGAGAACATCGCCAAATACCGTCACGAACATAAAAAGACGGTCAGCGCCCCAGGTGGTATCAAGCGCGATGAAGTGACCTATTCTTTCAATCGACCTTTCGGGCAGATAGTCGGCTTGTCGGTGGAGGAAAGTCTTCTGCGGTCGATCAACACTTCTTTGACCACTGGCTTGGCTTTGTTGGCGGTATACCTGTTTGGCGGGGAGGTGACCAAGAACTTCGCTCTAGTCCTCTTGGCCGGCGTGGCCGCCGGTGCCTATTCCTCGATATTCTTCGCTAGCCCGCTTTTGGTATGGTATGCGGAGTGGAAAGAAAGGCGTTCTAAGGTGAGTATTTAATATCATGATAATCGGCATTACAGGCACCGACGGCGCAGGCAAAGGCACGGTGGTGGACTATCTAGTTCGTGAGAAAGGTTTTGAGCACTATCAAGCCAGAGCGCTGATTCTAGAAGAGATAGCCCGTAGGGGTGTCGCTGACGATCGCAATCAGATGCGGTTGGTCGGTAACGATCTCCGCCGACTTCATGGCAACGACTATATCATTCGCACTTTTCTAGAAAGAGCACGAGATCAGGGTGCCAAAAATGTCATCATAGACAGTCTGCGCACCGTGGCCGAAGCGGAGACTTTGAAAGCCGCTGGCGGCATCGTGCTCGCGGTCGACGCCGACCAAAAGTTAAGGTACGAACGGGTACAGAAGCGGCGTTCCTCTTCCGATCAGGTGACCTTCGAGCAATTTCGCGATCACGAGGAGCTTGAAAAGAACGACCCTGACCCACATGGCATGCAGAAGCAGAAGGTGATGGAGATGGCCGATCATGTGATCTATAATGACAATCACATGGATGAGTTGTTCGCGAACGTCGAGGTTTTTTTGAAAAAATTCAAGCCGGATTAGTTCTTGATCAGCGTGCCTGTGAAAGATCGGCCTTCGAGGTACTTTTTCAGCTCCTCAAGCTTGCCGCCATTGATGCAGGCTACTTCGATACCGCGAGCTTCGGCTTCGCGCGCGGCGATCGGATCGAAGGGGGAGGAAAGACCGGGGTCCCACTCTGAGGGAATCAGTTTTCGAAACTCACTCCAATTGATGTCTTTGATCGCTTCGGCCGCAAGGTCTCTTTTTGGGTCAGCGGTATAGACGTAGTCGATGTTGGAGAGGTTCACGACTTTCAGAGCGCCGACACGTTCGGCTATCTGAATGGCCCTAAGATCCGTTGAGGCTCCGGGACGGTATCCGGCGGCGATGATGACGCGCGTGTCCTGCGGCGCGTCCAATATTTCGTCCGGGTTAGTGATCATGGTGCGGTAGGCGATGTCTTTGAAAATGGTGCGCAATAGGTGTCCATTGAGTCGAGTGGCATGGATGCCGATCCAGTCCAGGTCCTCTTTGTCCAGACCATGGAGAGAGTCAGCCGCTTCTTGATAGCGGCGGGCGGTACGCCCGCCGCCGGCGATGATGACGAAACGTTTGTCTGTTTCTGATTCTATGAATTGCCTTAGTCTACGTAAGAAATCGATGTCGATCTCTCCCGGCACGATGAGCGACCCGCCGACCGACATCACGATGGTTTCCATGGATTTTATTATACACAATACCGCCCGGTGCCTCCGCTCCGGGTAGTATGATAGTCAGTGAATATGACGGTCAGCCGTTTTACATTAAGACTTATCGAAATCGCTTTGGCAGCGATGGTATCGGCAGTGGCGCTAGTCGTGGGATGGTGGTTACTTTCGCTAAACACCGACACCACCGAAGCCCAGATGAAGGCCCAAATGACCCGTTTAGAGGCGAGCGCCGATGTTTATCATTCTAGACTACGTTACTACCAAGGTGTATGCGGAGAAATCGGTGTGCCGACAGGATATATTTGCCATGACTCGGAAGACGCGTTCGCGATCGAAGTGGCCGCCGGCAATGGGAGGTATCTTTGCTTGGATAGTCAGGGATTTTTCGGGTATACCCGTCTCAGCAAAGGGGAAGGTACGACCTGCCGCCGTTATTGAGCCCTGAATGAAGAAACCCCCAGTCTAGGCTTGCGTTTTTTCCTTGCGTCTGTATAATAGCGCCACTTGAACGGGGGAAGGTGACGACGCTGTTTTAAAGCGGCCAACCCGACCAGCCGTCAATGATTTTTGACAACTAAATAAGGAACCTGTCTGGAATTTCATCGCAATCCAAAGTCGCATGATTTTCGAGCGAAGCGATGGTGGGGAAGACGAACTGAACTTTTGTTCAGAGAGTCTGAACATCGAGCTATAGCCGAAAATCATGAGACGACGATGCGAAACATTCCTCGACTTAATTATTTGTGGTGAAATTCCAGACAGGTTCCGATAGTACGCATCATTCGACACGATCTGGCCGCCAGGTCGGAACGTGTCGGGTAAAAATCCAATATGGCAACCACCATATTGGTACACCCGGTAGTGAATTTGGTTGAAGGGCAAAGCCCGTCTGGCCTCGGTCAGACATCAACAAAATCTACTACCGGGTACAGTGGACAGAAGATAGTTTGCACTTTCTTTTGTCCCATCCTTTTAGGTGGTTCACCGGAAGCGCCAAGCAAGTACAGGCGCAGAGTACGGTGGACCGCAGGAAGTACACCAGCGCAAACGCGCTGGTGCGCGGATTTACGCAGAACGAACGCAGAAGAACGCAGAAGTCATGATCGGAACCATGTTGTTTCGGTCCGTGTTTCCGCGGGATTCGGCGTCAGTTCCGCGTCTATCAGCGCAGTGATGCTTCGCATCACTGACCTGTCTTAAATTAGAGTTTGATCCTAGCTCAGGATGAATGCTGGCGGCGTGGATGAGGCATGCAAGTCGAGTGGGTTTAGACCCACGGCAGACGAGGTAGGAACACGTAGGTACGTCCCCCAAAGTCAGGGATAATCCGGCGAAAGTCGGAACAATACTTGATGGTCCCGCAAGGGTAAAGATTTATCGCTTTGGGAACGGCCTGCGGTCTATCAGCTTGTTGGTAAGGTAACGGCTTACCAAGGCTACGACGGATAGGGGAGCTGAGAGGCTGACCCCCACCGAGGGAACTGAGACACGGTCCCTACTCCTACGGGAGGCTGCAGTCGAGAATCTTCCGCAATGGGCGAAAGCCTGACGGAGCGACGCCGCGTGGTTGATGAAGTCCTTAGGGACGTAAAAACCTTTTATGAGGGAAGAAGTTTATTGACATTACCTCATGAATAAGGGGCTCCCAACTCTGTGCCAGCAGGAGCGGTAATACAGAGGCCCCGAGCATTATCCGGAATCACTGGGCGTAAAGGGTGCGTAGGCGGCTATGTTAGTCGGATGTTAAATCCCGGGGCTCAACCCCGGAATCGCGTTCGAAACGGCATGACTAGGAGAAGTGAGAGGTGTGTGGAACTCACGGTGTAGGGGTGAAATCCGTTGATATCGTGGGGAACACCAAATGCGAAGGCAACACACTGGCACTCTCTCGACGCTGAGGCACGAAAGCGTGGGTAGCGAATGGGATTAGATACCCCAGTAGTCCACGCCCTAAACGTTGTCAACTGGCTTTTTCGAGTATCGACCCTCGAAGAGGCGAAGCTAACGCGTTAAGTTGACCGCCTGGGTAGTACGACCGCAAGGTTAAAACTCAAAGGAATAGACGGGGACCCGCACAAGCGGTGGAGCGCGAGGCTTAATTCGTCGCTAAACGAAAAACCTTACCGAGGCTAGAAATCCAGCTGCACGCCCTGGGAAACCAGGGAAGCTTTCGAAGGTGCTGGACAGGTGATGCATGGCTGTCGTCAGTTCGTGGCTTGAGCTGTTCCCTTAAGTGGGGAAACGAACGCAACCCTCGTTGCCTGTTATAAGTGTCAGGCGAGACTGCTCCCTCACGGGAGAGGAAGGTGAGGATGACGCCAAGTCAGCATGTCCCTTGATGCCTCGGGCTGCACTCACGCTACAATGGTACGCACAACGGGACGCAATACCGCAAGGTGGAGCCAATCCTAATAAAACGTACCCCAGTTCGGATTGAGGTCTGCAACTCGACCTCATGAAGTCGGAATCGCTAGTAATCGCGGATCAGCATGCCGCGGTGAATACGTTCTCGGGTCTTGTACTCAAAATTAAATGCGCCGGGCAGGCGCACGATCTAAGTGGTTCAAATCCACTCCTGTGAGATTAATACTCTTACAGCGTAGCGAAATAACAGGACCTTCTCCGCGAGGAGGTGGTCTGAAGGGTTAAAGTAGCAAATCACAGCCCAACATTGAAAGATGTCGCGACCCATGCGGTGAGTTATGGGGAAGTGACCGCGCGTAAGCGTCGAGATCTAGTTGGGATGTAAGGAATAGAGCGTGCGCTGACCCCGGGAGATCTCGTGTGTTCAAGGAACTTATGCACACAAGAAGTCAGCTGCGTCGTAGTACCATGCGGTAATATAAATTATTACATGGGAAGGACAAAACCGATCGTAGATAATGCGTATGTCGCTGGTCTTACCGATGGCGAAGGCTGTTTCTATGTGCAGGTGAGGAAATCATCTGCCTATCGAGCCGGTCATACCGTGCATTTGCATTTTCATATAAAAATGCAGGAGCGCGATAAAGATTTGCTGGAGAAAATCAGAAACACTGTTGGTTGCGGTGCCGTGTATATGCAAAAAGAAACACGCCCTAATCATTGCCAGTGTTATCGGTATACTGTGAGCGCGCAACGAGATATTTTGGAAATAGTGATCCCATTCTTTCGAAAATACCCCTTGCAAACCGCTTCTAAGCGACAAAACTTCGAGCTCTTTTGTAAGGTGGGCGATCTAGTAAAACAGAAAGCCCATCTTTCCGAACAAGGCATCGAAGCGATACGCAAAATTAAATCTCTGATGAATCAGAGGACGGTTGGGCTCGCGTAGTGCGAGAAATTCGCTCGCTACGTGGGGATTCGCAACGTTCCAGAAAGCGAAATCCGCCCGTCAACTCAGGGGAGCCGGGAGTGCCCGAAGTGCCACCTTGCGTGGCCCTACGGTAAGCTCGGTAACAAGGAGTAAGTCGTAACAAGGCACGGCTAGCGGAAGCTGGTCGTGGATTAATTCCAATTGGACACGTCGTTGAGCTCTGGTAACAGAGTCTCGATTAACGGCTAATTGGTCGATATCGTGTATCTCGATCGAGTACGCGATGGCATATGATACTAATGCCCTAAATTGTATCTAGACGCTCGAGAAAGAACGAGGTAACTAAAGGATGGGACAAAAGAAAGCCCAAACAAACACCCCAAATGAGCGAATTTGCATTCGTTTCAGAAAAATATCTCATCACCGTATGTCTATATACGGCTTCCTCGCTATTTTTCCTCCAACGAATGCAACTTCATCTCATTTAGAGCGTTTGCCGATTTAGGTTTGATGCGTACTGTATGTAGTTTTCATAATGACACGAAAAAAGCCGGCCCTTCGGGCCGGCTTTTCGTGGATACTATCTACAATCCAGTGACATCGGATTTTTGGCGCAATAATCGGCCTGTCGAGTGTTCTCCTCCTCGATCGGATCGCGGTAGTCGCTGCCAAATTCGAAATAGAAGCCCCAACCGCCTTGTCTGCTGTCGTTCATCATATAGTCCGGCGTAACGGCACTGGAATTTCCCCAGCCCAAACCGCTCACTAGCAGATTGACTATACCCCACAGACTCACCAAGATCACGAAAGCGCCGATGCCATAAAGCGCCAGTCTTTTGGCGTTCTCTTTAGCTTCGGTTTCGCCGGCGCCGACGATGAAAAACTTGAATGCGTTCCAGACGAAGAAGAGGAGCGCTATGCCGAAAAAGAGCGGCAAGAGCACGTTATTGATGAATATGGTCGAACCGATGATGAGTTCTTGTAGGCTTTGCATATGGGCCATTATAACCCGACTAAGGACGTGTTGTGACGGTGGTTTGTTGAATAAGTGGCTTGATTT
This sequence comes from Patescibacteria group bacterium UBA918, assembly GCA_002293845.1. Classification (GTDB taxonomy): domain Bacteria; phylum Patescibacteriota; class Minisyncoccia; order Phycocordibacterales; family UBA918; genus OLB19. The sequence goes on along the minus strand of DBEA01000018.1, from coordinate 39,615 downwards.
TGCTAGTATGTCGTGGCTATAAATGCGCGCTTAGCTCAGTTGGTAGAGCATTCGACTGATACTCGAAAGGTCCTAGGTTCGAACCCTAGAGCGCGCACAAAAAGGATCTATAAAATGAAGGGGTGAAGACCCAAGTCGAAACGGAACCATGTATCTTATATGATACATAGTCAAATCGAGTTGTCCTTAGGGCAAGTTTGACCAAGTTGAAAGTCGGGGTTTATTTAGGCATAATCAACGCATTGCCGCGGTGGCGAAATTGGTAGACGCGCTACGTTCAGGTCGTAGTGGGGGCAACTCCATGGAAGTTCAAGTCTTCTCCGCGGCACAATGACATCCTAGTTGACTTTTATACCCCACAGGTTAGTTTAGGGACGGTTCGCAAATTTGGGAGTTAAGGTAATGGTGAGAAAAATACAGCCGGTCATCCTGGCCGGAGGCAAAGGTACCAGGATGAAAGCTGAGGTGCCGAAGCCACTTTTCGAGTTTCAAGGTAGGTCTATGATACGCCGTATCTTGGACACTCTGGAGGCAGACGAGGGGTGCTTCTTGTCGATTATCGTCGTCGGTCATGGAGGCGACCAGATCAAAGCCGCTCTCGGTGATCGCTACCGATATGCCGAGCAGACGGAGCTCACCGGTACTGCTACGGCCGTGAAGGCGGCCATGCCGTTTCTTGGAGACGAGCCGGTTCTGGTTCTCTACGGTGACAATCCCTTTATTTCGACGGAAAGCATCCGCCGGATGCGGGAAATGTTCTTTGCCGAGAAACCGAAAATGGCGATGTTCTCAACGAGCCTCCCGAACTACGAGGGTTGGCGGGAGGTCTTCTTGGGCTTCGGCAGGGTGAAGCGTGACGCGGACGGAAATGTCCTCGGTATCGTCGAGGCCAAGAACGCCTCTCCCGAAGAATTGACCATAAGGGAAGTGACACCAGGTGGCAACTGCTTTGATGCCGACTGGCTCCGGGTGGCTCTGCCGATGGTGCGGCCGCACTCCAACAACGGTGAGTACTATCTCACCGAGTTGGTCACTATAGCCGTCTCGTCTGGCCAGAAGGTGATCGCTGTACCAGTCCCACCGCAGGAAGCCGTCGGTATCAATAGTCTCGACGAGGCTAGGTTGGCTCTGGAGATTTGAAGTTGGGGGCGGCGATCGCGATCGCCGCCCCTTTTAGTTTCTGCCAAAAGTGGCGCTTTTGTGTATCATAGACTCATGCCACCGCTAGCCGCCCGTATCCGCCCGCGAAACCTGGACGAATTCATCGGCCAGGAACATTTGGTGGGCCCGGGGAAGCCTATTCGAGAGGCGATCGAGAAAAAACATCTTTTCTCTTTTATCCTGTGGGGACCGCCGGGAGTGGGGAAGACCACGTTGGCGCGCATATATGCGAACGCCTTGGACGCCGAGATGTTCGAACTCTCGGCCGTGTCCGCCGGTAAGGAGGATATCAGGAAAATTTTAAAAACACCCAGCCTGCGACGAAAAGTGTTGTTCCTAGACGAAATCCATCGTTTCAACAAGGCGCAACAGGATTTTCTATTGCCATACGTGGAGTCGGGCGAGTTGACCTTGATCGGCGCCACCACCGAAAATCCCAGTTTCGAAGTCATCTCGGCCTTGCTCTCGCGGTCGCGCGTTTTTGTGCTCAATGAACTGGGTGAAGACGATATGCGGCAAATAATTAAGCGCACCAAGCTAAAGATGCCGAAGGCGGCGGTGGAATGGCTCGTCAGAATGGCCAATGGCGATGCCCGGCAGATGTTGACCTTAATGGATCAGACGCAGGAACTGCACGGTAAGATCACTGTCGACACTTTGGAGAATACGCTCCAATCGACGCATCTGCGCTACGACAAGAAGGGAGAGGAGCACTACAACACCATATCAGCTTTCATTAAAAGCATGCGTGCTTCCGATCCGAACGCCGCCATTTATTACCTGGTACGCATGATGGAGGCCGGAGAAGATCCGCTTTTTATCGCGCGCCGGATGGTGGTCTTCGCTTCCGAAGACATCGGCCTGGCGCAACCGACAGCCTTGGTGGTAGCGAACGAAGTTTTCCGCGCCTGCGAGGTGATCGGTTACCCCGAATGTGCCATCAACTTGGCACATGGCGTCGCGTATTTAGCGGAGGCGAAGAAAGACCGCCGGTCGTACGATGCTCTTCGGGCCGCACAGGCCGACGTGCGTGAATTCGGGAATCTCCCGATCCCGACCCATCTGCGGAACGCGCCCACTAAGCTGATGAAAGAGCTGGGTTATGGCGAAGGACAGAAATGGACAGCGGGCTTCCAACACGAAAAGGGCTATTTGCCGGACAAAATAAAGAAGAAGCGGTATTTGAAATAAATGATATAGTGTTGGCAATTATGGATTTTTCGGCGTATTTCAAAGGCAAAAAGATCACCGTCATGGGGTTGGGACTTCTTGGCCGTGGGGTGGGGGACGCGGCCTTTTTGGCCGAGTGCGGAGCCGATCTGATCGTGACCGACTTGAAGACCGAGGAGCAGTTGAATGAATCTCTCGTAAAACTCAAAGACTTCCCGAACATCGAATTCACCTTGGGTGAACACAAAATGGAAGACTTCGAGGGCCGAGACATGATCTTGGTGGCGGCAGGCGTGCCGATGGATTCGCCGTATTTGACCCATGCCCGCGAGAAAGGGATAGAGTTAGCGCAAAGCGCGGCTTTGTTTGCAAAGCTGTCGAAGATCCCGATGATCGGCATCACCGGTACTCGCGGCAAGTCGACCACGACCGCTATGATCGCCCATATCATCGAGACGGCCACGGGGGAGTCGGTCATCAAAGGCCTAAACCATTCCGGAGGAATGGTCGGCCGAACAACTTCTTCAGGAGTTGTTTTAGGCGGCAATGTGCGGGGCGTTTCTAACCTCCAACTCCTTAAAGAGATAAAAGAGGACTCACTGGCGGTCTTTGAGCTCGATTCGTGGCAGCTCCAAGGATTTGGTTGGGCGGAAATCTCACCGGCGGTCGCTGTCTTCACCACCTTCATGGACGATCACTTAAATTACTATAAAGGCGATACTAACGCCTACTTCGCCGACAAAGCCAATATTTTTCTCAATCAGGAAGAGAGCGGCACTTTAGTGACCACGCCGGAGGTGTTCGAACGGATCAAGGAATTCGCTCGTACTCAGAACGTCACCTTGGGACAGGAAGTCGTTCTGGTGGACACTTCGCTCATCCCCGACGATGCGCGGTTATCGATGCCTGGCGAACATAATAGGCTCAATGCCGCACTGGCCGTGGCCGCCTGTCGCGCCATCGGTCTTTCGGACGAGGAGATCTTCGACGCGTTGCCGAGTTTCCCAGGAGTCGAAGGTCGACTACAGCTCATCGTCACAACCGACACAGGGGTAAAAATATACAACGACAATAACGCTACCACGCCACAGGCGACGATCGCTGGCCTGGAGGCTGTCGGCAACCCTAATTCTGACGGTCGGGTAAACAAAAACGTGATCTTGATCGCCGGTGGCGCGGATAAGAATATCGATGTGGCACCCTTGGCCCTGGCCATCGGTAAATATTGCAAAAACGCCATTTTGCTCGCGGGTAGCGGCACCGACAAGTTGGCGCCACTATTGCACGGAGGGCCGGTCGGTACGTCGATCTTCACTGACCTCGATGCCGCCTTTGCGGAAGCTATGCGTCTCGCCACTGCGGGGGACATCATACTGTTTTCACCGGCCTTTGCGTCCTTTGGGATGTTCACGAACGAATACGAGCGCAACGATCGGTTCCTGGAGTTAGTTAAAGAACTCGATGATCGGGATATTTGATTCTGGCTCCGGCGGGCTCACTGTTCTTAGGGCAGTGCGCGAAGAGTTGCCGAGCGCCGACGTCGTCTATTTCGGCGACATTAAGAACGCTCCCTATGGCGGCAAGACACAAGCGGAGTTGTCGGTTCTGACGGTGCAGGGGCTGTCTCTCCTGAAAGCGCGAGGAGCCACGCATCTCATCAGTGCGTGCAACAGCGTCTCGGCCTCACTAGCTTTGTCGTTGGTCGACGCGCTCGATCTCGCGCCGAATCAGTTGGTGGAGATGGTCGGTCCGACCGTGCGTTATTTCAAACACGCCGATATGCGCTTGGCTCTGTGCGCCACGCCCGCCACTATCCGTTCGGGGATTTATCAAAACGGCTTTAAGATGGTGGGGAAGGAAGTGATACCGATCGCCATTCCCGACTTAGCCGCGGCCATCGAGTTTGGAAAATCGGAAGCAGAGATAAAAAACATGATCGAGACGGCGCTTGAACCACATAGAAGCGCTTTTGACGCGCTCATTTTGGCCTGCACGCACTACCCTCTGGTCGCGGACGTGTTTCAAGAGGTAGCGGGCGATAAGGTTACGGTATTCGATCCGGCCGTGGCCGTGGCCGAACGGGCGCAGAAGCTCTTTTGGCCGCAAGAAGTTGGGAACGGCACCACGCGTTTTATCATCAGCCAGGAATCTGAGATTTTTCGAGAAAGAGTCCGATCAATGTTCGGTTTAGGCGGGGAAATGACAGAAGTGGTAAAGTAATGTCATGAGCCTGAATCTAGAAAATCTAAAAAAGGTCCACATGATCGGGATCGGCGGGATCGGTATGTCCGGTCTGGCGCGGCTGTTTTTGCATGAAGGGAAGGGGGTCAGTGGTTCCGACCGAGCACCATCGGATATAACGAACGCTCTTGAGAAAGAAGGAGTTAGATTCTTTGCTAAGCAAGTGGCCGACAATATCGCAAGTGATATCGATTTGGTCGTGTACACCGAGGCCATGAGCAAAGACCATCCCGAAATGGCGGCGGCACGCGCGCTCGGGGTGCCGATGATGAACTATTTCGAAGCGCTCGGCCTCGTGGCTAATCAATACTATCTCATCGCTATCGCGGGTACGCATGGAAAGACCACGACGACCGCGATGTTGATCGATATTTTTGAAGAGGCTGGTCTTGATCCAACCGCTATCGTCGGTTCCCTCCGTTCAAAAACAAAAAACAATTATCGAGCCGGGAAGAGTAAATATTTTATTGTTGAGGCGTGTGAGTATAAACGAGACTTTCTTCATTTGGAGCCAGACATTTTAGTTCTCACCAACATTGAAGCGGAGCATCTTGATTACTACAAAGATCTTGTTGATGTACAGGCGGCTTTTCGTGAACTTGCGATGAAGGTGCCGGAATATGGTGCGGTGGTTGCTGATGTTACTAATCCTAACGTGAAGCCACTCCTTGAGGGCCTTAAGTGCGGGGTGGTGGATTATAGAAATATGATAGATCTTGATCTCAACTTAAGAGTCCCGGGTATACACAATCGACAAAATGCAGCGGCGGCCAGCGCCGCCGCTGCATATGCTGGCGTTGATTACAGATTGAGCATCCAAGCTCTGGAAAAATTTTCCGGTACCTGGCGCCGTTTCGAACATAAAGGCACGCTAAACGGCGCGTCGGTCTATGACGACTATGGTCACCACCCGACGGAGATCAGCGCTACGATGGCCGGGGCGCGCGAACTCTATCCAGACAAAAAAATCATCACTGTCTTTCAACCGCATCTTTATTCTCGAACAGCTGAACTGTTCGACGATTTCGTGGCGGCGTTGGCGAAGTCCGATCGTGTCGTCCTCACCCATGTCTACGACGCGCGCGACACGGGCAAAAGTGGCGCGACTGGCGAGTCTTTGGCCGAAGCGGTCAAACAACGAAATCCCGATACGGCCTATTTTGAGAAATTCGACGACATCGTGACCGAGCTTAGAAACACCGTCACCGACGGCGACGTGGTGCTGGTTATGGGAGCGGGGGATGTGACCAAAATCGCCGCCGAGTTGACAAACTAACATAAGGTATATATAGTTGAAATAGAAGGGTAGGAGGAACTAACATGAAATTTAAGTCGGAGAAATGCCCCGACACGTTCCTGCCGGAGGACAGGCTGTGTCGGGCTTGTGGCAAGCATACCAACCTGGTGCTTACTGCGATTGGAAAGTTCCATTCCTTTCCGTCGTGCACCACCTTCGAGTGCCAAGAGGTGGTCAAGAGCCGCATCCTGGCTTCGATTGCGGCTGACCGCAAACCGTTTGCAACGCGAGTTCTGCGTCACGCCCTGAGCTAGGACAACGAGCCGGCCGATAAGCATATCGGCCGGCTCAAAATGTTTTAATATGGAAACTGGAGTATTGAGCATAGTCGCGACACCGATCGGTAACCTGGAGGACATCACTCTGCGGGCTTTGCGCGTGCTCAAGGAAGCTGATTACATTTGGTGCGAGGACACGCGGGTCACCGGCAAACTTTTGAAGCACTACGACATCTCCAAACCTTTGAAGCGCTATGACGCGCATACGAGCGAACAGACGCACCTTGATATTATTAATGATCTCAAGAGCGGTAAAAAGATCGCCTTGGTATCGGATGCCGGCACACCGGGCGTTTCGGACCCCGGCGTGCTCTTGGTGCAAAAGGCGCGCGCCGCCGGCGCGCGCATCGAGGCCATTCCCGGACCTTCGGCTATCACCGCCGCTTTCTCCATCGCCGGCATCGCCGGCAATCAGTTCGCGTTTCTAGGATACGCGCCCCAAAAGAAGGGAAGGGAGACCTTTTTCAAATCACTGAGTTCGTACGAAATTCCGGTGATGTTTTTTGAATCCACGCACCGCATCATGAAAACTTTGGAGGCCCTCAAAAACCGGGACGAAAATAGTACGGTTAACCGTACTATAACGGTCGGGCGCGAGCTAACGAAGATGCATGAAGAGATTGTATCTGGTACCCCGGAGGAGGTTTTCAACTATTTTGACTTCAATAAAGTCCATCAAAAGGGCGAGTTCGTGGTCATGGTACACTGAGCCGCATGACCGAAAACACGAACTTCGAAGGAGGTTGTCATTGCGGCGCGGTCCGCTATCGAGTGAACGGATTTAATCTCGACAGCACCATTACCTGCAACTGCTCGCGTTGTTCCATGCTCGGTTCGATACTTAGTTTCGTGCCGGCCGATTCCTTCTCGCTATTGTCGGGAGAGGATCGTCTGACCGATTATCAATTCAACAAGAAAGTGATCCATCACCTTTTCTGCGACATTTGCGGCATACAATCTTTCAGCCGAGGCGTCGGGCAAGACGGTAGGCCGATGGTGGCGGTCAATGTGCGTTGTCTGGAGGGTGTCGATATCGACACCCTCGCGCCTCAGAAATTCGACGGTAAAAACTATTAATGTGTGGTCAAGGGACGCAAAATCCCCGCCGCG
>DBEA01000018.1:15778-32206 GCA_002293845.1 Patescibacteria group bacterium UBA918 | reverse complement strand
AATCCCCGCCGCGGCGGGGATTTTGCGTCCCGGCCACTATAAAATGTTATACTGACGATATTACTCGTAGTCATTCAACTCACCGTGTCGAGAGAATCCCTGGTATTTTTGTTCGGATTGATCATTTTCATAACGCCCCTTTTAGGAGTGCCGCCGGAATGGAAAGAATACCTGATGTTGGCGGTCGGTTCTCTGTTGGTCGTTATCGGTTTTTCGCTCCGACGCAGCGCTTATCATCATAAGATCGATCGGGGCAATGGCGAGATCGGTACCGATTCGTTCGTCGAAAGCGTGGTCGACTATGAAATACCGTCTTCTCAGGCGAGTCTCTTGGAAACGGAGGTAGGGCCGAAATGAAGGAAATTCACATCTACAAACTAGGAGCCATCACCACCGGAGCCGTAGCTATGATGTTCGCGGTGGCGATCGGCGTGCCGGAACTCAGAGAGGTCTCATACGAAGCCGCTCCTGGCGCGGCGCTGGCCGCTGGAACGGATAGCCAAGATGAGCCCGATGTGAGGCCGGTAGTGCGTCATCAAGCGTTGCCCCCGGAAGTGAAGTCGATATACATGACCGCCTGTGTGGTCGGCACGCGCGATTTTCGCGACCGCTTGGTAGCGCTCATCGAAGAGACGGAGATAAATAGCGTCATCATCGACGTCAAAGATTTTTCGGGGACCATCTCTTTTCCGCCCGAGAGTCCGAATTGGCGACCGGCTTGGGACGCGGCCAAGTGCGGCACGGCCGATATGAAGTCTTTCATCGAGAGTCTGCACCAAAAGGGCATATACGTCATCGCGCGCATCACGGTGTTCCAGGATCCTTTTTACACAAAGCTGAGGCCAGATCTGGCCGTCAAGCGAGCCGATGGCGTCAGCGTCTGGCACGACCACAAAGGACTGTCGTTCATCGACGTGGGCGCACGCGAATATTGGGATCATATCGTCGAGTTGTCGCGCGATAGCTATAACATCGGTTTCGACGAACTCAACTTCGATTACGTTCGTTATCCGTCGGACGGTCCGATGACCGACATCGCCTTCACTCACTCGAAAACTTACCCGGGAGACATCGATAAACAGGCGAACCTGGAGGAGTTTTTCAGGTACCTGAACGAGAAGTTGGATGACGAACTACTTTACTCGGAATATCGTCATGTCGATACTGGACGCGCGTCGTCGACCCCATGGACCTCGGCCGACCTGTTCGGGATGACGACCACGAACTACGACGACCTCTCGATCGGTCAGGTGCAAGAGCGCGCCGCGCCATATTTCGATTTCATCGCTCCGATGGTCTATCCGTCGCACTATCCCAAAAACGTTTTCGGGTACGTGAATCCGAACGACCATCCTTACGAGATCGTCTATCACGCCATGAAGACCGGAGTGAATCGTATGATGGCTTCGACGACGCCGATGATGGGCTTTGAACACACGCGCGTCGGTACCTCCACCCCGGTGGTTTATCAAAAGCCTAGTTTTGGTCCCGAAAAATTCCGCACTTGGATCCAGGACTTCGATTACGGCGGCGATTATGACGCGGCCGACGTGCGAGCGCAGATCAAGGCTAGCGAGGACGCGGGAGTGCAGAGTTGGATGATCTGGGCGCCGAGTAATATTTATACAAAGGAGGCGCTGGAGTCGGCCGAAACGCAATTCACTGGAGGCTGTCAATCGGAATCAGACTGTTAATACGGTTCTGCTATAATTACCCTAATGTCATACGATCCGGAGAGAATCACTTTTTTCGCTAAGACCGACGCGAGAGGGAAGAACATGCCGTTTGGCATCAAGGCCAAAGATCGCACTCGTCACGTCTACGTGATCGGTAAGACCGGCATGGGTAAATCGACCCTCTTGGAGAACATGGCGGTCCAAGACATCCGAAACGGCGAAGGGTTCGCCTTCATCGATCCGCACGGCCAGACAGCCGAGACATTATTGTCGTATATCCCGCCCGAGCGCGTCAAAGACGTGCTCTATTTCGCGCCACACGACATGGATTATCCGGTCTCTTTCAACGTGATGGAGGACGTAGGCCCCGACAAGCGTCATTTGGTCGTTTCCGGTCTCATGTCGGTCTTTGAAAAGATCTGGGTCGATGCCTGGAGCGCGCGCATGGCCTACATCCTTCAGAACACGCTTTTGGCTTTACTCGAATATCCCGATGCGACCCTTCTCGGCGTCAATCGCATGTTGTCGGACAAGAAATATCGCGAACGTGTCGTCGAGAATGTTAAAGATCCGGCGGTGAAGTCGTTCTGGGTCGATGAGTTCGCGAAGTACAACGAGCGGTACATGCAGGAGGCTGGCGACGCCATTAAGAACAAGATCGGCCAGTTTACCGCCAACCCCTTGATTCGCAACATCATCGGCCAGCCGAAATCTAGTTTCGATATCAGGCAGATGATGGACGAGAAAAAGATCATAATCATGAACCTCTCCAAGGGATTGATCGGAGAGACCAACGCCAATCTGCTTGGTTCTATGCTCACCACTCGCGTTTACTTGGCGGCCATGAGCCGAGCCGACGTATCGGCCGAGGAAATGAAAAATTTACCCAACTTCTATTTCTACGTCGACGAATTCCAGTCTTTCGCCAATGCCACATTCGCTAACATTCTCTCCGAGGCGCGTAAATATAAACTAAATCTGACGATCGCGCACCAGTACATCGAACAGATGGAGGAGGACGTCCGGAATGCCGTCTTCGGCAACGTTGGTACGACCATCGCTTTTCGCGTTGGCCCTTTCGATGCCGAAGTGTTGGAGACGGTGTTCGCTCCCAAATTCATGGCGGTGGACCTCGTGAATCTCGGCTTCGCGCAAATTTATCTGACCTTAATGATCGACGGTATCGGTTCCTCACCGTTCTCGGCGGTCACTTTGCCGCCTTTAAGCGCGCCCGCCGAATCGCCGAAACAGGACATCATCGATTCGAGCCGCAAGCAGTTCGCGCATCCGCGCGCCGGTGTCGAGGCTATCATTCAAGCTTGGCACGCGCCTATCGTCGAAGAATTCAAAGAGAGGTCTAGTGATAAGGAGAAGAGAGAGAAGCCAGAAAACAAAAAACCAGCCGAGCGTCCGTTTAAAGATCGGCCTGAACCGACCGACTCTGAGATTCGCAACGACAGGCGTCGGGAAGAACGCCCTCGGGAAAGGAAAAACGTTCCAGAAAGGGAAGTGCCGACGAACCAGGTCTCGACTCCGAAGAAAGCCGCAGATAACAAGAGTTTAGATGAATTACGCGCCGTGCTCAGACAGATATCCAGCACCGAAAAGGCCGACAAGAAAGATGAGCCGCAGGACTTGAAAAGCGCTTTGGCAGCCGTGTTGCCACCCGAAGTCTCAGGGGCCGAGTCAACGGAAGAGACCAGCGCTGATTCAAAATTAGACGCTAAAAAGTTGGAGCGCATGATGCGAGTGAAGACGGACGATCGTACGCCTTTCAAATAGATCATGTATCGCTTCTTGGGAATTCTCATCGCCGTCGTTCTATTATGTCCCGGTGTCGCTTTGGCTTTGATTAATATCAACACGGCCAGTTTAAGCGAGCTCGACACGTTGCCCGGGGTAGGTCCGGCGATCGCTCAGAAGATCGTCGACGCTCGTCCTTTCTCCAGTGTCAGCGATATCGAAAACGTCCAAGGTATCGGTGGGCCAGGTAGTAAAACCTATGACGGCTTGATCGGTCTGATAACCGTCAGTGGAGGAAGCCCGGTCGTGTCTGAAGCGGGAGATGATGACGGCACCGCCGAAGTCACACAGAAAATCGCCTTTACCGCCAATGAGGACGAAGCGGCTCACGAGCCGGTTTCCGGATTGACACTGACTGCTCCAGGTGTCGGCCATGTCGGTCAATTGTTGAAATTCGATATCGAACCTAAAGGCGGCACTCAAAGTCGTTTGGTGCGGTATGCTTGGAACTTCGGTGACGGGGAAGTGAGCGACGAAAAAAGTCCGACGCACCAGTATTCGCACCCTGGTACTTACGTGCTGGTGGCCGAAAGCTATTTCCAGAAGGAAGCCAGGACCGTTCGCAAGGAGTTGACGATCTTACCTATTAATATCGAGATCGAACCGCTATCCGACGGAGGTGTGGCACTCACTAATGATGGGAGTCATGAGATCGATCTCTCCGGCATGATAGTAAGCGGAACTTCGGATTTCGTATTCCCTAAGCATACTATTTTACTTGCTGGTAAGAGCATGGTGTTGCGGACGGTGGGAGGGATCAGTGTCTCGCTTAAAGACGAATTAGGCAAGCCTTTGATCATTGAAAGACCAAAAGCGCCAACGACCGCTGTGGTCGCCAAGGAGTCTTCGTCATTCGCGCCGGCGCCTATGATTCGGAACATCAAAGAGTCGGTGGCTACGTCTGCCGCCGATGTCGAGCCTGACACGATCCGCCAAACAGCGTCCGTCTCCGACTCGCAGGCGCCGGGAGACAGGTGGCCTTATTTAGGTCTTTTGGCGGTAATAGGATTCGGATTCGTGGCTTTATTCGCTCGGCGACCAGGGTGAGTGCTGGACGTTGGTGAGCAGGTTGGAAAACCAAGTCCACGACCGATGTGGTGGGTTATAATCCATACATGTCAGATAAAGGTGACGATCGATCAGCTACGGCCATGAGGATCGTCTCGGACGAGTCCAAATGGGACCAGTCAGTCCGAGCCGAGGCGGTATTACAACACATCTTGGAGGGCGAAGCCGCAAATGATGCTGCTGGCACTGTTCCGGTCCAGGACCGCGTGACCGTAGAGGAAGCCATCGCTTCGCGGCCGGTACTAGAACAAGACACCGGCCGGACCAAAGCCAGGGTGCTCTTCGTGACGACCGATGGACGTTCATTAACGCCAGGAAGCGCTTTGCGCTCCTATTACTCTTCTTTGGCCGAGCAATTAGACGAACTTCATGTTTTCTGCTTAGTGCCGAGAAAAGGGGAGGATAGTTTCGATCGAGCAGGTTCCAATCTTTGGTTTTATCAAGTTCGGGCGCGCAATTGGTGGAATCTGCCCTGGACGGCGCGCCGCGCCGCCGCGGAAGCGCTGACTTGGAACGGTGCCGCGCGCCCGGACATCATCGTCGGCGTCGATGTGTTCGAGGCCGGGTTGGCGGCCTATCTGATCGCTAGGAGATTCGGCAGGCCAGTACAGTTTCATCTGACCGTCGATCCATTCGCGCCGGCTTTCAAAACCGCCGCCCCGGACAATAATTGGCGCGTTCGCATAGCGAAATTTTTACTGCGACGTGCCAAGAGCGTGCGTGTGACCACTGCTGCCATCAAGAGTTCCGTCTCTTCACGATATCGCAAGTTGAAAGATATGGTCATTATGCCGAAATTTTATGACTTCGGTGCGATCGCACGTTCGGCGCCGACCTTCGACCTACATGATAGATTCCGCGATTTTTCATTCATAATCCTCGCTTTCGGTGAATTGACCGCCAAGAGCGAGTTGCACGATTTGTTCGCCGGACTGAACCGTATCTTGAAGACGCCGCGTATCGGGCTCGTGTTAGTCGGTGATGGGCCTGGTAAACAACTTTTCACCGATAAGGTCAAATTGTTAGGCATTGAAAAAAACGTCGTCTTTATGAAAGAAGCCGAAGACCTGACGTCATATCTGAAAACCGCCGATTTGATGGTGGAGGTCGATACCGACGAAGACTCGGAAATACGCGTTCTTAGAGGTGCCGTGGCGGGGACGCCGTTATTGGTCGCGAAGACCGATCTGCGCACTGATCTTTTTAAAGATGGCGAATCGGCCTTCCTCTGCGATTCCGGAGATACTCTGTGTGTGTCGCAAAAAACCTCGAAATTCATCAATTCGGCCGTCTACCGCGCTACCTTCTCAAAGAATGTAGCGCAGGTCGCGAAGACACGCATCAACGAGGATCCTGTCGCGCACTATCGATCTCTGGCTTTGTCTATAGAGGCGGTCTTGGCCACGGGCGCTAAGTGACCCGTGGCTCTGTTATAATTAATCGTTAATAGTCAGACTCGTCGTACATGTTGAACATCGGACAACAGGCGCCTGAATTTCATCTTTTCGATCAAAACGGAGAGAAACATAGTTTGTCAGGACAGAAAGGTAAGAAAGTGGTGTTGTATTTCTATCCCAAAGACGATACTCCGGGGTGCACCACCGAAGCTTGTACCATCGCGGAGATCTACGATGAGTTTCAAGATAGGAACGTCGTCGTGTTTGGGGTAAGCGCGGACGATCAGGCGTCGCATAAAGCCTTCGCCGAAAAGTATCATCTACCGTTCATATTGCTTTCGGACCCGAGTCACGAAGTGATCAAAGCTTATGGCGCTTACGAGAAGGACGTCATCGCTCCCGGCATCCACACGCGGCGGGTCACTTATTTGATCGATGAGGCGGGGACCGTGATGAAAGCGTATCCTGAGGTCGATCCGGCCACGCACGCGCGCACTATTTTGTCCGACCTTACTTAAGGGTTGCTAAAAGCCGATAGGAGTTTGTCTAAAGTATCATCTTCGTCTCGGACCGGTATGGCGTCTATCGTACCGACCACTGTTTCGTCGTTCCCTCCAGGGAACAGGGCGTCCCCGAAGTAGACGCAGTCTTCTGGTTTCCATCCGTTCATCTCGATCAGCCGCCTAACGTTCGACCCTTTGTTCGATCCTTTTTTAAAGTAATCTAGGCAAGTACTGCCGCCTATCTGCACCTCCATGCGCACGGATACGAACGGATGGTTCGTCAATAAAGCGCGCCTTTTCTTAAAGTCGCCATCGCAGGCTTTCTTGGCCTCTGGCGGCGCGTGGTGTCCGTAGATGCTAAAAGATATTTGCGATCCCCGGTCCTCTATCAGGTCTTGCTCGTCAGGTACAGCATGATTGATATATGGTCTGATGGCTTCGATGTGAGCCCATACCTCGAGCTTTTCTTGTTCGTCTAACGAATTGTCCCACATCGACCGGCCTCCCGTGTCTATTGCTTGGTTGCCGTTCTGTCCGAGAGAAAAATAGCTCAACGGGCCGACTTGTCGCCTGATTTGCTCGTTCGTCGATCCAGACACGATTATGATCGTATGATCAAGTTTGCGTAAAAAATCAGCCATGGCCGGTTTTATACTCTGACGACTTGGCGTCAGAGTGCCGTCCAGGTCGAAGAATAATCGAGTTTTGCGCTTTATATCCATGCTAGAAGGAGGCGAATATAGCCTTTCAAAACAGCGGTCACATAGCCAGGATAAGCGGTTTTGTAGCGGCGAATTATGCGCAGATGGGCCAATGCACCGCTCTTTTTATGGGCTTTCGACACATTGCTGGAGTGGAGACGATAGGCGGTCATTTGTCGGGGAATATTGGCCATTTGGCCTTTGATCCCCAGTCGTAATATCAGATCATAATCCTCCCAGATCGACACCACGCCGCTCTCATCATAAGGACGAGGCACGGGAATGGCCTCGCTCCTCATCAGCACCGCCGAGTGCGTGAATTGATTGCGAAGCAACATCTTTCGGCGAATGTCATGGTCCTCTTTCAGGTAACCTAAAGAGCCGATCTGGTCTCCGTTCGCATCTATCACTGTGACGTCGGTACCGACGATCACATGATCGGGATGTTCTTCCAAGTACGTTACTTGTAACTTCAATTTATCGGGGTCTATCCACAGATCGTCGCAATCCAAGACCGCCACATATTTGCCTACGGGGGAATTAAAGCCCCGGTTGCGGTTTCTAGTTATGCCTAAATTTTCTTCGGATCGTAGGTGTTTGATCCTGCGGTCGGTTGCCACGAGTCGCGTTACTACCTGGTCGGTGTCATCGGTCGATCCGTCATCCAACACCAACAGCTCCCAGTTTTGGTAGGTCTGCGCTAACACGCTTTTTATGGCCAGGTCGGTATACTTGGCGCGGTTGAAAGCGGTCATCATTATCGAGACCAAAGGCTCGTTTGTCACATTCTCTTCCATGTCGAGGGGATGATATCACGGTACCACTCTTCATGCAGGTTCGACCAGCGTTTGGGAGCAACTACTATTTTGCTAGGGTTATTGCCCAACCACGCGCCCCACCAGGAGAAAGATGAATTGGCGATGATGTGGTGTCTGCAGATCGACATCAGAAACATCTCTTCAAAATCCCTCAATTTAGGGCCAGAGACGAAAGTAGCTTCGCGCAGACATGGTAGCCCGGTTCGGCACCACTCGATGTCATCGGAAAAGACGTAAAAGTTCGCTTTTAAAAGACGTTGTTTCAAAAAAACGACGGCGCGGTCATAATACTCCGGAGTGCAAACGCCGCCGAAATCAGGGTGATTCACGTAATCTCCTCGGCGCACGTGAATGGAAACCGCGTCCCTGTCGTTTTTTATGAGTTCTGCCAACGATGAGGCTTTCTCTCCCAGAGCGGTTTTTAAGTGCAGGTCGGCGCGAATGTGCTCTGCCTGATCCTTGAAATAGAGTTCGGATTGGAAGTAGCCATCTAGATAAACGTCTCCCGACAGGGCGAGCACCTTAGGGTCGAATCCGACGCGAAAATCGCCGGTGAACTTTTGTCGCCAGCGTTCTCGCCACTGCTGCCATATGGATACCCCTGGTCGGTCAGGCCAGTCTGCCTGGATATCAAACCGAGTCAGTGAGAGATCTCTAGCGGAGTCACCATGGTATCGGGTTCTGATCAGACTCAGTCGGTCGTTGTTCCTCAACGCTAGCGCTCGTCCGCAAGCGTATTGGAACATCTGGTTCCCGAGACCTCCTTTGATGTTGACAGTGATCATGATTTTTCGAATACGAAACAACCGCAAGCGTAGCGCTCCTTATGCAGCCTCTCGGGAGGAGCGTCCTTTATCGGCGGCCCGGATCGTTCCGGTATCAAAGTGAATTCTTTGAGCTTGAGAGCAGGGAAGAGGGCAAGTACGGCTTCGTAGGAGTAGATACGGTGAGCGTTCCATTCGATGACAGATTCGGCCCCGACAGGCACTACGAATAATAATCTGCCGCCAGGTGAGAGGACCCGGGTCAATTCTCGAGCCGCTTTTTGATCGCCATGAGCGTCCAATGGGTCGCCGTAACGGCCGAGACCAATATGTTCCACCACGTGCATAGATGATAACGACACGATGCTATCGTTGGCGAATGGTAACTGGGTGAGGTCCGCATGAGCGCTTTTGAGGTCGGATAATGACAATTCGGCCGGCCGGTAGTCGTAGAACCGCACGGGTGTGAAGGCTGAAACAATACCAGCAAAGTAAAGGGAAGAAGAAATATCCACGTGTTCCTTAGGACGAAGTTCAGCCACTTGCCTAGCCGCCCAAGCGGTGAAATATACATAGTGGCGATCGAAACCGGTCGTGATCGTTTTGTCCTTGATCTGAGGATAGACGTCTTGGAGTCGAAGTCGGAAACGGCCGTCGTGTTGTCGATAAAAACGCCAGTAATCGATCGTGACGAAAGGCAACAGCGCTAGACGAATTATTTTTTTTAGTAAGCTTTTCATCCTATTAGATTGAGCAGTTGCTCCACTGAAGCGCGATCGGAAAGATGTTTGTCACAATATCGCTTAGGAGACAATTTCCCCAATTCCTTTACCATTATAGGGATCTCTGCTGGATCAGTAAAAACCGCACCGAGTTCCGGTGTCAGGTACGGGCAATTGATCTGGGGCGAGTCCCAGGACGATCCGCCCGCTTCCCAGTGCGTGCTGTGATTCACCAGGGTCGGCACGTCATGGGCCCAGGCTTCCTGTAAAGCCAATCCTTGACTCTCGGACCTCGACAGATAGACCATGTACGGGGCGACAGAAAGAGCGGAAAGATAGTCTTCTCGTCGGAACTTGCCATAGCAAAATAAACTTGCCGGACCGATCGTGTGCTGAATGTCTCCAAGTAGTTTAGTATCACCGAGCTTGTCGTAAATGATCGGCAGCCCGTTTCGTGTCGAGATAATAAACCGGTTTACTCCGGATGCCCATGCTTCGATTTTGTCGGTTAATTCCGGAGCCTCTTTAGACCACAGATTGGCGACCCAGGGAGCAGGGACGAGGATGTGGTCGATCGCTGGATCGAAAAGAAGACCGCCATGGTCGCTTGGGTCGACCACGATATTCGGTCCGGCACATAGCTTTGTGAACACCCCTGCATGTTTATGGTCGATGGCTTTTTTCAAGGCCCCCGATCCCGATAAGACCAGCGCTGCACCGGGATGCGGTTTTTTAGGGTTCATCAAGTACGGAATCGCGAGCTCTTCCAGGCCACGCTTTACACTGTCTCGCACCGCGTCCGGGCCGCCGTATTTGCCGAATAAAGGCCGCGCCTTCGCTTTCCAAAATTCAAGCGACAAGAGGGAAGGATCGTGAGTGTAGAGATTGAGCATGTTAAGAGTGTAGTAGTCGCTGACGTACTTGTTCCTTTAGATTTTTGAGCAAAGATATTCGGGCGAGCGGCGAAAACAATTTACGTAAGCGATCGATCCGCGCGCGCGCCGCGAAAAAGCGCCGGTCGCGTTCTTCGAGCTGAGCGGTGTGCGCGGCGTTGATCGAACGTCGCTTAACGCTCGAAAGCGGCTGATCGAAGATATTTTGCAAAAAGCGGTCGAAAGCGTCGAGGGTGTCGGAGTAGTGAAAGCCCTCCGCCAGTATCGGCTGGTTCACTATCTCCAGGTAAAGGTCGTCGTTTTGGTCGATCTCTTTGACTCTCTCAACCACAGTTTCGAAGGAAGGATAATTACGGGCGTTTATGAAGCGGTTCACGTTGAATTCTCGCCCCACTTCCGGGTCGCCGAAGTAGATCGGGATGGTGCGGGCGGCGAGAGCGGCCGGAAGTTTTTCCGTCAGGTAACCGGCCCGTGACGAGTTCTCGAAAGCGATCGAAAATTTATGTTCGCTCTCGAAAAGGAGTTTATGTTCCACTGGACCGCCGACATTGTTCAGGTACTTGCCGCCGGAGTCAACCTTTTTGTAAGTGGACAGAGCATCGAGCAATTCTTTGCGGCGCGGGTCGGCAAGGTGATTGGAGTAGACGAAACTGCAAAAACCGCTTTTTCGAGACAGTTCCTCTCTCGTCATAGGCTCTACTCGCTCGAAGGTCAGGTCGCCGGCCAGTGCAATATCTTTTTTATCATAAAGTGTGGCGACCATATAAAGTGGCAGTCGAAAATGTCGATCGCCGAATTCCAAGCGATCAAAGCCGATGGAATAGTCGGTCATATTAAAGTCGGGACTAACGTTCTCTCCTGTGTAGAAGATGCGGATGGCCTCGGGGAAACGTAAATGGTCGCGGCTGCGTTCATAGAAAAATACATAATCCGGATCTTCGGACAATTCCACCTCGTAGAATTTTTCCAAACGCTTCAGGAAAAAACGTCCAAAGGAGATTTCGACGTTCGGATCGAAGTCGCAGATCTTTATCTTTATCTTTTTCATGTTACGCAAGCGATGATCGACGATCGATAATCTTGGTCCTGGCAATCTTCCGGGTCGCGTTCCTCGATCTCGTTGAAGTATTTGTAGCGGACCGGCAATAAACGGTCGCTCCCACGCTGGAACATTTCGTATTCCATATCTAGGTGGCCGATGTCGAGGACGCGGTAGCCGGATCGGAACAATTCGTAACCGAGCACTTTGGCGGCCGGTCCCAAGGATAGAAGAAACAACGTTTCTTTCGGTTGGCTTTTGGCCACTACGGCCAGCGCCTCGACTTTGTCGTAAGCGCCCTCGGCCGGTCCGAGGATTCGTTTAAGGGAACGAACGTTATCGAACAGGTCGTTACCGACTCCCAGGCGGCTTTTCTCTCCTTCGATCAAAACCACCTCGCGCCCGGCCCAGAGACCCTTGAGGCGCGCGTAGATCAGGGCCGCGCCGCTTTTGTCTTTGTAGGAAAGATAAGGGCGAGTGATGAAGGACTCGGCGTAGCGCCGATCCGGACTGGTCAATCGTCGCCATAGATAAGCATACCGGAAAAGATGGTGGATCTCGAACCAGAAACCGACGGGCGTCAGGTGTTCGAGACGACCGAAGATGCCGGGTAGACCGATCAGGAGAGTGGGGTGTTCGCTTTTTATCACTCGTTTCAGATCCTCGGCCAAGGTCTCGCTGTAGGATTCGAAACCAAGATCTGAGCCGGCCATGAGTGATATCTCGCCATCACCGAAACGGATGATCGAGTGTCCTGCTTCCAGTTCAGTTATGGTCTCTTCGGCGCTCATAACGAACGGCTCCCAGCTCCGCCCGCGTATTCGCGTTCGGTAAAAGTAAACGGCGTAGGCGACGTAGGGGCCGATCTTTCGGCGCCACGACAATGGCATACGCTCGCGGATCTGATCGAAAAATCTTTTCATCTTAGTCGAAGTCTTCCAATAGGATCCGTTTCTTCTTGGCGTATGCCTCTTCGATCGAGTCGAGAGTTATTCCGTGTTCATACTCGTACAATCGAGTGTATGTCATCAAACGCCCGAAAGCCATGTTGAGCGCGATCAGAAGGCCCAGGCGCGGCGAGCGCAAGGCACGTCGATATATCCATAGATAACGGACCATGGCCGCCAAAAGTTTCACCACGCTAAAGCGTTCGCCGCGCTCAAACTTCTGGCGGGCTTCCTCCTCGCCGTAGCGCATGTAGCCGGTGACGTATTTGGCGACGTTGTAGGTACTGAAGTGTCGCAGGGCGAAGGCCGGTGTGGCGGGCAGGGTGAGGATCTGGTGGTCTTCCCCTAGAAATTCGCCGAAGCTATGGATCTGGTTGTGGGAGAAGTCGATGAAATCTTTATGAAAAAGAGCAGGTAAGTAAGACTTTTGCGCGACGTTATCCGTGTCGCCCCATAGGTAGGTGAAGAGAGGTAAGTTGACCTTTTTGAAACGATCGTCGGCGGCGACGCGTACCATTTCGGCGACCAAAGTGCGCGGAGCGATGTTGTCGCAGTAGCCCCAATAGATCCAGTCGGTCTCGCTGTTTTCTTTTATGAAGTCCAAGTTTTCTTTAGTCTCTACCGCCGCTCGCGCGCTTTGTGGTCTCTTTAAGAAACGTGCCCCCAGAGATTCGGCTATCTCTTGTGTTCTATCGGTACTCCCGCCGTCGAGGAGCAGGACGGGGCCGTGCTTGATGAAATTCTTCACGGCGAAAGCGATCCGCTTTTCTTCGTTGAAAGTGAAAAGTACGAAAGTGACCACGCGATCTTTCATGTCAGTTTTTTCTTAATTAAACGCAATGCCTTGATGAGAGCGTTCGGGGTCAAATATACCAAATAACCCAGGGCCTTCCGGTGGAGGGGGGTAGCGACCAAGAAGTCCCTTATCAGCGCAAAGGTTTTGCGGTCGAAAGGTAGATCGCGGCTTTTAGCTTGCATGAGGACGATCGGGAATCTTCGCAGGTTGTCGTCCAGTTCTTTCGTGATCACCGTCCGGTCATAGCCCCAGACAAGCATCTTGCGCAGGAAGCGGTTGCAGTCGATGAATATCTTGAGGCCGGCGCCGCCATCGGCCCAGCGCATGTCTTGTCCGGTCAAGACCATCGGCTTTTTTATGCGTAATACCTGGGCGTCTGCGCTGACAGCGATCTTCAAGATGACCTCGAAGTAGAACCAGCCGGGAGTATGGTCGGCGAAGTCGGCCTCGCGGAGCCAATCGTCGCGCCGAAAGATCAACATGCTCAAGGCCGACGGCAGATGACCGCGGGTGTAATTTTCGGTCGGCGAGAGTCCGCTGACGTGGTCATTCTCGGAATAAGCAGTCGAAGAATCGTCGACGGGACGCGACAGTAAAGGACGATCGGCCACGCTGATCACCGCATATTTGTCCTCCCGACAAACTTCGACCACGTGGGCGAGCGCGCCGTTAACGATCGCGTCGTCATCGCCGAGGTACCAACAGTACCGGCCCGATGCCGCGCGCACGGCGACGTTCACGTTGCCGTCAAAACCGATATTCTCCGGGTTTTTCACGTACACGAAGCGATCAATCTTGTTGGCGTACTCACGCGCAACTGTTTCGGTGTGATCGATCGAGGCGTTGTCGGCCACCACTACTTCAACCACCGGTGAGAGCGCGGGGGTCAATTGCCGTCGGACGCTCTCCAAGGCGTCCCGCAAGTAATCGGCGCGGTTATAGGTCGGTATGCAGATGGTCAAAATCGGTCGATTCATGATTTTCCTTTGGCTACAGACACGAGGCGGCGCGTGACGATCTTGCCGATTATTCGCAATAATGGCCAGAGTCCGCGGTAGTCTACGATTATCAGTTTAAGTCCAGCGAGCACATTCTGCCAATTGCCGGCCCGCAAGTTAGCTTTGACGACGGCAAAGTAGTTTCCGGGAGCCGACAAGCGTACGCTCTTCAAATAGGCATCGCGGGTGGGACCTTCCGGATAGGCCAAGGCGATCCGGTCGGTAAGATCGTCCCAATCGGCCTTGATTTCGGCGACGGTACGGTTCACCAGGGATTGCGGGCCGGTCGATTTGACGCTGGAGTGGTAGATGACCGTCGGCTCGTTTATCGATCCGACCGGGTAGTTGGCGGCGATGCGTGCCCACATCTCGACGTCCGAAGAAAGCGATGACGCGACAAAGCCACCAAGTTTGTTATAAGCATCTTTCTTCACCATCACGGCCGAGCAGACGCCGTACGGGCAGGCGAGGGCCTCGCCGCCGGCGGCGTAAAATGCGCGAGCGTCACGCCCGTGATGCGCTCTGGTCGCTTCGTCTCCTTCGGTCACAGTGTATGAATCGGCGTGGATCAAACCTAGGTCGGGATGCTTTTCGATCAGGCCGCGATATTTTTCGATGGCGCCGGGAAGCATTTCGTCGTCGGCGTGGAAGATCATCAACCAATCGGTCGTGCACAGTTCGATGCAACGGTTGAAGTTGCCCGACATGCCGATGTTCTCTTCGTTTTGGAAACAAGTGACGCGCGGTTCGTAGCGCTTCGCTATCTCTAAAGTGCGATCGGTCGAGTGATTGTCGACGACGATGATCCGGTCGATCTCCGGCGCGTTTTCAAGCACGCTTTCGATCGCGCGCGCGATCTGCGCTTCCTTATTGTACGAGGGAATGGCGACGGTGATCGTGGGGCGCATAATCATTTGTGGTTAGAAAAAGTACGGCGAAGGCCCTCCTCAAGGTCGACGCGCGGCGTCCATCCGGGCAGGACCTCGCCCAGGCTCATCGGTACCATCGTCTCGCGATCGCGGTAAGGGAAGCCCCCGAAGTTGATCTTGAGCTCTCCGCCCACCGTCTTGGCGAATACCTTCGACAGTTCCTTGAGCGTCATTCTTTCTGGCGACATCAGGGTGTAAGAGCGCGCGTTGTGCGACCGGGCCTCCGGCCCGGTCGCCAGTTCGATCGCCTTCAGATAACCATCGATCACGTTGTCGATATAACTGATATCTATCAGCTGTTCTCCTGGCGACATATCAAGCGTTTTGTTTTCCCTGATGGCGTTGCTCCAGAGATTGAATATCTTGGGACGAGTATCGCCAGGGCCGAAGGTGTTGTAGAGCTCGAGCGTCAGGACGATCGTGTTCGTCGTCTCGGCGTAAAAGCGGGCGATGTCTTCGAAGGCTTGCTTGGTGGCGGCGTACAGATTGGTCGGACTGTAGGGGCTTTCCTCGTAGTGTTGAGCAAAACTGCCGGTATTGATGAAAAACTTGATGCCGGCCTTGTTGCTAGCATCCAGGACCTTCGTGCCGAATTTCACGTTCGAGTCGATCAAAGTCTCGATGTCTTCCGGACCATGCGACATGAGGTAAAGGGAAGCAAGATGAACGACGCCGTCGAAGCGGTCTTTTTGAAAGAGGGCCTCAAGTTCGGTCTGTGTCGCCGGTAGGATCAGTCGCTCTACTCCAGCCGGCAAGTTTTCGGCGCGGCTTTCTTTGCGGACCAGCGCGGCGACATAGTCGCCGCGCTCGAGCAAAGCCCGCGTGAGATGTTGTCCGATGAACCCTGTGGCGCCGGTGACGAGAATTTTCATATGGAGTGGTTTATTGAATTCACGAATTCCGCGAGGGTGGGAAGATTCTGATCGCGCGCCGAGACCAAGGGTGAGGCTTCGTCCCAATCCATGCCGAAAGAATCGTAGCGGATTCCGCATTCCAGGTCCGGATCGCGCATTTTGGTTTGAAAATAGACCGTGTGCGTGTCGTCCATGAGTGCCTTGAAGCCGTGGAAACATCCCTCCGGGACGTAGATCGCGGTGTGATTGGCGGCGGACAGCTCGGTTTGAAAGAATTTCTGATAGGTCGCGGAGTCGGGACGCAGGTCTAAAACGACGTCCAATACCGCGCCGACCGGCACGTAGATCAACTTGCCGCACACGGTCGCGCCCTTCTGCGCGTGCATGCCGCGGATCACGCCGCGGCGCGAGATGGAAAAGAAGTGTTCCGGGAAATTCGTCGATATATGGTGCGGGGCGAACGTGGCTTCAGTGTAGATCTTCGTTAGCGAACCACGATCGTCCTCGAACCGGTCCATTT
>DBEA01000018.1:0-15632 GCA_002293845.1 Patescibacteria group bacterium UBA918 | reverse complement strand
AGTCTCGAACCGGTCCATTTGGATCAGGTAGACGCCGGCGATCGAGGTGGGTGTCACGTTCATATCGATAGACCTGGATTCTAACACAAAGGCCGCTTAGGCGGCCTTTGGGTCTCTAGTGCGAAGCGATGAAATCATTGATCGCCTGGCGAACATAGGAGCGCTGATCCTCGGTCAAACCTTGGTGGCAAGCGAAGACCATGCCGCCGCGCATCACCTGATCGGTGCCGGGATAGCCGGCCGCCGCCAGACGATGCTCGATGTTTTTGAAAGCCGGCTGTTTGAGCACGTTTCCCGTGAAGATCGGGCGGGTCTGAATGTCGCGGGATTCGAGGAAGGTGGCGAATTCCTTGCGACCAAACGGCGCGTCGTCCTTGATGATGATCGGGAAAGCGAGCCAGTTGGTCTCGCTGTCTTCGGTCTGTTTGGGCAGGATGAAGTAACGCTCGTAACGTTTGAAGAACTCCAGAAGCTCTGCGTAGTTCTGTTTGCGCGCCTTGGCGAATTCGGGTAGACGCTCAAGCTGTACCAGCGCGAAGGCAGCCTGGAGTTCGAGAGGCAGCATATTGTAGCCGATCTCGCTAAAGATGAATTTGTTGTCGTATTCGATGCCGTCGAGGGTCACGTTGAAGCGATTCTCCAACAGTTCGGAGGAGGCGTTTTCTCCGTAGAGGGAGGAGCGGCGACCCCACCCGCGCAGAACGACCAATCTTTCGGCCAGACGTTGATCATGGACCATGATCATGCCGCCGCCGCCCGCGCCGTTGATGATGTGGGAACCGTAGAAACTGGTAGTCGTGATGTGCGAATACTCACCGGTCGGCTTACCTTTGAAGGTGGCACCGAGCGTGTCGCAGGAGTCTTCCACCAGCCAGAGGCGGTGCTTGTAGGCGATCTCCTTAAGCGCTTCGAGATTCGGGATATTGCCGAGAAGCGACGGGATCATCAAGACGCGGGTTTTGGCGGTGATGGCCTTCTCGACCGCGGTCGGGTCGACGATGTAGGTGTCCTTCTCGACGTCGACGAAGACCGGGACGAGTCCCTTTTGCACTATGGGAGCGACGACGGTGCCGAAGGTGAGGAGGGGAGTGACCACCTCGTCACCGGGCTTTAGGTCCATCACTTCGAACGCGAGCAGGTTGGCCGAAGAACCGGAGTTGACCATGATACCGTGCGTCTTACCGAACAGTGCGGCGATCTTCTTCTCGAACTCATCGGCCTTCGCTCCGAGCGCGGTGTTGCCTCTCAATACTTTTACGACGGCTTCTATTTCCGGATCGCCGTGAACGGACTGGGCATATGGGACTCGCATATGGTCGCTAGATTATAGTATCTGTAACTAGATAGCAAGCAAAAAAGAAACCCCGGCACGAAAGTGTGCCGGGACAGAATTGACTGACTTTAGCTGTCGAGTGCAGAAGCGATCGTCGGCCAGAATTTTCTATGATGGTCGAGAATGTCGTGAGGCATGGAAGAAAACCAACTTCCAGTAGCTGGGTCGCCTTCTATGCGGCACAGAATGAGACTACCTAACTCTGCAAATCGGAGGTTGTCTCCCGTGGTCTGCAGAAAAGAGGTCAGATATCTCTCAAATACGACGTCACATTGAAGTTCGCGTATAGCCGCGCGGGACGCCGCCTGTTGCCAGGTTTCGTCCGGGCCGATAAATGTGCCGGGAGTATGCCAGCCGTTAAAGTACGCGTCATTACGACTAGTTAGAAGAACTTTCTTGTCGCGAACTATGACAAGCTCGACACACGCCGGTACCAGCTTTGACATCAAAGGTACGAACAGCGGTCCCCAACGCCCCTTATGAACAGGCTGGAGGCTTCCCATTAGTTCGGCGAGTGCACTGAGTCCCTCTTGCGTGTACTCGCCGTCCTTGATCCATCCCCTGTCTTCGAATAATTTGACAGAACCAGTCATTGCGGTCTCCTGAATTGAACCAGCTCGCACCGTAACACAAAAATAACCTTATTTCAAGGCGCAAATTTCATTGACGGCGAGTTTCAAATACTATTGAATAGGCTATTCCGTATGGACTTTAAACGATTGCAAGATTTTTATCGCGGGAAAACCGTGTTAGTGACGGGACATACCGGTTTTAAGGGTTCTTGGTTATCCTGGACTTTACTGATGATGGGAGCAAAAGTGGTCGGTGTGGCGCTTCCGGCACGTACCGACAAAGATATTTTCGTGCTCACAGGGTTGCAAAAGTATGTCGAACATCACGAATTCGATATCAGAAATTTCGAGCGATTGACAGCGCTCGTATCGGTAGTCAAGCCTGATGTGGTGTTTCATTTAGCGGCTCAGCCGCTGGTGCGACAGAGTTACGAAGAACCATTATCCACTTTCACTACCAATATAATCGGAACGACCAATATACTCGAAGCACTTAGGCTTGCTGGTGGAGTCAAGGCTGCGGTGATCGTCACCACGGACAAAGTTTACGAAAATCACGAATCATTTTACGGATACCGTGAGACGGACCAGCTTGGCGGACATGATCCTTATAGCGGTAGCAAAGCGGCTGCTGATATCGTTATAGATTCATATCGCAGATCTTTCTTTGCGCCAGAGAAGTACAATGAAACCCACAACACTTTGGTGGCCACTGCGCGCGCTGGTAATGTGATAGGTGGCGGGGATTGGTCTCCGAGCAGGTTGGTCCCCGATATAATGCGTGCGGTTTTGTTGGGCGATCGGGTGGTGACTCTCAGGAATCCTAAGTCCATACGACCTTGGGAGCATGTGCTCGAGTCCGTGTCTGCTTACTTGATGCTCGGTGCAAATCTTGGTGAAGGCAAACAAAGTATCGCTGGTAATTGGAATTTTGGTCCGTCGTATGATTCTTTTGTTTCCGTCGGCGACGTGGTCGAGAAGACCCTGAAGTTTATCGGAGACGGTGTCCTTGCTATAAAAGAGGATTCGAGTAGGCATGAGACGAACGAATTGGTGCTCGATGTCACAAAGGCGCGGCGTTTACTGGGTTGGCAATCGAAGTGGGACATAGACAAAACTCTGCAAAAGACCGCCCTATGGTATCGGAGCGTCCATGACGATCCAGCGTCGGCTTTGGCGGTCACTAAGAGACAGATAGAGGAATATTTCGGCATTGAAAATATAGAAAAAAAAAGCCTATGAAAGTAGTTATTCTTGCGGGCGGTCTAGGTACTCGATTAGCGGAAGAGACGGGCGTTCGTCCTAAGCCAATGGTCGAAATCGGCGGTATGCCGATACTTTGGCACATTATGAAGATATACTCTTCGTACGGTTTCAACGATTTTATCGTTTGTCTCGGATATAAAGGAGAAGTGATCAAAGAGTGGTTCAGTCATTATCACTTGCGTCAAAGCGATGTGACCTTCGATTTTGAAATGGGTGCAATGAAATTACATGCTCCGGCCAAGGAAAATTGGAAAGTTAGCTTGATCGATACCGGCCCAGAGACTATGACCGGCGGACGATTGTTGCGATTGCGTGAGGTTATAGGCAACGAGCGTTTCATGCTGACATATGGTGACGGAGTGGGCAATGTCGACATCCGAGCTTTGTTGGAGCATCATCAAGCGGCCGGCAAGTTGGCGACCTTGACTACGGTCATTCCTAGCGGTCGTTTCGGGGCGGTAGAGATAGACGACAACGACCAAGTACTTTCTTTTAGTGAAAAAACCGATAATCCTAAACGCGTTAATGCGGGTTTCTTCGTTCTCGAACCGAAGATCTTCGAATACTTGAAAGATGGAGATGCCACGGTCTTCGAACAAGAACCACTGAAAACTCTAGCGCACGAGGGACAACTGTTGTCCTATCCGCACGACGGCTTTTGGCACCCGATGGACACCCTAAGTGACAGACACAAACTCGAGGATATGTGGAAGACGGGCCAAGCGCCGTGGCAGATCTGGCACTGAAGGCCTCTAAAAATGGTACAATCACGCTATAAAGACATATGAAGTATCGTCTCACCAAGTTCGCCAATAGCCTCGACGGACAGCCGATGTTCAAGGTTTTGGCTAAAGTGAAAGAACTTCAGAGGGCCGGGAAAGACATCGTGCATTTCGAGATCGGTGACCCGGACTTCGACACGCCATCGAACATCGTCGACGCCGCCGTCGCGGCTTTGCGCGCCGGTAAGACCCATTACGCTCCTTCCGGCGGCATCCGAGAGTTGAAGGAAGCCATTCAGGAAACGACTGCGAAGACGCGCGGCTTTAGTCCGTCCCTTGAACAGATATTGGTGGTGCCTGGCGTCAACATCGGCATCTTTTATGCCGTGAGTTGTTTGGTCGAACCTGGGGATGAGGTGATCGTACCGGATCCGGGCTTTCCGACCTATTATTCCGTCATAAAGGCTTGCGGCGCCGTGCCGGTCCGGGTCCCTCTAAAGGAAGAAAAATCGTTCCGCATGGATCCCGAGGACGTGCGAGCCGCTATCACGCCGAAGACTCGCCTCATCATCATGAACTCGCCCCAGAATCCAACGGGCGCGGTCATGGCGAAAGAAGCCGTGGCGCAGATGGCCGAGTTGGCCAAAGAACATGACGTTTACCTATATAGCGACGAAGTGTATGCGCGTATGTGCTTCGCGGAGGGCAGTGAGTTCAGCAGCCCTTCGTTTTTAGACCAATGTCGCGAGCGAGTCATAGTCGCTAACGGTTTCAGTAAGACCTTCGCCATGACCGGCTGGCGGATCGGGGCTTTGATCGGACCCGAGGATGTGATCGCCAAAATGGAGCTACTGCTTCAGACCACTTCTTCTTGCACCAACTCCTTCATTCAGTACGCTGCGATCGAAGCCATAAAGGGCGATCAGGGCGCCGTTCGCGCCATGGTGGAGGAATACAGAGAAAGAATGCGCACGTTGGTCGATGGACTGAATGACATCAAGGGCGTCTCTTGTCTTGCCCCGGCCGGTGCCATCTACGTATTCCCGAACATTAGCGGTACTGGAATGACGAGCGAGGAGTTCGCGGATTTCGCCCTCGAGAAAGCGGGAGTGGCGGTGTTGCCAGGCACGAATTTCGGACAATATGGCGCCGGTTATATTCGCATGTGCGTGGTCAGTTCGCGCGAGGACATCAAGAAGGGCATCGAGCGACTTAAGACGGCGATAGAATCAAGATAAATATATGAGAGTCGTTGATTACATAGTCGACCGACTATATAAGGAGGGAGCCAGAGACATCTTCATGTTGACCGGAGGAGGCATGATGTTTCTATCCGACGCGGTGGCGGTGCATCCTAAGATGAGATCGGTTTGCAATCATCATGAGCAAGCTAGCGCCATGGCCGCGGTCGGCTACGCGAAATATAGCGAAGGTATCGGTGTTTGTTTCACTTCGACCGGTTGTGGTGCCACCAACGCCATGACCGGACTCTTGGATGCTTGGCAAGACAACGTGCCGGTCGTTTTCGTGTCGGGGCAAGTGAAGAGAAAAGAGACCACGCACAACGCGGAGGTTCCTCTGCGCCAAATCGGTACCCAGGAAGCGAACATCATCGCTTTGGTAAAGCCGATCACTAAATACGCTGTGATGGTCAATGAACCGGAAGAGATCGCTTATCATCTCGAAAAAGCTCTCTATTTGGCCAGAACCGGTCGTCCGGGTCCGGTTTGGATCGATGTGCCGATGGATGTGCAAGGTGCGACCATCGATGTCCGGAGGTTGCGAAAATTCGACCCGCGCGAGATCAAGGATAAGCCTCGTCTTATCCCCGCTGCTTCCGCTTTGAAAAAACTGGAGAAAATGCTGGAGAGGTCGGAGCGGCCGGTCATAATCGCCGGACAAGGTATACGTTTGGCCGGGGCTTTGTCCGAGTTCAAACAGTTTGTTGAAAAATACCAGATCCCGGTCGTGTCGCCGTATTTGGGCGTCGGTCTATTGCCGACCGGTCACAGGGCCTATATCGGTGTCATCGGCACCAAAGCCAGTCGATCCGGCAACTTAGCGATGCAGAACGCCGATCTCGTCATTTCTATCGGCAGTCGCCTGTCGGTCACCGCCATAGGTTACGAATATGAGTTGTTCGCACGCGAGGCCAAGAAAGTGGTGATCGACATCGATCCAGGGGAGCATAAGAAAAAGACCATCAAGATCGATCTTTTCATCGAGGCGGACGCCAAGGAGTTTTTGAAGCGCTTCAAGCCGAAGCGGCTCGGTATGATAAGCAAGTGGAACAAGGCTTGCTCCGACTGGAAAAAGAAGTACCCGGTCTGTTTGCCGGAATACCGCAAATACAAAGGCCATATCAGTATGTATCACCTGGTCGATACGCTTTCCCGGCTCATGAAACCGGACGCTGTTGTGGTCTCGGATGCCGGGTCAGCCTTTTATGTGACGACGCAAGCCATCAATCTGCGCGCCAACCAACGCTACCTCACTTCGGGCGGACAAGCCGACATGGGCTTCACCGTGCCAGCCGCGATCGGCGCGGCCGTGGCCAAAAGAGGCGAAGTCTTCGGTATCACCGGTGACGGTTCCTTTCAGCTCAATATCCAGGAATTACAGACCATCGTCCACAACCGCCTACCCGTCAAGATCGTAGTTCTGAACAACAACGGCTATCTCTCGATCCGCGCGACGCAAAACAAGTTTTTCGAGGGGCGCCTCATCGGCACCGGTCCGGAATCGGGGGTTTCCATGCCCGATCTCAAAAAGATCGCGCGCGCTTATGGCATCAAACATTTTCTTTTCAAAAACAGTGCCACTTTGGAACGGGACCTCAAAAAAGCCATGTCAGAGGCCGGGCCGGCCCTCTTCGAGGTTATTTGTCCACCTAATGAGCCGGTGGTGCCGGCGGTTTCTTCGATGCGTATGCCGGACGGTCGGATGGTGTCGCGTCCTTTGGAGGACATGTTGCCGTTTTTGGATCGCGACGAATACCGGTCGAATCTTTTCATAAAACCGGTGGATTAAAATGAATCTATGAAGGAGGCGCGAACAGCGATACTGGGAGCGACCGGCCTGATCGGCCGGTCGCTCACGAATGAGGCGCGACAAAGAGGTTATGACGTGACCGCTTTTTCTCGTGACCCCGTGAAGGCGCGCGAGCAGTTCGTTCTTTTTGGTATCGAGCTGGACGCCGTCTTAGGTTACGAGGATTTCGTCGACGATAGTTTCGACGTGGTCGTGAACGCCACCGGTGTCGGGAGTCCGCGGGAGATCAATAAAGAACCGACCAAGGTCTTCGCGGTCACCGAAAGTATGGACGATCTGCTCTTCTCCTACCTCCACAAACATCCGGAGTGTCGAGCGTTCAATTTAAGTTCCGGATCGGTGTACGGGCGATCCGCCGTTCGACCGATACAGTCGGGAACGCCGGCGACGTTCGAAGTCTCCCACCTTCGCCCCGGCGACTTCTATTCCTTGGCCAAATTGTATTCTGAAGCCAAACATCGTTCCGTGCCGGAGCGGCACATCGTCGACCTGCGCGTCTTCGCCTTCGTCAGCCGTTTTCTCGATCTGGAAGAATCTTTTTTCATCGCCGAAGTGGCCAAATGCCTGAAGGAAGGGACGGTGTTCAAGACGAAGCCGGAGGATATGATGCGCGATTACGCCACCGCCGAAGATCTTTGGGACATCATCGGATTTCTCATGACGTTGCCGCCGCAAAACGCCGCGTTCGACGTCGGGAGCGCGCGGCCGGTCGGTAAGTTCGAATTATTAAAATTGCTATCGCAAAAGTTCGGCCTCCAATACGAGACGGGACAACTGGAGAGTAGTAGTCCGACAGGGGAGAAGAACGCTTATTACTCGGAGTCGGAGGCTTTGACCGCTCTCGGTTATACGCCCCGACGCACCGCTCTTCAAAATATCGAAAAAGAAATAGCAGCTTTTTCCCAAGGGGTTAGATTAGAACCCTAAATCTTCGGGCACCTATTCGCATTTATAGTGAACGCAGATCACTGTCACCGCAGAGTAAGCTATGTGGTGGCGATTCATTTTAGTCTATAGATCATCGCCAGTGGCATTGTCAGTATGGCGTAGGAAATAAATGTCGACCAAGCAGCACCGGCTGGACCATACAAAGGGATAAGAATGAGGTTGAGCACGGTGTTTAGAATTGCGGTGCCTGCTGTGAGTAGAAAGATGGTCTTGCGCATATTTTCCACAATGAGAAAATTCCTCGTCACTATGTCGATGACCGCCCAAACACCGACCCATATATAGATAGAAAATACTGCGCCACTTCCGCCGAAGTCTGCGCCATAGAAGAATTCTATAATCTGAAGAGAGAATAGTGACAGTGGTAAGGCGATTATTATTGCCATGGTCACAAATATAGTTACTAGAGCTAGCAGTCGGTGGCGGTATTCTTGATTGTTGACGCTTTTGGCGTTTACTATGGCAGGGAAGAGGGAAGAAGCGATAATGGCCGGAGCGAATAACCAGGCCTCGGCGAGGCGTAAAGCCGCGTCATAGACGCCGACCGCCGCGCTATCCACCATGTGTTTAAGCATAATCTGGTCTATTCGTGAATAAAGAGCCATGAACACTGCGATGAAAATGAAAGGCCATGCGTCGACGATAAGGGACCTTGCGACTCCACGATCGAAACGCCAAGTCGCAAATGAACCGTAGTGCTTGACTCGTATGTATGAGAAGAAGATGGCGTATAAGATTGGTTCAAGGAGTAAAATACCGGCCAAATAAATAATTCCTTGGCCGCTTACGATGACTCCAACTTTGAGGGTATTCAATATCGCTACTACTACCATCGTCACGAAAGAAGGGTATTTTTGGGCGACATTCGCTTGAAATTCGTTGGTGATGATGTTGAACGAAGTGAATACGAAGGTCATCGATAATAACGCAATAATCATTCGTGATAATTCGTCAGGGTTAGTGTGGAAACCGATAGTTGCCGTCACCACACCCGCGACTACACCAGCGATCAGCCGGATTACGAAGGCTGTGCCCAAGTATCGATCTCGATTATCGGGGTACTTTATTAGGTCTCGATACAACACGTTATCTATACCCAGTGTAGCGAGGATGCCAAAAATACCGACGAAACTGATAGCGTAACTAAGTTCCCCGTAATTTGTCGGTCCCAGATACCTGACCAAGTAAATTGTCACCACAAACGAGGTGACGATGTTGAAGGTGCGCGCTGTGAGAGCCCACAGAGTGTTGCTGGTATAACGCCGCATGCCGCGTGAGTCGAAGCGCCCGATAAGTCGTCCGTACATCCATGGGGGCATCAGCCGAAGAGAAAGTGCGTGTAGTATTTTAAACATAAGGTACCCTCACTTTAAGAGTCGGATTTTAGCAAGATACCACTCATAAGTATCCTTGATTCCGGTCTCGAGAGAAATTCGGTGTTTCCAGCCGAGCGAGTGGAGCCGCGAGACGTCGAGGAGCTTGCGTGGGGTGCCGTCGGGCTTGTCGGTGTCCCAGACCAATTCGCCTGCGTAACCCACGGCGTCGCGAATGAACCCTGCCAGTTCTTTGATGGTGACATCCTCGCCGGTGCCGACGTTCACGATCTCTGAACCATCGTATTTTTGCATGAGGAAAACGGCCGCGTCGGCGAGATCGTCGACGTGAAGGAATTCACGCATCGGACTACCGGTGCCCCAAAGGGTGACGTTGGGCGCGCCGTTTTCTTTAGCCTCATGAAATTTGCGGATCAGCGCCGGCAAAACGTGGGAACTCTCTAGGTCAAAGTTGTCATTCGGTCCATAGAGATTGGTCGGCATCAGACTGATGAAATTCGTGCCGTATTGTTTGTTGTACGACTGACACATCATGATGCCGGCGATCTTGGCGATGGCGTAGGCGTCGTTGGTCGGCTCGAGCGGGCCGGTCAGGAGGTATTCTTCCTTGATCGGCTGAGGAGAGAGTTTCGGGTAGATGCAGGAAGATCCCAGAAAAACGAGTTTCTTAACGCCGCTGAGGTAGGCGTTGTGAATGACGTTGTTCTGGATGACGAGGTTTTGGTGGATGAACTCCGCCGGGTGCTCTTTATTGGCCAAAATACCGCCGACCTTAGCGGCAGCGTCGAAGACGTATTCCGGCTTTTCGGTCGCGAAAAAATCCGCCACGGCCTTCTGGTCGAGGAGATCGAGTTCCGACCGGGTCTTCTTGATGACGTTCGTGTACCCGGCGGCTTCCAAGGCTCTGACGATCGCCGATCCGACCAAGCCGCGGTGGCCGGCTACGAATATCTTAGACGTTTTTTCCATGCTCTAATTATAGCAACCGAGTTCGAGTCACTTCGATAAATTCTTGCGCACCTCTCGGACTTTGTTCATGGCCTGCAGTTGAAGTTCTTGTTCGGCTTCGACTAGGTCATTCTCCACCATCTCGCGGACCAGCTGGCCGAAGGTTATCTTAGGCTCCCAGCCTAGTTTCTCCTTGGCCTTTCGCGGGTCGCCGAGAAGGGAGTCGACCTCGGTCGGACGGAAGTAGCGCGGGTCGACCCTGACGAGCACTTTGCCCGTTTTGACGTCGACGCCTTTCTCGTCGACACCTGATCCTTCGAAGCGCAGATTTATGCCCACATTGGCGAACGCTATCTCGCAAAGTTTTCGGACCGAATGCTGGAGGCCGGTGGCGATGACATAGTCATCAGGTTTGTCTTGTTGAAGCATCAACCACATGGCTTCGACGAAGTCTTTGGCGTGACCCCAGTCGCGCATGGCGTCGAGGTTACCTAAGAGCAAGCCGTCTTCCAGTCCTAAGGCGATGCGTGCGGCGGCGCGGGTCACTTTGCGGGTGACAAAGGTCTCGCCACGACGCGGCGACTCGTGATTGAACAGAATGCCGCTCGAAGCATGGATACCATAAGCTTCGCGGTAATTGACCGTTATCCAGTGACCATAAAGCTTCGCCGCTCCATAGGGGCTCCTTGGATAGAAAGGGGATGATTCATTCTGAGGGGGGTTCGTCGCACCGAACATCTCCGAAGTGGAGGCTTGATAAAAACGCGTAGTCTTCTCTAGGCCGAGCAGACGAATGGCTTCCAGGATCCGGAGCGTTCCCAGACCGTCGGAATTTCCGGTGTACTCCGCAGTTTCGAAAGAGACCTTTACGTGACTCTGAGCGGCCAGGTTGTAGATCTCGTCCGGCCGAACTTCTTGAATGATTCGAATCAGATTGGTCGCGTCGGTCAAATCGCCGTAGTGCAGAATGAAATGCCGATTCTGCTTCTCAGGGCCTTCGTATAGATGCTCGAGTCGGGCGGTGTTGAAAGACGATGAGCGACGGATGATGCCGTGTACCTCGTAGCCTTTCTCCAGTAATAGTTCGGCCAGATATGATCCATCCTGCCCGGTCACTCCGGTGATCAATGCTTTTTTCATGATATTGGGAATTAACTGTCGATTCGACATAGGCAAGTTCTTGGCTTGGGAATCGAAGGCGATATTACCGTAACGTTCCATTAGCAGATCACCGACGTGATCCATCGTCGCGGGAGTATACCCCGAAGCCCGGCCAAAGTCATCCTGGAAGCGTTCGATGTCCTCCTCGTCGAATTTGCCGTAGGAGATCTCTACCAGCACCCCGCCCGCTCTCGAGGTCAGTCGGTGTATGGTGCCGACCGGGACATCGAAGGGTTTGCCGGTGTCGAGTTCGTGCTCTGTGAGTTCGTCCGGGGACGTTCCGACCACGGCTTGAGCGTCGCCAGATACCAACACCCAGGTCTCGTTCCTATATTTATGTCGTTGCAGAGAGAGGCGAGCCCCGCCGTTCACATGCAGGGTTTTCAGGTGCACCCCGGGAAGCGAATGATGATTATAAAAATGACCCCACGGCCGTTCGTGTTTCTTGAGCGCTTCCGCGGCATCTCTTATCATCCACGACGAAGACTGGATCTTGCCGCCTGCCCCGACATTGTAAACCATTTCTATACCGAGCTTTTGGCACAGTTCCGCTTCCGGAGTGTTGAAAGCCCCTCGATCGCCGCCGTTGGCGAACACCTGCGGCCGCAGTCTCGCTAGTTCTCTGCAGACGGTGGCGTCTTCATCGTTAGGCGCGTGCTGGGTTAGTATGACATCGTCGACGCCTTTGCAGGCTCGGACGACCTCAAGACGTTCGATCTCGGGCATGAAGACAAAGCCTTTCTTTTTACGAAGCCAATTATCGTTGTTGACGATGACCACCAGCTTATCTCCAAGCTTGCGAGCCTCTGCGAACATTCTCACGTGCCCCACGTGTAAAGGGTCGAAACCGCCAGAGACCGCTACGACCTTAGTTTCCGTTGACATATTGATCCTGGTGAAAACTAAATATATGACGTCGTCGCCTATTGCCTCAAGGGAATTATCGTGTTGGATTGCGTTTTTTGATAAAGAATTGCCTTGGGGTATAGTTATTCGATCATGAAAGACTTTCTAAAATGGGTGATCTACGGGTCGGTGTTCGCGGTACCCTTCGTCCTTTTGATCGTGTCCTCGTCCATGTTCTTTCCGTTCATCACGGGCAAGAACTTCGCTTTTCGCATATTGGTAGAAGTCGGCTTTGCGGCTTGGGTGCTTCTAGCTATCTACGACCGCGATTTTCGTCCTAAGTGGTCTTGGATCACGGCGGCCGTCGCGTCGCTGACCATCGTGATGTTCGCCGCCGATCTCTTCGGCGAGTATCCGTTGAAGAGTTTCTGGAGCAATTACGAGCGCATGGAAGGCTGGATCACACTGGCGCATTTTTTCATGTACTTTCTGATGCTAGGGTCGGTCCTGAAGACCGAACAACTATGGAATCGCTTCTTGAACACGGCATTGGTAGCCGCGGTGATCATGTCCCTCTACGCTTTCGGACAGATGGCCGGAGCCGTCGATGTCAGTCAGGGCGGGGCTTGGCGAGTGGATGGAAGACTCGGTAACTCGAGCTATCTCGGCGTTTACATGCTCTTCCACATGTTCATCGCCGGGTGGTTGTTCGTACGGACGAAGTCGACGAACCTTCGGTATGTTTACGGGGCGTTGTTTTTCGCTTTCGGTTTCGTCTTGTTGCGCACTGGTACCCGCGGCGCCACTCTCGGTTTTATGGGCGGTAGCGTCTTGGCTTTCGCTTATCTGACGCTGATGCTCCCGAAAGGAGCGTCGATCAAAAAGTGGGCGGCCGGTGGTCTGGCGGCCATCGTATTGGCGGCCGGAAGTCTTTGGGTCATGCGCGATCAAAGTTTCGTCAAAGAAAACGTGGTGCTCAGCCGGCTCACCAATATCACTTTGTCTGAAGGCAGCATTCGTTTCGCTGTCTGGAAAGTGGCGCTTCAGGGCGTCAAAGAAAGACCTTGGTTGGGTTGGGGTCAAGAAAATTTCAGCTACGTGTTCAACAAATACTATGAACCGACCCTCTACGCCGCCGAACCTTGGTACGACCGTACGCACAACATTTTCATGGATTGGCTCATCGCCGGCGGTATCTTGGGACTATTTGCTTACCTCGGCATTTTAGCTACGGCTTTATGGTACGTGCACGTGAAGCCGATGTGGGGTCGTTTCGTCCGTGGTGTCCGTGAAGATCGGCATTTCAGCGTCGCCGAACAATCTCTGATTCTTGGACTGCTGGCGGCCTACACCTTTCATAACCTGTTCGTCTTCGACAATTTGGCCAGTTGGATATTCTACGGCGTGATTCTGGCGTTGATACACTCGCGCGTGGCCGAGCCCATCGCGGCCTTCCAAAAGTTTTCGATCCGACAGGATACTTGGGAGCGCATCCTGGTGCCGTTCGGGCTACTGGCCTCGGTAGTGGTCGCATACATGATCAACACCCCGGGCATCTTGGCGGCGCAGGACATCATCGATGGTTATAGGGCGCAAACTACGGCCAAAAGTCTCGAGACTTTCGGAAAGGCCCTGGATCGCGGATCCTTCGCCGAACAGGAGATAGTCGAACAGATGGCGCAGGTCGGAGTGCAGAGGATAGCCACATCGGGTATGTCCGCCGCCGAGAAGGATGAACTGGTCCGCAAAACTTCAGCGGCCCTGCGAGACCTGGCGATGCATAAGCCAGGCGACGCGCGGTTGCACATGATCACAGGTGTTTTTTACCGAGCCGCCGGCGAGTTCGATCTGGCGCTTGAGGAATTAGACAAGGCCAAACAGCTGTCGCCGAGGAAACAGGCTTTGTACGTCGAAGAGGGGTTGGTGTTTTTGAACAAAGGAGAAAAAGAGGCGGCATTGGAAAGTTATCGCACCGCCTACGAACTGGACACTAGAAGCGATCTGAACCGCGTGCGTCTGGCCGCTGTCTTGGCTTTTCTTGAAGACGATGCTGGCTCGGCCGAGATTTTGGATATGTCTGATCTCGAAGCGGATAGGACGCTCAGAGATGTCTTCACTACCGACGAAATGTCTCTTCAGCTGTATCACGAAGCTAAGCGTTTCGATATCGTCGAATATATATTCGAGAAACGACGGGAAGCGACACCGACCGACACGGTGGTGCGCACGAATTTGGCCGCGCTATATTACGAAATGGGAGACAAGGAAAAGGCCATCGCGGTGCTTCGCGAAGCGATCAAAGACATTCCGAGCTTTAAGTCGGAGGGCGAACGCTTGATAAAGGGATTAGAAGCCGAAAAATGATCATGCCGGACGTGCGACAGCGAGTGATGTTGGCGCCTTATACCACTCTCAAAGTGGGCGGTCCGGCCGAATATTTTGCCATCGCTAAGAGCGAAGAGGAGATGGCCGCGCTCGCGGGCTTTGCCCGCGAGCGCGGCCTCGAATTCACCGTCATCGGAGGAGGTTCGAACATACTCGTGTCCGATGATGGCATTCAGGGTCTGGTCGTCAAAAACGAGATCAAGGGCGTTTCAAGCGAAGTCGATGGCGAACGAGTGTTCCTTAAAGCTGGTTCGGGTGAGATCTGGGACGATGTGGTCGCTCATTCGGTCGAGGCGGGGTGGTGGGGCCTCGAGAATCTTTCTGCCATTCCGGGAACGGTCGGGGCTACGCCGGTACAGAACGTCGGCGCTTACGGCATCGAGGTCGGCGAGGTGATCGCGTCGGTCCGTGTTTTAGACATTACGACAGGGGAGATAAGTGAGATACCTGCGACCGATTGCCGCTTCGGTTATCGCGATTCGGTGTTCAAGAACGAAGCGGGACGCGATCTGATCATATTGTCGGTCACTTACGTCTTGTCGCGAATGCCGGCGCCTCGATTGCATTATCGTGATCTTGAAGCGCGTTTTGCCGAACACGGTCCGGTCCAAGTGAGTGTGAGCAAGGTGCGGGCGGTGGTGATGGATATTCGTAGCGGCAAGTTTCCGGATTGGAAAAACATCGGTACGGCCGGATCGTTCTTTAAAAATCCCATCGTGTCGGTGTCCGATCATGAACGTCTCGTAGACATCTACCCGGGTTTGCCGGCTTACACAGACGGGGAGGGAAGGATGAAATTATCTCTCGGCTGGATCTTGGATCACGTGTGTGCTTTGCGCGGATATCGAGAAGGGAACGTCGGGTTGTACGAACGGCAAGCATTGGTGCTGGTCAATCGTGGCGGCGCCACCGCCAGCGAAATAAAAAATTTCAGCAAGAAGATCCGCGAGAAGGTTTTTGAAAAAACTGACATCGAGATAGAAATGGAAGTGAGGATGCTGGGATTTGATGAATCGAATTCAAAAAAATAATTTAATGAATTTATTTTTTAAAAAAACTTATCCAC
>DBEA01000015.1:60605-68642 GCA_002293845.1 Patescibacteria group bacterium UBA918 | reverse complement strand
AAATTTAGTGATGTTCATAAAAGGCTCTGTCAGGGTGTCGGAGGCGTAGGTCACTCCCTGAGGGTCTTCGGTGTATAGAAATACCAAAAAGCGAGGATCATAGGCCGGGAAGTAACCGAAGAACGAGTGCAGGAAACGATCCGAGTAGTACCCACCTTCAGGACTCACTAAAAGAGCCGTGCCGGTCTTGGCGGCCACGGAGTAGTTGGGTAGCTTCACTTTGCCGCCGCGCAGGGCTTCGTCCACTACCTTTACCAGCATGCGCGTGATCTCTTCGCTGGTCTCTTCGCTCCATACTCTTTCGCCTTCCGGGAACTTTATCTCTTTCTTGGTGCCATCCTCGTATTCTATGACTTTGCCGATATGCGGAGTCACCAGTATGCCGCCGTTCCCGAGAGCCGAAAGTGCCCTCGCGGCCGCGATCGGGGTCAGCGCGATGCCGTGACCGTAGGAGGCGGTGGCGTACTCGATGCCTCGATTGATGTTGTCGAGGTTGGCCACGTCGCCGTGAATCTCGCCGGGCAGATCGATGCCGGTTTCGCTGCCTAAGCGTAATTTCAAAAAGTAATCGCGAAAACGTTCTTTACCCATGGTCTTCACCACGAAAGCGACGCCGGTGTTCAGGGACTGACTCAATACTTGTTGCATGTCGACCGTGCCACGGCCGACGCCGTCGTAATTCTTGATCGTCATCGTGTCCAATTCGATGAAGCCGGCATCGAAATAAGTGGTGTGGGCATTGACGGCACCACTGTCGATCCCGGACGCCATCGTGAGAGCTTTGATGATACTACCGAGCTCGTAGCGTTCTTCGACCAGGGGGTTTTTGAAACGATCCAAGGTGCTGGTGCCACGGTCGTTGGGATCGAAGGTCGGATAAGCGTCCATAGCGTAGATCTCACCGGTCTGGGGATCGATGATGATGCCGCCGGTGAGTTTAGAGTGCCATTTCTCATGTGCGGTCGCGAGTTCGTTCTGGAGAAAGCGCGCGACGGTAGGCTCGATGGTCGTGGACACATCGCCGGCTTTACTCTCGTCGTCCTCGGTTATCGAATCACCCAGATTGGTGAACAGTTCGGCGAAGAAATTCACCGACAACTTGCGATCGTCTCGCTTGAGAACGCTTTCGTGGTAACGTTCAAGGCCATAACGGCCGACAGGCTCCGTCTCTCCTTCCTTGCCGGTCCACCCCACGAAACCGATGGTACGCGCCGCCAAAGGTCCGGCCGGATAGTAGCGCCAGCGTTGGCGATTAAGCTGGACTCCGTCGAGATCGAGCGCCTCGATCTGGCTCGCCTGCTCCTCGGACAGATTGCCGGCCACCTCTACGTAGACCTTATCGGTCAAGCCGCTACGAAATAAAAATGTGTCTCTATCAATTTTCAAATAAGGGCGAAGGGTTTCGTAATAACTACTTGCGTCTTTGACCTTCCCTGGGTCGATAGCGAGCACGTAGCCGCTTTGCACCGTGGCCGCGCTCACCTTTTCGCCGTCCCTAGTAGTGAAATATATCCCACCGCGGTCATATAGATCGTTGACGGTGTTCACGTATTGTCTCTCACCTTCCTCCACGTAGTAGTCGTAAGCTATCACTTGCAGG
Source organism: Patescibacteria group bacterium UBA918 (assembly GCA_002293845.1). GTDB lineage: Bacteria > Patescibacteriota > Minisyncoccia > Phycocordibacterales > UBA918 > OLB19. The sequence continues at coordinate 67,042 of DBEA01000015.1, read as the reverse complement.
AAATACGATCGTCCGATCAGTACCAAAGAGGCCAGTAAGACTACGGCCATGATGATCTTGATCCTGAAAACGGCTCCGTGGCGGGATTTCATTCTACTGCTTTTACTACGCTAAATGCTCAAAAAGATCATCTCTTGGTGACGACTTGAGCGTTCTCTCGGTCCAGGAAGATCTTGTCGTCAGCGATGGCGTAGCCTCGGTTTTCGACGACTTCCATAGAGATCTGATGTTGACGTTCCATGTAGGTGGATTCGAGCGAAGCGATATCGCCTCGTGTATCGCTGATCTTCTGTTCGGCTTCGCGGGTGACGACCACGTGGACCACGCTCATCGACAATAGATACACGTACATCACCGAAAGCGCGCAAAAGGCGCATATGGCGAAAGCCAATAGGTATTGTTCCACTCGATGTTCTATATAAAGAATGTTGGTCGTCATGTTTTTTCTACTACTCTTAACTTGGCGCTGCGGGAGCGAGGATTGCTCTTCCTCTCCTCTTCGTCGGCGACAATGGGTTTTTTAATCAATTTAAGGGCGGCTTGATCGCGGGCTTTTTGATCGAAGAATCTTTTCACCAGGCGGTCTTCGAGGCTATGGAAGCTGATGATGGCAAAGCGTCCGCCCGGCTCCAGGGTGTCGAATCCGTCCTCCAATAATTTCTTGAGGGCGCCGAGCTCGTCGTTGACCGCGATCCGGATGGCCTGGAAGGTCTTGGTGGCCGGATGGATGCGCCCTCGTCTCGCTATGGCCGGATAGGCCGAGACGACGATCTCCGCCAGGCGCTTGGAGGTCTCGATCGGGGCCTCCTCCCTGGCTTTGACGATAGCCTTGGCGATGCGTCTGGCGAAGCGTTCCTCGCCGTAGCCGTAAATGACATCGGCAAGGGATTCCTCTCTCCAATCGTTGACCATGTCGCGGGCCGTGAAGACATGTGTTGCCGGATCGCCGAAGGTCATGAGTAACGGCTCGTCTTTTTGGAAAGAGAATCCGCGCGCTCCGGCCTCAAACTGCTCCGTGCGCCAGCCGAGATCGGCCAGAATGGCGGTAGGCCTGATCTTTAGATCTCGAGAGATGTCGGCGATGTCGGCGAAGTTTCGATTGACGAGCTCGATACGAGCTTGGCCTTCGAGAGTCACGGCGGCGATGGCCGTCGGATCCGCATCGATACCGACGTACACACCTTCGGGTCCGAGAGTTTTTAGGATGAGTTTGGCATGACCCCCGGCTCCCAACGTACAATCGAACACCACGCTATCCTGGTCGAGTCCAAGGACAGAGACGGTGTCTTCGAGTAATACGGGAATGTGTGATGTGGTCATAAGGTTCAGGATTCAGGGTTCGGTCGATGTCACCGCTTCGCATCGATCTAACCCTAACTCCTGAAACCTATGTCAGAGATCACAGCACTCCGATGGTGCCGAGCTTCTCGGCCAAGGTATCGGCCTGCTCTTCGATTTTTTTCTTGTAGTCGTTCCACTTCTTCTCGTCCCAGATCTCCACGCGATCGTGGATGCCGGCCAATACCACCCGGTTTTTGAGTTTGGCGAAATCCTTGAGGAAATCGGGAACGAGAATACGTCCAGCCTTGTCGACGTCGACCTGCACCGCTCCGGAAAGAAAGAAGCGGTTGAAGCTTCTCGTGTCCGCTTGGCCTAAAGGTAACGCGGCCACTTTTTCGGTGATCGCCTGCCAAGCACTCGTCGGATAGACGAAGAGACAGTTGTCGAGTCCGCGAGTGACGACCAGCGACTTCCCCAGTTTCGTACGCCACTTAGACGGCAATGATAGCCGCTTCTTTGGGTCCAAAGTGTGAATGTATTCGCCGATCAACATACGCGTAATTCGGGCTGAGGCTTTAAAGAAAAGCTCAACCCATTTCTTCCCACCACGAGGTAACTATACACCACTTTGTCCCACCTGGTCGTATCGGCCCCTGTGGACAAGTGAGGCATTTCCCACGAATTAACGCTAGCTAGGTGGCTAACATGAAAAAAGCCGCCGGCAGAGCCGGCGGCTTTTCTGCTGATCACTCAAGAGAAATTAATGCTTGACATTACGTCTCAAATATGATATACTACAAATATAGACTCAATGCGCAAAAGAGGAGGAATCTATGCGCAAACTGTTCTTCGCCATCGCCGCCATCATCGCCACGCTGTTCTCGTTCTCGCCGGTCATCGCTGGTGGAAACTTCGGCGACGAGAACCTTGGTCCGATCTCGGAGTGCGAGCTCCGGGAAATCCTCGGTGAGCCGCCGTGTCGTCGGCTCACGCGGGAGGAAGCGTTCAAGACGATCGAGGCGCTCGGCAACATCGCCGGCGCCGCGATCGTAAACGATCGCAACAGGTACTACCGGCCGGCGCCTCGGGTTCGCCGTTACAACAATGAAGGCGACTGGATCTACCGCACCGGTGGTCGTCGGATGAGTGCCGGCGATTACTGCGGCGGCCGGCTGCAGTACGACCTTTCTTCCGGACGCTACTACTGCGTCCGGTGAACGAACAGGCTCGCGGCGCACTCATTTGCGCGCCGCGGGCCTTCTTCTATTTAGTATGTAGTTTTAAATGAATCGAAACCGCGGCGCCAAAAGCGCCGCATATCAATCAAGCGAAGACTCACTAGGTAAAAGAAAACCGGGCATTAAGCTCGGTTAATTGGTGGTTGACAGACACACCTTTTGATCCACCTTGGTATTTCTATATTTTACCAGATCTTTTCTAGACCTGATTGACGCGTCTTACTTCATCGCGATGCCAGCGAAGAGATCGGTCTTGCTGATCGCTTCTTCCACTGCCGCCATTTCGAACGGCAGGTCGCCGTATTGATCGATGATCGCGACAGCCGAGCCCTGTTCGATATGGATGATCGGGTCGTTGGGAAATCGGGACAACATTTCTGCCGCCAGACGACGTTCTTCCTCGGCGATGGCGATGACTTTTTTCTCGATCGCGGACACGAGCTGGTCCTCGAGCGGCGGAACGAAATCCACTGCTGCAGGTTCGGCCGTTACCGAGTATTCGATACCGAATTTTCGCAACCGCAGGATTTTTTCAGCCACTCTTGCCGGTGGATTTGGGAACTGTACGTTGAGGGACAGTTTGCCATCTGTCGGCGTTCGGCGACCAGGGAAGAGACTCAGTAATCTGCCCCGGTGGTCTTTGTCGGCCATAAACTTGTCGACAGATATTTTCGCCATTTCTAGGGCGCTAAGCCTAGACTCTCCGTTGGGATCATTCCAAGCATTGAGCATGGTTATGAAGCCCGCCGTTATTAGTCCAAATGTAATAAGCATGGTATCGACTATCACCGACTCCCTATTGAATGGCAACAGAAGAAAACGCAGACTCGCACATGAAAGGAAAATACACCACGCAATGATGGTGCTCTTTAGTGCCGCCCTCTTGCGATCAGCTTCCAATGTTTTTGTGCACAACTCGTCGATATCGCGTGCATCGGCGGACACGGTATTGTCTGGATTGAAGTTGAATTCGAACAGACCGTGTTTTTCGCGGATGAGATCCCAGACGGTACGGGGCAGTACCGCCAGTGGGTGTATATCCGCCGCCTTTAAGCGGCGATGTAAGGCGCTTGAGTCTTCGCCGAACAGTTTCAACTTCTGCTCGGCACCACTCAATTCGCGTTGCCGCCCTTGCTGGATATCGCTCGCTTCACGAGCGGCACGTTCGTCGTCTCGAACCGTGATTCCGTGTATCGTCGAGAACACAACTTCTTGTGCCGGCTGCCGTGCAGCCTTTTCCTTGAGTGAGTTGATGAGGTCGTCGAACCTCTGGTCCGTTATCTTTTCGACCCGAGCGAATTCCTTTACGTTGGGCTGCGTACCCATGTCACTCTCCTTTTAAAGAACCAAGACGGAATGTCCTGATCTTTTGGCACTATACTTAGTATATTTAACTATGTCAAACTTGACATAGTTAAATAAGCGCAGTAATTTTCTGGGCAGAAACGGAGGAATCTACAGATGATTTTGTATTATCTTGCTTGGGTCATAGGTACGGGCGCGCTTGTCTCCGGCCTCGTACTTTTCTGGATAACTCGTACAGCGAGCTACGGGGACATTCTTAGAGCCAGGCACTTTTGGCTGTATATACCCCCGTATATGATGCTCTGCTTCGCTGCTGCAATAGGTTGTGCGCTGTACATCGATCGAGGGCTGGGAATCGGACTTATGGTTCTCGTCGGTGTTCTCATGTTCCTATGACCTCCATAGATCTCCTGGACGAAAGGAATTTCGTCCAGGAGAATGAACCAGACTTCGGTCTGGTGTTTTTAGTGTAGGGTTTTACTCTCGAGGTTTCATCAGCGGGAACAGTTGAACTTCGCGTAGGGGTTTGTCGGCCAAGAAAGCGAAGAGACGTTCACCGAAACCGAACCCGCAAGTGGGCGGCATGCCGTACTCGAGCATCTCTACGAATTCAAAGTCCGGCATCATGGCCTCTTCGTCGCCCGCTTCCAAGAGCTTCTGCTGTTCCTCGAAACGCTTTCGCTGTTCTTCGGGGTCATTGAGCTCGCTATAACCGCGGCCGAGTTCGCTTCCCGCTATCAAGGGCTGGAACATCTGAGCGACCCCCTTCCCTTCGATCTGCTTCGAGAGCGGCGCGATCAAAAGCGGATGATTCACCAAGAAAGCCGGGCCGCTGATCTTCTTGCGGCAGTACTTCCATAAGGTGTCGGTCAGACGCTCTTTGTTGTCCCCTTCGTATTTGACGCCGAGCTCTTGGAGTTTGGCTTCCATTTCGGTTTTTGAAGCCTTGAGAACGTCGATGCCGGTATGTTTCTTAATCTCGTCGACGTAATCGATCTCCTGCCAATCGTCTTGGAGGTCGAAAGTGTGTCCGCGCGTGGTGAACTTGGTAGTGCCGAAGACTTTAAGAGCGATCTCGCGGTACATCTCTTTGACCAGCTCCATACCGTCGCGATAATCCGCGTAGGCCCAGTAGAACTCCATGTTGGTGAACTCCTGCAGGTGTTCGGGGCTGCTGCCTTCGTTGCGCCAGACGCGACCGATCTCGAAGGTCTTTTCAAAGCCGGCGGCCATCAGGCGTTTCTGCCACAATTCTCCGACCGATATGCGCAGATATACCTCCATGTCGAAGTCATTGTGGTGGGTCTTGAAGGGTCTGGCCTCTGCGCCGCCAGTTGTGACTTCCAAGGTCGGGGTCTCGACCTCTTCAAAACCATGACGTTTCAAGAAATCGCGCGTTACTTCCCAAAACAATCGCTTTTTTGCGATCAGCTCGCGCAATTCTTTGTCGAGGAATAGGTCTAAGTAGCGCTTGCGGTAGCGCTCGTCTTCGTCTTTCAGTCCGAAATGTTCGGAAGGAATGGCTTGGAGAGATTTGGTGAGTACGCGCCAATCCTCGGCCGCAATGGCGCTGGTGCCGCGCTTGGTCGAGAACGGTACGCCTTTGATTTCTATGAAATCGCCCGGATCGATGGTGTCGTTCAGGAGATCGAAGAGTCGTTTGCCGATCGTGTCGCGGGAAAAGAAAGCCTGAATGCGTCCAGTCGAGTCATCGATGTCGGCGAAGGCCGAACCGCCGTGGCGGCGGATCGAGATGACACGTCCGGCGATCGCCACTGTGGTCTCTTCAGCGGAGAGTTCCTCGAAGTCGCGTATGACCGCGTCGATCTTATGGGTGCGCGAGACGTGGCCAGTGTACGGGTCCATGCCGGCGGCACGCAATAGCTCCCTCTTCTTGATGCGGTCGTTACGGATCTCTTCTAGGGATGACATAAAACAGCTTTTAGTTTATAGCTTATAGTTTGTAGTGACATGACATATCCGTCAAGAAAAATGCCGCGCATTTTTCCGACTACCGACTACAACCTAAACCCTGCTACCGTCCTTACGATACCTTGATCACCTTATAGGTCTGTTTTCCTCCTGGAGTATCGAAGCTGAAAGTGTCGCCCTTACCTTTGCCCATGAGAGCCTCGCCAAGCGGCGAAAGGTAGGAAAGTTTGTGATTGTGGATATTAGCTTCCTCGGTGCCGACGATGGTGTAGGTGCGCTCTTCTTTGGAACCTTCTTTCTCGATCGTCACGGTGCTACCCATGCCGACGATGTCGCCCTTTTTGACGTCGGCCACGATCTTAGCCTCCTTGATGACCTGTTCCAGGTGAGTGATGCGCTCTTCGATGGTGGCCTGCAGATCGCGAGCCTCTTGATATTCGGCGTTCTCGGATAGGTCGCCCAGACTTCGAGCGTACTCCAGCGCCTCGGCCACCTCGCGACGACGCACGGTCTTGAGGTTCTCCAACTCCTTCTTCAATTCGTCGAATTTTTCGGGGGTCAGATAAGCTTGGGTGTCATTCATATATAGTGGTGCAAAAATAATTCCTCGCAATTATACGTGGATTCGACGATAAGTCAAAATCCGGCGCGGATGAGATCGGCGCGGGGGGGGGGGGGGGG
>DBEA01000015.1:46347-60447 GCA_002293845.1 Patescibacteria group bacterium UBA918 | reverse complement strand
CCCCGCGCCATCACTACTCACTCGTCATCTTCGTCGGTCGCGGACGTCTCCAACTGAAGATATTCGGGACGATTGACATGCATCCAGTCGAAGACTTCTCGCATCACCCATCCCGCACCGAGCTGGTTCGAACGCGGCGCGCGCTCCATCAGGAGAATGAAAGCGTACTTCGGATCTTCGTAAGGCCAGAATCCGGCCACCCAAGAGTTGACGTGGGCGTTGTCGTTGCCGAGTTCGGCGGTGCCTGATTTGCCGGCGATGTTCACGTATTTGAGATCGAGGCCGCGCACGGTACCGCCGTCTTTGTTGACCGCCATGCGCATGCCATCGGTGACGATGTCGAGATATGTCGGGTCTAGTTCCAGATCCTCATAACGCGGCTTGACGTCTTTGATCAGTGTCGGTGTCATCAATTTACCGCCGTTTCCCAAAGCCGCGTAGGCTCGCAACATCTGTAAAGGCGTCGTCAAGAATCCGAACTGTCCTATGGAAGTGTGATAGGTATTGCCGAGACGCCATTCCTCATCGAATGTCTCCAGTTTCCATTCCGGCGTGGGTATGAGCCCGGCTTGTTCGCCGGGAAAATCGATGCCGGTCTTCTCGCCCAGTCCGAACATTTTCATGTAACGATCGATGCGAGCGATGCCGAGACCGGGCATCTCGCCTACGCCCGCTTGAGGCGCGGCGATGGCCGGTAGTCCGCCGCCGATGATGTAAAAGTAAACGTCGGATGAGTAAGCTATGGCCGTTCTCATATCGACATTGCCATGGGCGCGCCAGTCGCGGAATATGGTCGGTTGGTCGGGATCGTAAGGATTCGGTATCGTGAGTTTGCCGTCCGAGAATATCTGCTGGCTCGCAGGTATCACGTTTTCAGCCAATGCGGCATACGCCATAAAAGGCTTGACGATAGAACCTGGGGTGTACGCTCCGCCTATGACTTTGTTGAGGAAAGGAAAACGTTCGTCGGCATTGTAGCCCTCGATGAGTTCCACGTCGCTACCATTCGCCATCACTTCCGGGTCATAGGATGGAAAACTGGTGAGAGCGATGATCTCTCCAGTGTCGATATCCATGATGGCCCCTGCGCCGCTACGAAATCCGGCCTTTTCAGTAGAAGAAGAGATGATGTCGTACATGGCTTCCGATAGCGCGGCATCGACCGAGGAAGTGATCGATCGGCCGATGCGTCCTCGCTTCACCGTGAGCGCCGAGATCACCTGGCCACTGGCGTCGACCTCGACGAGCTGTTGGCCGTTTTGTCCATGCAGTCGCGACTCGTAGGCGCTCTCGAGGCCGGTGCGGCCGATGTAGTCGGTGCGGTAATAGAAACCGTTCTTGTCCTTTTGCGGATAGCTCACATAGCCTAAGAGCTGTCCCAACCCCGAACGGTCGGAGTATGACCGTAACGGGAAGCCGCGTTCGTCCTCGCGATCGGCGGCGTTCCAGGCCAACATCTCCCCTTGCCTGTCGTAAATGACGCCGCGTTCGGCGATGATTATACCTTGATCGATGTTGTTGTTGTCGCTACGCTCGCGATAATCGGCCCCGTTCACCACTTGCAGGTCGAACAGTTTTCCGAAAAATATCAACACCACCACGGCGAATATGCCGCCAACCGTCAGCACCGAGCGCCTCGATATCGGCAACTCCAAACGGCCTTCGAGCCGGCCGCGATTGAAGGCCGGCAGGTTCGACGAATCCATGAATATCTCGTCGAATTCCACCATCTTTTTCGATCGTCGGCGCATGCCCCACATCGGTCTATTCTACTTCAATCTCCGAGGGAGCTCCAATCGACGTGACTCGGTCAGTTCGTCTCGTCTTTGAACATGAGATACCGCTTGGCTAGTTCGGCCAAAAAGATCAAGGCGGCCATACTCAGTGTGTAATAGGGCCAGTCGGCTACGCGGCCGAAATAGGTATCGAAAACGTAACCTATCAAGAGCAACTCCAGTGCGTACCAACGCAGTGCGTAATAAACTACCATCGGTAACGATATGATCGGCGTGATAAAAACGCCGACGATCGTTAAAATTATGAAATACGCGATACGGTACCACATCGTCGTCATTCGTTAGTCGTCCCCTCTGGAACCTCAGTGGTCGAAGTGGCCGCCGTGCCATCATCCGAACTAGTGGCCGTGCCGTTATCGCCGGCGTCTATGAGCTCGTCCGGAGGGACGTCGACAAGTAAGAAATCGCGGCGGACGTTACCGACCACCGCTTTGGCGGTTTCGAAATCTATCTTATCGATAGGCTCGCGGCCGACGGCTACGAACCGCAGCGACCCGAGCGGGATGTCACTCGTCATGTAGCCGTACTGCTCGGGTCGTTCCGGTACCGAATCGACGGCGGTGATCGAACCGTAGATGCCGCGGGCCAAAGAAGGCATCACGACCGGATCGCCCACGGACAAGACGACCCCTTGCGGCACATGGATGCGGGTGACTCCCCCTCCCTGTCCGATGGCGGTGGTGTAGATGTTCGGTCCGTATACGTAGACGGTAGAGACATAGCCGGGAGTGCTGACTAGGGCGATGACGGAACTATGCTCATAGACCGCCGCCACGAAACCGAGCGCCGCATCACTGCCGGCGAAGACCGGTGCGTTTTCTTTCACTCCTTCGTTTCGACCTTTGTCTATGAACAGAACGTCGTAGGGTAAAGCCGTCGGGCGCCCGATCACTCCGGCCAAGATGTCGTCGCCCGCATCGTTTTTAAATAGACTTAGTCGGCGATTTTCTTCACGTAAGGCGGAGAGTTCGGCCCTCTCTTCCACGGTCAGTTCACCGGGCTCCTTGGTCAAGAGGTCATGAAAGACCGTCTCTCCCCGAAGTAATGGGCCCAAGATCGCTCCGCCTAAGTATTGGCCTGGCGCGGGGAAAAATCGCCAGGATAAGATCGCTAGGATCAGGATCGCCAACAGCGGTAAAAAGTGCTTTTTAATCTTGGATGTTTGCCGTGAGTTCATCTTTTTGATCGATAAGTAGAGGTTCGTAAATTTCCAGGTTCTCGATAGCGGTGCCGATGCCGCGAATGACGGCGCGAAGCGGATCGGCGACCACTATGACCGGCACGCGGATGATCGACTCCAAGAGCGGGGCCAAACCGGGAATGAGCGCGCCGCCGCCCGAAAGATAGATCCCTTTTTGCATGATGTCGGACAGGACTTCGGGTAGTGTGCGTTCGAGCACTCCCCTAATGGATTCGACGATAGAGTCGACCAGAGGATTGATGGCTTCACGAATGTCAGCGTCGGTGATGACCACTTCTTTGGGTAGGCCCGTGACCACGTCGCGACCGCGCACCACCATTTCTTTCGCTTCGCTCTCGCCTTCGACCGCCGCCAGTTTGATCTTGGCCTCCTCCGCGGTGCGTTCGCCCACCAATACCTTGAACTGATCGCGGATGTAGGAGACGATGGCTTGATTCAAATGATCGCCGGCGACCTTTAGGTTTTTCGAGGCCACCATGCCGCCGTAGGAGATGACGGCGATGTTGGCGGTGCCGCCGCCGATGTCGATGATCATGCTACCGATCGATTTTTGGATCGGCAATTTGGCACCGATGGCCGCGGCCATCGGCTCTTCGATAAGAAAGACCTCGCGCGCCCCGGCGTTTTTGGCCGCGTCTTTGGCCGCGCGCATTTCGACGTTAGTGATACCGCAAGGCACGCCGATCAGGACACGAGGCGAAAAGAACTGCCGCGTGTCCTGCCGTACCTTATTGATGAAGTAAGACAGCATCTCTTCGGTGACTTCGAAGTCGGAGATCACCCCTTCGTTCAGCGGTCTTATCACTTCGATGTGCGAGGGCGTGCGGCCGTGCATCAGCTTCGCCGCTTCGCCGATCGCCACCAATTGCCCGGTCTTTTTATTGATGGCGACTATGGTCGGCTCGTTTATGACGATGCCCTTGCCCTTCACGTAGACCAGCGTATTGGCGGTACCGAGATCGATGCCGATGTCGTGAGAAAAGGCCGATAAGGCCCGATTAAAAAGGTTGCCGAACGTTCCCATATCACCCGCTATACTAACACACGCTCGAGAGTGTCAAATAACACGTCCAGATGAATGAAAAAACGAAAGCCACTGGGGAGTGGCTCCCGCGGTGGCGTTACCCTGTCCGACCCCAGCGAATCATGTGATCCTCGGCGTCGGTTATTTTACGAGTGGAGCCATCTTTCTCCACTACTCTTCCCTCGATCTCGACCGGGAGATCTTGGTTGTACGTGACGATCGCCTCGTCCATTGTCAGGAGCTGCGTAGCTCCTTCAATTACCAGAAAATAAATAGGAAACTTTTTCACCGGGGCCTCCCTTTTTAATCCGTATTTTAGAATACAGAAATATCTCAGAATTACTAGGTATTCTCGTTGTTGTCGAAGTCGGCGTAAAGTTCTTCTTCGGTGAGGAGGCGGACCTTGCCGGTGGCGCGAGCAATAACCTCGAATTTTCCTTCCTCCTTGGATTTCTTCGAGACGATGACGCGGTACGGGATGCCGAGAAGATCACTATCGGCAAACTTCTCGCCGGCACGCAGGTCGCGATCGTCATACAGAACCTCCACCCCTTTTTCTTTGAGGGAAAGATAGATGCCGTCGGTGAAATCTTTCACCTCGGCGTCGTCCGAGTTGAGGCCGACCAGGTGAACCTTAAAAGGCGCGATCGATTCCGGCCAGACGATACCCTTCTCGTCGGCAAATTTTTCCACCAACACGCCCATAAGTCTCGTGACGCCGATGCCGTATGAGCCCATCCATACCGGTACATTCTCGCCGTTGGCGTCTTTCATCATCAAGCCCAGGTCCTCTGCTTTTTGCTGGCCAAAGTTGAAGATGTTGCCCACCTCAGCCGTTTTAGTCTCCGTCAGTTCGTCTCTGGTAACACCGAGGCTTTTGAGAGTGTCATCATTTAATACTTCAGAATTGATGGCGATTCCTTTTTCTTTATTTAGATACGTGACGTCTTCTCCGGCGTCACAGATGGTTTGGAATTCATGACTGAACTTTGTAAAAGCACCTCCGGCGGCGAAAGTTACGAAAGTATCTTCACCGATGCCTAATCGGTTGAAAACCTTCATGTACGCTGGCTTTACGGACTCATAGTAGGCCAGGTGGGATGTTTCGTCCGCGCTGAAAGAATACATGTCTTTCATGATGAATTCGCGACCGCGCATGATGCCGCTTTTAGCGCGCATCTCGTTCCTGAGTTTGGTCTGGAACTGATAGACCGAGATCGGCAGATCTTTGTAGCTCGAAATATAATTTTTCATCATCTCGCCGATAGGCTCTTCATGGCTCCAGCCGAAACCGACTTCCCCGCCAGCTTTAAGCGCGGATTTAAACCATACGTCGACGACACTGTCGTCCCAGCGACCGGTTTTTTCCCATAACTCTTTGCGTTGCAAAGTGGTCATAATGAGCTCCTGACCATCAACGGCGTTCATCTCTTCCCGCACGATCTGTTTGATCTTTTCCACCACCCTAATGCCGAGCGGCAAGTATGAGTAAGCACCCGCCATTTCTTTGGCGATGTAACCGGCGCGCATCAGTAAAATGGCGTTCTTAGAGGTCTCATCGGCCGGAGCTTCCTTGCGGGTCTTGGTGAATAGTTGTGACTGTTTCATGTTTGTAATGTATCACTGCTTAAAATAAGCGCAAAATGTCGTTGTAGGTGACGGCGATCATGAGACCGATGAGAAGCACGAAGCCGGCAAAGTTGACTCGAGCCATCCATTCAGGGTCGATAGGGCGACGAATGATGGCTTCGGCGATGACGAAGAGCAAACGACCGCCGTCGAGAGCCGGTATCGGCAAGAGGTTGATAACGGCGAGATTGAGCGATATGAAAGCGGTGAAGATGAGAAGCGACACGAAACCGAATTCGGCGGCGTCTCCCACCATGCCGGCGATACCGATCGGCCCGGTCACTTGGCTGACGTCGGCCGATAACGTAAAGGCGGAAGCGAGGAAAGAAACTAAGCCGATAGTGATGGTGTAAAGCGAGCTAGCGGTGCGCTTGGTGGCGCCGATGAGAGCGCCGGGTAGGTTCTCTTTATGGACCGTCACCAGTGCGGTCGCCAACCCGACGGCCTTGCGGTCGGGTTCGGCATCAATGACTCCGGCGCGCGGGGTCAAAGTCGCTCGAAATACCTCTTCCTTGTGAACGTAATTGATCTCTATGCCTCGGTCGGCATGCGCGGCAATGAAATCGTTGAAGGTGGTCGGTGTCGGCGATAACAGAACCTCGTCACTGCTTGTTAGGTCGACGATCTGTGCGCCGAGCGGTATGTTGGCGGCCGCGGCCGGAGAATCCGGGAGGACATTTATGACCGCAAGCTCGGCTGTTTCAGTCATGGGTCCATATTCGTCTACGATCGTAGGAGTACCCATGATTGATACGGCGAAAAAGATTATCCAGGCGGTGAGGATGTTCATAGCGATGCCGGCCAGCAGCACGATGGCTTGCTGGTAGCGGGGGCGCGAGCCGAAGGCTCGCGCCCTCTCGGTCTCCTCTAGGCCATTTTCTCCGAATATTTTTACGTACCCGCCGATCGGTAAAAGATTGATCGAATAGTCGGTCTCTCCCTTCTTGATGGTGAAAAGACGCGGCGGAAAGCCGATCGCGAATTCATCCACGCGCATCTTTGACCACTTGGCCGTGACGAAGTGCCCCAGTTCGTGCACCAGTATCAGAAAGAACAGTACAGCTATGAATAGAAAAATCGTCACGTTTAGGCTAATTGTTTATCTCCTTTTCCTTTTGTGCGTATAACGCGTCCAGTGACTTATTGGTCTCGTCCACTTGTTTTTGGGTGCCGTCCTTGAGTCGACGAGCTTCGTCTTCGCCGACCTCCTTAGTTTTGGCCTTTACTTCGATTGACTTCATCTTCTCGTCGCGGGCGCCGCGCACTCGCACTCGGGCCTCTTCGAGTTTTTGCTTCGCTAGTTTCAAGAGCGTGTCGCGGCGTTCGCCGGTCAGTTCGGGAAAGGTGACGCGCAATCCGGAGGAGTCGGTGACCACCCCGACTCCTAAGTCGGCATCGATGATGGCACGTTCGATGGCGGCGACATTGCCGCTGTCCCAAGGAGACACTCTCAAGGTACGAGCATCCTCTATACCGATCGAGGCCACTTGGTTGACCGGCATTTTCGATCCATAACTTTCCACTTTGACCGCGTCGAGGATGCCCGGAGACGCTTGTCCGGTCCTAATACCGGCATATTCGCCGCGAAGCCACTCGCTGGCCCCGGCTAATTTTTTCGTGAAATCGTCCATAGATCTGTTCTTAAAATTGAAAGTTAAAGGTTTAAAAAAGAAAAGCGGTCCGCCAGCACTCAGCTCTCCACCGGAAGAGACAGCGCTAGCTCCTCGAGTAACATCTTCTTGGACGCACCTCGATTATACACGTATCGAAGAGCTAGAGATAGCGCTCGTTTGGCCTCGATAGGCCAGCTTTTAAGCCTCTCTTCTTGGCCGAGCTCTCTTACCAGATCGACCAGCGCTTGGGGGTCTTTTTTGGCTTTATCGGCGATCCACTCCAGGCGTTCTTTATACCCGCCGCGGCAGAAATCATCGGCGTATTTACACTCGACAGGACGTCCAGTGTCCGTCGCCAAGAGTCGTGAACGAAGGGTGGGCAGGAGGATCGATGCGCTGGGGACGATAAGATGGAACACCGTGTCGGCAGGTGGATCCTCGAACAATTTCAAGATGGCATTTTGGGCCTCCGAGGTCAATGAACGGACGCATAAAACGAAATCATGGTCGCCGCCGGAGAAAGCACGCTCGCTAGCCATCTCCTTTAGTCTTCTAGCGTCGTCAATGCCGAAATTTTCGATGACAAGATGTCTAACGTCGGCGCTTTCACTTTTTAATCGTTCGGGTATCGAAGCGGATGGGATGTCCGCCGCCAGTATCAGGAAAGCGTGGTTGTCGGTCATGCGACCATTCTATCATTTTTTCTCGTCCGACTTCGCGGCGGTGGCCTTGCGTTGTTTCTCCAATATCTCCTTCACTACTCTGCGCAGATAATGTTCGAAGGTCTCGCTCATTTCGTGGACGATGCCGCGTTCATAGCGCCAGCCGGTCATGTAATCGGCGAGCTCGCGTTTGATCTCCGGCGTCACGCCTTCAAACCGCCCTGCGACCACGGAAGCCATCGGCAATTTCGCCAGTTGCTTATACAGAGCACTATCGATTCCCGATGGTCTGGTGCGAAAGAACCCACCACCTTTGAACAGCGACCACTCGGATAACAGTTGCTTCAATCCCTGGTCTATCTCAGGTGCGTTCAGGTCGACGATCGGCCTTTTTGCCGCTTCCTCGCGAGCCGCAGCCGCCGCTTTGAGCTTGGATATCTGCTCGGGCAGAGTGGTGTCGATATCTTTTACCGGACGAGACTTCGGCGATTCGGTCTTTTTCGCGACGGATATTTCTCGCGCGGGCGCGGCGGGCGGATTTGGAGGTATCGGAGTAGAAGCTTTGGTGTCCGGCTTTTCTGTAACCGGAGCGGTCTCTTTCAGATCGCTGGCCGTTTCGGGTTTAAGCAACTTCCCTGCAAGAGAAAAGCCGGATTTTTTTGTCGGTGCTGCGGGCGCCGGCTCGTTGATTTCGTCTGCGGGTTGGTGATATAAGCCGGAAAAGGTTTTTGGCGGGACTGCTTCAGCCGGCGCCTTTACCGGCGTCGGTTCGACCACCGGTGTCGGCGGAACTTCTACCTTTATAGGCTCCGGCGCCGCGATCACGGTCTCTGGGGTTACTGCCGCGATCTTAGGAACGGCCGTTGTCTCCACCGGAGTCTCATTCGGAGTCGGGGACGGCGTGGTGACCGACGTTTGTTCGGTGTCAGGAGAGACTTTCAAGGCGGCCTGATAGGCGTTCTCGAGCCTGGAAATATCGTTGTCTCCCTTAGCGGATCGCTTCATCGCATCTAACAACGCCGTCATGTATTCACGTCCGACCTGTTCGTTTTGGTCGATCAAATTGACCGGATTGCCGAACTTACTGTTGATGGCTCTTTTTATGTCGTTGATCCGGACTTTGATATCGACGCCGCTTGGGCCCGGGGTGGCCATGATGCGGGGTTCCGGTGTCGGCGCCGGAGCGGATATCGGTTCAGCGACAGGAGGAGGTGGAGCAACTTTCTGTGCCGTTGGTTCTGGTGGTTTTGGAGGTGGAGTCGGTTTAGCTTTATCTTCTTTGGGAACCGAAGCCGCAGGCGGTGGTTCGTCCGGCACGGCTATCTTGGTCGCGGCGACGGAGAACGATGGTACCGGGCGCGCACTGCCGATACCGTCGGCTGACCGCGATAGTTCGGTCCTTGTTTCCTTGGCCGGTAAAAGTGACGATAACTCAGGTTTAGATCGCATCAACTCGATGATCTTGCTTTTGATCTCACTGCGATCTTTTTCTTCGTAAGTCCCGGTGTAGCTCAAGAAAAGATCACGAAACGCGTCTTTGTCCTTGACCGGAATCGGGCTATGCCGTACGAAAGAAAGAGCGCGAAGAATACTATCCTCACTCGAAAAGACATCTTTTTGTTCTGGGTTCAACGCCGAATTACCCGCGGAAGGAGCGATGACTGTCATGTCACCTTTGATTATACCTGCGTGTCGGTGTTTCTGGCGGCGCAGATGTGAATTATTTTACGCGCGAGGCGTCAACGTTTCGCCATGATGGTCTTCTTGTAGGTATCGAGATGTTCGAGCGCGATGCCTGTGCCTTTGGCGACACAGAACAAAGCCTGATCGGCCAGGCTGGCGGTGACTCCGGTACGTCGGCGAATGAGCTCCGGAAGATTGCGCAACTGCGACGTGCCTCCTGTCATGATGATACCTCCATCCATGATGTCGCTCGCCAACTGCGGGGGCGTCTCCTGGAAGACGTCCTTGATGGCTTTCGTCATTTCGCGCAATTCTTTGCCTATGGCCTGAACGATCTCGTTGGTCTTTAGTTCGGTGACTCTCGGTAATCCGGTCAGTATATCTATGCCCTTCACCTCCATGACCAGTTCTTCTTGAAGAGGCAGTGCCGAACCGATCTTGATCTTTACATCCTCGGCGGTCTTCTCTCCGATCGCCAAGTTACGAGTTCTTTTAACATGATCTATGATGGCTTGGTCGATGCGGTTGCCGGCGCATTTCACTGAGTTCGAGGCGACGATCCCGCCCAGCGAGATGACCGCCACGTCGATCGTGCCACCGCCGCAATCCACGATCATATGACCTTTAGGTTCATATATCGGAACACCGGCCCCGATCGCCGAGAGTATCGGTTCTTTGACGACGTACGCATTTTTAGCGCCGGCCTTTACGGCGGCTTCGATCACGGCGCGCTTCTCGGTAGAGGTGACACCGGCAGGAACCGACACGAGGACATCGGGACGGAAGAAGTTCCACTTGCCCAAGGCGCGTCTGATGAAATGCGAAAGCATTATTTCAGTGACTCGATAATCGGCGATGACGCCGTCTTTGAGCGGCCGATAAGCGCGGATCGAATCAGGCGTGCGACCGAGCATTTCCTTGGCCGCGGCCCCGACCGCCAAGACTTTATTATCATCGGAGACCGCGACCACTGAAGGCTCGTTCAAGACCACCCCTTCTCCAGGGACGAACACCAATACGCTCGTGGTACCAAGGTCGATGCCTATCTTAGGCGTCATTTGGGAAAACATGTTCGGGAATAAAGATGCGATGGAAGATCTTCGCCTTCCTGCCGAATCTTTCTTCTCAATAATACACCAGAAGCGCGCTTGCAGAAGAATATAGCGAGTATGCTATACTTTTTTATTATAATTTAAGCATCGACCAGATCTCGATATGACGAACGACATCGGTAAAAGATTGGCGGATCTGCGCGAAGCCTCAGGCTTGACGCAGACCGAACTGGCCAGGAAGCTCCGCACCACCCAAAGCGCCATCGCGAGATTGGAGAGCGGCACGCAAAATATCAGCACAGAAACTCTGAAAAAGATATCTAAAGCGCTGGGACGCAACGTCTTGACCCTGTCTCCTGGCAGTATGAGTTTGACGATCGAGGGCGGTAAAAAACTTACTGGCACGATCGAGACGAACACTTCCAAAAACGGAGCCGTGGCCTTATTGTGCGCGTCGCTTTTAAATCGAGGTCGTACTACCCTGCGCCGCATGCCTAGGATCGAAGAGGTACACCGCATCATCGAGGTCCTGCAATCCATCGGCGTGAACGTGAGTTGGGAAGGTGGCGATGTCGTGTTGACGCCGCCGCGCCGATTCGACCTAGGTGCTATCGACAAGGAAGCCGCTGCCCGCACGCGGAGCGTCATCATGTTTATTGGTTCCTTGATGCATTACCTCGATTCGTTCTCCTTGCCGCAGTCCGGCGGGTGCAAGTTGGGCAGCCGCACGGTGCGTCCGCATTTTTACGCCCTCGAACATTTCGGGGTGAAAATAGATACGACCGACGACGCGTTCGAAGTCTCAGTGTCGTCTGTTCAGACTAGACGGAATAAAGACCGCGAGGTTGTCTTGTATGAATCAGGAGACACTGTCACTGAAAATGCTCTTTTGGCCGCCGCCTTGACCCCTGCTACGACCGTCATTAAATACGCCAGTGCCAACTATATGGTCCAAGAGGTATGCGCCTTTCTTGCCAAGGCGGGTGTCGGTATCGAAGGTGTCGGTACCACTACTCTCACGGTGACAGGCTTAGCGGAACTAGATGTCGACATCGAGTACACGCTTTCGGAGGATCCGACCGATAGCATGTTCTTCTTAGCTGCCGCGATCCTGACCAACTCCTCCATTACCATCACTCGCGCTCCGATCGAGTTTTTAGAATTAGAGTTGTTAGTGCTCGAGAAAATGGGATTCAAATACGAGAGATCGAAGGTATATCTTTCCGATAATGGTCTCACTAAACTAGTGGATCTGAAGACCAAGCCGTCGAAACTGGTGGCGCCGCCGGAGAAGGTCCATTCGCGACCTTATCCCGGACTCAACGCCGATAATCTCCCCTTCTTCGCGGTTATTGCCACTCAGGCAGAAGGCCAAACTCTCATTCATGATTGGATGTACGAGAAGCGGGCACTCTACTTTACCGAACTGGATAAATTGGGCGGAGACACGCTTTTGGCGGATCCACATCGTATTTACATCAACGGCCGGACGCCGCTCAAAGGGGCCGAGCTGGTATGCCCTCCCGCTTTGCGGCCGGCCACGATTCTACTGATAGCTATGCTTGGGGCGTCCGGCCATTCGGTTCTGCGCAACATCTATTCGATCAATCGCGGTTATGAGAAATTGGTGGAGAGACTTTCTTCTCTTGGTGCCGACATCAAATATTTGGAGGAGTTTTGATCTTGGGTTCAGAGATGAAAAACGGCGCGGGCGAAGCCCGCGCCGTTTTTCATCACTTCTGTAGATTTATGATCAGGAAGGAGGATCATGGCATCGCAGAAAACAGCTCGATCTAGCGTTTCTTTATGATTTATGGTTTATGACTTATGATTCAACCAATGTTCGTCATCGAAATCGCGCCTTTAAGAAAAGGTGGTGGGCTTGACCGTCTTTCATATTACAGCGCTACCGAATTGCCGGTCGGCTCGTTAGTAAAAATACCGATCAGAAACAGCGAGTCGACCGGAGTGGTATTGTCGTCGAATCCGGTTTCGATGGCCAAGACCGCCATACGAGCCGCCACCTTCTCTC
Source organism: Patescibacteria group bacterium UBA918 (assembly GCA_002293845.1). Classification (GTDB taxonomy): domain Bacteria; phylum Patescibacteriota; class Minisyncoccia; order Phycocordibacterales; family UBA918; genus OLB19. Next base: position 47,755 of record DBEA01000015.1, on the reverse strand, counting down.
TTCGAAAACTACCAGAGCAAGTCTCGGCCCCTCGGTTGTCGCCGTATCTCTTGAAGACCGCGGCGAGTTTATACGAGGAAGTGCCGGCCGCTTTTGGTTCCATATTGTTCTCCTTACTGCCACCGGAGATAAGAGACGGAGAGATGGAATATCCGGTTGCTCCAGAGAGCAAGGCCATTCGCCAATCGCGAGGGGTCTCTTTGCTGTACGCGGTAGAGGAGGAGAGGTGGCGCGCGTACAAAAGCAAGGTGCGTGAGGCTTTCGCTCACAGGGGGTCGGTCATGTTCGTGGTGCCCACGGCCGCCGCGGCCGAAAAAGCGGCCGAAAACTTGATCGCCGGCATCGAAGATCGCAGTCTGGTGCTTACCGGTCGGCAAACTAAAAAGGCGACAAAAAAGGCCTATGAGTCGTTTTCGGATCTGTCCTCGTCCAAACTCATCATTGCCACTCCTTCCCATGCGTTCTTGGATAGGCACGACATCACCGACGTTGTGATCGAGAACGCTCGTAGTGGGCATTATCGTTCTCGTACTTGGCCCTATTTAGATCATAAGCGCGCCATCATGATCCATGCGGCCGCCGTCGATCGTTCAGTGGTGCTGGGTGACTTAGTCCATGCCACCGAAGACGAGTATTTGCGCCGGCAGGAGATTTATGACACCGAAGGAGAGTTGCAGAACCGTGTCGCTTTTCAAAATACTTTTCACGTCGTGGTGTCTAAGGACAAACCTACTGCCGATTCACCCTTCGAGCTTTTTTCTCCCTCCCTAAAGAAAGCCATCAAACGTTCGTTAGGTAATAAAGAAAATGTTTTTCTCTATGCGGCTAGACGCGGGCTATCGCCGGTCGTGGTCTGCGGCGACTGCGGTCATATTTTCCGTTGTCCCGATTCTGGAACCCCCTATTCCCTTTTTCGTACCGTGAAAGGCGGTCAGGAAAAGAGGTGGTTTTTATCGTCGACCTCGGGTCGACGGGTCAAGGCGGCCGAGTCGTGTCCAGCTTGCGGCTCATGGAGACTAAGAGAGCGCGGTATCGGCATCCAGCAGGTTTTCGACGAATTGAAAAGGCATTTTCCCGAAGAGAAGTTGTGGATGTTCGACCATGACACTGCATCCACCGACAGTAAAGCCCGATCTATCATGGCCGATTTCGAAGACTCTAAAGGGGGTGTGTTGATCGGAACCAGCATGGCTCTGCCTTACATCTCCAAATCGGTGTCTTTATGCGCCGTCACCTCTCTAGAGGCCGTCCGGTCCATACCTACATGGAGGGCCGACGAGGAATGTTTCGCTTTGCTTATGCGTCTACGAGAATTGGCGACCGAAGAACTGATAGTTCAGACTCGCTTTGAACCTGATGAACTGCTCGATCTGGTCAAATCAGGACATATGGTGAATTTTTATAACGA
>DBEA01000015.1:45242-46228 GCA_002293845.1 Patescibacteria group bacterium UBA918 | reverse complement strand
ATATGGTGAATTTTTATAACGATGAACTGCGGTTGCGAGAGTCTTTGAACTATCCTCCGTTCTCAAAATTGATTCATCTGACCATTTCAGGGCCGGCGTCCGTGATCCGGCCTATCGAAGCCGATATCGCCACAGCTTTAGCGGCGTTCGAACCTCGTTTCTACAGTTCTCCGAGCTCTACTGAGGAAAGTACGGTGCGTTTCGGTCTCATTCGCGTCAAGAATTCAGCTTGGCCCGATGCAAAGTTGATCGAAGCTTTGAGGTCATTGCCGTCTGCGGTGCGCGTGGAGATCGACCCGGTTCGCATAGTGTAGCTTGTCGTGCCCCCGCATACCCCGATCGATGTCTTGGTACTTGACCCTATTTTTGCTACAGTTTTCGCATGTCTAAGTTGGTAGCTGAAAATCACGTGGCTCTGCACAGTATCGCCGAGGAGGTAACTCCCGAGGAGTTTCGTTCCGGCGCGGTCGCTAAGATCGTCAAAAAGATGCGTGAGGCACTTCATTCATATAATGTCGACGGTTATGTCGGCGTGGCTATCGCCGCGCCCCAGATCGGCATCGCGAAGCGGATATTCCTGGTCGAGGATCAGAGTAAGGATCGCGAGGGCGAATTGCCTAATTTGGTGGCGATCAATCCGAAGATCGTCAAAGTTTCCAAAAGAACGGGGGTGGTCGGCGAGGGTTGCTTGTCGGTCAAGGATCGCTATGGCGCGGTTCGGCGTCACACTAACGTCACCTTAAGAGCGCTCGACGAAAACGGCGAATCTTTCGAGCGCGGAGCCGGTGGCCTTTTGGCCCAGATATTCCAACACGAATGCGATCACTTGGATGGCACCCTTTTCGTCGATCGCGCGGAAAAGATCTGGGTCAAGCCCGAATTGGAAAAACTGGAGTTAAGCGAGGCTAAATAAATGAAATACGTTTTTTTCGGGACTCCGGACGTGGCCAGTGAGACTTTGGAGAGATTGTTGGCGGCCGGCCTGC
>DBEA01000015.1:22923-45111 GCA_002293845.1 Patescibacteria group bacterium UBA918 | reverse complement strand
CCGGCCGCCGTCGTTACCAACCCCGACGCGCCGCGTGGTCGGGGACATGTGTCGATGCCGTCACCGGTGCGAGAACTGGCCGAGTCGGTCGGTTTGCCTGTTTTGATTCCGGAAAAATTGGACCAGGACACGATCGAGCAGGTCGGCGCCGTAGGCGCCGACCTCGCGATCGTCGTCGCCTACGGCAAGATCCTGCCGGAAGAACTGATCGCCTCTTTCCCGCTCGGCGTCTTGAACGTGCATTACTCGCTACTGCCGCGCTGGCGCGGAGCTTCGCCCATGGAGTCGGCTCTGCTTCACGGCGACGCTGTCACCGGCGTCACTATTCAAAGGATGGTGAAAAGGCTAGACGCCGGTGATATCATCTCCGTAGAAAGCATGGAAGTGTTCCCCGAGGACACGGCGCTGACCCTGCGACCGCGACTTATAGAGCTCGGGGCCGATCTACTCGTGCGCACTTTGCCTCGATACATGAGCGGTGAGATCTTCCCTGTCTCACAGGACGAAACTAAGGTCACGTACGCTCCAAAATATTCTAAAGAAGACGGTCTCATCGATCTCGGTGACGCCGACGAAGCGAATTGGCGCAAATACCGCGCTTTCGCCGCCTCGGCCGGCACCTACTTTTTTCAAGCCGGCAAAAGGATGAAGATCAAGAAAGCGAGTTGGCGCGGCGGCCGTTTCGTCGTCGAGAGGGTGGTACCGGAAGGCGGCAAAGAAACAGACTATCGTCCGACGTGACTCCAACGAAGCAACTCCTTCAGTCGACGACCTCCTTTCTTGATCATCGTATCCTCTTTACCTCTGGCCCGGCGCATCTCTTCGTCTAATTCGGACCGCACCTCGTCAATGGCTTTTTCGAAGCTGTCGGCCGTGGCCTCGGAACGGAACAGTTTGCCGTTGACCTCTAGATTCACCTCCACGCGATGAATATCTCCCTGCTGATGATGATTGGTCACGCGTTCGAACTCGACATCACATATCGTCGGGGCTTCGCCGATGAATTTTTCCAAGCTCCGCAGTTTGTTTTCGGTGATGTTTTTTAAAGCATCGTTGATCTCGGTTTGGGTGACTTTGAAATTGATGATGGGAAACGACATGTTCATTGATTAACTTTTAAATTGACCTCGAATCGTTTATTCGGTCCGCGGTGCCCTACCACTAATTTTACCGCACCCGGCTTCTGTCCTAGTGCGGTCGCTAACAACTCTCGCGCTCGAACATTGGCCTGGTTTCTTTCGGCCGGCACTCTCACTTTGATACGATACGTACCGTCAGCGTCTTTCTCTATCGATTCTTTCCGACTATTCGGAAATACGCGCACTTTGATGAGCATAGTATCTTTTTAGGTGGTCTATTATGTCGTCGGATTCGTATAGCGACAGTCCGTTTCGGGCATCGACGAGAAATGGCACTTGGAGTTTTCCTCCGATGCGCAGGAGCTCCTCGGGACCCGTTGGCTCCGAAACGATGTCTTTGATCATGAGATGTATGTGATGCGTCGCGGCGAAATCCAACACTTTGCGGCAAAAATAGCAGGTGTTTTTTACGTATAAAGTCGGCGTTGGCATATCAAAGGCGTGATTCGTCACGTACGTTGTCGGTGTCGGCCGGAGCGTGGGCCTTTTGTACGATCAGGAAGGCACCTAACAAAACTATCAAAATGGAGAGTCCGAGCAATGCATAGGCATGTCTCATACACTTCTATTTTAACATATTTACTTTTGGCATTGAGGGCAGTAATGAGTGCCTCGACCCGCTACCTTGGACTTCAATATGATGTGGCCGCAACGGGGGCAAGGTAAACCCTGTCTGGCGAAGACCTTGAGTTTGCCAGTATAGTTGCCTTTTTTACCGGTCGAATCTTTAAAAGATTGAAAGGTAGTGCCTCCGTGCCTGATCGCTTCTTTTAGGACTTTGGCCGCTTCGCGCAGGAGCCGCTTGGCCTCCGCCGCGGTCAATGAACGAGCGGCGCGGGTAGGCGCGAGACCGGCCCGAAATAGACTCTCGTCCACATATATATTGCCCAGTCCGGCGACGAAAGTCTGATCCAACAGCATAGCTTTCAGGTTGCGGCCGCTCTTTTGAAGTCGCGAGAAGAAATAGTCGAAATCCAGCGCGCCTTGATGGGGCTCTGGTCCGAAGCGATCTTTGGCGGCGGCCAACCCTTTTTTATCCGTCAGTTTCAAATAACCGAATATCCGCTGATCGTTGAAGCATAATTTGGTTCCATCTTTGAGATCGAACTCCACTCGTGTATGGCGATTGGGAAGAGTGGAATCGTGCTTGGTCTCGTGTCCGCCTGCGGCCTGTCTCGATCCGCTTTTGTCGATCAGAAACAATTGCCCGGTCATCTTCAGATGCACGAGTAAAAAGAGGTCATTTTTACCTTCGAAAGAAAATATGAGCAGTTTTCCGACACGATCTATATCGTCGATCCTGAGCCCTTTTAGTGCGGTCGCGAAACGCCGGTCGCCGCGTACGGATTTATCATGATGGATCTTTACGGAATCTATGGTCTTCCCTTTCAGTCTGAGGAAGAGTTGGATGCGGACGGTCTCCACTTCGGGTAGTTCGGGCATGCGGACAGTTTAAGGTTAAAATCAAAAAGTTGAAAGAGCGGCGGGCCTGTGGCCCGCCGCCGACTTTTCCTTTCGTTTTTTTCGGCTTTCCTTTTATTATTATGTTAATGAACGACGTTTCCTATCCGACGGAGAGAGATTTGGAGGCCGTCGCCCGCACGGTCACTTATCGTCCGGATACGCGGCTGTCCGAATTTCGGTCACTGGCACTCTCCGAACAGAGCGCGGTCTTCAATCTCTTGTCGTCGAGGATGCGTCAGACTTTGATCGAGGAGCTTAATTTTTCCGAAAGTTTGGAACTTTTGGACCATCTCGACCCGCAAAGAGTTCATCAAGTCTTGTCGCGAATGAAGGATCGCAGGCGACGTGAACGGTTTATCGAGAGATTGAAGAGCGATCGTTATGAAAAATGCGAATATTTTCTCGCTTTCCATCCGCAAGCGACTCTGGGACTGGTGCATCTGAACTTCGTCTATCTGCCGGACTCGGCGACCATCGGTGATTCCGCCTCGGCTATCGAAGAGCATGTGCGCCAGAACGGCAAGATCCCTACGGTACTGGTCTATCAGGCAGGCGAACTTTTGGGAGAAGTTCCTTTGGGGACTCTGGTTCGTGAACGCAACACGAACAAACTTAAAAACTTCGTAAAGCCGGTGCGCTCGATCTCTTACAACGCGCCGAAGGAGAAGATACTCTCGCTTTTGACCGACTCCCCGAACGAAAAGATCGTTCTTTTGGACATCGACGGTAGCATCCTTGGCATCGTGTACTCAAGCGACGTGGCCGATCTTCTCGAGGCCCAGCCGGCCGCCACTCTCTATAGCTTCGCCGGCGTCGAGGCAAGCGAACGCCCTTTTGACAGCGTCGGTAACAAAGTACGCGGCCGCTATCGATGGCTCATAATAAACTTGGCCACCTGTTTTTTGGTCGCCGCGGTGGTGTCTTTCTTTGACGACACCATTCATCAATTCGTCGCTCTGGCGATCCTGATGCCGCTCATCGCCGGCATGGGAGGAAACGCGGCCACTCAAACCCTGGCGGTCATGGTGCGCGGCATCGCCATTGGCGAAGTGAGTCTAAAGAACGGATACCCCGCCGTTCTCCGAGAGGTGTCGGCCGGTTTGATAAACGGTATCATCACCGGCTTCATGGTGATTCCGGTGGCCTGGATGTTCGGTATCGATCTATGGATAGCGGTCATCGCCAGCGTTTCGGTGATTTTCAATCTTATGGTGGCCGGTCTCTTCGGAGCCGTGATCCCGCTGTTATTACGTCACTTCGGCCGCGATCCCGCCACTTCTTCGGGGATCTTCATATCGACCGCCACCGATGTCTTGGGACTCCTCTTCTTCCTCAGTATCGCGACTCTTTTTTTAACTTAACTTTCGTCCCAGAAAGCGTTTGACTATTTTGCCCAGACTGAAGAAAACGGTCACCATTATCACGACCACCGCCACCATTAAGAGTTCAGGATATCTGATACGTCCGAACAATGTCTCCAACATGGTGCCGAAAAAATAACCTACCGCGCACAGCGATAGAGACCAGGCCAGGGTACCGATTCCGTGGAATACGAAGAACTTCGGTGCCGATAGGTTTGATAGGCCTAGTCCGAGCGGGATGAGCGAGCGAAAGCCGTACATAAAGCGCATCGTCAGCGCCAAAATCTCGGGCCGATCGTTGATAAAAACCATGGGTCTTTTCGCCAGCTTTTGAAACCATTCCTTTTCATACAACTTTTTCGGTACTCGGTAGCGGCCGATCAGAAACCACATACCGTCGTTCAATACGGCCGCTATCTGTACGAGGAGGATGACCAGCGGGAGGGATAGATAGCCCTGCTGGGCGAACATGCCGGACAACATTACCACGATCTCTCCTTCGAACATCGCGCCTAGGAAGACGGCCACGTAGCCGTAAGTTGTTAGCAGAGCGAGTATTTCAGCGTGAGGATGCACGGTATAATGTTAGCATAATGAATAAAAACATGTCTTTCAAAGAAGCGGCTCGATTAGCGGTTTCGTTATTATTGCCTTTGTCCGCTGGGTGGATCGGTTCGGTATTTACCATGCCGGCGATCGATAGTTGGTACAGGGAGATCGTGAAGCCGACGCTCACTCCGCCTGATTTCGTGTTTGGGCCGGTTTGGACGACTCTGTATCTCTTGATGGGATACGCGCTTTACTTGGTATGGCGAGAAGGCGCTTCGGTGCCGCGGGTGAATTTCGCCATCGGTGTCTTCGGCGTTCAGTTGGTCTTAAATTCATTGTGGTCGGTCGTTTTTTTCGGCGCCCAGAACCCGGGCGGAGCGCTCGTCATCATTGGTCTTTTATGGATGGCCATTTTAGCCAACATCTTCGCTTTCCTACGAATCTCCAAGACCGCGGCTTATCTGCTCGTCCCGTACCTTCTATGGGTGAGCTTCGCCGCTTTTTTGAACTTTGAGATCTGGATATTGAACTAGGAATACTTCGTCAGCATGGTGTCCAAGAGAAAGAAACTAATTCGGGTGAACGACAAGATGCAAAAGGACTACGTCTATGAGTTATCGGCTCCGACGGGAAAGAATTTCGACCCCGATTTCCGTCCCGAGCTGAGTCCCAGGGAAATGTTGGAGATGGGAGTTTTCGGCGGTGTGTATATGCGTGATTGTCGGGAGGAATTTCCTGCCTCGTGGTTTCGACGCGCCAAATTGTCGCCACTTTCGTCTTATGAACATTTGCGCGAGTTGAATTACTTCGGAGAAAACGCCAGTCAACCTCTGTCGGTATGGCGGAAGCAGGGGTGGATACACAAGGACGACCCGCGCGGTTGGTTCCAGTGGTACTGCCGCTATTACATGGGTCGGCGTTCGCCCGAGGAGGATAGGAGACAAGTAAAGCGATGGAAAGCCATCGCGCGCCATATCGCGCAGGTGAAAAACAATTGCCGAGTCGGCGACGAAGAGTGTCGTCCTCGTCAGCGTCAGGCTATTCTCCACTGGGCATACGACAGCCGGAGGATCTAAAACTTTTAGGTTGCCGGCCTGATCTCTATGTAGCGCTTCTTCCAAGAGTTTTGGAATTTTTCGATAGCTATCACTCCGTCGCCGCTTTTATCGGCCGGGTCGTTGTAGTGAACTCCTTCTTCATCGATGTCGGTCACCACGACGAGATGCGGAATGGGATTGGTGGGTTCGAAAGTGTAATGAACGGAGGCCATCACCGGGCCTGCCTCGATCGCCTTCTTCAGGTCTGCGAAAGCCGTCACCATGTCGAGATCCGTCAAATAACGCGCTTCTCCAGTGAGACCATGATCTTTCGCGATGGCTATTAAGCCCGCATGCGACCAGCCAGCATCGTCCACATACGCGCCGTTTTCGATACCTTCACTTAAAAGTGTGTCCACCTCCACCGGCGGCTTATAAAAATCGATGAGCATGGCCAAGCTGGTGATGCCACATCCGATCTTGCGCCACTCTGGAGCGCTGATGTCGGTGAATTGCGAATAAAAAGGCACCAGGCGCACGCCATTATCTGTACGGCTGTCGGGTATCGTTTCTATTGCGACGACGCTTTCTGGTTCGACGTCGTTAGGGTCCTCAGTAAACTCGATGAAGGCCGAATTCGTTTCGTCCGCCGCCGCGTTCGCCGTCACGGTGTAAGAAGATGGTATGTACGATACCGCTGTCATCAAAGTGGTGGCCGCGAAGAATATGACGCTTAAAGATCTTTTGATCAAGATCCGATAAGTTTATCGTGATACGAAGTATTCACGCAATGTGATTTGCGTGTTGTGATTTTTCCATCACTTCACTGTTACCTTCGTCCCGAGCGGCGTCCATTCGTATAATTTCTTCGCTTCGTTCGGCGGCAAATTTATACAGCCATGCGAGTAACGTCGGCCGAAGCTGTCATGCCAATACGCTCCGTGTATCACTGCCCCTTGTACGGTGAAGTATAAATTCCACGGCACTCCAGGCAGGTCGTAGTAATCACTGCCGGTTACGTTCGGTATCGGTCCTTGCATATAGCGGCTCGGCGTCTTTTTGAAGATCGTGAAAGTGCCGGCGGGCGTCGGTGACAGCTCGAGTCCCGTCGATATATCGATCTCCATGAACAGTTCTTCTCCATCGTATGCGTAGAGTTTTTGTTCGGATCGATCGACAAGTATATGTTTCGTAGTGGTGGCCGCGCCATCTTCGGCAGTGGTGCGTACCCCTTCGTCGAGCAGTACTTCCACGTAATCGGCCGATACATACCACTCGCCTTTGACTCTTTCGGGATAGCGCAGCCATTCATCGAAGACGATACGGAACCAACTGTCGCCGTCTCGCTCCACCTTGCCGTCTATTTTGAGAACCACGTCGTTCCGTAGTCGCGTTACCACGTCGTAGTCCGTGCCAGGACCGGAACGAGCGTTGACGCACTCGCCCTCGAAATGAACGCCACAGCTGTCGATTATTTTGACGTACTCGAACAACAGCTTTTTGACCGGTAATTCCGTTTCCATCGTCGTGCCGGATTCGTCGGTCGAAGAGGCGACGATGAACACCTCCTCTTTTTGGATGAAACCACTGTCGGGGGCTTCCCATTCCGGCGCGGCCGGATCGTCGATCGGGCCTTCCGCCACTTTCATTAATCCGTCCCCGAAGAGGTCCAGCTTGATCGAGATGAGGATGATAAGGCCGAGAACGACGACTCCAGCCCATATCCACAAGAGCAAACCGTCTTTAAGGTATTTCCACATGAATTGCATATTACACACTCAGCTAACGCTTTTCCACCCATAGTGATGCGCGCTAGAGTGATATCATTGAGCGATGATCAAAAGAATCGTCGTTACCGCGGCGCTGGTCTCCCTGCTCCTCTGCTTGGCTTATTTATACTCGCTTGAGTCCTCTAACGACAGGAATTGGTACGATTATTACCAGAACACCCCGGACGCGACGGTAAGCGAAGATGGAAAAGTGACCTTACGATATTTGCGCGATTTCAAGCATGACCGCTCCGGCACTGCCCAAGATGAATGGCAGGAAAACGTAACGATAGATCCAGAGGATGTATCTCGGGTCTGGTTCGTCCTTTCGGCCATTGAGGAGTCGAAATACGTAGCTCACAGTTTCTTAGTGTTCGAACTCAATGACGGTCGGGCCATATCGTTCTCGATCGAGGCGCGTCGCGAAGAAGGCGAACCGTATTCTGCTTTGCTTGGTCTATTCAGAAAATATGATCTTATCTACTCCTGGGGCATGGAACGAGATTTCGTCGGCGTCCGCCTTTTCGTCTTCGATTATCAGACCGAGATGTACCCGCTCTTGCTCGACGAGGAGCAAGCCGGCAAGGTGTTTGTGGCCATGGCCCGCGCTACGGCCGATATGGCGGACAATCCTCGTTTCTACAACACCCTGACCGGCAACTGCACCAACCTGCTCGCCAAGGCCATCAACGAGGCGGTTCCGGGCCGTTTGCCATATGACTTGAGTTGGAATCTGCCGGCGCTTTCCGTCGGTTATTTGATCGAACAAGGTTTTATCGATTCAAAAGGAGCCGACATAGACGCTGTACGCGCCAACGCGGTCATTAATGATTTCACTGACGAGTTGATGTCGGTCAACGATTCCGCTTTGGATTTCAGTCGTACCCTGCGTCGCCTATACTTCGAGAAAATGGGAGAGTGAACGCCTTATAGTTTTACGACCGTCTCATGTAAAGATAGATCACGATTAGGAACGCAAAAGTAACGGCGGAGAGAAGCGGGAATGTCACAAAACCGAATTCGTTGATGACCTTAACCGCGCAGTCAGCGTTACTGCCATCGATCAAGCAGGGTGCGAAGCTGTCGCGAGCCCCCGCCGGTATTAGCTGGTAGATGTATTGGTACACGGCGACAATAAATCCGAATATGGACAAACCTATGCCATAGGTGGGAAATCGAGTCGTGTCGCCTCCCTTCCATGCCAGCAAGACCATGAGCGCCTGCGGATAGATGGCGATGCGCTGCAGCCAGCAGAGCGAACATGGCACGAACTTGAAATACTCCGAATAAAGCAGAGTGAGAGCGACTGTACCTATGGTGACGCCGGCGATGATAGGCCACACCCCTTCTTTTATTTGATCGCGGAAATACCTACCTTTCAGTAAAAAGTAGTCCACGTAGAGAACTATTGTCGCCGCCGCGAGCGCCAATCCGCCGACGGCTAGTAGGAAATTAAGTGTGGGAAGAAAGGTCATCATATCTTGGATATTATCCCGATAAACGAATCTTAGATGCAGGATTTAGCTTTGAAAAACTCCGCCGCCGTCGGCGAGTCTCCGGCCTTGATCTCGTCGACGCGTTGTTGGCCCAGTTTTTCCACAAAACAAGCCTCTTGCTCTGGTGTGACGGACGTAGGAACGGTGGCCGGGTCGATGCCGAAGGTTTCCAAGGCTTTCTCCTGGGCCGGTGATAGCGCCGGGTTCTTGTCGTTGTTTGTTTCAGTCGACGTTTCCGTTCGTGGCGTCTCCGTCTCCGAGAACGTCGTTTTGATGCCGAAGGGATCGACAAAATAAAGATACAGACCTGCCAGTATGATAATGAAGAATACCACCCCTAGTATGACGAAAAATATATTTAGAAGTCTTTTCATTTCCTCTCATTTTAACACAAGTCGCTTGGGAGGATGTCTGCCATGTACCGAAATCAGCAAAGCAGTTTCTGGTACGGTGGTTAGAACTTTTATTGTGAGTGTTTCAGAATAACTTCAAGTAACTCTGGGAAGCTATTCATAGGTTCCGGCCAGCCAAAGTGGAACTTATCATCAAACTCAAAATATTCTGTGTTTAGTTGATCATGGACAAACCTCCCCTCTTCTATTGGCACTACTGGGTCATTGGAAGATTGAAATTGTGCTATCCAATTTTGATTAGCTTTTATCGCAGACCAGTCCCAAGGTTTGTCGAAGTAGCCAGATTGTTTTTCCATCGCGTCTCCTAAGTCAGAGTGGTATGTGCCCACGAGTACGGATCCTTTTACTTTATGAGCTTCGGCGTAACGCATGGCTGCAATTGATCCAGTTGACCATCCAACGATAATGTCGTTTTCACCAACCTTAGCGTGATTTTCTAGGAAAGGTATCCAATATTCTGATCTGGCAATAATGGAGTCAGGCATTGTCTCAAAGAAAGTTTCAAACCCTCTTTCTTCAAGCTCTTGCTTTAACCAACCGGCCCAAGCAAAAGACCAATGGGTGGCACTGTTGCCATGGATATATACAATACGAGGCTTCATTTGTTCAGTATACCAAAGTTCGATATTTCATTTCGACTACCGAAATGTGCCTTGGAAAATAAGGCTAAAATTGTTGGCTCGCCGCATGGGAGGATGTTAGAACTTTTTATGCAAATGAAAACCGCTGACAACCTGTCGAATTGACAGCGGTTATCAGCGGTTGTGTTGATATTGCCAACGGTTTTGGTGCTTTAGGCTTCGAGATTCACGAGAATCACGTTGACCGCATGCTTGGTCGTCTCGCCGTAGTTGAAGGCACGGCCGATCATCACAGCCACAACTTGGTAGCCGGCGGCGATCAGGTCCTGAATGACCTTGTGTCCAGGCTCGTAGTGACTGCTCTTCATGCCGTCGGTGCCCTCCTTGCGGTAGTTATCACTGGGAATGATCACGCGGATGTCGGTCATCTTGCTGCCGTCGAACTCCTTCTTATGCAGGATGATCGGGCCGGAGTCCTGGCTGGTGGGGTTCTGAGCCTCCTCCAGAAGTCGCGAGAGAAGGTACGAAGTCCTGCTCAGTTCGGTATCGGTAGACGCGTTCATTAGGACCTCCAAAGGGTTAGGAACTGTTATGTAAACAGCCTATACAGTAGCATACAAGTTACTGTATGTCAACTTTGCTCGCCGCCTGGGAGGATGTCAGAACTTTTTTAGAGCCTGTTCCTTAAACTTAAGATATTCATTTCGGCTCATAGCAGTAGCTAGGTCAGCTTTATCTATAAACAAAACACCATCAAGGTGATCCATTTCATGTTGTATCACTCTGGCTAGTAAACTCTTCGCCTTTAAGGAGAATTTTTCACCACTCTCATTTATCGCTTCAACTGATATTGATTCAGGGCGTGCCACCTTTGCAAATAGGCCCGATTCCGCAACACTGCCGCACCCCTCCCAATCCTTTGATTGCTTACTAGAAGTCTCAATAATTTTAGGATTTATAAAGACTCGCAACTCGTCAAGTTCCTCATCTTTTCTAAATTTAGTTTTACGAATTTCTGTCACAAAAATTCGAAGAGACTCCCCTATCTGAGGAGCCGCCATTCCTACAAGATTATGCTCTCGCATTGAATCCGTAAGATCGCGGATGACCTTTTTAATATTGGTAACAACCTGACCCTTAACTTGTTTGGTTTTTGCCCGAATTACAGGATTGCCAACTTGAATAGCTTGCTTTACTGCCATATCAAATAACTATATCAAAGTTCGATAGTTGATGCTGTGTCATCGAAATGGCCTTTGAAAATAAGGCTAAAATATTTTGCTCCGAATGGTGGAGGAAGTCAGAACCTATTGTTTAATGAGGTAAAAGAAAGCCGCCGGTTGAAGGGCGACTTCCAAAGGCGGCGTGGCTGGCTAGGCTGACGAACGGGTGTTCGGGCGGTTGAAGGAGGCGTTGAGCTCTCCCTCGATCTCCCAGAGCTGGGCGTAATACTCGAGCCCGCGGATACGATTCCGGACCATCCGGTACTTCTTCCCATTCAGGACAAAATCACGGAGGGCGCGGTTGGCAGTCTCGTAGAAATTGCCGTCCGTCCGCGTATCGATCTTGATGGGGTTATTCCGGTCGTGCAGAAGGATCTGCATCTTCTTGCGCGCCTTGTTCCCAAGGAGTGCAAGCACCTGCTCGGTCTCGTCGTCGTTGAGACAAGCCGGAGCAACGTAGGTGAAGCCGAGCTTCACGTGATCCTTGGTGATTTCGAGGCATTTAACTTTGCCCTCGAGATCCTGCGGATCACGACGCACGATCGTGGCCGACTTGCCGACACGAAGCGAGAAGATGATTTCCTCGCCCAGATCGAGCGCACCATTTTCGAGCGCCCACTGATTGAGCTCGGCCTGGAGTTGCTCGGCCTTCTCCTGAAGTAACGCTGTATTTGCCATGGCGATCTCCAATCCGAGTTGTGAAAGGTTCTATCTCTCAGAGACAGCGACCGAAGTCGTGGTCTCAGTAGAGTGGGGAGATATACTGCTCCCCAAGTTCAGTTGCCGGAGCTTGCTGCTCAGGCGGCGACGCGTAGCTGCGTCTCCTTGTGCTGACGCATCGCCATGCCGAGCGCCGTGATGGCGGTCAGCATCTCGAGCACCTTCCACGCCGGAAGCTCGACCTTGATGTCGGAACGACCGTTGGTGTCCTTCGCCGACGTATTGGTGAGGTCGTGGAGCGCAGAGCGCGCTTCTTCGAATTCACCGTACCCGCCGCCGAAGGTCATCAGCTTCACGTACTTGTAGAAGTCCTCCCAGTCCTTCGGCGGTTCGATCTGTCGCAGCGAGTGCTCGCCGAGGTACCGCTCGAAGGTCTGCACCACGAGGTTGTAGATGTCGTTGTGGGGCGAGGTCGGCTCGGCCGGAGTGGTCGAAGCGATGCGCTTCTCGAAGGCGGCGTTCGCGGCCTCCTTCGACATGAAGGGCTCGCTGCCGATCGCCTGAAACTCGTCGCCGTCCTTGGAGCCATAGAGCACGGTGTAGACCGTGAGGCCATGGAGACCGACGAAGGTGTTGGCGGCATCGATCGTGAGTATGTCGCCATTCGGAAAAGTGTGCATTCTCAGCTCTTTCAACATCGCTGTTCTCCTATGATACGCACAAAGTGTGCGTGGCTGAACCAGGAAGTAATATGCACTAGAATATATAAAATGTCAAGCTCGTCGCGTGGGAGGATGTTAGAACTTTTTATACATAAGAAAAGCCGCCCAACAGAAGTCAGGCTAAGCCTTTCTTCCTTGGGCGGCTACTCGCAAAAGTACCGCTTGAGATCGCGACGGCAATCTGCACAGAACTCATGTCCCTGCAGACGGTCGGCCGTGATGACCTGCCAGTCGTACGGAACGCGAAGTCCTTGCCGCATGATGCACCGATTGGTGCAATGTAGGCCGAGAGACATTTCCACGTTCGTCGTTCTGGTTCCCGGAACCAGTCCGAAAACGTGACCGACTTCGTGCATCGTCTCGGTGACTACGCAGTCATAGGCATCTTGGTCGGACAGCACACGGAAACGAGATGTCGAGATGATCGTCCCGAAACCGTGAATCGCGAGGCCGATACAGAAACTGCAATCGTCATCGTAGATGTCACGGCTGGTGACCATGATGTCGTAGTGCGGCTGTGACTCCTGCCACGGCTCGCTGTAGAGCAGTTGTAGGAGTTTTCCACCATGCAGCTGACCCTTTCGGCTCTGCTGCTCGGCATAGCGGACGTACCAGTCCACCGAATTCCATTCGGTGAGATGGTTAACGTTCACGAGCCAGCCTGCACCACGCCACCTGCCGAGATTGGAAATCTGCAAGTGCGGTGCATTGGCGATGTTTAGGACCTGTGTGAGGCCGTCGAGCACCGCTTTCGACTCGGAAGCGGACACACCCTCATCAAACATGATGTTGATAGGGCGTGAACGGCTTATAGTTGGTTCGCTGATTGACCTGATGGCAAACTTTGCCATGCGTTATTCCCCCTATGAAAAGGACCAAATTGCGTGTAATAATACGCCATTTCGACGTAAATGTCAAGTGCTCGCCGCATGGGATGATGTTAGAACTTTTTATGCAATAGAAAAACACCCGGCCTTGAAGGCCGGGTGAGTAAAAGAACATTGTTATGATTTTTCTTGAGACTTGGCACGCATTTGCTGGATTGCTCCAACCGAACGCCCCAACTCCGTCGCCAGTTGCTCATCAGAAGGTCGTCGAGCAGAGTTGATCTTTTGAAGATCCCTGGCAGTCCATTCCTGTCCGTGATTACGGACAGGACCTGCAAATGCAGCAATGACGGCTTGAGTGGTTGTGGTCTGGACTCCTCGAACCTGAGCCTTCAGAAGCCGAACTTCATCTTCGAGCTGTTGAAGCGATTTGAGGAGTTTGCCCTTGTCGTCGGCGTTCAACCGACGCAGGTTCATGCGACGTGGTACCTTCTGCAGGAAAGTTGTAAACCCATCGAGTCTGGCTTGTACCTTCACTGCAGTCAGTTCGTGCGACTGTCGTTCGGTGCGCTGGGGCTCTTCAAGTTCCTTTGCCACAGCCGCCCTAAGTTCAGTCTCGGTCAGACGATGTTGAACTGCCTGGTGAGCAAACCGGGACTGTACGTCGCCGGAAGGTAGTCGAGCAAGGATTGAAACGAACGAGAGGTTGAGTTTCCTTGCGGAAACCATTGTCGCCACTTCCTCAGGCATGCTGAGAAGCTGGAGGCGACTTCGCACATAATCCCCCGAACGCTTGATTCCTTCTGCTACCTGCCGAGGATCGAGGCCGTGCTCCTTGATGAGGCGCAAAAAGGCCTGAGCCTCCTCGAACGGGTCGAGATCTACACGGTGCAGGTTTTCGGCCAGAGCAATGAAAAGAAGGTCGATAGGATTGCGCCGCTCAATGATGTATGCGGCAATATCCGACATCCCTTTCAGCTTTGCCGCCCGTAGTCGGCGTGAGCCGATAACCAGATCGTAGCTGGATTCGTCGTTCGGCTGTACGACAATAGTTTGGATTTGTTGGTGAGCAACCATTGAGTTGCCCAACTCCTCCAAGCTGGCTTCGTCGTAGTTGACTCGGAGGGTTACGACACCCTCACGAATCATGTCCAGAGGTAGCCTCCGTACCTGATCCGTCAAGGATGTGATAGACGCTGGCAAATTCCCTTTCATCACTTTCTCCGTTTCCTTGTGTGAGTGGAAGCTCTTTCTAGGACAGACGTGTATTCGTCACTTTCCATTCGACGCAACCACGCTTTTGTGGACCATACACGGCAATGTTGTTGGTATGATATTCCCGCATTTTCTACGGCCTTACTCCAACAACCAAAGGCACGCACAGCACCAGCAAAGAGCGCTCCGTGTGCTATTTGCACTGACTTCGAACTGAGTCTTACGCCATCCTGGTCAAGCGAGCGAACAGCATCAATCACAGCTTCCTTTGTCCAAATGACAACAGGCTCGATGCAGATTGCTTCGTAGTTGTAGCCAGCAGCCTCGACGGCATTACGCCATGAGCCAAATACGTTTTGAGCTGCCCAGCGGAGATAGCCGTACTCCGGTTTACCCAACAGGAAACCATGATTCAGCGGCACACCTTCGTGATGTAGTCTTTGTATTTCCGCTTGTACGGTAATCTGAGTCCATTTCAAGTTAGGGCGTGGATCGTATGCAGGAAAACCTGCCGTTACACGTGCCTTCGCCCACCCTTTCTTGCCAAAGTATGAACGAGCTGCATTGTACAGCCCAATGTCCTCAATACTAACGACACCGCCTTTTATAGACTTTCCTTCAGCTGCACGAGCGATGATTTCTTTCACCACTTTTATTCGTGACCATTGGTGCCTTTTTCCACCGCTGACAGTCTTCTTTTTAATTGTGGAGTAGTCTATACCTGTTGCTTCGATAGCTTGACGCCATCCGCCAAGGTAGGTGCGGGCGGCAAGATATAAAGGCGAGTAGTGTCTTTGTACAGAGGCTGAGTTGAGGCCATTTGTACCGTCACGTTCGTGTAATTCTTTAATGGCTGAGATAACGATCTCAGCACTCCAGACCTTTGCAGGCTTGGGCATGTGAGATCCTTTCTTTTACCAGTCAAGATGCTCTTTCAAGGAGCAATTCACTTCCAAAACACTACAACAAATTTTGACTAATGTCTAGCTCGCCGTCTGGGAGGACGTTAGAACTTTTTACTCCGAGACAATTAATGAATTATATTGAAATTTATCTAAGTGATTCTGGATGTCCTCATAGGTTTTTCCGCAAAGTACACCCCCAGCTACAAACTTTTCTTGAGTGACATCCGCTCCAAACCATTCGGGTGGAACGAACACAGCTTTCTCCTCATTAGAGTGGAATTCGACATCAACAAGTACTAAACCTATGAGGTTATCTTGAAAGACGTCTATTTCAAAAGAGGTCTCCCCTTCCTCATAATAGTAACGAATCTTTCGTACTCGCTTTCCTTGTAGAGTAGAAAGTTCTTCGAATTCTTCTTTTGTAAGTGGAATAGTGTTTTCGTTTTGATGAGATGAGTCTGTGCCTGATACAGGTTCTTTCTTTGTTATTTCGTATCTATCTCCTAGTTTCCTAATTCGTAAGGTTGCGTGTTCCGATGTAGACGGTAAATAAATATCCAAAATTTCTTTGGATTTAGTTTGCGTGGAAAAATTATCAGGTAATTTTTTAACGAGGTAGGTAAGTTCAAATTCTTCTTGCATTTACATGAGTATATCAAACTTGAGACTCGAACTAAATCTAGCTCTAAATAGTAAAAGCCTTGGCTCCCCCGGCAGGAATTTCTCCCTCGACTAAATTTTCTCCGGAAAATTTGTCTGAGCATCGCCTCGCCGTCGCTCCGGCGACATGCTCCGGCGTTCGAATCCTGACGAAAGACGCGCAGGCGTCTTTCTCCGGGGGAGCATTAAAATCAAAGACCACGCTATTGCGTGGCCTAAGATTTTACATGCTCCCCCGGCAGGATTCGAACCTGCGACCAATCGATTACACGTATCCCAATGTTTCCAAAGGGCGCGGACTATATCATCACCCGTGAAGGGTGGAAGGCGCTTCGCCAAAACATTTACATGCTCGGCTACTCCCGTTAGGGATAGTCTCTGAACCTTCTCTAAATCACTTCCGTGATCGAGCTTGGCTGCTGATTGCCCATCCTTCAACTTTGTGCAGGATTAGGGTTCCCAGTCCTGGAACCTTTCGGTTCCGGATCCGTCGCGCTTAAGCGCTTAGGACAATTCACCTTCTTTTCGATCTAGGTTTCCCTAGAAAGCTGCCTTTGACAGTCGACTGCTCTACCGCTGAGCTACAGGGGAATATCCTTGATCTGCGGTATTAGATCAAGTGCGGTTATTGTACAGAAAATCCCCTTATTTTCAACTTCGGTAACTCAATAACGTGGTAGAATACATATGTATATGCCACTGAGGAAGGAAAAAAGAACATACGCTGATAGGGCCGAGTATATGAAAACGGCCGTTGTTAAGCGTCGAAAGAAACTTAAAGACATGGCAATTGAATATGGCGGTGGCAAGTGCCAGGTGTGTGGCTATGACAGATGTAAGCGCGCCTTATCATTCCATCATAAGGAACCAAGTCAAAAGGATTTTGGTTTATCTTCAAGGGGTTTGACCCGCTCGTGGGAGAAGACTAAAATTGAAATCGATAAATGCATCTTGGTTTGTGCCAATTGTCATATGGAAATACACGAAGGTATGGTCAATATATAGTGTCGGGCTGCTGGGAATCGAACCCAGACCGTACCTCCTTAGGAGCCGCAGAAGTCCCCCGGACTTCTGATCAAACACATTGTCGGGCCGCCGAGAATCGAACTCGGACCTCGCCTCTTTCAGAGCCGGAACAATCCACTGGATTGTTCGTTCGCGTAGTTCATTACTTAGTCGGGGAGCTGGGAATCGAACCCAGACCGCACGAACCCGAATCGTGCACACTACCACTATGCTACACCCCGACTAAATAATGAACTAAGCTCACCCCGAATCGTACACACTACCACTATGCTACAGCCCGACAATGTGTTTGATCCCGAATCGTACACACTACAACCAAGCGAGCGAGGGTCGCGCAAAAGTCTACTTTTGCATGACCGAGCGAGCGCAGGTTGTATGCTTCGCATACCACTATGCTACAGCCCGAATGAGGAGATAAAATAAAGTTTACTTTATTTTGAGCTCCGAATAAAGGGATGAAAGCTCTGCTTACAGCCCGAAAATTCTTTATGTTCGTGGACCCAAGGAGGCTCGAACTCCTGACCTCACGCATGCCATGCGCGCGCTCTACCAGCTGAGCTATGGGCCCGTTGCGGACGTATATTTTTACCGCTTTTCGAGGTTTCTTGCAATATACTTTAGTTCCTGATCTATGACGGTCGAAAAATAATCAACGCGACAGACTCCCCTGTAATCACTTTTCTTAGTCGGTTTACCGACTGTGCGCTTGTCTATCTGGGGCTTGTAAAACTGTTCGTAGGATACTTTTGTCACCTTACTCCAAAAAATTTTCAAAATTTCGGGATTTTGGTCTGCGCGACATTGTACGGTAATTCTAAATTTACTCTCGTCTACTTTGTAAGTACTTCGCATAAGCCCCATAAACATCCGAATTATTCCGGGGTCAGAGTTTCCAAATACTACCGAATCTCTATTCTTGTGTCCTTCTGCTATATATAGAATCGCTAGAACGATTTTCCTAGTCGCGTCATCTTTTGTGTATCGATTCCAAAGTTCGGTATTTGACGTTTTAAATAATCGTACTCTCTCTACGCGCTTTCGGTTGTTGCTTATTAATGATTTTTTTCTGCCGCGCTCAAGGTTATTGGATGACAGCATTTCAATCCTAAGTTTGTGTGTTGCGGACATCTTAACCTCTTTACACCAGTGCGATAGTGTCGACTTAGGAATGTGGACATGCAAGATGCTTTGTATTTCCGAATATGTTTTGCCTTGAGAACGCAGTCTCAATACAGCATTTCGTTCAGATCTCATATCACTATATTGTACTCCCATATCATCCATGTGAAAATATAAATTGTGTACAATTAATTTAATTTTTTCGTGCTAAAATCGACGCATGAAAGTGGCGATCGAGGATAGCTGGAGAGAGGTCTTGGGTGAGGAGTTTCAGAAGGAATACTTCAAAGATTTGGCCGAAAAGGTTAAGTCAGCTTATTTGTCCTCCAGCGTGTTTCCACCGCCAAAATTTGTTTTTAATGCTTTCAATTTGTGCCCTTTTGAAAAAGTGAAAGTGGTAATTATCGGCCAAGATCCGTACCACGGCCGGGGCCAGGCCCACGGCCTCTCCTTTTCGGTACCGGACGGCACGGCGGTGCCGCCGTCACTTAAGAACATTTACAAGGAGATAAAGAGCGACCTTGGAAAGGATTTGCCACTTTCCGGCAATCTGGAGCGCTGGGCCAAGCAAGGCGTGCTTCTGCTTAATGCCACGCTCACTGTTTTTGAATCAAATGCCGGTTCGCACCAGGGCTGGGGTTGGGAGACTTTTACCGACGCGGTGATCAAAAAGATATCTGAGGAGAAAGAGGGTGTCGTGTTCATGCTCTGGGGGCGTTATGCACAAAATAAATCAAGCCTCATCGACGACTCTAAACATTTGATACTAAAAGCACCACATCCTTCCCCGCTTTCAGCGCATAACGGTTGGTTTGGCTCAAAGCATTTTAGCCAGGCCAACGAGTATTTGCGGTCCAAAGGACAAGAACCGATCGAGTGGTGAGGCCTTGAACGCACTCTTTGTTTGTTGTTAGATATGAGCAGGAGGTTCCAAAATGCCTAAAAAGAAGAAGTTCACTGTTTTGTCGGGTGACTCCGACATCGTGGCGCGGATGACTCGGTTGAAGATCCTGTTGGCCGAAGCAGGCTACAAGATCTTCGATGTCGTGAAAGAAAAGCAACTGACCGACCTCGACGTCATGGTCATCGACACTAGACTCAACTTTGATGTCTCATGGGTCTACCCCACCAGGAAGGGATGGCTGGTGGTACGCCCACTGGTCGGGAGTCACAACTCCTTGCGGTTGAAAAAAAGCGTCAATTCCCCTCGGGCGAAAGTCGGACGGAGGAAAACGATTTCCTCCGAGCTTAGACTGATGAGGAGTCGTACGGTTCCGCCCGGCAACATGTGGTCCGATTGGATCTCGCCGGAGAGCAAGCAGGAGGCGACGATTCTGCGATTGCCGGTGTAAGACGTTGAAGCAAACGAAAAGCGCGGGCCTGTGGCCCGCGCTTTAATGTATTTTAGAATAATTTCCAAATCCCAGGATCCTCTTCGCCATCGATCTTAAAGATGGCGACACCACGTAAACCGTATTTTTCGACCAGATCGACTTTTTGCGAGATAGCGGCGGCATCCGAATACCACACTAGCTCGACCGGCACCTCGATTTTGGTCATGTTGGCGAAGAGAAGTGCGCGGGCGGCCGCTTCGAAACCGAGGCGAGTACCATCAGGCACCGGTAGCTTGTCGAGCGCCTTGAAAGGTGAATTTTTGGGAAAGAAGGTGAAGCTGGCTTCGCCGGCGGCATTGCGACCCTCTTTAACCTTGTTGGTCTTAGCGATCTTTTTTACCTCAGGTTGATTGATAGCGCCGTTCCCTTTATACGACTTATACCAATCGGGCGCGACGGTCACCGTCCACTCACGACCGTAGGTCGGCACACCGAGCATGATCTTGTCGGCAGGAATATCCTTGATAGCAAGCTGTACCACCTTCTCTACCCAAGCTGGGTCGGAAACCGGCATGTACGGTTCACCTTTGCGCGTATCATTAAGTTTTAGATCGGCGCGTTGCTGGTCATAGGTCATTAGTTCGACGACGTCGCAATATTTGGCGATCTCCTTGTAGTCGTTAGAGTATTCGATCGTTGCCGGCACAGTTCGATAGAGACTGTCCGGTGGGGTGCGTGCTTCGACGGTGCAGGTCAGCATTTTGTCATCGAGTTCGTCCTTAAGCTCCCGCAAAAAGGTCGAAAAATGATCCTTCGTCTCGGCCAACTTCGATTCATAGTCGATGTCGACACCGTCGAAATCGCCGTTCTCGACCATGTCGACGATCTCAACAATATGGTCTCGTCGCTTGCTTTTGTCGCTCAAGACTGCATGGATGGCAGCGCCGTTGTTCCAAAGAAGGCTTGGAATGATGTCGACATCATTGCGTCCGGCTAATTTGAATAGATTGCGCCAATTACGATCTTTGAGCCCGGCCTTGTCGACCAATTCCCCGTTTAGAGTCACTTCGAAAGCGAAAGGATGAATCGTGTCCAACTTTTTGATCTGTTTGGTAGCGCTTTTGACACCAGCGGTGTCTTGCCACCACGGGATCCAGCCGGCGACCTTTAAATCGGCGGCTCTGACCGGCGCGAGCGGCAACAATAAGGCGAAAACGACGAAAACTGCTATCGATCTTGGCATACTCTTTCAAAGACGATGGTGGGCCGGATTTCTTTCAGGATTGAAAGAAATCCGGCCCACGCGCGTCTTAGGCTTGGGCGGAGTACCGCAAGTGCAGCTAGGAGTACAGGTTGATAAAGAAAAATCTGACATGCGTTTTGTTGGGGACTGCCATTTCGATGGCGCTCGCCACCACGACACACGCGCGAGTGCAGGAGTGTAGAGCGTCCTGGTATGGACCTGGATTCCATGGCAACACCATGGCCAATGGACAAAGGTTCGACCAGAACGATCCTACGCACCTGGCTCACAAATCCCTCCCCTTCGGGACCACTATCAAGGTGACGAATCTGCAAAACGGCAGATCAATCATCGCTCGAGTCACCGACCGCGGACCCTACGTTAAGGGCCGCTGTGTCGATCTCTCGAAGGCGGGCGCCGAACAGTTGGGATTTCTTTCCCGGGGTCATGCTCCGGTGCGTGTAGAGACGCTGAACTGACGATTTTCGTCTTCGGGCGGGGCGGCCTTGGCCGCCCCGCTCTTTTTCTATTTCCTGTATAATCTGATGATGAAACCTATACTTTATGCCTTTCTCGCCTTGGTGGCACTGATGATCTTGAACGCCTTTATCTCCTGATCATGCCGAAATATGTGGTTCTGGAAAAACATGTCGGCGAAACCCCGCTTCAAGCCGTGGAGAAGTACCGGACCGAACATACGAAATTATCAGGGGTGCCCATGGCCTATGCCGGGCGATTAGACCCGATGGCCTCGGGCAAACTCCTGGTTTTGATCGGAGAAGAATGTCGGCGGCAAGAGGACTATCACGGACTCGACAAGGCCTACCGTTTCGAGGTGCTACTTGGCTCCTCGTCCGATACCGGTGACGTTCTCGGTCTCGTTGATTGGCAGCGATCGACCGATTTTAAGCGGAATTACTTGTTAAATGTCGCCAGATCTCTAGTGGGAGAATTATCGTTGCCTTACCCCAAGTTCTCTTCGCGGACAGTAAAAGGCAAGCCGCTTCATATGTGGACCCTGGAAGATCGATTAGACGAGATCGATATACCAAGCGCGGACACCATGATCTATAAACTGAAACTGACAGACTTACGCCAGGAAACCGTTCAGAGCGTATATGACGAGGCGATGCGAAAGATCGAATCGGTGCCCACCGTGACCGACGAGAGTAAGGCGCTAGGGCGGGATTTTCGTCGGAGCGAAGTGCGAGTGGCATGGCAATGCTGGCGCGAACATCACCGAGAATCAGTGGTTCAAGTAGCCACCTTTGAATGTATCGCGTCGAGCGGTACCTACATGCGATCGTTGTCGGAAGAGATCGGTCGTCGTCTCGGCACGACCGGCCTGGCCTTCTCTATCCACCGATCTGAGATCGGTGCCTATCGTCCACTCCCGCTCGGTTGGGGTTTCTGGAAAAAGAAATTTTGAAATATACGAAAAGCGG
>DBEA01000015.1:14617-22741 GCA_002293845.1 Patescibacteria group bacterium UBA918 | reverse complement strand
GGGGCCCGCCGCTTTTCTCACCACCTACTTCTTCTGCGTGTAGTCCACGTGCTTCCTAAGTTTCTTGTTGTACTTCTTCAAAGAGAGCTTCTTAGAAGGATCTTTCTTGTTCTTGTTGTTGTAGCGCACGTAATAAACGTCGCCCTTGCCGACGCCCTTGGAGTCCCCTTTCGAGACCAGCTTGATGAGTTTGTCCTGTGACATCCCGTTAGAAATTATCTTAGTAACGTGTCCTGGTGAAATATGGACTAATCCATAATTTCTGACGGGACAAGTAGTGGCTAGAAAGATAACAGAAAAAGCCCGGATGGTCAAATCGTGGGTTTAAATAAGCTGTCCACAGGCCACTTGACTTTGATATGGCTTTATGTATAATACAAAGGTCTCAAACAATAAGGGAGTTTTGAATGAGGCAGTCGTTCTTTTTTGAGCTCGGATTCAACTTCTTCGCGGTCGGCGACGCCGACGCGCTTTCGACCGACCACGTGCGCGGCCGCGGTGCCGGCGCTGGTCGTCTCCAGGGCCTCTGGCCGATCGGCGCCTGAATCAAGGGCGCTGCCGGCAAGGTCGACGTCTTGGCTGCAGGTCAATGACGATCGACATGAGGCACTGAGAGACCCGGGGCGCGAATCGCCCCAACTTCGGACCCTGTTCCCGCTCGCGCGGAGGCGGAGAAAGGAGAAGTCTGACCAACAACCCTGAGTCCTGTGTCGTCAATCGGCAACGGATTATCAGGGCTGGTGGCCTTCACAAAATAAACAAAGACCTTGCCGTCAACGAATCCCCGGCAAGGTCTTTTTCTTTTTCATGAATAACTAAGGTCCGCCACCTCCATGCAACGACGCAACTCTGTAGCTATGCAACTAAAGCTGACCAGCGTCAGCTTTACAATTCCTTTCCAATACCTCGATCAATTTTTGTTGGGCGGCCGAGACGTTCTCGCTCTTTCCCTTCCAAACCTCCTGAACCGGCTGTTCGATACCGCGAGAGAAAGAAAAAGCCAACGCCCACGGCAGACCACCGCTTTCCTTTTCGAGCTTGCCGATGGCGTTAAAGTTCGCTGTCACTTGCTCCGGGGTTTGTCCGCCTGAAAGGAAAACGATGCCAGCGACCGAGTTCGGTACGGCGTTATCGAGCGTCTGTAAAGTCGCCTCCGCCACTTCCTCCGGCGTGCTCGGCTTGGCGTTTTTGCTGCCGGACAGGACCATGCTGGTTTTGAGGATCGTGGCTTTAAGATCGACCCGATACTGAGTGAGTACAGTGAATAAGGTCCGGAGAGTCAGCGTAGTTACTTCCTCCGCGCGCGCGAGGTCGTGAGTGCCTTCGTATATCACCTCCGGCTCCACGATCGGCACCAATCCTATTTCTTGACATAGTCGGGCATAACGAGCCAACAACATGCAATTGAACTTGATGCTGTCCAAGGTCGGCAGGCCATCGCCGATATTAACGACCGCGCGCCACTTAGCGGCCCGAGCGCCCATTTTGAAATATTCTTCCAGGCGTTCTTTGAGGCCGTCGAGACCCTCGGTCACGACCTCTCCCGGAAAGCCTTCAAAAGGCACCGTACTTTTGTCGACTTTGATTATCGGAATGACACCTTTGGCGATCAGGTGGTCTACGAAAGCCGTACCATCGTCGGTGTGATTTCGGATAGTGGCGTCGTAGAGGATGATGCCGGTGACGTACTTTTCGATTCCCGGCGCGGTGAAAAGTAGCTGGCGATACAGCCGCCGGGTCTCGGCCTCGGGCGTGGCGCCGATGGCCTCGAGCTGTTTGTTCATGGTGCTGACGCTCTGGTCGGCGGCGAGAATACCCTTGCCCGGCGTCATCAAGAGCTTCGCGGTTTTATATAAACTCTCAGTGTCCATAACTTAGAGTTAAGTATATCAACACGCGGACCAGCTTGGCTGGTCCGCGTGTTGATACTAGCCTTCAATCCCTAAACCCTAACTTCTGATCTTCCAACCGATCCGGAACAAGTAGGTCACCAGAATCCCGAGAGTGACGACTAGTCCGAAAATGACCAACGCGCCGATCGCGCTGTTGGCTTCGCTATAACCGATCATGCTGCTCCTTACGGCGTCGGCGAAGTAAAAGAAAGGGTTGAAATGAGTGATGGTGGCGGCCAGTGGCGGCAAGAAGGTCACGGAATAGAAGATGCCTCCGAGATACGTGAGCGGCGTGATGACGAAGGTGTTGAGCACTTGCAGTTGCTCAAAGCTCTCCGCCCAGAGAGCGACGATGATGCCGAGCATGGCGAATATCGCCGATATAGCTGCCACATAGACGACAAACATGAGTGGATTTACCAGATTGACTGCTCCGAAAAGTAATCCGACCGTCAGGATGAGAAAAGCCACCATCAGCGCGCGAGTGACGGCGCTGCCCACGAATCCGATCAACATCTCCACATATGAGAATGGAGCGATGAGAATCTCCTCGATGCCACGCGTGAAGCGCATGAAATAAAGGGCGGAAGAGGCCGAAGCGAAGGACGCGTTGATGATCGAGAGCATTAGCACGCCCGGAAACACGAACGAGATGTATGGCACGCCGGCGAAATCGTCGATTCTGGTGCCGATAACAGTGCCAAAGATAAAAATGTAAAGCGTGGCGGATATCACTGGTGCCACCAGGGTTTGAACGACCACGCGAAAGGTGCGCTTCACTTCGCGGCGGAACATCGTGTATAGACCGATAGTGTTTAACATGATCATTTTTGAGCCCTTATCACTTCCAAATAAGTCTGCTCGACCGACTTCCCTTCTTTCATAAATTCCTCCTTGGTCCCTTCGGCCACGATCTTGCCATGATTGATAATGGCAATTTCATTGCAAAGATACTGAATCTCCTCGAGATAATGCGAAGTGAGGATGATGGTCTTGCCGCCCTCGTTCATCTCTTTGAGGTAGGCCCAGAGTTCATGTCTTTGCTCCACGTCGACGCCGGCGGTCGGCTCGTCCAGAATTAAAAGGTCAGGCGTGTGTACCAAGGCGCGGCCAAGCATGGCGCGGCGCTTCAATCCGCCGGAAAGTTTCTGAAACTTTACTTTGCGGTGCTTTTCGAGATCGAAGCGAGCGATCAATTTCTCGATGCGGGCCGCACGCTCGGCGTAGGGAATGCCATAGTAGCCGCCCATGTAGTCCATGAGCTGTTCCGGGGTGGCGAAGATGTCCACGTTGAACTCCTGCGGTGAGAGACCGACTTTGGTTCGAGCCAGCTTGTAGTCCTTAACGACATCGATGCCGTCGATACGGATCTCGCCCTCGGTCGGCTGGGCGATGCCGGTAATGCAATGGATAGTGGTCGACTTGCCGGCGCCGTTCGGCCCCAGTAGGCCGAAAAAAGCCCCCTTTTTGATATTGAGAGAAATGTCGTCGACCGCTACTTTGTCACCGTATTTTTTGGTGAGATGCTTGATCTCCAGAGCTGGGATTTGTTCTGACATTTGTTTATTATAACACTGGAGTCAATGATCGGTTTGCGAAGAAAAATAGAAAAGAAAATGCCGCGGCGCGCTTGTGCGCCGCGGCGAATGGTCACGACTTCTTCAGTCCCAGGCCGTACTTGCTGAGAGCGTTTTCCACTTCGGTTACAGCTCGCTTTCCGAAGTTCGGCAACCTTATTAAGTCGGCGGGAGTTTTGGAAGTCAAATCTCTGACACTCTTGAACCGATCTCCCAAGAGTGTTCGAGTTTTTGTGCTTAGTTCTAGTTCCTCGAGAGGCCTATCGAGGAACTCCTCTCCAGCCGATTGGGTGGGCGTCTCCCCGTTTCCCATTTCTGCTCCAATGAACTCGAGTAGTTGGTGAGCGAGTCGCCGATGCGACTCTTCTTCTCGGACCTCACGTACCCATACTCTGGCACGTGCAGCCGATAGTCCAAGCACCTCTTCGATTTCGAGGCTGGTGACGAGGCCAGTCCTTAAGGCCGCTTTCAACACCGCCTGCAGGCTTTCCTCACCGTGTTGACCGGTGTAGCTGGCGACGATGTCTTCGAAATCCTTATATATTTCGTCGGCATGCCAGCGATAATTGGCCTTAAGGGCCCTCGCCAGATCATGCGCGTTAGTGGTTTTTGTATCGCTCATTTGTGCGTCTCCGAACTACAGCCGATTGACTTTTGCCGTGATACATAATACTTTTATATTTGTGTCAAGTCAAGATGAGCGATGGCTCCTCGAAGAGAAATATGGCGGCGAAAAAAGCGAAGCTTTTTTCGCCGATCTAGAGCGTCTCCGTACCGGCGAACCTTTAGCTTACGTGATCGGCCATGTTCCCTTTCTTGGTTGTCAGATCTATTTGGATTCGGGACCGCTTATTCCCCGCCCTGAGACCGAGTTCTGGGTCGAAAAGGCTATTGAAAAAATCAAAACCGTCGCCACTCCACGCGTGCTGGACCTCTGCTCCGGTTCCGGGGCGATCGGCGTGGCGGTCGCCAAGCATTGTCCCGCCGTGCGAGTCGTTCTTTCTGATGTGACCGATGGGCACAATAATACGGTTAACCGTACTATAAGAGAGAACGGAGTTGATGAACGTCAGATCGAAGTAGTTAACGGCGATCTGTTCGAAAACATTTCCGGACGATTCGATTTCATTTTTTCCAATCCCCCATACATAGACCCGGCGCTGAATCGTGCGGAATCGTCGGTCAAAGCCTACGAACCTCACCTGGCGCTCTACGGCGGCCAAGGAGGCCTCGATATCTTGAAGAGGCTTATAGAGGCGGCTCCGAAATATCTAGCCCCGGAGGGGCAAATCTGGCTTGAACATGAACCGGAACAAGTTGAGGCGATCCGACAAAGCGCGGAAGCCTGCGGCTTCCGCGCCACCACCTACCCCGACCAGTACGGGGTTCAGCGTTACTCTGTTCTGAAATTTAGATAATCACTTCGTATCCGACTCTCCTTCGAAGTCGGGGATGACGATGCCCCAGCGCAGAGTGTCGGGGTCGATCTTTAGATAAGCGCTTTTGCCGATTGAGGGTGATGTGGTCATCGGCTCGTCAACATTACGGTCGGCATAGTTGAACACGACGACGCGTTGATGTCTTAGGTTTTGACTTAGGTTGGTCGATTGCGGAGCGATACGGTCACCGAGCAAATAACCATCGGAACCGACATACCCTTCTTCAGTTTTGATGGCCGCGACCGCGTAGTAGAAAGTGCCGGAACCACCGCCACTTTGCGTGACGATGAAGGCCACGTCTTCCCGACCGTCGCCGTTTAAGTCGGTCGCTAGCTCATTGCCGAAATATTTTGTCTCCACCGTCGAGGCCGAGCCGGGCGCGGCCGGCGTGCTGGCCGCACCATTTTTGAGTGTCACTGGCACACCCTCGATCAAGAAAGTAGTGTTTTTGTAGTCGGCCGTTGGTGTATTTTGTTTCGGAGTAGTTTCGGACCGCCAATAGTAAGAACCCGCGGCCATGACACTAGCGACAACCACCGCACCAACTAATATTTTGATAAAGAAATTATTCATTTGAATATTGTACCTCTCATTTCTCGCATACGCCCTCCGAGGTGAGGGTTTCAACCGGTGACCATAAACAATTCGGCCGCCGAATTTCATTCGGCGGCCAGGTTTTTGCGGGGTGTGGCCAGGAACACATCTGTGGTCTGGTACCCCTTTTTCATCTGGTCGAGGCTAGAAAATTCAATATCCCCTGCTCCACCGTAAACCGATACATACACCCTGCGTTCCAAGCATATGGCTGCATGCTCAAACTCCCAGAGGTCGTCGTGGTAACTGGCGAGGATAATGGCTTCGCCGGGCTGTGGCTCGCGCTCCAGTTTCGTGAACTCCCAGAATTTCTCGATATCACCCCCTGTGTGTTGAGGTTGTCCGAAACATGAGTTTACGAACGCGAGACAATCGTAGAACATGTCTCTCTGATGATGCAGGTTCTGCAAATAGTTGACGACGGCATCGTGTACAAGCTTTGGCAGGTCCAGTCTTCTTCTGAGGAGCAAGAACCAGAGCTTCCAAACGATGTAGACCACAACCTCCCCGTCTATTTCTATGGCTTTCAGCTCGTGTAGTCGCATGTAGCGGCCACCTTGCTTAATGCCTGTGGAGTACGCAAAGTTTAGCTCTCCGTTCTTTGCGTAAACCAGGTCCTTGCGGTGTAAGAACACGGCAATATTAGTCATGCTGAATACCCTCGGTTTTTCTGCGCTCGATAGTACAATTTATTTTGATTTTGTCCAGATTATTTTAGGTACGAAGACAGCCCGCCGGTGGCGAGCTGTTGGTTTTGCGAGGCAGTTGACGGTCAGCCGAACCAGTATCTTTTGACCGCTTCGAGATTGCTCCAGAGAGCGCGTCCGCCCACAATGATGAATATGAGTATCAACACGCGCTCGTCTCTCACGTGCCATATGACCATTGGGGAGGCGATGATGTCGAACGCGATACTGAACACCAGGAGCAAACAAGTAAATTGCACGTTGCGCACTTGCCCGGTGGTTTGCTCGATTTTGACGTAAGTTTGACGACCGAGCCAGATTAGCCTTGCCCCGATTATGACTTGAAGCGGTATCAAGATGAAGAACGAGTACCACACAAGCCAAATTATCCAGCCAAACGGCAATGGGTCGATATACTTCACGGCGGCGTCCCAGTGCCACCACAGTAGTGTCGGCCAGACAATCTGCGCTATGGCGGCTATGGTAAATAGCCATCCTAGGGTGACTAAGTGAGTGTGGGTTTTGACACCCATGTCCCCATCTCCTGTTTCGAGTGACTTTTTCAGGCCGAATAATGTCTTGAAAAAAGCTTTTTGTCAATTTCGTGACGAATTGATGGGAGATCACAAACGTAATAGTCCCGCATCTGCAAGCAGACGCGGGACTCGGGGACTCGTTACCGTGTCAGGCCGGCTTGATCTCGTAGAGGTCAGCGAGCTGATGAGCGGTCGCTTCAGGGACGAGATGCCCCGTGAAGCAGTGAAGCAACCCCACGCGATGCCGTTTCTGCAAAAGCTTCACCATGTCATCATGAAACTTCTGAGCCGCGCCGCGGATTGAATCGAGGAAGTCTTTGGAGTCTTCATCTACCGTCGAATCGTTGATGTGCTTCATGAGAAGCTCGTGCTGCTCATGGACGTACATCACGCGAGCCTTATGAGCCTTGACTTCGAGGGTCGCGGCAGCAATGGCTGCCGCGATTTCGGTCGCGGCTTTTTCCTCGCAGTGGGCGGCGACCTTAGCCTTCATTGCTTCGTAGAGGTCGTCGTGTCCCCTCAGGGACTCGACGGAGGAAAGGCCGAACTCGGCGCCGAGTTCCTCCATATATTCGCGACTATCGAGGCGCTCTTTGTCAAAGTCGACCCTTGACATCAGCCACTGGACAATCTGTCCAGTTGCCTGAGCGACGAGAATGGCGTGTTTGATCTGGTCCACGAGACATCTCCTGTGTTCGGTTTGCGCCTTCTAGACGGTACTATATTTTATGGAACATGTCAACTATAGACAGCGGTTACGTTGTTTTTTATGACCATCTCCCTTACAATTCATTGAATTATGGCGGAAAAACTTTCGACCGAACCTTACAAGGGAGTACGGGATTTCTATCCCGAGGACATGGCCGTCCAGAGCCACATTTTCGACACCTGGCGTCGCACAGCCGAGTCGTTCGGCTTCGAACGCTACGATGCCTCGGTGCTCGAACCTTCCGAACTCTACAAGAGTAAGGGCGCCGAGAACGAAGAGATGGTCAACGAGCAGACCTACACCTTCCTCGATCGCGGCGATCGCGAAGTGACCTTGCGACCGGAGATGACTCCGTCGGTGGCGCGACTCATCGCCGGCCGTCACAAAGAACTCGCTTTCCCGGTACGTTGGTATTCGATACCGAATCTTTTCCGCTACGAGCGCACCCAGCGCGGCCGCGTACGCGAACACTGGCAGCTCAATTGCGACATTTTCGGCTCGGATGACATCGCGGCCGATGTGGAGATCATCGCACTCGCCTATCAAACCCTCATTAACTTCGGCGCGCGGCCGGAGATGTTCACCATCAAGGTGAACGACCGCCGCGAGATGAAGGATTTCTACCACTCGCTCGGCGTCATCGACGAAGACAGCATCACCAAAGTGACGCGCCTCAATGACCGTTTTCATA
>DBEA01000015.1:11434-14444 GCA_002293845.1 Patescibacteria group bacterium UBA918 | reverse complement strand
CCTCAATGACCGTTTTCATAAGATCGATCGTTCCGAATACGTGGAGGAATTGCGCCAGATCGTGCCGGGCGCGGCCGAGGCGATCCTTGCTTTTTTGGAAGAGAGCAAGCAAACCGACAATGCCGTTACTCGCGCGCTTGCAGAGATCGGTATCACCAACGTGGAGATCGATCGTTCTTTGGCGCGGGGCTTCGACTATTACACGGGCACCATTTTTGAGATCTTCGACAACGATCCCAAGAATAACCGCTCGATGTTGGGCGGCGGTCGTTACGACGATCTTACTTCCCTCTTCGGTGATGAGCGGATCGGCGGCGTCGGTTTCGGCATGGGCGACGTGACCATGAGGGATTTTCTCGAGACGCACGAGCTGTTGCCACAGAAGAAGGCCGGAGCGTTGGTGGTCGTCATTCCGACCGAGGAAGCACTCAACCTAGAAGGCGAAAAGGCGGCCACGCGTCTGCGCGCCGCCGGAGTCTCGGTCACGGTGGACATCTCGACGAAGAAACTCGGTAAAAAGCTGGCCGCGGCCGATCATGCAGGCAGCGGCTATGTGCTGGTGGTAGGCGAAGACGAAGTCGCTCGCGGCGAGTATGTGCTCAAGAATTTAGCCGACGGCACGGAAGTTTCTGGTGCTTTAACTAAAATAGCTGACGCCATAAGTTCGTAAGGCTATCTACATCTCATAGATCATAGACCATAACGTAATTGGTAATTATTCAATATCGTTATGATTTACCATTTATCATGTATGATTTACTCTCATGCGTTACGTCGTTTTCGACCTTGAAACTCAAAATTACTTTTCCGACGTCGGGGGAAACGATCCCGTCGGCCTGGATATTTCCGTCGCCTGTTTCTACGACAGCGAGACCGACAAGTACACGGCTCTCACGGTGGATGAATTGAACGCCGCTTGGCCGATCATCGAGCACGCGGACGCTCTTGTCGGCTACAATTCGAATCACTTCGATATTCCCCTTTTAAACAAATACTATCCCGGTGATCTGCGAAGCATCAAAAGTATCGACATCCTGGAGTCGATCAAAGATTCCCTAGGCCGCCGTCTTCGACTCGACAGCGTCGCCGAAGCCACAGTGGGAGCCAAGAAATCGGCGGACGGTCTTCAGGCCGTCCGCTGGTGGCGCGAAGGCCGGGTCGACGAGGTTAAAAAGTACTGCACGCAGGACGTGAAAGTGACCAAGAAAGTGTTCGACTACGCCCTCCTCCATGGCCATGTGAAATTCAAAGACGGTTCCAGGAAACGTGAGATTCCCCTCGACATTTCTGGATGGACCACTAAGAACGATTCGGGCATGACGCACGCCTTGCCGTTTTAAAAAGCCGCCGGAATCATGTCCGACGGCCTTTTATTTATACTTCCCAGAAGATAAAGAATACTACGCCGGACAATATCAGTCGGTACCAGATGAAGGGCCATAATGTGTGACGACGAACGAAAGAGAGCATAAAGTGAATGGCAAAGAGACCTGACAAAAAGGCGACGATGGCGGCAAAGATGAGGCCGCTCCAGTCGGTCGTACCGCCAGCCATCATGAGGTCTACTAATTTCTTAAGGCCACTCCCAAGAATTATCGGTATGGCAAGTAAAAAAGAGAAGCGTGCGGCTTCCGACCTTGAGAGTCCCAAAAACATACCACCGACTATCGATGCGCCGCTTCGGGACATGCCCGGAACGAGCGCGAGACACTGAAAGAGACCAATGGTCAGACCTTTTCGGATAGTGATCTTTTCCTCCCGTTTATGATTTTGGTAATGCCATTCGGCGAAAGCGAAGAGTAGCGATCCGAGCACTAGTACCGCTCCGACCAGTAATGGGCGTCGAAATATAGTCTCCATATAAGATTCAAGTAGCAGACCGGCAAGAACGGCCGGTACCGTACCTATCATCAAAGCGTAGGCCAGAGCGATGTCCTTTTCGTTCACTGGTAGCCTAGAGAGACGACGAGTCATCGCATTGATCAGCATCATTAAGTCGCGCCGGAAATATATGATCACTGCCAGGACCGTGGCCAGCTGTAAGACCGCATCGAAGGCCAGGTCGCTAGAATTCGCTCCAAATAATTCATGGAGCAGAACCAGGTGACCGGTCGAGGAAACTGGCAAAAATTCCGTCAGTCCTTGTAGAAGTCCGAAAAAAATAGCACCAAATACATCCATAAGCGTATTTTAACATGCTATAATCCCGGTATTAACCGATAAATTGATCGAAGATGAACGATACCTACGAACAGAGAGGTTCCGGAGCAGCCTCCGTTTGGGCAATTCCTGGGGCCATCCTCATCGGCTTTGGTCTCATAGCTTTGTCGATATATCTAGGCGGAGATAAAGAGATCGCAAAAAAGAGCGATCAGGCGCCCGCAAACTCTCCTAGTCTGGAGAACATAAAGCCGGTAACGGCCGAAGATCATATTCGCGGTAATCCTAACGCCCCGGTCATGATAGTGGAGTATTCCGACTTTGATTGTCCTTACTGCAAAACTTTTCATCTGACAATGCAGAAGCTGATCGAAGAATACGGCCCGAGCGGCAAGGTAGCTTGGACATATCGGCACTTACCGCTGCCGTCACTTCACCCGAGCGCGCCTTACATCGCCGGGGCTTCCGAATGTGTGGCCGAACTCGGAGGCAACGAAGCCTTCTGGAAGTTCGCCGACATGGTGTTCGGGGAGAGAGGTCCGAACGAATTGACCAACGTGTCCCAATTGCCTGATTATGCCGAGGATGCGGGTGTCGAGCGTGCGGCTTATGAGGAGTGTGTCAAGGAGAATCGCCATATGGACAAGGTCGATGCCGATGCCAGCGACGCCGTCGCTATCGGTGCGCGAGGTACCCCCTATTCGGTAATTCTGATGGGAGACCAAAAGATGGTCATCAATGGCGCTGAGAACTATGACCGGATGAAGATACTGATCGACGGATTGGTGAAGTGAGTTTCGTTAGACAGAATCGAGCGCGTAGGTTTTGAGAACCAAGGCGCGGGGGGGGG
>DBEA01000015.1:0-11261 GCA_002293845.1 Patescibacteria group bacterium UBA918 | reverse complement strand
GCAATGCCCGCCGCGCCTTGGTTTACTATCATCGCTCTAAGTGCGAATCTCTACGTCCTATTCCTTAGGCCAAAATTTATCTCCCGAAATTATTTCTTTCGACACTCGGAGTATCTCTTGCTTCAACTCGTCAACCTCGGCGGCCGTTACATTGAATGTGTGCTCCACTATCTCACCTGTACGCTCTTTAGGTTCGACGTAAGAAATCACGTATTCCGGATCAGCGGTTTCTACCCCGTACAATTCTAGTAGCAAAGCATAGAAGACCAACTGGCGCTTATAGTTTCCTGTTCCATTCTTGGTCTTGCCCTCGACTTCGTTACGACTCTTAGGCTTGCCGGTTTTATAGTCCACTACTCGCAACACTTTTCCATCAGAATCATGATCGATGCGATCTATCTTGCCGGTGAGCGGCACTTCCGGCAATTCTGTGTCATCCGTCTTGAGGATGACTCTGAAAGCGGTTTCGGCTCGCGAATTTTTATCAGCCATCATGGCCAAACGCGGTAGATAAGAGTTGAGTATCAACAGAGAATCAGCATGCAGTCTTGCCAGGTCGCTCTCACCTATCGGCATTCTCTCGAGAGCGGTCTTGACTTGATTCTGCGCCTCGCTCATCGTCATCCACTCGCCGGTTTTCTTAAAAGAAGAGACCGCGCGATCCAATATCTCATGCACAGCGTTACCCTTCATTGCCGGTAAGGTTTGCGGTTGAGGTTGGCGCAGAAGATTTTCCAAATAATACTTACCGGGATCTTCCAGATAGTTGTTGAGATGGGTGACGGCCAAACCACGCTCCAGGAAAAGACGCTTGATCAGCTCCGGTTTGAGTCGGAAGGAAACATGCTTTCGTTCCAAGACAGCTTCCGGCTTGAATACTTCCTCTTCGGCCGCGGTGTCTATGGTAGTGATGGATTCTGCCGGAAGTTGGTATAAAAATCTGCTCGGTTCACAGATCTTTCCCGAGGTAGTATTTTCAGAACTGGAAATAAGTAGGTTCGTCTTGGCTCGGGTCATGGCCACATAGAAAAGCCGACGATCGTCTTCCGCACTTTCGTCATCATCGACCACATGCTTGGAAAGCGGCAATTTGAAATGATCGCGCTTATCGGCCTTACCGAAAGCGTTGTCAGTGGTCCGAGGTAAAAAGACCGTGTGAAATTCCAGACCCTTTGATTTGTGTGCCGTCATGACCTGTACCGCCGTCTGGTCGACGTCGATATACGGGGCGTTCAATGGGAGACCGTGAGCTCGCCGGTACTTAAGCTGAGAGACAACGGCCGATAACGTAGTTGCCTGATTTTCGATCACCATCGCCTCGATGTCGTCATAAAAGCGTCGCAAAACTCGTACGCCCTCTCTTGGGTCCTCCTTGGTCACTTTCGCCAGTAGACCGCTTTCTTGGAGCAGGAACTGGAGCACGAAGTGCGGCGCCTTTGTGGCGCTAAGCGCCCGGGCTTCGTCTAGGACCTGCCCCACTCGTTCGATCTTGCCGGCGCCGCTCGCGGCCAATTCCTGTAGTCGAGCCTTGTCACCGATTATCTTTCGAAGGGGCTCGTTATATGACCGCGCGGCTAGGACAAGGGCCAGATCGCCGCTGTTTATGTCCCAGCAGTCATGAGTCAGAACTGCGAACAAGGCACTTTCGTTTGTCGGCTCCAAACTCGCCAGCATTAAATTCTCGGCCATCTCGGTGATGGGATGGTCAAGGATATCGCTTTCGGCCGATGCGTTGGCGTCGATGCCGGCCGCCCGCAGGCGGCCGGCCAAATGCTCGACGTCACGGTTATAGCGCACGATCACCGCTATCTCCTCCGCCGGTACCCCTTCTGTCAATAATTTTCTTACTTCCTTGACCAGCCATTCCTCTTCCACTGCTTCGTGAGAAAAAGTTCGACATTCCTCGCGCCCTTCATCCGGGGCTTCTTTGGCCGACCTGAGTGGTACGCGCAGAGCGCTCAATTCGGGGTCCTCGCTTTTGATCAATGCATGCGCCAGATCGAGTATTCTCTGGGTCGAGCGATAATTATCGGTGAGTTGGATGATCGTCGTACCCGGAAACCGATCTTCGAAGTATAAAAAGTTGTCCAGGGACGCACCTTGGAAGCGATAGATCGATTGCTTTTCGTCGCCGACGGCAAAGATGTTAGGGCGATCATGGAAGTGCGCCAAAAGTTCCAATATCTTATTTTGGGCCTCGTTCACGTCTTGATGTTCATCTGCCAGGATGTACTGGTAGGTCTCCTGCAAATCTCGAAGCATATCTTCGTTGGCCTCGAGCGCCTTCACGGTCTCGACGATCATGTCTTCGAAATCGTACAGATGCCTATCTTTTAGTACCGCTTGATACTGGCGATAGACCAAAGCTAATTCCCTCAGCCTGTTTAGCCGCTTTTCTTCCCTGGCGTAGTCGCTACGGACCTTGCCTTTGTGGGCGCCTTTTTCGTGGAATTTCGGCCGTGCTTCGAGGTTGGCTTTTAGCTCCGCGATGCGTTTCGATAGTTCGTCCGGAGTAATGTACTCTTTTTTTAGATCGGAAATGGCCCCTGGAATCTTCTTGACGTAGTAAAGAGGGTCACCAGACGGACGCAGTTCGCGAAGATCGCTATCATTCACTATATCTTCTAACATCGAGAATCTCTCGATGTCTGTGGCAGCGCGACCGCCGATGATGGTCGGGTAAGCGTCAGGATAGCGTCGTATCAGTTCGCCTGCGAAGCTGTGGAAGGTGTGTACGGCCACTTTATAGGCTGTATCGCCGATGTAACGGCGCAGACGCTCCTTCATGGCGTGCGCTCCGGCGTCAGTGAAGGTCAGGGCCAGAATATTATCCGGTTTGGTGTCCGTTTTATCTAGGATATTAGCGATTCGAAGAGCCAATATCTGCGTCTTCCCCGTACCAGGACCGGCGATGACCATCACCGGGCCGTCGATCGCATCGACCGCTTTTTTTTGCTCTTTATTGAGCCGTGCGTAGGCGTGTTTGAAATCCCCAAGCTCGCTCATATTCGGCTCCATCATAGCATCGCCAGCTGTTTGACGCTCGCAAGGCCGACTTTATCCGCTTGAGTGGCTAAAACAACAAGTATTGGACGTACCACACGCCGATACCGGCGGCGTATCCGATGGCGGCCGGCAGAGAGGCTATCTGAAAGAATTTTTTGAAGGTCAATTCCTTGACCATACCCATAGCTACCACGCCCGCCGCCGAACCGATGACCAACATGGATCCGCCGGTGCCGACACAAATGGCCAGAAGCACCCAGAGCTTCGGATCGGTCGTCTGCAGAATGTCGAGAGCCGCGGCAGTCAGAGGAATGTTATCGAGGATGGCGGAGAAAGCTCCCAAGAAGACGCTACCGGCGATCAATCGAGAGATGGCAGGCTCTTCGCCGAACAGGCTTTCAGAGATGGTGTCCAGTATGCCGAGGTGTCCTAACGCGCCGACCGCGAAAAGAATGCCGATAAAGAATAGCAAACTCGTGATGTCCAGTTTGCCGAGAAGTTTCTCGATGTCCATGGCGAGATGCGTCTCGCGCTTCTTAGAAGTATTGGCGAACCATCCTATGGTCAAGCCGACGATGCCGACGCCCAAGAGTAAACCCATAAAAGGCGGAAGACCGGCCAAGTGCGCCAATGGCGGCAGAACGAACGAGATGAACGATAATGTTATGACGGTCTTTTCCGAAGGCGAAAGATGCACATCCTCCCCTGCCGCCAACGACTCGTCGCCGCTATCGCGCTTCATCTGCATGACAAAGAAGAACAAACTGGAGGCTATGATGGCTAGGGATGGCAAGAAGCCCCACATGATGACCTCGAGAGCGGTGAATTTGCCAGCCAACCACAACATGATGGTGGTGACATCCCCGACCGGTGAAAACGCGCCGCCGGCATTGGCCGCGACGACGATGGCGCCGGCCGCGACCAAGAGGTTGTGACCCTTGAAAAACCGTCGCGCGATCTGGACCATCACTATGGTGGTGGTGAGGTTGTCGAGGATGGCTGATAGGAAGAAAGTGATGATCGTTATCAGCACAAGCTGAGCCGTGTCTTTAAGGCCGAGCGCGAACAGTTTCGCTCTAAGCAGGTCGAAAAAACGATAGTGTACCAATATCTCGACCAAGGTCATGGCCGCGAGCAAGAAAACCACCAAAGCGAAGGTTTCGGCCGAAATGAGATGTAACGCCTCCTCCACCCCGTGAATATCGCTTGTGGTGAGAGCGATCGCGCCCCAGAGGATGGCGGCCAAAGCCGTCGCCGTTATGGATTTGTTTATCTTCCAATGATGTTCGAGGGTAATGAGTGCGTAACCGGCCACGAAAATGACGCTTGCGATGAGAGCCATAAGTACAGATTGATGATTTAATTAACTAGCGACTGGCCGCTAAAAGCAGACAAATAAAAACGCCCACAAGTCAATTCGAAACGATGATCAAATCGGCTTACAGGAGTTCTTGGTGCTCTAAGTAGGCGATGCCGGTCTTACTGCGCGCCTCCAAGGTCGGCATTAGTCGACGAGCGCTATTGGCTCGAAGTAGCGACATCGCCTCCTCCGGAGGAACTAAGCGAAATTCTAATAACCCGGGAGATAGCTTGATACCAGCTACCATTTCTTCCGTGAAGACACCTCCGTCGAAGATGAACATGACGTATTCATCGGCGGAACCGCGGTAGTCGATACTCAATAGTCTGGGAACAGACCGAATTTCGACACCTAGTTCGGCCAGAATCTCGCGACGGAAGGCGCCGCTAGGCGACTCTCCGACCTCGACGTATCCGCCCGGGAATATCCAACCTTCCTTGTGAGAGGGTTGAACTATCAACACGCGACCATCATGATCGGTGATCAAACCCGCTACCACTATGGCCTTGGTCGCTTGATGCTTCACCTGCCCACTATAGCATAAATACGGCTAGTTAAAAGCGTATGCGGGTTGTGCACAACCTCTTTGACAGTAGAAAAAGTAGGAGTATGATTCTTACCCGTTGGCCCAAGAGGGGGACCAATGATTGACGATCGACATGGCAAGGAGGCCGCATGTCTAGGAATACCGATTGTTCTTTTTTCGCGATTTCGGGCATGCGGGGATCCGGCCGGAGTCGTCTATTCAGGAAACTCGAATCTGCGCTCCCTGCTATCCTCAGGGATCACACATTCGCCTTTTTTGAAGACCCATTCGGCAACTTGCCGCATCCGCTATTGTGGGTACGGGAAGAAGCTGAACTCGACCCCACAAGCCGTTTGTTCAAATGCTGGGTGGCTCTGAATGAGTTCAACAAGAAGTTGCGACCAGCTCTTGATGAGTTCGACGTTGTGGTCGTGGATGGCTACGGTCTCAATGCCGTCCTTTACGCCACCGCATTCGTCGGCGACAACAAGGAAGATGATGATTCAGCTACGCGTATGCACCATCACCTGGTCAAGGCACGTATTCTCGAACAGGGTATTTCCCCTCCCGAGTACTTCATCACGCGCGCAGATGCCGGTGAGATGTCGACCTATCTCAGAGAGGTGGTGCCTGGAATCAGTGTCGAACAGTGTCGTGCCTTCATTCAGAAGGAAGAACGGATTATCCGCGAGTACTTTGGCCCAGGAACCGGCCAAAATGGCCATATCCTGGAGTCTTCGTGTTCTTTCGAATCCGCGGTCGAGGATGTCGTCGCTGTCATAGGCAGACGGCTCGCTTCGGCTAGCGTCGCGGCCTAGTGTCGCTTCCATCCCCCGTAACCATCGGCGTGTCCGTGGCCGGGGGATCTTCTTATCAAAACTTAACGTATAATTCACGCATGAAATCGATTTCAATATTAAATTTTGCACAATTCTCAGAGTTGATGTCTAAAAACTGGCGCGCGGGACTCACTGTCGCCCTCATTTCGGTGCCGCTTTCGATCGCTCTATCGATCGCTTCCGGCGCCGGACCGGTTCCCGGTCTCATCACCGGTGTGTGGGCGACGTTGATCGCCAGCATCTTCGGCGGTAACAACTACAACATCATCGGCGCCGCCGGTGCGCTGACCACCGTGCTTTTTGCCGCCACCCTGGCCGCGCCGCTCGGACTCGGTGCCGCGGTCCTGCCGATACTGGCACTAGCATCAGGAGGTCTCATCTTGGTCGTCTGGGCGCTCGGTCTCGATAAGTACCTGTATTTCATTCCATCGTCGGTGATGTATGGTTTCGGCGCGGGCGTAGCCTTCTTGATCGCCGCCTCTCAGCTCTTCGATGCCACCGGTCTTTCGGCCTTAAAACGCACTGGTCATTTCTTGGGTGACATTGAACTTTACATTCACCACGCCACAGAAACGCATACTAACTCCGTCTTGATATTCGCGATCTTCTTGGCCGCCATCTTGTTATGGAAGCGCTATGTCAAAGCCCTGCCGGCCGTCATTCCGATATCGGTCGTCGGTATCTTGTTCGGCTACCTAGAATCGCAATATTTCGATCTGGGGCTGATCTCCTTGGGCGATAAATTCGGTTCGGTCGTAGGTGCTCTGATGTTGCCGGTAGCCTGGGATGCTTTAGGGCAGATATTCGCGAGTAAGGAACTGGTAGTGTGGACCCTCAAAATAGCGGGCACTATCGCTCTCATCGCCGTCTTGGAGACTCTCATCACGGCCAAGATCGCCGATAAGATCACCAAGACCCAGTCGTCGAGTCGCAAAGAGTTGTTCGGTTTGGCCCTGGCCAACATCGGTTCCGGTGCTATGGGCGGACTGCCGGCGACCGGAGTCTTTATCCGTACCGGCACCAACATCAAGGCTGGAGCCACGCACAGTATGTCGGCCGCTGTCGCGGCGGTGGCGACCGCGATCATTGCCATTGTCGTCCTGCCGCTTTTCATCTACATTCCGATGGTGGTCATCGCCGCTATTTTGGTCAATACCGCGCTCGGTCTGATCGAGGTCGACAAATTCAAAGAGTTTTATGTGTCCGAGAAATCTAGCTTCGTCGTCGCCATCACAGTGGTGTTGATCACCGTTTTCGAAGACGCCGGCATCGCGGTCGTCGTCGGTGCTGTGATGTCGCTCCTTTGGTTCACCGATCAGATCAGCCGTGGACGCTTCGACGTCACGTTCAACTACGCGGACGGCACGAAGTCGGCCGTGCGCGGCGGTAAGCATCTTAAGGTCCCGACCGATAAGGAGATCACAGCTGTAACATATAGCATCGCGGGACTGTTGGGCTACGTCGATAGCGGACGCCACGCGGACAACTTCCGTCGGCTCGCTGACGCTAAGAACGTGCGTCATGTCATTATTCGCCTGCGCGGACTCTTGGCCGCCGACTACGAAGGCCAAGAAATGCTAGCCGAAGCTGTGGCTGATATGGAGGCCAAGGGTAAGGTGGTGTACGTCTCCTCGGCGAGCGAGCATATCATGGCAGAACTCAAGGAATTACCGCTTCTCTTTAGTCTGCGCGACCAAAAGCGCTTCACCGATAAGACCGAGGACGCTCTTAAAACTATCGGATTGCTTTAGAGGGTAATCTGTGGCATAATAGAAAGAGGAGGTAGAAGATGAAAAACGTAATTATTGCGGCTGCTTGCGGGGTCATGTTCGTACTGTTCATGCAGTACATCATGCCATTGACTGGCTATGATCCCGCGCCGCGATACACCACCCTGGTCCAACAGTAGGACCGGGTCGACAACGACAAAGGCCGGGGACGCTCACGCGCCCCGGCCTTTTCTTATATCCATCCTAATAACTCTTCAATCGTCGTGCTTTCTCGTGCTGGCGGATCTTCTCGAGAGCTTTGGCCTCGATCTGACGGATGCGCTCGCGAGTGACGCCGAACTCGGCGCCCACTTCTTCGAGCGTGTGATACGTGCCGTCGATGAGGCCGTGGCGCATCTCGAGAATCTTGCGCTCTTTCTCGGAAAGCGTGTCGAGAATCTCAAGAATCTGATCGGTCAGGATACTGTGGGCCACCTCTTGGTCCGGCGATGTGATCTTATCGTCGGCAATGAAATCGGAGAGGCGCGAACGATCGTCGTCGTCGCCGACGGGCAACTCGAGCGAAATGGTGTCCTGACTGATCTTCTCGATCTGGTACACCTTTTCGACCTCGACGCCCATTTCGGTAGCTATCTCCTCCGGCATCGGGTCTCGGCCCAAGTCCTGCGCCAAGCGGCGCGAGATCTGCTTGTATTTGGCCATGGTCTCCACCATGTGGACCGGAATACGAATGGTGCGGGACTGGTCGGCGAGCGCACGCGTGATGGCTTGACGGATCCACCAAGTGGCATAGGTCGAGAACTTAAAGCCTTTGGTGAAGTCGAACTTATCGACGGCCTTGAACAAACCAAGGTTACCCTCTTGAATAAGGTCTAGTAGCGTCAGGTCGGGACTGCGGCCGACGTATTTTTTAGCGATGGATACCACCAGACGTAAGTTGGCTCGCGCCAAGAGGTTTCTCGCTTCATCGTCGCCGTCGACGATGCGTTTGGCGAGCGTGCGTTCCTCCATAGCGGTCAAAAGCGGGTACTGACCGATCTCACGCAGATACATTTGGATCGAGTCGTAGCTACTCTCTTGGCGGCGATAGGCGTTCTTCTGCGCCAAAAGCTCGTCGCTGGCGTCGCCCGACAGGAGACCGCCGCTTTGGAGGACGTCGATATTGGCCACGCTAAAACGCTCGTACATCTCTTCCAAGAATTGCACGTCTCGTTCCACCGTCGGGAACTGCTTCATGATGTCGTCGTAAGTGACGTAGCCGCGATCGCGTCCGAGCTTCATCAGCTCCGCCGCTTTCGCCTCCCTTTCCTTAGAGAGTTTACTTACCTTGACGATTTCCCTTTTTACTACCTTTTTGGTCTTCTTCTTGGGCGCGGTCTTCCTTGATTTGGAAATTTTTTTCGCAGTTTTTTTTGTTGCCTTAGCTCGCGATTTCGGAGCTTTTTTGGCCTGTTTTTTCACTGCTCTTTTGGCGGATCTTTTGGCCGCCTTCTTCGGCTTTTTCTTTGTCGCGGTTTTTTTCTTCGCAACCATAAATATGGTGGCCCAACTATACATTATCGAGCCGTTTAGTCAATCTATGTTTGGGGACAAACTCCCCTGCCTTATTACGACGAGAAAGCGTCTTTTGTTACGTATTGATCCCGTGGTCCTCGTCTAGGTGGTGCGATTTTTCTTTAATTCGTCCAGGATACCGAGTATCCGCTCGACTTCGCCGTCGTTACCCGTCTTTTCCGCCTCAAGCAATGATGTCTTCTGCGAGAGTATTTGCTCTTT
The DNA here is from genome assembly GCA_002293845.1 of Patescibacteria group bacterium UBA918. Classification (GTDB taxonomy): domain Bacteria; phylum Patescibacteriota; class Minisyncoccia; order Phycocordibacterales; family UBA918; genus OLB19. The sequence continues at coordinate 2,024 of DBEA01000015.1, read as the reverse complement.
GACCAATACCTCGTTAAGCTCCTTGATCTTTCCTTCCCACTCCTCCTTTACAACTTTGGCCCGGCTGTCGGCCACATGGGTCTCGAGCTTGAATACTAACTGACTCACTAACGTGGGCGGTAATGCCGAGCGGACTTCTTCCGGTGCACGACCTACTACCTTTAAAAAACTCTCGCGAATCGCATTTTTAGCCTCCCCTTCGAGAATGTCTTCCATGACGGATAGATAGCCGAGGAGATTTTCTTTGCGACTACTTTGACCTACGGGTGGAGGCGGCGCTGTCGCCTCCCTCGGTAGACTCTCCATCGGCCGAACCTTTTCCTTATTATTCGCTTCCATTCGCGCTAACTCTAAGCGAACCGAATCCACGCTCGCTTCGATGGCTTCGGCTACCACCTTCGCAAAATGATCGCGTTCGATGTGGCTATCTATGAGTAGAAGATATGGCAGAACTTCGTCGCGCACTCGGACTTTGTAACGGCGCTCGTCTTTGGCTTCCTCTTTCAGAACCTCTAGCAAAAACTCGATGACGTGTTTGGCGTCCTTGATGTCCTTCTTCAAGAGATTCGGGTCTTCCGCCACTAGATCGGCCGGATCTTTGCCACCATGAAGCCTGGCTACCTTGAGATCTATGCCGCGGGCCAGCATCAGCTCGGCAGCCCGTTTGACGGCGTTCACACCGGCCTTGTCCGAGTCGAGCGCCAATACCACGCGATTAGAAAGTCGCTGGAGGAGAGAGACGTGTTCCGGAGTCAGGGCCGTGCCAGACACTGCCACTGCGTTCTTATATCCGGCCTGGTGCGACAAGACGACATCGAACTGACCTTCGACGATGAGCGAGAAGTCAAGTTTATGGATGCCATGCTTGGCTTTGTCGTAACCGAAAAGGGCTTCCGATTTGTTAAAGAGTTGCGTCTCCGGCGAATTCACATACTTCGGCGCCTCGCTGTCTTTAGAAAGAATTCGTCCCGAAAAACCGATGACCCGGCCCGAGGGGTCCATGATCGGAAACATGATCCGGTCACGAAAGACGTCGTATGGTTGTTTGCCTTGGTCGGCTTGTTTGATAAGACCAGATTCTAGTAGGGCCTTGTCGTCAAAACCTTTCTTATTCAAATGTTCTTTGAGCCGACGCCAATCGTTCGGCGCATAGCCGATGCGCCAGCGAGTACGGGTTTCGTCACTGACCTTCCGCTTTTTTAGGTATTCGTCAGCATCCTTGGCTGTGGTCAGCTCAGTTTCAAAAAACTTGGTCGCTTCCTCCAGCGCTTGATAAAGCGTGTCGCGCCAGTCGCGTTTCTTGGGGTCTTCCGGTACCAACTCCACGCCGGCCTTATCGGCCAATATCTTTAAGGCACCTTTGAAATCCACCCCCTCCATCTTTTCGACGAAGGTGAACATGTCGCCGCCTTGCGAGGAAGAAAAACAATAGTACATACCGCGATCAGGGGAGACGTAAAAGGAAGGAGTCTTTTCGTTAGTGAACGGCGACTTACCTTTGTAGTTCTTGCCAGCCTTGTGGAGCTCCACGTACGGAGAAATCACGTCGATGATGCTCAAACGTTCTTTGATGCGTTGTACCGAGTCGGCGGCCATGGTTAGTAAATAGAAATTAGAAAATAGAGAGTAGTAGTCATATTTTACACTCGGAAAGAATACTTGACTAATTTAAATCTAATGATTATATTTTGGCCTGCGACTTAACTCAGGGAGGATTAAAAAGGACCGTTTGGGAATTGATTCTCGTATTGTGGCTCTTTTGTGCCATTATCGGCGGCACGGCTGCCTTCACCTATATCTATTAACAGGAGCTTGTCAATAGGAAGGTGGGGTTGACTCTGATCGCTACACTCGTCAGCGCCGTGGTTGGTTTGATTGCGGGCCCGTTCCTTATTGGCAATATTCTGGGTGGACTCTGCAACAGTTTAGAAACCACTGCTAAGACACCTGAAAAGTCGGACTCAGACACTGAGACGCTGTAGCTCCCCCGAGACCCCCTGCGGTCACGCCAGGGTTTTCGTTTT
>DBEA01000016.1:30835-73918 GCA_002293845.1 Patescibacteria group bacterium UBA918 | reverse complement strand
GAGTGCTACCGCGGGAAAGACATCACCGGCAAGTACTGGAAATAATCCGGCCAACCCTAACGCCGCTGGATATCAAACCGCTGCGACTCCTGCGAATCAAACAGCGCCGGCCGCCACACAGGCTCCCGCCACTCCCTCAACCAACCAGACCTCACCAGCGACCGCACAGACTGGTCCTTCTACTCCAGCGACCGCACAACCGGCTCCGATAGCGGCCTCCCCCGCTGTTCAGGCCCCAGCATCGACACTTGGCCCAGTGAGTGACGCGCTGTCGACGATCGGAAAGGGTCTGACGGATGCTTTCAACGAGTTGCTTGGTGTTAAGCCAGCGGCTTCCCAACCCGCCAAAACCGTCAACTTCGCCAATCTGGAAAAGACCCCGGCAACCCAAGACTTCGTCGGTGCCGTGGCAGACGATGCGCGTTTCCTGTCATTTGAAGACAATACTACGGCGGCCAGGGCTTTGTTGCGAGACCTAGAAAACAAAATAAAAGGACTCGAAGCCTCCAAAACACCAGCAACCTTAAACAACATCATTCCTAAATACTCCCCAGCCAGCGACAACAACAATCCTGCTCAGCACGCCAACAATATCGCCGCGGTCGCAGCCAAAGACGTACCCGGTTTCACTGCCGATACCCCCATCACCCTAGCAGATTTGAAAGGACCAGTCGGCGTCGGCTTAGTCAAAGGTTTCGCTAAAGCAGAAGAAGGTATAGATTTGCCGACCACGGAAGCAGTGAAGGGAGTCGCCGCCTATACGGCCCTACCGTCGATACCTACTACGCTTGTAGACGGGGTATACGCTCCGACAAATCCGGCCGATCAAGTAACGCTCAATAATATTAGGAACGGTTCACCCGCGACTGTGGCACCGGCTACTCAGACCCCGGCACAGACATTGCTGGCCGTAGCGGACAAACTCTCTAAGAGCACACCTATATCATTGGCACTTGAGGTTCAAGCGGCAGGTCTTAGTCGCATCGCGGATGCGCTCCCTCAGACGAAAGCGCCGACAGCTGAACCGGCCGTCGCGAATCCATCAACGCCGACCGCGACGAATCCTAGCGCGCAAACGCAGGCTCCAGCACAAGTGTCCCCTACTCCAGCTCCGACTCGAGTAGTCATGCAAAATCAAAACGCTAAGAGAGACTTGGACATCACTCCAAAATTAAAAGATCAAATCGCTTACGCGGCGGAAAAGGCCGGGGTGGTCTTTGTAGGAACATCTGGCGGACAACCTTCGAAGGCCGACGTAGCTCGGGGACTAGCGGCACTAACCGATCGAAAAGGATCCAATAGACACGACCACGGAAACGCTGTCGACGGTTATCTCAAGGATGCCGACACGGGCAGGGTATTAGACTTCACTAATCCCAAGGACCTACCGCGCTTTGAGCTGTTCATCGCTGAAGCTGTAAAAGCAGGAGTCACAGGGGTCGGTGCCGGAGTAGCTTACATGGGACCTAACACTATACACATCGGTGGCGGTTCCGCTCTTGCATGGGGGGCTGGCGGAAAAGTCGCCAATGCGCCAGGGTGGTTAACGGCCGCGCACAAGAAAGGTCTAGCCGACGCTAAAGGATTCGACCTGGCAGCGTATAAAGCTTCTCAGGCCCAAACACCGCAAGCCACTCCTGCTATAACTACGGCTATACCTACTCCACGACCTGATACCACACCAGTACCAGCGACGATACCGGTAACGGTGACCACTCAAATTAACCCTGTCCAAGCCACAACCCCACAACCTGGAACAGAGGCCGCAGTTTCAGCACCGACTTCACAAACAGCTGACCCTGTAGCTGACGCGACAAACGCGAACGGTATTAGCAATCCCGGGTATCCATCCTCATCTGGACAGAACGACGACTCCGTTTCGCCCGCAAGTAATTCCGGCACACCGCCTGACTATCAAAGCACGGGTGGCACCGGTCCTGGTTCAAAAGGTACTGGGGTGCTTGGTGCCGCGTCTTCCGCCTTCTATGCCATGATCGGCCTCATTGCCACCGCGTTGAACAACGCCCTTGGCACTGATCTGAACGTCCCTGACGAAAACAGCAAAGAGGCCTCTGGAACAACTGGTACAGGAGTTCAAATTGCGATTCCGACCTCCGTCGCGCCCACCGAAACGAATGATGCTCCTTCTCGAACACCTACAGACACGCCGCCGAACTCCATAGAAACATCACCGACCGCACCGACCCCCACCACACCTATATCGACCCGAACAGAACACGGCTTTGCATCGACCACGCCTACCGTCAACGTTTTGATCCAGGTGGACGGTGGTTCCGGCGACATGTATTTCAGCATCGCTGGCGTCTACGACCAAAGAGGACAGCTACTGGTTGACACTGACTCTTACGCAGAGCAAGAGCCCGATAACGAAGCAACCGGAGATTCACCATATGATCAACCTCGCATCACCCTCGACGACGAGCGCCTCAACATCCTCTACTCTGACGGAACCTATGCGCCGGTAGTGATCGACGGCGTATGGTACGAATCGGCCGACGATCCAAACTACGTCTACACCGTCGAATATTACCTTGATGGCGAGCTGGTCGCCGCGGCGGACAACGCCGGAGTACTGCCCGAAGGCAATCCCCTCACCAACCTGCTCGGAAATCTCTTCTCAAGTAGCGACGAGTACGGGCTGGAGGATGTCGGCACCATCACCCGCGCCCTCGTCGATCCCGACGAACAAGTGCCGGCCGACGAATACTACATCTACCGCGTCTATCTAAACGGCGGCGGCACCCGTAGCACCACTGTACCCCGATATACTTCGTACCGCTTCATGAGCGAGCGTTTCGCCGAGACCGGATTCACCGGCAACGTGACCGCTCTCATCGCCGAGTCGGTCGAAGTCCCTCCCCCGTCAAGGGGCGGCGTATCGGCCATCGTGGACACCTTCAAGAAGATCGGGCTGTCGGTGGTCGATATATTCCGCGACGACGAAGCGGAAAATCCGGTGGTCACCGACTTCGGAAATCTGACACCGTCCGATGACGGCGAGATCACCATGGCCGACATCCGTAACGTGACGGTCTTGCTAGATGTCGAAGCTGAATGTCCGCTCGCGCCAGGACTCGATCGTCCGTACCTCTACGAGATCGTCATCGCGCAAGCGGCAATCTCCGGCGCTACCGCCGATCAGGCCTTCCGCGCGGTACGTTGCGGTGGCGGCGACAAGGCCGACTTCGTGGAGCAGATAGCCGCTCACTTCGAAACCTTCGATGGTGTCGGCACCATCGACCGCCAGGCGATGTCCGATATGATCCGTTTCGCCCTCTTCAAGGACTTGGACCTTAGCTTCCTCCTTGGCGAAAACGATGAGGCGGCGCCAGCCGCTACGTCGACTCCGGCCACGGTTCCGGATGGCGAGGACCAGGAATACGTGCCGAACCTCACCAACGACGTCGTGTTCGAAGTGAAGGCCGTGGGCAGCCAAGGACAAACCCTGCTCGACTGGAGCGTCGCCAACGAGATCAGAGTCGGCAGTACGGTCCAGCTGTATTTCCGCTGGGACGGCAGCGACTACGAGCAGTGTCTGCCCTTCCTAAACGACAACGGTATCTACGCGCTCAAAGCCAGCGGCGGCAAGATGACCACCGGCAACACTGAGAGCGAAGGTTACGACGTGCCGGAAGCGAGCGCGACCTACCGCCTCGAGTGCGGCGGTCAGAGAAACAACGAGTTCGGAGTCGACGATCGTAGCATCAAGGTGATTATCGAGTAGTTGAGAGCATGGAAAAGAAAAATCCCCCGCCGCAAGCTTGGTAGCTCGCGACGGGGGTTTTCGATGGGAGGCGCAAGCGTTACCGCTGCGCTAGGACGGCGTCCTGGTTGATGACTAGTGGGCTGTCCTTCACCAGAAGAATGTCCGGACGGAAGACATACATGACCTTCGACCATGGAGTGACCGCCTTCCCGGCGAAGCCTATGGCGACATCTCCCTCTGTCGAAAGGAGAACCAGAACCTCGCCTTCGTACGGTCCGTAGAGACCGTACGTGCGGTCGTTGCGGACCGCGTAAAGGCACCCTTTCGGAACCATGCCGTCCGATAGCAGCGAATCGACGACGTCGATGACCAGCTCGTCGTACGAGATAGCCCTCTCTTCGCCGTCTTCGTCGCCGATGCCGGTCTTCAGGCGCTCCATAGCGCGCGTCATGTCGCCGCACGCCTTGCGTGCGGCGACGAGCGCTTTGTTGATCTCGCGGTTCTGGAGCACGATGTGCTCCGAAACGGGAATCGAGGAAGTGGTGGCCGCCGAGTCGATGGACTCGGGCAACCAGTGATTACGGGCCGCAATGGCATAAGCAGCTGCGACCACAAACAAGAATGCCACTAATATGCGCATGCGAACCTCCTTTTTCAATTTGCTCGGGCCTAAGCCCACCAATTTATATTATATCACAAAATGACCTAAAAAGCAATACACTGTGGGCAACCTGTGCATATGTCGTTTTCTTGGCTCTATTTAGCTCTTTTTGAAAAGCACGATGCCGGCCGCGACCGAGACGTTAAGCGACTCCTTCTCCCCCGCCATCGGTATCTCTAGGGCCTGGTCCGATTCTTTTATGAGCGCGTCACTGACGCCATCGACCTCGTTTCCTAAAATATAAGCCACGTTCTCCGGTACTTGAAAATCGTCGAGCGAAACGGCGTTCGCAGTCTGCTCTACCGCCGCCACCGTAACCCCCTCACTGCGCAAACGCCGCACCAGCAAAACCGCGTCGGCGTCGCCTACCTGTTCCCACGGCACGATCCCAGCCGCGCCGAGCGAGGTTTTGACGATCTCCGGCTGCGGTCGGCCGAACCGATCGACGGGACAAGGCGTCACGCCCACCAAAAATATCTTCGCGACCCCCGCGCCGTCACTCGTGCGAAATATCGAACCGACGTTATGCGCACTCCTAATATTGTCGAGAATGACGAATTTCATTTTTTAAAGGAGGCAATGGCCATGTCTAGTAATTTTCTTTTCTCTAGATTCTTTTTCCAAAGACTATTGGCGCGATTGGGGTTGATGCGTACGCCTTTGGAAAAATTTATCTGGTCTCGAAACTTGATCAGGTGTTCCTTGCCGCTGATCATAACTTCATTGCGACCTCGCAAGTTCGAGTCAATATTAAGATTCGCTAGAAGGCGACTTATGGTCTTTAGCACCGCGACGTTGTTTTGGTAACCTCGTATCTGTCGCTTGTTCTTGGAAATTTTGTAATACATACACCCTTCATCGTCAAAGAAAGCTCTCAGAAATTCTTTCTGAAGATACACGGGCAGGGTTTCGATATTGTCGAGTAACTCCGTTACTTTACGTTTAAAGAAATCGGCCATGGCCACGTTATGGTAGCTAATCCTTGTGACTCCTGTGACATGGTTCGGGTAGACCTTAGGAGGGAAATCATAAACTGTCATCATTAATTTCTTGACTCGACCGATCAAAAACGCACTACGGTTGTTGTATTCGCACGACTTGGCCAAGCGACCATCGAACATCAGATGTGCCGTCAGCAAAACTGTCTCTGGTGTCCACTTTTCAAAAGCTTTAAAAGGTCGCAACGCCACGCCTCGTCTAGAGCTAGATAACCCTAACGCTGATTGCCTAGACCGTTCTGCTATCTGTTTTCGCTTTTTTATACTTAAAGGCACACTCTGGATGTGAGCATAGACCGATGTTTTTGCCCGACCAGTGATGGCCACTATCTCATTGAGAGTGAGGTCCTTCTTCCGTAACTCGATACAAAGTTCTTTGAAGGATTTTTGCATTGTCCGCCCGGCAGGTTACGATCCTGCGACCTTGCGCTTAAAAGGCGCCTGCTCTACCAGCTGAGCTACGGGCGGGGTACCTTAATATTGTACTATACGAAGGTTCTATCCGCGCTCGATCGCACGGAACGACTGCACTATAACACAAAGGGCCGGTATTTCTAGACCTCGAGCACGAATCGCTCTAACGCAACATCCAGATCTCCCCTGCCAGCGCGACTCTCATGCAACACTGAGAGTAGCGCTCGCGACAACCCTTCTATCTCTCCTGGCTTGAATTTTGATAACGCGCGCTTGGCCTTGTTGTACGGAAAATCCTTGAGACCAACCGCGTCGGCCGATGTCGAGGCGGCCGCTAGCCGCATCGTCTTCAATTGCCACCATAAGATACCGATGATCTCTTCGTCCGACGAGCCGGCCAATCGAGCTTCGGCCAACAGCAACCATAGCGACTTTTTATCCCTTTTTAAGAGAGCATCGGCCAAAGCGAAATTATTGAAACCGGCATCGTCTCTCCTTTTGTGCTCCTCTATATGATCTGCTGCGGCCTTATAGATCTTCGATGTCCCGACCAATAGCGGACCATCGATGACGATAAAGGTGTCCGTGGAACGAGCGAGCTCCGGAAGTGCCTCGAGAAGCTCCGACTTAGCTTCGACCAGCGCTGTGGATGCGTCGATAACATAGACCTGTGCGCCGCCGAACAGCGAAACGCTACCGGCCAGACCGGCGAGCTGTCCGGGTCCTAATTCTGTCAGTTCCAAATCGACCACTTCCGTCATTTCCTGTTTTTTCGATTCGGCGAAATCGCGAGCCTTAAGCCTCACTTTGACCGTGTCGTTTCCGTAAAAGACCGCGAGCATGAAAAGAGTTTATAAAGTTGAAATTTTCTCCATCTCTGCCCAGTTAGTTCCGACCTTGGCTTCGACAGCGATCGGCACGCCATGATCTTCCTTGCCTTTCAGAACGCCGGACATAAGCGTCCGCAATCGCGGCACCACCACATCCACCGATCCCTTTTCGATCTCAAAGACCAATTCATCGTGCACTTGTAGAAGCATTCGCACCTCGCCAGTGAGTCCGTTTTCCTCGATATAGCGATCGATATCGACCATCGCTATCCTAAGGATGTCTCCTTCGGTACCTTGAATCGGCGCATTGATCGCCATGCGCTCGGCGCTGGCACGGATCATCGGCGCGCTCGAAGTGATACCTGGGAAGTGGCGTCGGCGGCCGAACATAGTCTCGGTGTAGCCATGGTCGCGCGCGAATTGTTTCGTATCTTCGAGATACTCCGCCAAACGCGTGAAAGTATTGAAGTAGGCGTTCAAGAACTCTTGAGCTTCTTCCCGCGAAGTTCCCTCTCCTAGATTGCCACGAAGAGCGTTGACCCCCATGCCGTAAAGAATGCCGAAGTTGATCACTTTGGCCTTGCGTCGCATGTCTGGTGTCACATCCCCCTCGGCCACACCAAACACTCGACTCGCGACCGCGCTGTGCACATCCTGGCCCTCCTTAAATATCTCGATCATCTTCGCATCTCCTGAGAGTATGGCCGCTATGCGTAATTCGATCTGGGAGTAATCGATCGAGACCAGCACGAAACCGGGATCAGCGACGAAAGCGCGGCGCACGGCGCGGCCGTCCTCCGTGCGGATCGGGATGTTCTGTAGATTCGGGTCGCGAGAACCTACGCGTCCTGTGACCGTTCCGGTCGGCAAAAAAGTGGTCCGGACACGGCCATCCTCGCCTACAAGTCGAGGTAGCGCGTCGACGTAAGTCGAGACCAGCTTCGAGAGCTCTCGATAACGCAAAATAGCGTCTATGATCGGGTGGTCATCGGCCATCTGCCGCAATTCGCTTTCACGAGTGGAACGTGCGCCACCGGCCGTCTTTTTCTGCTTCGCTGGCTTCAATCCGAGACGATCGTAGATAACGTCGCCTAGCTGTTTCGGAGAATTGATATTGAAAGGTGCGCCCGCGTATTCGTGGATCTTGGATTCGAGCTTGCCGAGTTCGGATCGGAATTTGGCAGACAGTTCTCTCAGGTAGTCGATATCCAGCTTGATGCCGACCTGATTCATCTTGGCTATGACCGGCAAGAGCGGCTTGTCGATCGTCGAAAAGACCTCCCACAGGCCCTGACGCTTGACCTCGGTCTCGAGTTCCTCTTTGATCTTCGGCCATTCGGCGGTCTTGAACACCGAGCGGCCGTAGTCCAGAAGATCGGCCGCCGTGGCGTTAGTACGGTCGGACTCGAGCAACCACAACAACACGGCACCCTCGGCCAACTCGGGCGCCGGAATTCCCTCGACCCCGGCATCGTCTTTTTTATCCTCCAAGGACATAAGCTGGCGAAAACGGCCGGCAAGCGAGCGGAAGCCGAGCTCGCTAAAAAGGGCCAGAGTCGCCTCTACGTCGATCGAGTCCTTCCAATGTCGCTCGGGCAAATGGAAATCGATGGGCGCGTCGCGGCGGATCGTCGCCAACATCTTCGAAAACACCGCCTCTTCTTCATGCTTGGCCACCAAGGCGACGAAACGTTTTTGCACTCCGCATTTTTCTGACACCTTCTCGACGCCGTCTTTCTTGATGGCGGCGAATATTTTCTCGATGGGCCCATAAGCGGCGACCAATTTCATGGCGCTGCCCTCTCCCACGCCAGGGACTCCCGGGATGTTATCCGACGCATCGCCACGAATGCCTTTGTAATCGATGGTCAACAAGGGGCCGAATCCGAATTTGTTCTTCACGGCTTTTTCGTCGAACATGACGACTTCGGCCCCTTTGCGTTGCGTGAACACTCTCACTCGTTCTCCATCGATGAGCTGGAGGGTGTCCATGTCGCCGGAGGCTATCACCACGCGGAGGTTCTTTTCGCCCTTCGTCTGTTCGACGATGGTGCCCAGCATATCGTCGGCTTCGAATCCGGGCCGTTCATATATAGGTATGTGCAATACTTTTAATATGTCCCGTGAACGCTCGATCTGGGTCACTAGCGAATCATCGGTTTTGGCCCGATGCGCTTTATATCCGTCGAAAGCCTGGTGACGATGGGTAGGCTCCGGCAGATCGTAGCAGGCTACCAGATAATCCGGCTTCAAATCCTCGACGATCTTCAAAATCATCGAGACTACGCCAAAAAGAGCGCCGGTAGCTTCGCCTGCAGGCGAAGTAAACTCCGGCAAGGCGTGATAGGCGCGATGCAGGATCGCGTGTGCGTCCAAAAGTACGAGGGTCTTTGTATCGGTGGTTTTTTTCATGAATTACAGACGCTCCAAGAAACGCTTTTCCTCCTCGAGAACGAATCGGAGCCTGAGAGTGTCTGCCGGCAATGACGACTCTACCTTATCGGCCCATTCGATGACGATCAAGGCGTTCGGATCGAGCAGCCATTCTTGAAAGCCCAGCACCCGCAACTCCTCCTCCGACTCCAAGCGGTAAGCATCGATGTGTATCAAAGACCGCCACGGCCCCTTTTCGATGTCGTAGCGTTTCATGACCACGAAGGTCGGACTGGTAACCTCTTCGATGATACCCAATTCCTTAGCGAGTATCTTGGTAAAGGCCGTTTTGCCGGCGCCCAGATCACCATATAGCGCCAGGACGCGAGCGTGGTCCAGGGTGTCTGACCCGGATTCCCGCAACAACTCGCGTGCGGTCACAGTCAGGTTTTCCAAGCGGGTAATATCGATACGGCTGGCTTCCATGCGTCCATCCTACCATTTTAATCTCCACCTGTAATTTTCGATTTCGGCCTTTCCGGCTTACAATAACTTATAAAATGAGTCCTAAATTCGACGAACACGTCCTCGAAAGCAAAAAGTACCTTGAGTACCGACAAACCGAGGAAGAAAACCTGATCAAAGCGCTCAGCCGTCAACACGGTCTCCCCTACGTGAACCTGCATGGCATCAGCATTAATCCGGAAGCCTTAGTATTGATAGGCGAGAAAGAGGCCTACCGGGCAAACATCGTGGCCTTTGAAAAACAGAACCGCTTAGTCTCTGTCGCTATACAGAACCCGAACGACCCGGCAACACAACAGGTCATCGAACAGCTAAAAGGTTCTTGGCAACTTTCCCTGTATATGTGTTCGAAAGGCAGTCTCGAGCACGCCTGGACGCGCTACGCCGACCAGCGTGCTACCGTCGCCGTCAAGAAAGGTGTTTTAGATATCGATTCTGACGAAATCATACGCATGGCGACTACGCTCCGGACTGGTGACGGGGTGCGGAAAAAAGTCGAGGAGGTGCGGACTTTGAATCCGGCTCGGCGCGTCAGCGCCATGCTCGAAGTACTGTTTGCTGGCGGCCTCGCGCTCGACGCTTCTGACATCCATATCGAGCCAGAAGCCGCCAACGTGCGCGTCCGCTACCGCATCGATGGCGTTTTACAGGACATCATCAGCTTGCCAAAAGAAGACTACTTTCGTGCCGCCTCGCGTCTCAAGTTATTAGCTGGTCTACTCATCAATAAAAGAAATGAGGCGCAGGATGGTCGCTTCACCTTCGATAGCGGCGAAAAGAAGATCGAGGTGCGTACCTCAGTAATACCCGGTTCGGCCGGTGAAAGTATCGTCATGCGTCTTTTGGACCCCACGGTCGCCAGTTTCGACATGGAAAAGCTCGGGCTCAATCCAATTATGCACAGAGTAATGGAAGAAGAGCTGAAACGCCCCAACGGCATGATTATCACCACCGGCCCGACCGGTTCGGGAAAGACCACTGCCCTGTACGCCTTCCTGCGCGCCGTGCATAACCCCGAAGTCAAGATCATCACCATCGAAGACCCTGTGGAATACAAGGTGGACGGCATAGTGCAGACTCAGGTCGAAGAGGGGTATACCTTCGCCCAGGGACTCCGCTCCATCTTGCGCCAAGACCCGGACATCATCATGGTCGGCGAGATCCGAGACCGCGAGGTGGCCGAGACCGCGGTCCATGCCGCCGAGACAGGACACCTGGTGTTCTCTACCCTGCACACCAACAACGCGCCTGGGGCTTTCCCTCGACTCATCGATCTCGGCGTCGACTCGCGTTTGATCGGTTCTAGCACGAACATCGTCTTAGGGCAGAGGCTGGTACGCAAACTTTGCGAACAGTGCAAGGTGGCGCGCACCGCCAGCGCCGAGGAGAAAGCGAAGATCGTCCGAGTGATCTCCGGACACCCTCTGGCTCCGGACCTAAGCGGCGACCTACAGATCTTCGATGCCAAAGGCTGTCCAGAATGCGGCCACACCGGCTACAAGGGCCGGCAAGGAGTCTTCGAAGCCATCAAGGTGGACGAAGCGGTGGAGGAAGCCGTTATCCGCGACCCTCGCGAACATGTGATCTTGGAAGCGGCCACGCCGCAAGGAATTCCCACCATGGCCGAAGACGGTATGGACAAGGTGCTACAAGGAGTCACGTCTCTCGCCGAACTCGAGCGCGTGGTCGACCTAACGTTGGTGCGGAAGTCACCTTCCTCCGCCGCCATTCACGACACGGCTCAAGAGTGATTTCAATAGAGACAACAAAACCGACTATGCTATAGTCGGTTTTGCAGGTTCAAAAAGTGATTTTTCGAGAATATAGTTCTCTAAGCAAGCTTTCCAGATATGAAAGTGAGTGATGCGCTAAGGGAATTCCCAGCGATCTCACTCAAGGGTAAGGACCAGGAAGTCCTCGCCACACCACCCAATTGCTTAGAGAGCTATCCTCTCGAAAGAAAAAACAAGCCACCGAAGGCCTAAGGCCGCGGTGTTTTGTTTTTTCACTTTTATGAAGAACAGGTATATCTTAGCACATTTAGAAAAAATGTCAAGCATGACCCGTTCCTGCCTTTTTCGCCACCGTCGGGCTAATTTCTGTATAATGGTGTTATGACGAACGATTCCGGCACCTTCACCAAAGAAGCCTCTGGCAATCTGGACCAAACTTTGCGACCGCAAAATTGGGAAGACTACATCGGCCAAGAGAAAACCAAGGAAAACTTGCGCATTCTTTTGACCGCCGCGCGCGAACGGGGACACGCCGCCGAGCACGTGCTTCTATATGGTCCGCCAGGTTTGGGCAAGACCACTCTGGCGCACTTGATCGCGAAGACTCTGGGCACAAATATGCGGGTCACTTCCGGTCCGGCCATAGAACGCGTAGGAGACTTGGCCGCCATTTTGACCAACCTTTCGCCCGGAGACGTCTTATTCATCGATGAGATTCATCGTCTCTCCAAGTCGATCGAGGAAGTGTTGTACCCAGCCATGGAATCCGGTGTACTCGACATCATCATCGGTAAAGGCCCCTCCGCCCGCACCGTCCAACTCGATCTGCCGCCGTTCACACTGGTCGCGGCCACCACGCGCGTTTCGTTGCTCTCTTCCCCGTTGCGTTCCCGATTCTCGGGGGGCACTTTCCGTCTCGACTTCTACTCCGAGAACGAGATCGCTGACATCCTCAGGCGTTCCGCTTCCCTTCTCGGTATGGACGCCGATAGTAAAGTGCTGGAGAGTATCGCTAAACGATGTCGCGCCACGCCGCGTACCGCCAATTATCTTCTGAAACGCTGTCGCGACTTGGCCCAACTGGACGGAACCGACATAACCGACGACATCGTCGAGCGTACGTTCGCTCTCTTGGAGGTCGATGAACTAGGTTTGGGTAAACCGGACCGAGCGGTATTAGAGGCCATCATTCACAAGTTCGGCGGCGGGCCGGTGGGTCTAGGCACCATCGCGGCCGCGACCGGCGAGGAACCTTCGACCATCGAAGATGTCATCGAGCCTTATCTTATACGTCTCGGCTTACTCGAGCGCACTCCGCGCGGGCGCGTCGCAAGCGCCACTGCTCATGACCACCTGCAAACGACATAAACGATTTGGATTAGACGAACTACTACTTACTATTTTCTACTGACTAATTACTAACCTATGTCCGGACATAACAAATGGAGCAAGATCAAACACAAGAAGGCGGCGACCGACGCGGTCAAGAGCCGTGTGTTCTCCAAACATTCGACTCTGATCGCCATGGAATCTCGCAAGGCCAAAGGTGACGTCAACTCCCCAGGTCTCGCCGCCGTCATCGAGCGCGCCAAAAAAGACTCGATGCCGAAAGAAAACATCGACCGCGCGGTCCAAAAAGGCGCCGGGGCCGGCGGCGAAGCGCTGGAGGAGGTGATCTTCGAAGCTTTTGGCCCCGGCGGCGTGGCGATGATAGTCACCGCGGTCACTGATAACAACAACCGCACCTCTCAGGAGATTCGCCACATTTTCACCAAAACCGGATACGCGCTCGGGTCCCCGGGCACCTCGATGTGGGCGTTCACCAAAACGACCGCCGGCTTCGTGCCGCAGAACCCGATGGAACTTTCCGATATCGACGGCGAGAAACTGGCCGAACTGATAGAAGCTCTCGAGGAACAGAGCGACGTACA
Source organism: Patescibacteria group bacterium UBA918 (assembly GCA_002293845.1). Lineage (GTDB taxonomy): Bacteria > Patescibacteriota > Minisyncoccia > Phycocordibacterales > UBA918 > OLB19. The sequence goes on along the minus strand of DBEA01000016.1, from coordinate 60,726 downwards.
GGAAATATTCACCGCGGCTGATAGTCCTGATTCTATCGAAGACTCATGAAAGTCATAGGCGTAGACCCTGGGTACGACAGGTTGGGTGTGGCCGTGATGGAAAAGGACGGCGGAAAAGAACGGCTGATCTTCTCCACCTGTATCTTGACCGACAAAAAAGCCGCCTTGCCGGAGCGTATCGGCGAAGCGGGCGCCCAATTCAGGTCGATAATATCCGAACATCGACCTGATCAAGTGGCCATCGAGACGCTCTTCTTCAATAAGAACCAAAAGACCGCCGTGGCGGTGGCCGAAGCCAGGGGCGCGATCATCTTCCTGGCACGAGAATACGGCGCCGCCGTGAAAGAATTCGGTCCGGCCGAGGTTAAGGTGGCGGTGACCGGTTATGGCAAGAGCGACAAGACCGCCGTCACAGACATGCTCAGACGTCTTGTGCCCAATATCCCCCTGAAAGCTATGGACGACGAATACGATGCTATCGCCGTGGCGGTGACCGCACTTGCACATCATCGATAATGCGCTAAAATCTGTTTTCGAAACATATAAAACAGCGACAAAATGACATCCGATCACGAAATGAAAAACGAAGAGGAGGAGCTGGAAGAGGGCGAAGCCGAAGCCAGTATCGACGATTCCATGCTTGAGGAATTGAGCGACGATCCAGTGGAGGCCGATGACACCGAAGGTTTCGGCCATATCAAGGAAGACGCCGGGGAAGAGGAGGAAGAGGAGGAAAAGGACCCCGGTCTGGAGGAGGACGCGGAGGATGTCGACTACGATTCGTTCGACGACGAAGACCACCTTTAACGGTCAAGATCTATCAGGGTGCGAAAAGGCGACGCTTACAGCGTCGCCTTTTCTAGCTACTAGTTTCTAATTTGGAAATTAGGTGCCGGCCTTTCTCGTCCTACTTCACTTCTAGACGAACACTATTCATCTTGCGCTTACCACGCTGCAACTCGCCGGCTCGCACTTGAGCGGTCACATCAGAGACCTTCTCACCATCTAGAGTGACGGCGCCGCTTTCGATGAATTCTCTCGCTTCCCTTTTGCTCGAGGCCAAACCGGTCGACACCAACACATCGACGATCAGGTCTGTTGTGGCGACATTGACTACGGCCGTCTCCAATTCGACGGCTTCTCCATGAACGAACTTGGTCACCTCATCGGCGAGTCGTTTCTGCGCCAAGCGCGTACTCCTGTCTTTATTCCACTCATCCTCCAAAGACGTTATTTCAGATAGAGACAAAAAAGTGTAGATCTTCAGATAATCGATCACTTTTTCATCCTCCACATTGAGCCAAAACTGATGAAACAAATAGGGAGACGTTTTGACGGCGTCGAGCCAGACGGCATTGCCTTCGCTCTTGCCGAACTTGCGGCCAGACCGGTCGGTGACGAGCGGTATCGAAAAAGCGAACACTTCTTTTCCTTCGCGCTTGCGGATCAAGTCCACGCCGGAAAGTATGTTGGTCCACTGGTCGCTTCCGCCCACCTGCAGATCGCACCCATAACGCTGGTTGAGTTCCCGGTAATCGTAAGCCTGGAGCAGGGAGTAAGTGAACTCGGTGTAAGAAATACTATCTTCCGGGTTAGAAAGCCGGCGTTTGATCAAATCACGTTTGATCAATTCGTTCACGGTAAAGTGTTTGCCGGTATCTCGCAGGAAATCCAACAACTTGACCTCACGTAACCATTCGGCGTTATTCACCATCGTGAAATCTGCACGATCTCCTAGGATGGCTTTGAGTTGCGCCGCTAAGGCGACGGCATTCTTATCGATATCGTCTACCGTCAAGAGCGGCCGTTCCCCTTTCTCCTTAGGGTCGCCGATCATGCCAGTACCTCCACCCACAAGAAGAACGATCTTATGTCCGGCGTCCGCGAGGCGCTTCATGAGTACTACCCATGCCAAATGACCGACATGCAAAGAGTCGGCGGTAGGATCTGTACCGATATAAAGAACGCGTCTTTCACCCAATATCGTGTCCAAGTCGGCCGAAGCGTCTTGGATCAGACCCCTATTTTTGAGCTCATCTGACAATTTCATACCCATCGAGTTTATCACAATTGGCGTGTTCCTGATATTATGGCAGGATAGCGTACGTCACATGAAAAACTCTAAAAATAGAGCCGGAATCCACTGGAAGGATTGGTTGATGGACGGGGTCGTCGTGGCCACAGTCTTAGGGTTCATAGCGGCCGGAGGTCTCCTGATATTCATATCTACCCTCGACATCCCGGACCTGTCGGCCTTCGAACAGCGCCGAGTTTTGCAGTCCACCAAAATATACGACCGCACTGGCGAGATCGTCCTCTATGACCTCAACCAAGACGTCAAACGCACGGTCATTCCCTACGAAAACATCTCGCACCACATCAAAAACGCGACGGTCGCCATCGAGGACGACACCTTCTTTAGCCACTGGGGAGTCCGGCCGCTAGCCATAGTCCGAGCGCTTTACTACAACTTCACCGGCGGCGACCTGCGTGGCCAAGGCGGCTCCACCATCACCCAACAAGTGATAAAGAACGCGCTTTTGAGCCGCGAAAAATCCTACATCCGCAAAATGAAGGAGGCTATCCTAGCCCTCCGACTCGAACAAATACTCACCAAGGAGGAGATACTCTGGTATTACCTCAACGAATCGCCTTACGGCGGCACCATTTACGGTGTCGAAGAGGCTAGTCGCACCTTCTTCGGCAAATCGGCGTCCGATGTGACCTTGGCCGAGGCGGCGTATCTAGCTGCCATACCTCAAGCGCCCACATATTTTTCTCCCCACGGAAACAACCGTGCGGCCCTCGAGGACCGCAAAGATCGGGTACTTGGCCGCATGTTAGAACTCGGGTTCATAACACAAGACGAATACGATGCGGCCAAGAACGAAGTTGTGACCTTTGTAGGCGATGCTAATACTGGTATTCGAGCGCCACATTTCGTGATGTATGTGCGCGAACAACTGGCCGAACGTTTTGGCGAGGACGAACTTGCTACTCGTGGACTAAAAGTGATAACCACACTAGACATCGAACTGCAGACCGAGGCAGAGAAGATCGTCAACGAATACGCCCTCAAGAACGAGAAGCAATTCAACGCGTCGAACGCCGCCCTGGTCGCCATCGACCCCAGAACCGGAGACATCTTGACCATGGTAGGTTCGCGCGACTATTTCGACGAAGCAGTGGACGGCAATTACAACATCGCCATCGCCGAACGGCAGCCGGGATCAGCCATTAAACCATTCATCTACGCCAAAGCCTTCGAAAAGGGTTACACCCCAGCCACGACCCTCTTCGATGTACAGACACAGTTTTCTACATCTTGCGCCGCTGATAATTTCACCTCGGAAGACGGCTGTTATTCCCCACAAAACTACGACAACCGTTTTCGTGGCCCAGTCTCGATGAAAAACGCTTTGGCTCAATCATTGAACATCCCAGCAGTGAAAACACTGTACTTAGCCGGCATGGAAGAATCCATAAAACTAGCCCGCGATGCCGGCTTGGCTACCCTGACCGACTGGAGACGCTATGGATTGACACTAGTGCTCGGCGGCGGCGAAGTGACCCTACTCGACATGACCGGCGCCTATAGCGTCTTCGCCAACGAAGGGGTAAAGAAGCCCACCCGGAGTATTCTCAAGATCGAGGACAACGACGGTTCGGTATTGGAAGAGGTCGACAAGGACGAACCGGAAGGACAAAGGGTCATGGACCGCGATGCCGCCCTGGAGATATCCGACATACTTTCCGACAACGTGGCCAGAACGCCGCTCTACGGCGCAAATTCTCTTCTCTACTTCGGATCGAAAGATGTGGCGGCCAAAACCGGTACCACCAACGACCGCCGTGACGCCTGGATATTCGGATACACACCGAACTTGGTCGTCGGCGCTTGGGCTGGAAACAACGACAACCGATCGATGAATGAGATATCCGGCCTGATCATCTCGCCCTTATGGCGCGCTTATATGGATGTGGCCATGGAGAAGCGCCCGGAGGAATCTTTTGCCGAACCACCCGCTATCCCTGACGACATAAAGCCGGTTTTACGTTCCAACGGCTACTTTGTAGATGCTAGTAGCCTGGTGAACAACCTAAATGACGAGCCTGACACAGCGGCGTTGTTGCTGGCCCTCTATCAAAACACCCACTCCATATTGCACTACGTAAACAAAGACGACCCGCGTGGTCCGTACCCCAACAACCCCGCAAGTGACGGGCAATACATTTTATGGGAATACGGTGTGACCAAGTGGAAGAACGCCCAATTCATTTCTTTGTTGGGAGCCAGTGGTGTGGGCGCCGGCGAAGCTGACGATCTTCTGACAGAGGAGGGTGCTGACGTTGGCACCAGACAACGATAGAAGTCAAAGAATGTGTCTGGGTGCGTTTTTGTCCCCCAAACGACCCCTCAAATGAGCCAATATCTCCGCTTCATGTGTCTTACACTCGCCACGTAACACACCACCCCCCAAAAACGACAAGACCCGTGTGGTCGGATTGTAGCGCACTTGACCTTTTTGACACTCAACACCTAAAAGATCTTGTACCACATCGACAAAGACACCGACTACCGAAGACTCTGGAGCCACTAGTGTTTTTTTGTACTTATCGAATAGAGAAGATATTTTCTTCAACTCGGCCATAGAGATGTATCACTTATTCATCGGCATCACCAAGTAACGCACCGAAGGATCACCCAAACCCCTCATGACCATCGGGCGCCCTATGCCAGAGAACTGCATGACAACACTGTCGTCCACCAAATGTGGGAGCACATCCGATATGTAACGCTGGTTGAAGTTGAGACCCAAAACTTCTCCGGAAACCTCGGCCTTTATCGATTCGGTGGTCGTGCCGACCTCACCACCAGACGCAGAAACCGTCAAAGACGAGTCTTCGATTCGTAATCCGACCTGAAAAAATCTATTGAGAAATATGCTGGTCTTCTTAAAAGCGTGTGACAGATCCTCTTTTAACACGGTCACAGAAGCAACGAACTCTTTGGGCATTATCTGCTCGTAATCAGGGAAGGATCCGGAAACCAATCTTGATGTGATATAGACACCATTATCGAACTCTAAAGAAAACTGGTGGTCATTGTAACGACAAACCGGATCTTTGGACGTGTTGGCGTCTAAAACCCGTGATATCTCCAGAGCGTTCTTTTGCGGCAACAGAACCGAGGACTCGAACACCACACCTTTTTGGGGAACGGTCTTCTCCATCAAACGGAACGAGTCGGTGGCCACAAAAGTCAGCGACTGCTCTTTCTTTTGAAAAATATGGATACTGCCTAATTCTGGTTTAATAGAAGATAAGGATGCGGCAAAAGCGGATGCTTTTATACCCAAACTGAACATGTGGTTACCGATGACTTGGCCTTTTCCTTCGATCTTAGGTATCGAAGGAAACTCCTCATGTGATACGGTTTTAATGAGAGTTTCAGAACCAGAACCTTCGACGACCAAACTGCCACCGTCACTTCTGAGGGAAACTTCTTTTTGCCCACCAAGCATCACTGTTTGAAGCAGTACGGCCGCCGGAACAGCCACCACCCCCGACTCCCCCACTCGCGCCCCGACCACGACCTCCATAGCGACCTCCAGGTTGGTAGCACGAATGATCAGGTGTTCGTCTTCGGCCACCAACAAGACGCACTGCAACACCGGCAACGTGACGTGTTTGGTGCTGACTTTGGCCACTAACTCTAGTTTTTCCAGAAACTCACCCTGATCCAATACGGCTTTCATAGCTGGAATTATAACCCACCACCCTGTGGATTGTCGCCCAACGATCTTTTTTACACCCTTATTATTAGGGGTGTGGAAATGTTGAGAACTGAATAATATGCTCATAAATATGGACAAAATAACCAACGATCACTATCGTTGACCCTGGATAAATATGGGTATGTCCGAACTCATGGCGTAAATACCAAGACAAAACCCGTTCTAGGACCGATTTATCCATATGAAGGTCACAACCACAGCAGGTATTGTTGGTGGTTTATCAACATAATTATCAACATAAAGCAAAACCGGTCCATGGACCGGTTTTGCTTAAGGGCGCCAATGCTCACTTTAATAGGGCGCGTATTTGGGTCACCTCCTCTTCCAGTTCCCCGCCATTTTTTAATTCGTTCTTGATCTTTTCACACGAATGGATAACGGTGGTGTGGTCGCGGCCGCCTAGTTTTTGTCCGATCGTCGGATAAGACACAGCAAAGTCTTCCCTTAAGATATACATTATGAGCTGCCTCGGCTTCACCACCTCTTTGCGTCTCGTCTTTTCATAAATAGAGGCAGGTTCGATGTTGAAAAAGTTGGCTACCTTTTCCACCACATCGTCTATGGCCATACTTCTTCTTGGTCGGGCGCTGTTTTTGATTATATCCTTCACCTCCTCGAGCGGCAGTATCCTGCCTAGTAGTTGTGATTGGCACATTATCGAGTTTAAAGCACCTTCCAATTCCCTAATGTTGCCATTGATCGACTCCGCCAAATGTTGAATAACATCCTCGCTCAAAGTGAGGTGGTTTTGGGCGGCTTTAGCCCTCAGGATGGCCGCTCTAGACTCTTGGTCTGGTGCCGGTATGTCCACTATCATGCCGGCCGCGAAACGTGAACGTAAACGTTCCTCCATACCGGATAGGAGCGCGGGATGGATATCACTCGAAAACACTATTTGTTTATTGTTGTCGTGTAGGGTGTTGAACAGGTGGAATAACTCCTCTTGGGTTTTTTCTTTACTATTGAGGAATTGTACATCGTCCATCACTAACACGTCGTACTGACGATATTTGTCCTTAAAACTATTGGCGGTGCCGTTCTGCAAAGAGTTGAAGTAGTCGACAGTGAAGCGTTCAGCGGTCGCATAAAACACTTTTTTCCCGGTTTTTTTGAGTTGGTTTCCCACCGCCTGAATCAGGTGCGTCTTGCCGTGGCCGGTCTTTCCATAGATGAACAGTGGATTGTAAGTAATGCCGGGTTTTTCACTCACTGTCTTGGCCGCGGCGTGGGCCAAGGCATTGAAAGGGCCGATCACGAACGTGTCGAACGTATATCGGGGATTCAGGTTGTCGCTCTTGTTTATGTAGTATTCTTCGAGTGGTAGGGCGGCGTTGACGCTTTGGGTGCGGTTCTCTTGCTTTTTCTCGGTTCTGGCGACTACAGCGTATTCGATGTTACGTACGTGGGGAGTGTTTTCTCGCAGTACACGCAGTATCATCGATTGAAATTTGTCTTGAAGCCAGTCGCGCACGAAAACACTAGGCACTCCCAAAGTCACAGTTCCGTCCTCTAGCGACACGATACGAGTGTCGCGGAACCATGTCTTGAAGTTCGCGGGGGTTATTCCTAGCTCTATGGCCACCAAAGCATCGTCCCATAATTTTTTGGTGTCCACCTGTTCCGTCTGTAGGATGTTATTGATGATCGATGGAGAGGTTTGAGACATAACACCTATTTCTACTGCAAGTAGAGAGAATTATACTCCGGACTCCGATACTGTAAACCGATCGGCATACTTTTCGACAATTCAGCAACATTTTTTTCTTTTAACAATGTCGACTTCCAATAACGACCAAGTATCGTGTCTGGTGTTCGGCACCACATGAGAGTCGTCGTTGGGTGGACAAAGGCTCGAAATGGTGTATAGTTGTCGAAACATTTTAATTTCGATATGCCAAAAAGAACCTATCAACCGAGCAAAAAGAAGCGCATGACCACTCACGGCTTTTTGGCCCGCAAGAACAGCCCTAAGGGCACCAATGTTCTCAAGGCTCGTCGTCGCAAGGGTCGCGCTCAGCTGGCCGTGCGCCCTAGTAAGTAGTCGGTAGAATTAGAAAGTGGGCGGCGACTCGCCATTTGCGCGGTTGTCGTTATACTACTTACCGCTTTCTAATCACTACTTTCTAAAATTATGTTGAAGAAAAAAGAGCGATTGACCAAAAAGGAGTTCGATCGCTTTTTTGCTACCGGCCGCCGGCGTCATGAGACACTTTTCACCCTGGTATTCCAGGAGTCCGACTCGTTCCATGGCGCTGTCGTGGTCGGCAAGAAGGTTCACAAGCGCGCGGTCGACCGCAATCGACTGCGTCGTCGTATTTACAATATCCTCTATCGCCTTTCGCGTGACCGAGATCTCAAGGGCGTGTATATTATCCTGACAAGGCCCGCCGCCGCGGGAGCGAAGTTTGCTGATTTGAAAGCATGTTTGGAGCGATCGATGGTACTACCAGCTAAAAACTAAAACCTATGAGCTACGTGTGGCACACTTTCTTCTTCGATCCGATCTACAACGGTCTCGTCTTTTTTATCGACATTATTCCTGGAAGCGACGTCGGTCTGGCGATCGTCGCTATAACCATTTTGGTAAAATTCGTGCTTTTGCCGCTATCGATCAAGGCATCGAGGATGCAAAAGATGATGAAGGAAGTGGAGCCGAAATTGAACGATATCCGCGAAAAACATAAGGACGACCGCGAAGCGCTGGCGCGCGCCACAATGGAAATTTATCGCGAGGCCGGTATCAATCCTTTTTCAGGGATCTTCCTGATGTTCCTACAGATACCGATCGTCATCGCTTTGTACTTCTCTGTGGCCCGAGGCGGTGGCGTGCCGCTTCCCGGCATCAATGCCGATTTGTTATATTCGTTCATTCCCACTCCCGAAACCGCCGACATGATATTCCTCGGGTTCGTCGACATTGCCGCCAAGAGTCTGCCGCTAGCGATATTGGCCGGCGTGACACAGTTCGTTCAAGCCCAGATCTCGCTACCTGCCTTGCCGCCGAAGAAGGATGGACCGTCCAGTATGAAGGACGACTTTGCGCGCAGTATGCATCTCAACATGCGGTACGTACTCCCGGTTATGATTGGTTTTATTGCCTATACCCTGTCCGCCTCGGTGGCCCTATATTTCACCGTCAGTAACCTCTTCGCCATCGCCCAAGAGTTCTTCATCCGTCGCCGCGTTTAGGTCTGGCGATGTTGGTTGTGATAGGCGCTTAAGCCAAAGGGTGTCATCGTTTTTATTTTTAAACAAGAGAGTGCTACCAGTGGCGTCAATTTGGAGATCCGTGACGTCAACCTGTCGGCCACTGGTCTTGGTGAGGTTATCGACCTCCGTAGCCGTGCCGTTATTGGTTAGGTCGATGCGCCACAAAGAGTCCGTGAAGCTCGTTAGCCCCTTGTACCAATCGGCTTGGCTTTTTGGTGTCATTAGCCCAACCGGCGACGCGCACCAGATCAACACCATTGAGCTTGGGTCGAAGGCACATTTTTCCGGCAAGGCGGTGGTGCCCAGAGTAATGGTTTCAGCATCGCCAAGGCTGGCATAAGAGACTAAGTTTCCACTTTTAGGATGCGTGTACGTTTCAATTTTTAAACCCAAGAAAACAGGACTGGCGAGAGCACTGAAAGAAACCCCGGCCGTACCGGTGGGCATTAAGTTACTACTGCCCGAAACACTATAGAGCCGACCGCGCAAGGTTGGGGCGGTGCGAGGGTATATCAAAGGCTCGTCCGTGTTCCAGGTTACCTGCACGTCTCGTAGGGGGGTAGCGAATAATTGGGCAGTCGCGGCCGCCTCCAAGTCATAGACATAACCGGCGGTGCCGTTCTGGCTCGTGACGGTGTAACGAACCTCTCGGTTGTCAGTGAATGCAATGTTGTCAGCATTCTCTGGGAAATTGTGCGTTAGGCTATCGGTAGTCAACTCTTCCAAGTGCGCGACTGAACCAACGGTTGTCTCCCCTACCAGTACTACGGCACTACCGTCTGGAGCGAAGAAGGCCCGGTTGACGGCTACCAATGTCTTTTGTGACAACCTGGTTTCTTCGCCGGTGACAACATCAATCTGATACACGTGACCGGTGCCGCGTTCAGCGTAGAGCACACGAAGCCCGTCTTCAGTAGCCGTGATAGCAAAACCAGCGACTGGTTTGGATGTTAGTTGATATAGCGTACCGGCAGTCGAAAGATCGATTTGCCGCGTGGTGTCGTCGGTGGATGTTTCGGCGGGACTTATAGGGGTGACGGTCACATCACCAAAACCAAAATCGCCAACCACCTCACTTACCGAGCGCGGTGTCCCAAAAAGGAGCAAGTAGAGCCATAAAGAAAATATCAGGAACAAGGCCGCCCCTCCTATGATGATAAATAATGTTCGTTTCATTTTAGTCGATACAAGTGCAATTATTCATTCCAGATTCATCTGTCGCCCCGCATGAACGTAATTCTTCCCCACAGTCAATTTCAGTTTCTACGACGTTAACTATATTTTCCTCCGGTGTTGTATTGCTGCCTTGTACTGGATTAACAGGAGCGGCATTTCGCAAAAAATTAATCTGCGTGAGATTTGGATTAATAGTGTTCAAAATGGTGACAGCCGCCAGGATAATCAAGAGACCAAGAAGAGCACCTTGAATATCACCTTTAGCCTTTTGTTTGCTAGTAACGACATCCGACAGCATGTACTGCACCCCCGCCCACATAAGCTTAAAGACCGCCAGTATGGACGCGGCCGCGATGGCGATGACGTAAAGCGCGTTGATGTACTGCTGGGTGGTCAAACTGCCGGCGTTTTGTAGTCCTGGCAAGGTCTGAAAAGGCTCGAACTCGGCATGTGCCAGTAGTGGCAAGCAAATGGTGACGGGTATAAGGATTAAGTATTTCATAGGCCGAAGTTGAGGTCGAAACCCCCGCTGATAACTTCCGCGAGGTTGTCATTGTTGCGAGCGGAAAATTCGATCCGGTAGTTGGAGAGCGGACTTTGTGGTCGTTGTAACAAAAGTTCGCGCCAATCGCCGCCGGAATCGACTGGGCCACCGCTTACTTTCCATGCGGTGCGATACGAAGCGGGATCGGCTTGCAGGCCGATAAAGTATGGTTCGGCACGGATCACTCCCTCTTCCCCGATCAGGGTGTGGCTGTCGACTATGGCGCGCGAACCGTGACCCCTAAGCACATTCTCTTCGTAGAATACTACCTGTGGCTTTGATAGAGTTATCATCTCGTCTTTCCGTGCCCACAAGGCGCCGTCATTATCGACCACGTTCACTGAGACGCGCAGTTTGGTACTGAACAGGTCTGAGAAAGTGGCCACTGGCCCGGTTGCCGCGATGCCGTTACCATTCACCGTCCATTGGTAGGTGAAGTCTTGAGGGTCTCGTCCGGCTGGTATGGCCACTAATCTAATAACATTACCGGTAGTGGGCTCGGCGCGACCTGAGTAGAAAGAGGGTTTGTAGGTCTGTCCCTCGATCACTACGTCGACGGATCCGGAAGGTGTGGGAGCTTCGTTCGCGGTGGTGAGCATGCTTGTGATAGGCGCAAACATTTGCGCGGCCGCGATGCTGGGCAACAGCCAAAACCCCAGAAAGACGGTCGATTTGATCGAACTGTTCATGTCCCTAAAGTATAACGCAACTCGTCACCTGTCCGCTTGGCTTTTCACCACGTAGAAGCACCACAACCACATCCAAGGAAATAGATTTGCGACTGGCACCGCGTACAGGGCTAAACAAATCGCCATGACAAATATACTGAGGTTTTGGCCGATACTGACTCCCCTGATGGTGTAAACGGATATAGCCGTCAGCATCACTAAAAAGCCGATGATGAAGACGATAATGAGGGAGATAAAAAACATTTCCTGTCCCCAACTAGAGACCCAGCCGAACAGATCGAGATACCCGACCCATTCCGTGTCCAAGACCAGCAAGGTACCCAGTGTGCCGATCGATACAACAGCCATGATCGCTTGGACCGGCCATAAAAAAGCTGTGCCGGCGATGATGGCCCATGAAGCGGTGGCTACCATTATTAAAGAGGCACTGGCCGGACCTTTGCCCCGAGCGAGGCGGATCAGTCCTCTAGTGCCGCCGGTAAGTCTTCGAGCGTTCGCTTGTTGAATCGAGCGTTCCTCTGGTGTGAGCGGGTTGCGTTCCCGATCTCTCCGGCGCTCGCGAGCCCTGACTCTGCGCAGTAATTCGGGACGTTCTAGCGCCGCATCGGCTCGCCTGCTCACCTTTTTGACTACTTTCCGTGCTAGATTCGACATAATTCTACCCCTGCGCCGCCTTTAGTTCGGCGCGCGCTTGTTTGATCTGTAGGAGCTGATGCGGATCGGAAGTGATGATCTGATCCTCCGTGTAGCTGGCGATAACCTTGATGGCCACGTGCTTGAGACCGACGAAGAATATGCCCTCCCCCACATTACTCTCGAGAAGTAGAAGTTTCTCCTCGTCCGTCAGGTTGAAAGTGCGTTGCACGAGATCGATCGATGTCGGCGACTGCTTCATCAGAAATTGCAGGGATGAGTTGGTGATCATCGGCACGCCATAAGGAGAACGAAGGAAGTCATCCACGTCTTGAGTGATGGTGGCGATGCCGAGGTAATATTTACGACCCCGTTTAGCCAGCGAGAACAAGAAAGAGGCGGTGTCCTCGCTCTTCATCATCCACCAGGCCTCGTCGATGACCATGAGGCGCTTTTGTAGTCGACGGCGCACCATGTTCCAGATATGGTTCATGATGATATACATCGCCACGGTCTTAAGTTCGTCCTCCATGTCGCGAAGCGAGAAAACGACGAACTTTTGATTTATGTCGACGTTGGTGGGCTGGTTCATGAAGCCCGACCAAGTGCCGGAGGTGTATTTTTGGAGCCTGGCGATCAAGGAGTCGCTGCCATCCATGCCGGCCAGTACCATCTCGAAGTCCGTCAAAAGGGGCGATTCCATACCCTTCCAGGAAGCGTCGCCGTTGATGTCTTTGAGCGCGTATACTTCGTGTAGAGCTTGGTCGATTATCGTCTCTTCCTCGGGCGACAATCCCCCGAGCATCAATCGCATCAGACCGATCAGTTCGATGATGTGGGAACGTAGTAGGTCTTCAGGGTCCTCATTCTCTTCCGGATCGGGCAGATCGAAAGGGTTAATGTGGTGAGCGCTCGAGAGCGAAATGTTGAAGAATCGTCCGCCAGTGGCTTCGGCCAAGTATTCGTACTCCCTTTCCGGGTCGATGACGATGACTTCGGTACCGAACATCAAGGAACGCAAGATCTCCAACTTAGTGGTGTAGGATTTGCCGGCACCCGAAGTGGCGAAAGTGACCGAGTTGTAGTTGGTAAGCGAAAAACGGTCGAATAGGACCAGACTGGAGTTATGGCGGTTAATGCCGTATAAAATGCCGGTGTCCGAGGTTAGGTCGAAAGAAGTGAACGGGAAGAAACTCGATAGCGGGCTCGAGTTGAACTTGCTGTGCACCATAAGCTCGTCGGTCATGGTCGGTAGAACGCTCCTGAGACCCTGTTCCTGCTGGAACAGAGCCGGCTTTAGATATACCAGACGCGAGTCCAATATGCCTTTCACTTCCGCTTCGGTCTTGTTGAGGGATTCCTCGTCGGCGCCATAGACCGCGATGTAGAGACCGACGTCGAAGAGCTTCTCCTCCGCTTGTTGGAGCTTGTCACGTAGGTCTTCGAGGTTGCGGTAAGCGGCCTCGAGTTGTGGATCGCGCACCATCCCCTTCTCCTCATTGGCGTTGATCTGACTCTGGACCTCGGCTACTTTCTTTTGAAATTTCTTTAAAGTTTCGGCGGTGTCGATCGGGTGTATCACTATAGAGACGTCGAGTTCTTTCTCGAGGTCGAGTATCGGTTCGAGCCAGCCGTCGTTGAGATAGCGCGGATATGACACGGCAAAGAACACGCGGGCGTTCATGCCGCTGATGTTTATGCTACGCGGGTCGACTCGGACGGCCGAGGGAGCCACTACGTCCTCGAGCGTCATCAAAGCGCTTTCGGTATCGAGAATACCCTCTTGCTTGGTACCACCTTTTTTTAAAAGATCGAAAATGCCCATAGAGAAGTTTTTAGTTGTCAGTGCTTAGTTTTTTGATAAGCCCCGATAACATTTTTTGTATATCGCTAAGGTTTGATATCAGATTCGATATATCGACATTATACAACTCTTTGGCTAACAGCAATTGAGTTTCCAATTCCGCAGATGACCCGTAGGCAACTCTGACGAATTGCTTGAAATCTTTTCTTGACCCGCGTTTTGAACCCTCAGCGATGTTAGAGGGGATAGAAGTTGCCGATCGTTTCATTTGGTCAGATAGGCCGTACAGCTCGATCTTTGGTAGACCGTCGGTTAATTTGTAGACATTGAGGACCAAATCAAATGACTTTTGCCACACGGTTAGGTCTTTAAAAGAGTTGATTTTATTCACTATTCACTAAAAACTGACAACTAAAAACTACTTACTACTCGGCGCCACGTTGCCGGCCTCGCCCGGATTGAATATATGATAATACAACTCCACCAACTCCTCATTTTGGAGAAGTATAGTTCGTACGCCGATGCTCGAAAGACCCTGCTCGACCAAGGATACCCTTTGCTCCAGCTGGAGTTTGTGCTCCGTGAAATTCTTGTCGTCGAAGTACACTTCTTTTTTGCTACCTATGACGTTCTTGAAACTCTCCAAGCTGTTCTGAATGTTCGCTGCGGTCGGTGTATAAGGTACGACTATGAAAAAGCTCTTGCTCATGACATCGACCTCGGCTGTGAAAGTTTTTACGAACTGCATATATTCGCGGAGTTGGATCTTCATCAGATCGTTGTCCTGTTTCTCTTCGCGGCTTTGCAGTAGTTCCAGATATGGCCTGATGTTGAGGCGTCGCGATTGTACGTAAAATTGGATCGAAAAATCGATGGTGTTGAGGAAAGATTGGAATTGTCTCAGGATCGCTTCTTGCTCGTCGATCGACTTGAGCGCGAAGTTGATCGACGAAGCCAACATGACCATGTTCATCTGGCCATTTTTGAGGATCACGACGTTGTCTTTGATGTCACGCAACGGTACGAATGTCTGCGTGGTGTTTTTCTGAGCCGGCATCACCAGTATGATAACACCTTGCTCAGGCGACTAGATGTTTTCTTTCTGGATAGCTTTCATTTCCAATCGGCGCGAGAGCGAGGCGATATGGCCAGTGTCGTTGGGCGGCATGTATACCGGAGCGGTCGCTTCTTCGGCTTGTTGCTGGCTATATACGCCACTTCCCCGTTTGCGCCATAGGTATAATTTCGTGCCCTTGAAATATCGGACCGCGGCCTCTAAGAATATGGAAAAGGGTCGATTATTGACCGGATAGAAAGACAGGATGAAGGTAAAGGCGGCGACCGGCAGACCTAGTATCAAAAACACTATGAACGGAGTGAAAAAGAAAAGCACGGCCGCTACCCCCGCTCCCCCGGCGACGTACACGAATTGCTTCCAGGTCAAAGGACCGAATATCTTATCCTCGATCTCGATGAATTGCGGAACTTCGAATCTCATATGATTTAGTAAGTAGTAAGTTAGAAAGTAGAGAGTAGAAGTGGACTCATGACTTCGATAAGAAACTGTTCAGTATCTTCATTATATCAGCAAGCAAATCCTCCGCCTCCTGATAGGAACATTCCCTGTAAATCTCTTTAGCTATCTCTAGCTGGCTTTCAAGTTCGGCACCGGACCCGAATGCTGTACTGGTGAATTGACGTTTTTCTTTGGCGTGAAAACGCCTGTATCCTTCAGCGATATTGGATGATATTGAAACCGCTGATCGTCGCATTTGGCTCGATAATCCGAATTGCTCTGATTTTGGAAAGTCATCGGTAATTTTGTAGATCATTATGGCTAAAGCCTTGGCTTTCTGCCATACGATCAGGTCTTTAAATGACTTAGTTTGGCTCATTACTACTACTTTCTACTCTCTAATTTCTATTTTCTCATCAAGTCGTCCTGGCTACTGCTGTGTGTCGGCTCGTCCGTATCGTCTTCTGCTTGTGGTCTGAAGGCGCCGTAGCTGTGAGCGCGGCTCATGTTGACGTCGTCGGAGTAAGTGCGCATGGGTTTGACCGCGGCTAGGGGAGCTAGATTCAATGCATTTGGCGGCACCATCTTATTCGCCGCATCTTCAATGTTAGGTGCAGTTGTTGATGTTGGCGGAATCGCTGGCACGGGTTCCGGCGTAGATGGTAATTCCGGTATTCTTTCCAAGAAAGGAGACAGAGCATCCACAACAATAGTTATTTGGTTCTCGTTGAGGCCTAATCGGTCTTTTAATACCTGTGGCAATAAACTTTTTTTATACAGACGTAAAATGACGTCACCCACGGTCAAGGCCAAGTTATCGTATGCTGAATCCGCGTTCATATTTAACACATTGGCCAAAGATAAGAGAGTGTCACCTAAATCCTCATTGCCGTACATTTCTTGTACTTCAATCGGTGCCTTTTTCAATAGCTCCAGTCTGCTTTTTTTATCTAATACACTATCCATATTTTGCCATCTTAGAAAAGCCGCCCCTCGGGAGTAATAAGCCATTTTTTAGCCGCCGCGTTACCCGTAGCTGTGACATTGGCTCTGACGGTAACGCGGTCAGCAGGTTCTAGTGTATCTTCATGAAGGATTTGTTTTAAGGCCGCACCGGTGATATAAGGTGCAGCTTTGCTGTCGACCAATATTTTCTTAGGGAGTTTTGCAACGTCCTTGTCTTTGCGTCCTGTAAAGAATGTGGCAGGGTTCAATTGGAACCTATTATCCAACTCGGTCTCTCTCGCCGTACGAATATTGCTTTTCTCAGTCTCAGTGTACTCTTTACTCTTCATAATGTCGTCAAACTGTGACTGTTTAAGGTCAGCTGCATGTTTAGCGATATCTTCTGCGCCGATGACTTTCAGTTGAGCATCGCTAGCGTTCTTGATGTTTTGAACCAAAGAGCCTCCGTTTTTGTTTAGATATGTTTCAACCGCAGTCTTTCTTTGTGCGCTTAGTTTGGCTTTAGCCCCGTCGTCCATCTCTTCGGGCTTGGCTTTCATAACCGCTTCGTATTGACTGGCACTCATGTTTGCAACCAACTTGGTATACTCGTCGGTACCGGGCTTGTATTGACCAAGTAACTCCAGGATTTGCTCATTAGAAGCACCAGAAATTGCCTTTTCCATGTCTATGCCGCCAGCGGCAATATTTTGCACGATTCCTTGCCGGTCTTTTCCTTTTCCGCGTGTGAAAGGTATAGCCTTACTTGTACCGGGAACTCTAATTGGGGCCCCATGTATTTGGTCATAGCGGGCTCGCTTTTGTGCTGCTTTTTCATCGGAACTCCTTGCTGTCTCTCTAGAGTATGAACTGCCGTATTTAGAGCCAGCTAAGGAAGAAGCAATACCACGTCGCCAACTTTTATCGGATACCCCGCGCTCTTCCAGGCGGCGATTATAAGCATCTCCCATTCGTCCCAAAGTATTTCTGCCCACAAACCCCTGTACGCTTCCCCTTATTCCGTTTCCGATACTCATTGCCCGGTCGGCGCCATAGGCGCCGAAGGATTTAGCTACCTTAAGCGAAGCCGCTAAAAAGGCTATAACCACCATCAAATAGATGATGGTGGCCATGAGACCAGGTTCGCGACCGCTGCCCCCCAATCCCTGAAGAGCGCGAAGTGAAAGGTAGATCATAAAGACCAATACCGGCCCTACTAATGCCTGGTTGAAAAATTGCTTCAGCCACTTGTCGCTCTGTGACTGCATCTTTGGCAAAACCAGTCCTAAAAGCAATATCGGCGAAAAGATCATCCAGAAAATGAGAGCGAAAAAGCGGGTGATAAGCATCGCGGCGGCCGCAATGAACACGAAACCGAGTAAGGAATAGAATATCAAAAATATGAATCCGAGCGCGATGGCCCCGATCGGACTGCTTGAGTCCGAAGGCTGTTTGCCTCCCGCTACAGCCCCGATCTCGTTTTTGATGGAATCGCCGCCGCCACTCCTTTGTTCGTTTAGACCCGAGAGAAGATAGAACTGGCTGGAGGTACTGGGCACGGGTATAGATCCGAAATGCTTTTGGGTCGAATTGTTTCCGACTATCATCTGGTGTATCTGATACGCCGCCACGTTGGTGAAGTCGATCACTATTTGGGTGAAATATAAACTGAAGTTTATGATGAGTGCCGCTATCACTATGGTGCCGATGGTCTTTTTTGAAGACGAATCGTTGGCGTCGAGGATGATCCTGAATCCGGCGTAGATAAGACCGAAGATGAACAGGAGATTGAAGATGTCTCTGACGATGGTCCACATCTCACCTATAGCTATCTGTAATCCCAATTCTTCAACTAGCGGGGCCATATTGGCCGTGAAGGCGCTTAGAGAAAGGTCGAAAAGAATACCGCCGAGCCAAGCTATCAATGAACCGATGCCGGCAATGATAACGAACAGGTAGTAGTTTATTCCGTCTAACTTGAGACTTTCCGCGACGGTGCCGATACCGTAGTCGTCATCAGGGGTCGGAGATGTCGGAGCCGTTTGGGTTTTCTGGGTCGCCTGCTGCACCTGGGATTGCATTTGTTCGGCTACACTGCCGTCCTGTGCTCTAGCCGGTGTGTTGGTCCAAAAGAAAAACATCACCGCGCTGAGCATGACGATGAGCACTGTCGTTATCGTTTTTCTATTTAAAACTCCCATGATTTTTACCCCCGCTGGCACTAGGCGTCGTCGGGCGGATTCAAGACTCCCTCGTAATCGAACTCGCCGCCGCATGATTGTCTTTCTACCGCTATATCATACCTGAATTTGTCGGTCATTTCCGCGAAGGTGTAGTCGAGATAGGTTACCTTAAACTGTTGATTGTCGTAGTCGGTACGGAATAGCCCCTGGTTCTTGTAGCTGATGAAAGTACTCATGACCGCGCCTTTGGCGCTGGCAGAGGTCGAGCTGGCGTATTGCGCATCGAGTGTCGTCAGGATGGCGATAGAGGTGGAAGCGATAGCGAGACCGGTGGCGTTGTTGGCTTTGGCCTCTTCGAGTTCAGGAGTCAGTTCGAGATCGAAACAGCCGGCAAACTCGGCAGTGTCGGCCGTTAATTTGTCTTCGATTACCTTGAGCTCAGCAGCTATTTCCTTCTGCATTGCTTCGTATTCTTTTTCCACGTTCAAAGCTTCCCTTATAGGGTTACCGGTCGCTGTTTGGTAACTGGTTATATCGTCGGCAATAAGAGCGTCGACATAGGACAGGTTGCCTCCCTCACCGAAGACATTGCGACTGTAGGTCGGATTGCCGGACAGTCCTAAGACACCAGTAAGACCCGTAAGCGCTTGATTGGTCAGGTTCGACATCAGGTTCGATACGATTTCGTTGAACTCGTCCATTTCGAGGAGTTGCAACCCGGGCATCTGAGCCAACATAAAGGAAGTGGTATCGGCTGAAAGAAAGGCCGGACTGACCAGGCCACACTCCGTGCTGGTGCCGGTCCCACCGCTACCCGCGACGGTTTGGCAGATCTTCTGGGTCCTCATGCCGCGTGAATAATCGAGCACTTGCTTCTCGTTCGCAAAGGCGTTTAGTTGTTTGACGGATAGCTTATATTCAGCCTTGAAACCAGCGCAATTGGCGTCGCTACAACTCATGATACCGAAGAACATCTGGTCTAGGTCGCTACTCTCTGGCCCGGTGTTTTTTTCATCAGAGCATTGAAAGATCGCTCCTTCTTCCTCCTTACGTTGTTGGACGAAAGATTCGTACACTTGTACTTTGATCTGGTGGTCCTCCTCCGGCGAGCATAAACCACTGACTTGATCTCCAAAGATGAATTCGCCCGCTACCGCGTCCGACAGTTGGGCGTAGTACTTGCCGTAATTTTGGATGAAAGCTGCTTGACCATTTTGTCCCGGTAGCTGGCCCCCCAGCCACTTTAAAAGATTTCCTGTGAGTTGTTGTTGGAGCTGTTTGGCCATGTTCCAAGCTATCGGGTCGAGGACGGTTTCCTTGAGGTTGATCGACGATATTTCGCCGCCGATAAAGGCGTTTGATAACTCAATCAGGGCAGTTTTTAGTGTGTTAGCGATAGTAGTTTCCGAAACATCGCTGACGATACGGACTGGTTCCCCGCCACCGAGTAGACCAGCTATTCCTCCGAGAAGTCCGCCTAGCTGTGCTTCGGCCTTTGAGGGCGCGCTTAACAGGAGCGACCCGGAAAAGGTCAGTGTCATCAACAAGGTCGTAATGGTGACTTTAAATCTCATATCAGCCTACTTTTATCAATTTCGATGCCGGGTCCTGATCAGTCCATTGTATCCCCTCGGCGTCTAGCTTTTGGTACAAAAGTACGATGGCCGTGTATAAAGCTTCGGCGTCGGCTTGATAGCGGCGGAAACGGGCCATGGCCGGCAAAGCGTCTTCAAAAGTGAGACGGAAGGATTTGATATCGTTGAGAATCGCCTGGTAGACGTTGATGAGAGAGAGGTGTTCTCGCTCCAGCGATGGCGGCACCGGAGTCTTCAGCATCTCGCTTAACATTTTTTCATAGGCACGGATGGTCGGATCGAGTCCGATCAGCACCGTTGGATCGTCTCGTAACAAGGCGCGGTTCAAAATCACTAACTCCCCTTCCGTATCTTTAGGAGGCGCGTTTTCGATAGCGATCTGGGCCACACGATTTCCATAGGCTTTCTTGGCGGCATAACTATCGTCGTTGCCGATGAGTATGTCGGCGGAAGTGTAGTCTTTGTCCACCATCTCTCGAACCACTAGTGCGCCGATACTGGGCATGGCGAGGTTCGCTCCCGCCTGCCCCGTGCCTAGCGAGCTGGCTAGTTCTACGGCCAAAGCCCCGGTCACCGATAGCGTGTCCTCGGTCGTGTCGTCAACGTAGACGGTGGCGATATCGAAGGTGTTTTGCCAGTCCGGGAGGCCATCATCATCGGCATCGTCAACGGGTATGAAACCTCTACCTCGATCTGATCCAGCGGTCTCTCCGGATTTCACTATCGACGCCGGTTCCTTTGGATCTCGATCACGGGTCATCACGAAAGAACCGCCGACCAAGACCAAGCCAAGCGCGAACGCCACCACGATTCGAGGATTGAATCTCGTCATGATACGTTCCAATTATAACAGTCGAAGAGGGACGTCCTGGAAACGTTATCCCATAGAGGACAATTTCTTAGCCAGCTTGATCCAAGTGTCGATGTCTATATCTTCGGCCCTAATGTCTGACGCTAACCCGAGCGCTTCGAACGCTTTGGCCACTGACTGGCGGTCGTATCTTTTGGCTAGATTGCCCAAGAGTTGTTTGCGCTTGGCACCGAAACCTAAGTGCAGGACTTCGAAAAATGCCGCTGGAGCTAGTCGCCCGAAACGTTCTCGGCCGATATCACTGACGCGTATGATGGCCGAGTCGACTTTGGGCGGCGGAGTGAAATGTCCTTTCCCTACCGTCCTCATATATTCCGGCTCCCCGAACGCTTTTATAGAAAGAGACAACAAAGACTCCTTGCCTCCACGAGAGAGGTTTGCCGCCGCGCGCTTACCTACCTCTTTTTGCACCAAAAAAACCAAACTTCTAGGCTGCGTATCGCCTTCTAAAAACACACGAAAGAGATGACCGGTCAAGTAATACGGTATGTTCGCGACCACCTTGAACGAGTGGTCGGCCAACCCCAGAGAGCGTAGATCTAGTTTTCTGACGTCGGTTTCGACGACGCGCAAGCGCGCGGACGAGATGTCGGCGGCAAAGTCGCGTTTTAACACCTCGATGGCGCGGCGGTCGGCTTCGAGCGCTATGACCGTCGCGCCGCGAGCGAGTATCTCCCGAGTGAGAACGCCCGTGCCGGGTCCGATCTCCAACACCAGGTCGTCTTTTTTGACGTCCCCAGCGTCGCATAGGAGACGCGGAACGGCCGCACTGTTCAGAAAATGTTGCCCCAGGGATTTCTTGGTCTCGAACTTTTCGTTCATGATCGCCAGCATACGTGATTCTCGCCAAATAAAAAAGCGCCTTGATCGGCCAAGACGCTAGAGGCTAATGGTGGGCAGATCGTCGTCCCAGTCATCTAGTAGTCCGCCTCGGCGTTCCTGCCCGCGTCCTTTGGCCGCACCATCGATCTCGAGTAGAGTCTCATCGATATCGCTCAGGAATGACGAAGGGAGATTGACCCCAGAAGAACCATAGATCACTCGCGAATGCGCATAGGTGAGCCAGAGTTTCTTGCCGGCGCGGGTGAGCGCCACATAGAAGAGGCGGCGCTCCTCCTCTTCGTCTATCCCTTTCTCATCGAGCCGTTGATGTGGAAAAAGTCCTTCTTCTAGACCAGTGATGAACACGTATGGAAATTCCAAACCCTTAGCCGCATGGACTGTCATGAGACGAACTGCGTCCTTTTCTTCCTTATCTTTGATCTCGTCTTGATCGCTTTGCAGGGCGGCGTCCTCGAGCAAGGCTTCGACCGCCTCCTCCGGACCCATCTCGTCGTAACGGGTCGCTAGTGACACGAGTTCGCGCAGGTTCTCTAACCGTTCCAGGTCTTCTTCAGTACCGTTCTTTTTAAGGTGCATCTCGATACCGGTACGGCCGATAATGAACTTGAGCGTCTGTGAAAGCTTTTCGGTTCGGGCCGAGTCGGCGATGTCCATCATCATAGTGTCGAAGGCCTCGACTTTGTTGAGGACCGCGCTTTTAAGTTCGTCGCGCTTGCCTTCGAGTATCTTGAGTACCGTCGAAGGGCCGATGCCGCGGGCGGGCATGTTTATCACCCGCGCCAGATCGGCGGTCGAACCAGGATTAAGCGCGAGCCGCAGATAGGATAAAACGTCTTTGACCTCTTTGCGTTCGAAGAACTTCACGCCCAGCACCTGATACGGAACGTCCATGTTCAAGAACGCCTCTTCGAGAGCTCGCGATTGGAAATTGGTGCGAAACAACACGGCTATGTCGGAAGCGGCGGCTCCGGTTTCGATGAGTTTCTTCGCTGACATCGCCACATACTCGGCTTCGTGAGCTCCGGAGAAACCGGCGAAAAGCGTTATTTTCTCTCCGGTGTCGTTTTGCGTGAAGACGGTTTTGGGTACGCGGTTTTTGTTCTTCTCGATCACTTTATTCGATGCCTCTATGATGGTCTTGGTCGACCGATAGTTCTCTTCGAGCAATATCGTCTGGGCTTGAGGGAAATGTTTTTCGAACTGCAAAACGTTCTTGATATCGGCCCCCCGCCAAGAGTATATCGACTGGTCTATATCCCCTACCACGCAGATGTTACGTCTCTCTCCGGCCAATATCCTGGCGATTTCATACTGGACGCGGTTGGTATCTTGGTATTCATCTATATGTATGTAGCGCCAACGATCTTGGAGAGTTTGTCTGACCGCCGGGTTGCTTTGAAGCAGTCGGAGCGTTTTTAAGAGCAAATCATCGAAGTCGAGCGCGTGATCGTCGCGCAATCTCTCTTCGTATCTTTCCCAGACCTCTGCCGCCACCCGTTCGGGATATGAAGCGGCGCTATCGGCGAAATCGTCGCGCGACAGGGCGTCCCCCTTGGCTCTGGAGATCATGGACAGTATCTTCCTCGGTTCGAATTCTTTGGGGTCGTATCCGGTCGCTTCCAGTGCCGCCTTGATCGCTCTTACACTATCGGCACGGTCGTAGATCGTGAAATGTCTCCGTAATCCGGCGGCTTCGTGAAACTCGCGCAGGATGCGCACGCCGAGCGAGTGGAAGGTGGTCACCAGCACCGAACCGTCATCTAGCGAACGTGCGGACCCGGGAAACCGCCGGATAAGGTCCATGGCCCGTTCGCGCATCTCCTTGGCCGCTTTATTGGTGAAGGTGACCGCCAGTATGTTTCTTGGAGCCACGCCGGCATGTATCAGGTGGACTATTCGATGGGTGATGGTCTTGGTCTTGCCGCTACCGGCGCCTGCCAATACCAACAACGGACCTTCGGTGGCGAGCACCGCCTCCTGCTGTTTTTCGTTCAGCTCGTTTAAATAGTTCATGCGAGCGTCTATTATAGTTGAGGGAGAGAATATTCCTAAGCCGAATCGACCGCCACGGAGCGGCTTCAAAAGCATGTAACATCATCCGAGTTTGTCAATAGCTAAAAAAGCCAGATAAACAAGCTCGGAAACGCCGTTTTTCGCATCAGTGGAAAACTCACCTTTAGTCAATTGTCTCTACCTACCTCTCTAGTATCATGTATGCACCCGGCCCTCGGCCGGGTTTCGCTCCGAGCGTTAGACGCTCTTTTTGTTTGAGATACCGTAGCGGTTGCCTGGCGGCGAGACCTTAACTAAGAACATATAACAAGCAGTAAGACAGAAACTGAAGGTGGTGATGGTAAACCGACACCTTTTCAGGCCATAGCCAGACGAGTCCCCTATTTGCCTGCAGGCAAGATCGGGCGCGGGGCACTCGTTTTCTTGATGGTGATCATTCCGTTATCGGTGCACGCCGGAGTGTTTAGTTCGGTCGGCGGCATTTTTTCGGGAGGCACTTTTGTATATGAGAAGTCGGCCGGCAAGCGCGCGGCCGGAGATATAAAGCTATTGTCGGCCTCGACCGGTCCTGACCTGAAAGCCAACCAAGGCGGCGGTGACATCATAGTCGACGAGGGCACCTTAGCTTCGAGTGGCCCCTTCGACCTCGAGAGCTCAGGTACGGACAAGTCTGGTGGCGAGATCAGCGTCCACGTGGTCAGGCCTTGCACCCCCGAGCGATGCGAGACACTGTCACATATCGCCGAGATGTACGGAGTGTCCGTCAATACCATTTTGTGGGCCAACGACATCGATGATCCTAAGTCGGTCCAACCTGGAGATACGCTAGTGATCTTGCCGATAACCGGCGTCAGGCACGTGGTTAAGGAGAAGGAAACCTTAGCTTCGATCGCTAAGAAGTACGGCGCCGAGACCAGCGAACAAGTCGAAGGCATGGTGAGTGACATCCTTTCCTATAATCGTCTCGCTTCGGCCAGCGACATCTCTGTCGGCGATACTGTGGTGGTGCCAGGCGGGGTCATGCATCAAGCTACACCGCAAAAATCGTCGACCAAGTCTTCGTCCCCTACCCGCACAGCGAGCAAGGGTACTGGTGGCGGATCTTTCGTCAATCCGGTTCCGGGCGCTGTGCGCACGCAAGGGATCCATGGCTATAACGCCGTCGACTTGGCCGCGGCGGTCGGAACTTCGATCAGGGCCGCTGCCTCGGGCGAGGTCATTGTCGCTAAATCGAGTGGTTGGAACGGTGGTTACGGCAACTACGTCGTCATCAAACACGCCAATGGCGTGCAGACTCTCTATGCGCACATGTCCAGTGTCGGCGTCGGCGTAGGTTCAAAAGTGGACGCTGGCGAGTCGATTGGTGGGGTCGGCAATACCGGTAAGTCGACAGGGTCTCATCTCCACTTCGAAGTCCGCGGCGCCTCGAACCCTTTCTAGGCGAACTGCGGCATTGCGCTGCGGTAAAATAATTCTCACCGTATGTCCATATGCGGCTCGTATTATTTTCCTGGCGCGCCTTGCATTTCATTCTAGAAAGGATTCGAGATTTCTAGTATCCATTTTCGCGCTAGCTTTGATACATTAATATATAGTCAAACGGCCGCCCCGAAGGGGCGGCCGTTTCCTGTTCCCTATAAGCTATTCGCTTTAAGCTAACTCAAAACTTCACCCTATACTGCAGAGCTTCATATATATGTGCCGACGCCAGGTCGTCGGTATCCTCTAGGTCGGCGATAGTGCGGGCGACTTTGATCAGTCGATGCAACGAGCGTGGCGAAAGATTCAACTTAGTGGACGACTGGCGTAATATATCTTTCACTTCCGGTGATAAGGGCACCAGCTCTTCCAGTTCACGACTCGACATTCGAGAATTAACCGCGGCTTTTTTGTTCTCTAACCGCGCTCGTTGTCTTTCTCGCGCTCGGAGTACTCGTTCCCGGGCCCTTTTGGTTTCGTCGTTGTCGGCCGTCTTCGTGGTCAATGTTTCGTAATCCACATGTGGCACGTTGAGCCATAGATCGATGCGGTCGAGGATCGGTCCCGATATCTTGTTCTTGTAAGTGTCCATCATCGCCGCGGCATAGTCGGTCGAACCGTCTTCGACTCCGCGATAAGGATTCAGAGCGGCTAGGAGCACGAAGTCGGCGGGAAACTTCTCGCTTCCTTTCACTCTAGAGATGGTGACGTAGCGATCTTCTAGCGGCTGTCGCAGGGCATCGAGCGAGCGCCGGTCGAACTCGGGAAACTCGTCCATGAAAAGCACGCCGTGATGCGATAGTGTCACTTCGCCCGGGCGAGGGTTTGCCCCACCGCCTACCAAACTAGTGTGGCTGGCAGTGTGGTGCGGGGTGCGAAACGGAGGTAACGAAGAGACCCGGTCGGACAAAGGACCCACCAGCGAATGAATAGCCATCACTTCCAAAGCTTCTTCTTTAGAGAGTGGCGGCAATAAACCCTGGAAGGCGCGCGCTAACATGGTTTTGCCGGTGCCCGGCGGCCCGGCCATGATCAGGTTATGCAGGCCGGCGGCGGCGATGAGCAGGCCCCGCTTGGCGCTCTCTTGACCCTTAATGTCTTCTAAACGCACATGCGTCTCGGCCCAAGAATCCGACAACCGAGTTTCAGGAATTACCGGTAAGGTGCGATGAGTGTCGCGTGCGTGGTCCAAATGATCGACGACGTCCTTAAGCGAGGCGGCGCCGCGTACGATGATATCGTCGATCAGCGCCGCTTCGGCGGCGTTCCCTTCGGGCACGATGACTTCAGTAAAGCCCGCTTGCTTCCCGGCCGCGACGGCGCTCAAAACACCTCGCACTTCGCGTAACGTACCGTCCAGTGACAATTCACCGATCAACAATGTCTTCTCGACGTCGCCTTTTATGGCACCGGCGGCAAGTAAGTAGGCGACGGCGATCGGTAGGTCGAATAACGGCCCGTCTTTCTTTAGGTCCGCCGGTGCTAAGGAGATGACGATCTTGCTGTTATCGCTCTTAGGCGATTTAAAGCCGGAATTTTTTATGGCGGCACTCACCCGATCTTTAGCTTCCTCGACGGCTTTTCCCGGAAGTCCGACGACCGCGAACGAATACAGACCTCGAGAGAGGTCTGCTTCGATGGTGATCATGTCTCCTCGAGATACGCCAGGTTGTGCTGTGAATGTGCGAGCGATAGACATGATGTGGTGATGGCGTAGGATTACCCAGAGAGTTGTCTTATGCCGCTTGTCGGTCCATATGCTGTTTACAGGTGCGGGCGGCCGGATTGGCATCGAGACGATCCTCCTCGATCGGTTCGCCGGAGACCTCGCAGACGCCATAAGTGCCGTCGTCGATCTTGTTGAGCGCGCGCTTGACGTCATTGTAACGACCTTCGAGCGTCGCCAAAACGGCGCGGCGCTCATCGTACTCTTCGGTGCGGTCGGCCACGTCGTTCGGGTCGGCATTGACCGTGTCTAGGTCGTCTGCCCGCTCTACCCAGTCGGTTTTCACTTCGGGGTTCTGTATTCCCACACCCTCAAGTTCGGACTTTAGTTCAGAGGCCTCTTCCTCCAGAGCTTTGCGATATCTGTCTATGTTCATCTTTACAGTATATCAGAGCGACGGCGTCTCGCTCTAGCGCAACAGTGAGGCTATGAAAACGAAAGTGTCTTTGTCCGGCGCAATTATCACCGTGCTTTGATCGACGAATCCATACACTAACCTCTCTGTCTCGACCTCGTCCTTCAACACCCGAACGTCGTGGTTGTCGGCCAGTTCGTCGACGAACTCCGGAGGCACCGTTCCTGTCCCGGGTTTGTAAGTGGCGGTCACTACCGAGCCGAATAGAGGTTCGAGTTCAGTACTCAACATATTTTCCGACAGCAACAGCCCGCCGAAACTGGAATCGTACGAAGCGACTTTAAGGACGATGACCGGTTTGCCGGCAGACTTCATGAACGTGATGTCTTTTATCGACCTCGTCAGTGCCGGCTCGACTCGGAGAGCGAGGGTAGCGAGCATGTCCTCTGTCGCTATCTGGTTTTCTGCACCACCGATGTTGATGATCGGCACTATCGTGATCGTGTCGCTACCGGTGGCCTGAGAAACGGCCGCGTACCATTCGCTACGAGTGCGGGTCAGAGGTATTTTGACTACTGGCGCTTGAGGCACAGGCGTGACGAAAGTAGCTGGCAGATCGGGCGTCGCGATCGGAAGGGTCGTCGTCGAGGGCACGTGCAATAGCCAATTCACCACGGCGACTCCCGACACGGTCGCTACTATCGCCGTGGTCGTCACCCCGACATAAAACAACCAGCGGAAATTTCGACGTCCTCGAGCCGGGGTTCGTCTGGTGGTTACGGGCGGTGAACGCCGACCGATGTCGACGGTTATCGGTTCCACTTCGACGCGCACCTTGTCGTTTTGATCGCTCGGCTTAGGTTGGGGAATGGTGGGAGGAGGCGGGATCACAGGAGTCGCTGGTATCTTGACCGCCGGCGCTTGAGGTGCGGCATCGGTCGCGATGGTGTCATTATGTTGAACGCCCGTGTCGTCGAAGTGGCTCCAAGTCGGCGCAGGTACCGATTCTTTCTTAGCGATGACCACTGGCGACCCGGACGTGGGCGCCTCTCGTTTCAAAACTGGTGGGAGGTTTTCCGTCAACTTGGTATGATCGTCTTTCGGCGAGATGGCACTTACGGCGGCGGCTTTTTGAATCGTTTCCTTCCTAGCTTCGGCACTGCGCACTGTAGGGATGGATGCGCGCTTCGCTTCCGCTCGTTTCTGGATCTTGTTTTCTGTTTTTTCAAACCACTGAGTCAATGCTTCCCAGATCGCCGGTAGCAACCTAAAACGCTTACGCTTTTGATCGGTGATGACGGTGCCGCGACTCTCGGTGTCGTCCGTAACGCCGGTCACTCGAACGGGCTCGTACGTCGGTATGACGGGTAACGTCTTGATTGAACCGTCTTTTTTATCGTCAAGCGAGGTCTTGCTTGATGTCTCAGAAATTGTATTCGAGTCGCCGCCGGCGATCGGCTGTGCGGCGAGGGCTGACGATATCGCTTGATTCGAAACGGGAGTTTCGGTAGTTAATGTCGCCGCCGGCGGGATGTGCACAGGTGGAGGTATCGGCTCCGGTTTTTTCTCGTTTAGAACCGGCGGTAACGTGATGCGGGGCGCGCGATCCATCGTCCTTGCCGCCGGCTGCGTTTCGGGCACGGAGCCTTTGGCAGACGCTATGTCGCTTTGAAAAGTCCTCACTCTTTGAATTTTTGTCGTCGTTCCGGACATCTTTCGTTCCCATTATCGCATGCCTAGCGAAATATTTTTCGTCGTGCGTAGAAAACCGCGCCAGGGGCGCGGTTTTCCTGTGCGTTACGATCAGGAGTTATATACCATCGGTATCGGTGCCGACGGTCTTGATGCGGTCCGATACTGAGGCGTTGCCATTTTGAGTTCTGCGAGCCCGCATCGGGCGGTAGCCGATCAGGAATTCTTTAGGGTCGGCGTCCATATCGGTGAAATCGTCGACGCTGTCGCGCAATCTTTGCGAGGACGAGCGGCCGAAGCTGACGACTTCGACCTGACAACCTTGCGATTTGATGTACTCGACCAAAGGCACGAAGTCACCGTCGCCGGAGGCGATGACGATGGCGTCGACCTTATGGGCGAGCTTGATGGCGTCTATAGCTAGACCGACGTCCCAGTCGGCCTTTTTTGCTCCGCCATAGAACACCTGGAGGTCCTTGGTCTTGATCTCGATACCGAGTTTTTCTAGGGCTTCGAAGAACGGGGCCTCTTCCCCACTTTCGGTGTTGACCACGTAGGAGAGCGCTCGGATGAGTTTGCGCCCGCCGAGCGCGGTCTTGACCACCGCTCCGAAATTGACCTTGGACTTATAAAGATTCTTAGCGCTGTGGTAAAGGTTTTGTGTGTCGATGAGTATGGCTACCCGTTGTTCCGGGTGCTTGATAACTGACATATGAATTAAAGTTAGATCGAAAGCGTAAAGTTGAAAATATCAAATTCACTCTTGCTGCTCGTATAAAATGACCCCTCGCAGGATTATACCGCAGGCGGCGCCGGGCT
>DBEA01000016.1:29389-30637 GCA_002293845.1 Patescibacteria group bacterium UBA918 | reverse complement strand
GCTTTCGCCCCGCGCCGCCTGAGAATCGATAGCGATTCTTATTTCTTAAGTCCGAGCTTCTTTATGATGGCTTCGTAAGACTTTTTGTTCTTACGTTCCAAGTAGCGCAGGTGCTTGCGGCGGTCGGCCACCATCTGAAGTAGGCCGCGGCGCGAGTGGAAGTCCTTGGCGTTCTTGCGCAAATGAGCCGAGAGCGCGGCGATCCCCTTGGTCAAGATCGCTATTTGCGCCTCTGGAGATCCGGTATCGCCCTCGTGTCTGCGAACGGCCTTGATGGCTCGAGCCTTAACGTTTTTGCTGATCATGAGAATTTCTGAAATGAGACCGTCAGACTAGATACTGTCCTGGAGGCCTTAGTTGGTAACCTGCGAAGGTCTTTTTTACTATAGCATATTTTGTCGTTTATTGCAACCCTACAGGTCGGACACGAAAAAACGGGCCCTTGCCCGTTTTTTCGTGTCCTGTCCTACACTAGGATCTCGATATCGGCTTCGGCACGCAGTCTTTCCAGTTCGGCCGCTACCGCTTGCTGTTGTTTTTCCATAAGCAACTGATTCTTGATCAGCTCGGCCACATCCTCAAGGGGCGGCACCTCTTCAGAGTTAGCCTCGGCGGCCGTATCGTAAGCGGCCTGTACCTCCTCATCGGTCACGCTCAGTGTGCCGATCTTTAGTTTGGCTTCCAAATAGCCGTTAATGATCACGTCGTTTCTGATGTCCGAACGGAGCTCTGCCTCGGTCATGCCTATCTCAGAGAGCGCCGCTGTCAAATTTTCTTGACCACCCACATTCTGAAGCGCCGTCTGAAACTGCGCCTCCACCTCCTCGACGCTCGCTTCGATACCGGCTTCAGTGGCGGCATTGATCATGAGTTGTCGGTTGACGAGGGCGGTGATCGCCTGTTCGCGGATGGCGGCGCCAGCTTCGGTGGTCGAGGTGTCGACCCCCTGTGCGGCGTAAGTACTCGTGATTTGTTCCACGCTTCGTTCCAGGGTAGCCCGGTCAATCTCTGTGCCGTCCACCACGAGCGCGGCTTCACCTCCCTCGGCGTCCGTCGGCGCCTCTGCATATTTCTGCAGATACCAGTAAGCGCCCGCCGCTATGGCTAATATGGCCAAAACGACCACGATGGCCACCCAGCCCTTTTTTGCGGATGTTTGCTCATTGGAGTTCTCTTCCATAGATCCTTGTTCGTTTAAATGTTAACGTTTTCATTTTACCATAATTCTGAAACAAAGACGCCGGACCC
>DBEA01000016.1:11025-29339 GCA_002293845.1 Patescibacteria group bacterium UBA918 | reverse complement strand
GGGTCCGGCGTCTTTGTTTCAGCGCTCTATTTAGGCGCGCTTCACGTTGATGGCTGCAGGGCCCTTCGGACCCTCTTCGAGGTCGAAGGTAACTGCCTCACCTTCGCGAAGATCGTCATACATGACGTCTACGAGAGAGCGAGCGTGGAAGAATACGTCCTTGTCGCCCTCGGCTGGCTTGATAAAGCCGAAACCACGGTCGGTGAGACGTGCGATTGTTCCTGTCATTCGTACAAATTATCTTTTTAATCCCCCGCTTGTGGCGAGAGACAAAGTCCTTCTACACCTGTTCGTGATCTTCCGCGACCTCGCGCTTTTGGCGCGTCTATTGGAAGTGACCCAAGGAGAACTGCTTTGCGGTGTCATTAAAGCACGATAACCAGACTTATTCAAGTACCTAGCGCTCATAACTTTCCTGGTCTGCTACAATATACGGAAGTATGCGTTCATCGCGCTTCGTCAACAAGCAACTCCGGCGCCTGCGATCTATAAGACTGCCAAAGCAGTTGAAGGTTCGAATTTTGCCGAAACGCTTCGCTTTTGCCGCCCGTTGCGTCTACGGCGCTTTGCTTTTGGCCTTTTTCTTGTTCACGGCGCTGACGATCGTGACGGCCATTACGATCGATTTTCCTCTGACCGAACCGAAGGTGGCGGTCGCTCCGTTCCCGGTGGGCGTAGATCCCGATCGCAAGATTATCACCGAGAATCCGGAGTTGGATCAATTTCTTGAGAGCGGCGGCCGAGCGCGCTGGCACCTACCCTCGTTGGTACCGACGGGCAAGTTCGCTCGTTTCATCGCCAAACTCTCACGTTCGTCCTGGTACCAGATGGCCATTCCCGGCGGGCGTCTCTTAGTGATATTTCCTGGAGAACGTAAAGAAGAGATCGCGGCCAACTTCGGCTCCATTCTGCGCTGGGACAGAAACGAGCGAGAAAGATTCATGTCACTGGTGACGTCCAACGACCCGGTCTTGTCCGAGGGTAAGTTCTATCCCGAACGTTACTTGGTCTCCGTCGACGCCTCGCCCGAGGACGTGGCCGTCATGGTGAACGAGCGTTTCGAAACCGAGGTGCTGGCACGTTACGATGACGAGGCCGAGGAGATCTTGCCTCTGAACGAAGCTCTCACCATCGCTTCACTTTTGGAGCGCGAGGCGCGCGACTTCACTGACATGCGGGAGATATCTGGCGTCATTTGGAACCGTCTTTTCATCGACATGCCGCTTCAGCTCGACGCCACTTTGCAATACATCAAGGGAGAACGGGCCGATCAACCTTGGTGGCCGGTGCCGACTCCCGCTGATAAATATCTAAACTCGCCTTACAACACTTATCAAAACAAAGGCCTTCCTCCTACCCCGATATCGAACCCGTCGATCGAATCGATCTTGGCGGCTCTGAATCCGAAGACCACCGATTGCCTATTTTATTTCCATGACAGCGAAGCTAATTTTCACTGTTCCGTCGACTACGAAGAGCATGTGTCGAAACTGCGTAGTGTTTACGGGCGCGGTCGGTGACGAGTGTCATCAAACAGTTCGCCTGACCAATTGGCACTTCTGAGGCACCGACCGTCTTCTTTGAATGTCAGGTATTCGGCTTCGTATATACGAGCCGTTCGCGGATAGGCGGTCTCGTCGGAGAAAAAAAGAGCGGAGGTCATGCAATCGGCGCCCCAAGCGTTAGGAGCGATCGCTATGGCTCCTATGACGCGCGTGACCGACGAGCCACTTTTGGCGTCGACTATATGACTCCAATCTTTCCAGCGGCGGCGGAAGGTATCTGAGACGGCGACGGCGTCGTTAGCTAGGTTTACGAGGCCGGCGGCGACGCCCGGCCTCCCGGGATATTCGAGCGCCACGCGCCAGGGTTCGCCGGTTTCCTTGGTGGTGCCAAAAGCGTCGCCGCCGGCTTCCACTAAAAAATAGCGCAAGTCAAAGCCCCGCAGTAGCTCCGTCACCCTGTCGATGCAGTAACCTTTGCCGATGCCCCCTAGATCGAAAGCGACCGGCCCGTTTATCCGGAGACTCGTCCCGGAAAGACTCCATTCGGGCAGAACGAAAGAGGTGACCTCTTTTTTTGGTCTAAGGCTGTAAGTCGCGTCATACCCAGCTGTTTCGAGAAGTTTGGCGACGGCCGGGTCGAATCGACCGGCGGTCAAACGTCGAAGTTCGTGGGCTCGTTCCAGTAACCGAGCGAACTCCGGTGATATCTCGTATGTTCCCGCTGACGCTTCCCTGAAACGATTAGCTTCCGACTCTGGCCTGAAGCGCGAGAAACGTTTATCGAAGTCGGCGATGTAGGACAAGATCGCATTCCTCTCAGTTTCACGAAGCTCGCGATCATCGACCGTTATATTCCAGTGCGTGCCGATAGCTTCGAAGGAAAATTTTGTCGACATCGGTCAGATCTGGGCGCGGATGTCCGCCAAGGCTTCGTTGAAGGCGGCGGTGGTGAGGCTAGAACTACCTACCATATCGACCGCATCGAGTTCGCTGAGTTTCTTCCCCTTGATCATGGTCGTCAGAGCGGTGGCGAATTTGTCCACGTTGGCCTGATGTTCCGGATCGGTGGTGTCTGTACCGGAAACTCGACCGATAACGCCGTCCTCGTCCACCCCGACCGTGAATCGCACCGTGTGCGAGCCACCGGGCACGTCATAGGAAACCGTGGAACTAAGCTCGCGCACGATGGCGACTTCTGCCATCTCCGATTCCGTCTCGACGTCGGAAGGTTTGGTCAGTACTTGATAGAAGATGGCGAAGAGCGCCATGAACACCAACGCCGCTATCAATAGAGACACGTTTTTCTTCGCCGTCTTGGCCGGACCACTGCTTACTTGTCGCACGAGGTGCAGAACACCGGCCACCGCGAATATGGCGATAGCGTAACCGGCTAGATACGTGGAGAAAGTGTATGGCAGATGTCCGGCGAGACCGAGGATTGTTGCTCCCCACCAGGAAGTGAAGGACACGCTGGCACCGAGCCACAGTGGTATCCAGCGTTTTTGTAAGGCGACGGCGTTGATAAAGATCATGACGAACATAAGTTCCTTGATCCAGATTTTTTCGCTCGTTAAAAGATGATCGCTTCCGGTGGAATAGAAGTACCAAAACATACCGATGACCGACACCAGGAGTGTCGCCATGCCCACGCGGATCATGCCGTAGTTAACATGCATCAATGCCCGCTCATCATCGCTTATTTTCTTGTCTTTCAGTGAGCGCACGATTTGGAACTCCGCCAACGTCGCGCCGCCCGTACCGAGGATGGTGCCAATCACATGCAGCGCAATAAGTATCGTATATATTTCCATATACTTTTAATTATAAGCCCTGCTGATTTTGGCGGAGTCGAGATGTCACCATGTCCGTCGCTGGCTGTTTCGTTTTCTTGTTGAGGTCAAGGGTGTGGTCGATACGGATCTGTGACACGAATTCCGGCACGTGAGAAACCAGAATCATCGCGCCTTCGTAATTATTGAGAGCCTCGGCAATAACCGGTATGTGACGGAAGTTGATGTGGTTGGTCGGTTCATCCAAAATCAAGAGTCCAGGCTCCAATAGTTTCAGTCGGGCAAAAGCCACCAACCCCTTCTGACCTTCTGATAATGTGCCAATCTTGGCTTTCACCAAATCTCCGGTTAAGAGAAAACCGGCGGCGGTAGCGCGCGCTTTTTCCTCCACCTTCTTCGACATGGCTGATAACAAACAATCAAGAACGGATTGATCAAAATCCAAGTTTGAAAAGTCTTGTCGGTAGTAGCCGATAGTGACGCCCGGCGCCACATGTTCACCACTGGCATGACCGCTGGCGAGAGATTCGAGTAGGGTGGTTTTGCCGATACCGTTAGGGCCGATTATCTGCAAGTGTTCGCCGCGCTTGAGAGTGATGTTGCACGGTACCTCTTTTGCCTTGTGATTTCTAATGACTTTGTAGGCTGTCAGTTTGAGTACCTCGAGCGGCACTCCCTTCTCCGTTCCAATAACGAAAGGTCGAATGGTGCGGTCTTCCTTGCGTACCTCCACTTTGTTCTCCTCGTATTCATCGACTTTTTCGCGCATGCGCTTAGCCACGAGTCGCATACCGCCGCCTTTGTTGGCAAAGAAGTTCGCTTTTTCTTTATTCAATCTAATCTCCTTTTCTAGTTGCGCGTTTTGGCGCTTCTCTTTTTCCACGCGTGCGGCAATCTCCTCCAACACGTCTTCGTAATTGCCGTCGTATTGCTCAACTGTTTTGGTTTGTGTGTTCAGATACAAAACCCCTTGCGTAAATGAGTTCAGGAAATCCGCGTCGTGCGAGATGACCACCACCGTCTTTCGGTATTCCTGCAAAAATTTGGTCAAGTGTTCAATCCCCTCACGGTCAAGGTTGTTGGTCGGTTCGTCGAGTAGTAGCACGTCCGGCGTTTGGATTAACGCTGACGCGAGCAGGAGGCGGGCCTGTTGCCCGCCAGAAAAACTGCTCATCAACCGTTCTTTAAGCGCGGCGCGCTCATCTTTAGTTTCGGGAGCCAGATTCACCACTTCGAGCACGTCGTCAATTTTTGGATCGATATCATAGACCACTTCGTTAAAAACTTTCCGAAAGAAGTCGCGCACGGTGAGCTTAAGTTCGTCACGAGGAATGACTTGGCGGGAGATGGCAATCGAAGTGCGCGGCAAAACGTTCACGGCTCCACTGTCGGGTTTAAGTGAACCGATAATGAGATTGAAGAGCGTGCTCTTCCCCGCCCCGTTTTGTCCCATGAGCGTGAACTTCGCGCCGCGGCGCACCGAAAAACTGGCCCCGATCAATATCGGCTTCGTCGGATCGTATTCATACGACACGTTATTAAAGGTGATGAGTCCGTCGCTCCTCGACATAGCGCTCCACACTACTATCATATGTTTGCGTAAGCAAACATTATAAATATGAGTCGGTGGCGGCCGACTCCCCAGATAGCAAAAACGCCGGGTTCCGTCCGGCCATCCCTAGGGCGTAAGCCTAGGGATGGCCGGACGGGCGTTTTTACACTACGTCGACCTCGGTATCAATGCGGCCAATAGAAAAGCCGGCGCCCTTGGGGCGCCGGCTTTTCTACAATTACTTCCCGTTGGTCTTCGCTGCCTTGTCCTTCTTCGGTTTCTTCTTTTCTTTTTGACGATCGTGCCCTTTTGCCATATGAACGGATTGAAATTCGTTGATATTAATTGTCCAAAATTGAACTCAAACGGAACAGGCTTATATTTTCATTGGTCGCAAAGTGAATATATAACGAATCTAGTGTAGCAAACCGCCCGGTATATTCGAGAGCCGTATTGGTGAGATCTTCCCGGCCGTCTCGTGTTAGAACCGTGGTCGGCCAAGCCCTGCTTGGTCCGTTCACATTTCTTTTAGCTTACCAAAACGACGGGTCTCGTGCTCTACTTCCTTTTCTTAAAAAGTGGTCTGACTTTATTTTCCGTATATCTAATCCATGAAAAAACAGCATGGTCTAGATAAATTCCAGCAATGGTAAGACAAGCAACCCCCGAATATAGGTATGCCAACCATCCATAGGTAAGTGCACTCTCATATGTCCATGTACTACTCACAAAAATGAAAACGACGAGTGCAAGTATATTTAGTAGTGCGTCTGAATGAATATTCTCACTCGTACTTTCTACTACCTCTTCCTCCCAACTACGTGAAATAGATCCGTCACTCTCACTCTTAGAAACTGGGGTTTTATAATAGTCTCCTGGTAATGGCAAGTAGTAATAGTGCCATTTACGTGGGTTCCTGCTTCCGTGCTCATATTTCCATATCAATCGATAAGAAATGATGCTGAGCGGAGCAAAAATAATAACCAATGTGCATACTGCATAAAACCATCGATATTCTGGTAGAAAAGGTAAATAGATAGAAAATATATTAATTACATGAATGAATACAACTATTAGAGAGACCGCAAGGAATGTGCGATTTATCTTTGATGCATGCTCTTCTGGTTTAAAGTAAATGTAACGACCAAGTGCCTTATAGATAACGTAAGTAAGAATATAGAAAAGTGCTACCTGAAAAATAGTAATTCCATGTAGAAATACATCCTTTATTTCATCCAAAGAAAGTAATAACAAAGCCTCATTTAACATAATTGGGTTTTATTCGAAAGACTTAGTCGAACAACATGTCTTTTAATGTGCTCAAATTTAGTTCAATACGGATATCATATTTATAGCCCCCATCCTCATTCTTAGCTTCATCGTTTATCCAAACCTGCTGTGGTGTGAACTTGTACTTGCAGACAGACGTACCTTCTTCCTGTCCCAGCTCTTCCGCTCGCCCGAGCAGATACAGACCTTGGCCAGTTCCCTCAGGAACTGTGGAGTCGTAGATAGTCACGAACACTCTTCCGTCTCTGCGCATGTTCTGTGAGTGAACGTTATCTGGGCTTGAACCCCAATAGAAATTGAGTTGTTCGTCATAAGAAGTCGAAACGGCAGTATTCCAAGGTGAGCCATCCTCGCTCACCGTTGCGACATTGATGTAGTGGATTTTTTCAAGAATTTCCTTGGCGCTCTTTATATGCTGGTCTTCCATATCTTAATTATATCGCTTCCAGCGATTTTGCTAAGTAGGTGTCTCGTGCGGGATAACCTCGCACGACTTGGCTGGCCGTCTGGGACGAAGTTGGAACTTTTGTATAAAGAAAACAGGCGGTCACGTGAGACCTCCTGTCTCCTATGCCGCCTGACGATTATGCGAATTCTGAAGCAGAAGGCTGGACGGAAACCTTTTGATCTCCATCAATCACCCATTCCTTCTCCCACTCCCCTCCGTACGATGTATCTTGGGTGCAACCACTGATACACCTGAAGAGGGGTGTATTGGTGAGTTTCTTGCTGGAACCGTCTTCTTGTCGAATTGTTACGTCTGACAGTCCGACATCCTGACCTGGCTTGCCACAGGTCGGGCACGATTCCTTATCGATTTTCTGCATTTCAACCTCCTTTGAACTATCTCTTCTTTGAGGTTAAAGTAGCATTTAGTAAGTTTATGAGCAAGGAGGTTTTTTATGTGGCGGACCAGGACTCGAACCTTTGATGTTCTGGTACACTTAGACATATGAAAATCTACTCGTGGAACGTCAACGGCATCCGGGCGGTGCATAAAAAGGGCTATTTTGAGCCGTTTATCGCCAAGCATCAGCCGGATATTCTCTGTCTGCAGGAAACCAAGGCGGAACAGGGTCAAAGCGAGGTGGACTTGCCGGAATACGATGAATATTGGAGTTCGGCCGAGAAAAAAGGCTATTCCGGCACCGCTATTTTCACCAAAATAGCGCCAATTGAAGCCATTTGTGGCCTCCCTGACGACCTCCGCTTCGATCATGAGCTACTCGATGGGTATGGCGACGCCGCTAAGGAGGGCCGAGTCACTACTCTCGAATTCGAGGAGTTCTACGTAGTTTCGGTCTATACCCCGAACGCCAAGGATGATCTCTCCCGTCTCCCTATGCGCCAGCACTGGGACCGAGCTTTTTTGGCCTATATGAAACGCCTCAAATCCGAGAAACCGGTCATTTTCTGCGGGGACTTGAACGTGGCACACACGGAACTGGACCTCGCTCGCCCCAAGGAGAATAAAGGTAAGAAAGGATTTACTGCCGAGGAGCGAGGTGGTATCGACGAGATGGTGAAGGCTGGATTTAAAGACAGTTTCCGGTTGTTCCACGAAGGCAACGGCCACTACACCTGGTGGTCGCACTTTGGCAAGGCCCGCGAGCGGAACGTCGGTTGGCGCATCGACTATTGCATGGTGTCGGAGGACTTACTACCGATCGTGAAAAAAGCGGAGATTCATCCGGAAGTTTTCGGCTCCGACCACTGCCCTGTCTCAGTAGAGATTTCCATATAGGACATTGTGTCTTTTAAAGCTTTCGTAAGAGACAAAAGTTCAGAATCGGATGCTAATCAAGGCGTGCAAAGAAAACGAAACGAGACGTATAAGTTATTACGTTGAGTTTCATTTTACTGAAGCACAACGCAGATTAGCGCCGATTGTGGGATTTTGTCAGGTTATCCACAGTTGTGTCCTTTACGCCTGTTTATAAAGGACATAAACTAAACGCAGGTCCAGAAAGGGCAAGCGGATCGATCCGAATTTCTGCAGTTAAAGAATTGACTCCAGAATTTCGGGCCGGTCTCTTCAAGAGTTCGTTCCACAAGTTATTAGATTTTCTCCAAAAGTCTATAAAAAATAACAACGTTCACATTCCCACCATGAGTATGTAAAATAAAATTCATACTCCGAGAATTTGCCATATACACTAGGCAAATTCCACTAAGAGAAACCCACTAGGATTCTCTAACAAGTACAAGAGGTACAAACATATAGAGTCTCGGTCTAGAATGGATCACCCCCTGCCTTCGGGCTGTAAGCGGGTTCCCACTGAGGCCCATGCCTCCATAAAGATTCGAGAGGCTCGATGTTGCACACAAATGTGTGTCGAGAGGACACATAACAAGGCCGGAGAGATAAGAGGATGATATATTCCATCGTCTACTTATCCCTCCGGCCTTTTTTATTTAAAATTCCTCAAATCGGCCGATTTCTTCGTTATGCTTCGGCAAAATAACGCTCGCTGTATGTCCATATACACCTCGCGTTATTTTCCTCGCATGCCTCGAACTCGACTCAATTTGAGAAATTTTCCAGAACAGGCTCACTCGTTCATCAACCTGCGAAACTGCATCTAATTTTTAATGTCGGTTTAATCTTCGATCGGATTTATTAATTGAATTTTTTGGCTCAAAACCTTGTCGTTTTGGTCGAATAGCAAGTGACCCTCGAATTTTTGGCCCTGTAACAGCAGAGGCAACCAGTATTTATCGCCGTCCCACATTTCGTTGTATGGAATTTCGTCGAGACGATGCCATTTAGGACTCATTTCTTCCGTCTCCTGGGGCTCACCTTCATATTCTGATGCGACGAACACTCTGGTCTCCAAAATCAAGGGGTCTCCCTCGAATTCGAAGTCCAACTGCCCGACCTCGATCAGCCCTATCGGAATCACGCCGGCCTCCTCCTGCATTTCTCTAGCGGCGGCGGTCGTAAAGGTCTCGCCTCCGTGCACTTTGCCTCCGAAACCGTTCCACTTCCCTGCTCCGAAGCCGCGACGTTTCATTCCAAGGAGAATGCGCTCACCTTTTCGTATATAAGCGAGTGTCAAAAGCTTTCTGTCCATGCCTTTAATTCATCACCCCACCTTGTGGCTTCTTTCGATCGCCTTGATCGCCGCCGCTTCCTCTTCCTCCTGGCGTTCTTTGCCGGCTTCGCCTAGTCCTTTTAGTTCTTGTTCGCTCAATTTCAATAATTCCACTACTTTGGCGTCCAGATATTCCTCAGTGTTCTTACTTGGGTCCTCCAAAACCTCCTCCAAAAGAGCATGGAGCAAATAGCCGAGTTTGCGGCCGGGTTTTTCGCCGGTTTGGCGCATGATCCGATCACCGTCGGTCTTGAGCATCTTGACCGACACCGGATCGCGCAACGCCTGGTCCACCATGGCTTTGTACTGGCGGAAACGGAAGGGCTGTTCCTTCGGGCGGCCGGTACCGACTCGGTCACAGACGCGTAAATTCAACAGGTCTTCGATGTTCTCCTGCCCCACTCGCGCTATGGTGCGGCGTACCGCTGAGAGCGTGATCAGGTCGGGATCGGCGAAAAACATGTGCCAACGGACCAACATCTCCACCTTTTTGGCCATTTCGCTCGGCACTTTGAGCCTCTTCATGACCTTAGCTGTCATTCTGGCTCCCACCACTTCGTGTCCGAAGAAGGTATAGCGCTTGGTGCGGCCGCCTTCCCTCCGGGTCGCGGGTTTGCCGATGTCATGGAGGAGGGCGGCTAGGCGCATTTCGGTCGAGTATCCTTTGTCGGCGGCCGCCTGGAGACTACGAAGCAGGTGCTCGTAGACGTCGAACGCATGAATACCCCCTTGTTCGCAACCGATCGCCTCTTTGAGCTCAGGGAGGATGTGGTCGATGAGACCCAACTTCTCCAACATGGCCACTCCCAGCATCGGACTATTCGAATCGATGATGCGTAGGAACTCGTCGCGGATACGTTCCGCGGAAATATGCGCCAACAACCCGGCATTTTTGGTGATCGAGGCCATGGTTTCGGCTTCGATAGCGAAGTTGAGCTCCGCCGAAAGTCTCACCGCGCGCATCATGCGTAGGGCGTCCTCCCCAAAGCGTTTATCCGCCTCACCAACGGTTTTTAAACGCTTCTTGCGTATATCCGCCTCTCCGTCGAAAAGATCGACCAGCGTGTCATTTTTGGCCCTATACGCGATGGCGTTGACGGTGAAGTCTCGGCGTTTCAGGTCTTCCTCTAGAGAAACGCCGAAAGAGACGCTGTCCGGTCGGCGTTTGTCCGAATACTCGCTTTCGGTACGATATGGAGTCACTTCAACAACCTTCAAGGTGAGGTCTTCAGTTTCTTCGTTCACCACTCCGACCGTGCCGAAATCGTTGTTGCAGTAGGTTTCGGGAAACAGCCCCTCTATTTCCGCCGGCACGGCGTTGGTGGTGATATCCCAGTCCTTCGGCGTTCGACCGAGGAGCAGGTCGCGCACGCAACCGCCCACCAGGTACGCTTCGAACCCCGCCGCTTCGAGCTTGTCCGCCACTGTCAGTACTTCTTTCGGTATGTCCTCCCTGGTGATCATATCCCCGCCATTGTACAACACGCCGACAGTTTCGCGTTGCGTTTTATGTTTCTTAAAGTATGATACGCACACTGCGCCCGTAGTGAAATGGATATCACAACTGACTTCGGATCAGTTATTGTGGGTTCGAGTCCTGCCGGGCGCACCAAACATAAAAGCCGGAAGTGAATACTTGTAACTTCCGGCTTTTATGTTTTGCCTGCACAGGCAGGACGAGAAGGGGTTGCCTGATATTTTGCGAGGCGAAGCCGAAGTAAAATATCGACAACCCGTACTGAAACTGTAAGTTTCGAGTCCTGCCGGGCGCACCAAATACTTAAACAAAAGCCGGTCTCAAGGCCGGCTTTTGTTGTGCAAAACTCGCTATTTGAACAACCGTGTGTGTATATAATACACACATCCTATGATTCGAAACGAAGAAAAGTACGAAAAAGCAAGGGTTTTTCGCCAGCGGGGCTTTTCTTACTCGGAGATCGCTAAATTGGTCGGCGTTTCGAAGGGCACTGTCAGTAATTGGTTTTCAAAGCAGTCCTTCTCGAAGAAAGTACGAAAAGACAACGAGCAGAAGGCTCGCAGAGACAACATGAAGCGCATTACGCTCGTCAATCGTGCGCGCGACAAGGAGCGCGCCAAGCACTACCTTGAAGCTAAGCGTGCGGCACAGACCGAGTTCAAGCATTTTCGGGCCGCTCCCCTGTTCCTTTTTGGTCTGGGTTTGTATGCGGCTATCGGAGACGTCTCTCATCCGTCCCAGATCCGTCTTCCGAGCCAAAGAAAAGCGGTTCATAAGCGGTTTCAGCGCTTCCTAACGGAGTTTTTGGGCCTGGAAAAGCGGCGAATCTACGACAAGAGATACGTCACTATCGTCAATGACGCATTGGCGA
Organism: Patescibacteria group bacterium UBA918; assembly: GCA_002293845.1. Classification (GTDB taxonomy): domain Bacteria; phylum Patescibacteriota; class Minisyncoccia; order Phycocordibacterales; family UBA918; genus OLB19. The sequence continues at coordinate 17,759 of DBEA01000016.1, read as the reverse complement.
AGAAGAAACTCCTGGTTTGGATTGAACGTGCGTAACTCAATTATTGTACCCCGGTCATTTGCTATCATAGTAACGATGCGAACAGATAAGGAGAAAGCCTTCGAGCTTAGGCGCCAAGGCAAGAGCTATAAGACTATCTCTGACGAGTTGGGTATGTCAAAAAGTACGTTGTCCCACTGGTTTAAAAGCGTGGATTTTTCAGAGGAGGTCAAAAAGCATTTGTCTAAGGAAGTATACGTAGCCGGTAAGCAACGTTTGTTAAATCTGAACACTACTCGAGGCGTATTATTGAAAGTACGGTACGAGTATGCTGAGAAAGAAGCCCTTGAGGATCTAAAACAACACTATCGTAATCCCTTGTTTGTCGCTGCTGTCGCGGCATATTGGGGCGAAGGAGACAAGGCCAATAATGGACTTGTGAGACTAATAAACACGGATCCTAAGATGATCGCTTTGTTTAAACGTTTTCTAACAGAGATAGCTAACGTCCAAGAAGAAAAATTAAGAGGCGCCTTATATATTTATAATGATCTGGATGAGGCTACGTGCAAAAAATTTTGGATAAAACGAACTGGTTTGAAGCATTTTCATAAAACAATGACCCTACCGAGCCGTCAAAAGGATAAGAAAGTACACAATGGAATGTGTTCCTTAGTAGTGTCCAGCACTTATTTAAAGAAAAAAATGTTGGTGTGGATTGACCATCTACCCGAAATGGTATTAAATATACCGGCTGAGTGAGAAAGATGCGGCCATGGTTAAGTGGTATAACGTGACATTGCCAATGTTAAGTCGGGGTTTCGATTACCCCTGGCCGCACAGAGAAAAGCCCCCTTCCCGGGGGCTTTTCGCTATTTTTATGCTTGGTGTTTTGCCCAGGAGGGTGTATTTTCCTCGTATAGGTCGTCAGTTGGGTCAAAATTAGGGTCTTCGTCAAATAACCCTAGATTCAGACACGTATTTTGAGGTTTATCGTCCATTTTCCACTCGATCGGTGACCCACAGATGTCGCAAAAAGTCCGAGTAACTGCTGAGGAGGACTTGTATTCTTTTGGCGTAGCGCTTAGAAATTTTACTTGCCTAGTGTCGAAACCTGCATATGCCATGTACGCTGTACCACTGATCTTTTGGCAGTCACGGCAATGACATCGACCAAGCCAATTAGGTTGGCCGGTTATTTCAAATCGGACTTTTCCGCAATGACAACCACCTCTCATCATCTGTTTTAGTTTAGCATGACTGTCCTATCCCCAGTCAAAAGTCATGAGTGTCATACAAAATCCAATTTGTGGACAACTAAGGGGACAAGTGGATAAAAGACAGGCGACTTTTATGCCTGTTTTTTACGATTTGGCTAAAAATAAGGGTTTTTCAGAGACCAGTACCCTCAATAAGTGTTTCACGTGAAACGCTCGAAGTCAGTTTCATATGAAACAATGCCCACTGATACCAGCAGGAATTATTGTCTTGGGGTTTATAATCAAGGAGATGGCCACTGACAAAAAGCTAAACAAATCTACTGGAGATTTGGGGGAATCAGTGGCGGCAAAGTATCTAGCTGAAAAAGGTTTTAGGATCCTTGCTAGGAACTATCGGAAACCCTGGGGTGAGATCGATATAGTTGCACGGGAAACGCCTAAGATAGGGGAGGATAGCATGTTGCCACGTGAAACATCCGCCGTTATCCATTTTGTGGAGGTAAAAAGCGTTTCATATGAAACAAAGGGCTTATTGGAACATGATGTTGCACATGAAACCTGGCGTCCCGAAGAGAAAGTACATGCTTTTAAGCTCAATCAGATAAGGAAAGCCGCAGAGAGCTGGATGTCAGAAAATGAATGGACCGGGGAAGTACAAGTGGATGTGGTCGCTGTAAGATTGGTTCCACGTGAAAAGTACGCTTCAGTGAAGTATATACCGGGCGTTATCCTGGAATAAGCTTATTTTGAGCCAAATGTCCTTTATATCGGACACGATGTCTTTTATAAAGGACATCAACTTGTGAAGAATACCTTTATAGCTTCGTCATACTCCGGAAATAGTCGCATTTTGGCTATATCCTCTTGTGAAAACCAACCGTATTCAACAACTTCTCGCGGGTCCACTTTGATCTTTGATTCAGGTTTCATGGTAGCTTTGTACACTATTACCAGTGAGAGTTGACCACTTTCGTTACCCTGACGAAACTGTTCAAGATAAATAGCATCGTCTATTTCGCACTCTAAGCCCAGCTCTTCCAAAAGCTCACGAATCAGCCCTTCTTTCGGCTTTTCACCAACGTTTAAACGACCGCCTGGTAGTTCCCAAGTATCTGGAGTTCGAGGATCTCTAGTCAGAAAAACCTTGCCATTGTGGTGGATTATCGCTTTTTGAGCCACTTTGCCTAAGAAATGCTCCTCATGCTCCATAGTGTCGGGGAGCTGGGAATCGAACCCAGACCACTCGGTCCCAAACCGAGCACACTACCACTATGCTACACCCCGAATGAGGAGAAAAATGACGACCGCTGTCATTTAGGCTCCGATTGTTGGGGTGAAAGCTTTTGCTTACACCCCGAATAATCAGTGCGAAGCATAACACACAATTCTTCTTGGATGTAGTCTTAAAGTCGGGCCGGTCCGGAAAGACATCGGCCTTTCGTGCGTCATCAGCTATAATGGTTTCCACATGGCCGAAGCTCAAAAAAAGCCTAAGACCGGGGGGAGCCAAGAAGAACGCTTCCTAGAAGCGTTCGAGGAGTATAGTGACCCGCTGTTTCGCCATGCCGCTATGCGGATAAGCGATAGGGAAAAGGCCTTGGACCTAGTCCATGACACTTTTACAAAAGTGTGGTCCTATGTAAGGTCTGGACATAAGATAGACTCCTTTCGGCCATTTTTATACAAAGTACTCAACAATTTGATAATTGATGAGTATCGCAAGCGCAAGGAGATGTCTTTGGACAGTCTGTTGGCGCAAGAAGGGGTCAATGAGGGTTCTTTCGAAGAATTGGTAGAAGACAGCGCGGAAGCGATAGCGGCCACCTTGGACGGGCGCCACGCCTTCGATCTGCTCCGCTTTCTGCCGGACGAGTATCGCGAGGTCATCACATTGCGTTTCGTAGATGGCCTAGGTCCCAAAGAGATAGGGGAACTCATTGAGGAGAGTGAAAATGTGGTATCAGTGCGTCTGCACCGCGCACTAAAAGCCCTTAGAGCCATTTTCGACAAGGAAGCTTCGAGTATTCACAGGCCAGAGTAAAAAGTCCGATCCGTTTCGATCAGTATGAAACAATTTGCCCAACAGCTAAAGAAAAGATCCGAAAGCGTCAAAATGACGATGGAAGAACGATCGCAATTGCGCGAGCGAGTTTTGTCGTTCATGGAGTATCACCCCTTGCCTGGAAGTCAGGCGGTGGACCTAAGATCACTGGCTGTTTCGCGTTCCAGATCTATGCAGATACCCAACGCGTGGCTCTGGGGTCGTTTAGCTGGAGGCTTTGCCGTTTTGATGTTGATAGTATTACCGACTCTGGCGGAAGATGCTTTACCGGGCGATACGTTGTATCCGATCAAAGTCCGTTTCAATGAAGAACTAAAGGGCGCTTTCAACTCCTCACCCTACGCCAAGATCGAATGGGAGACCGAAAGAATGGAAAGGCGTCTCGCTGAGGCTCAGGTTTTGGCCGAGGCTGGACGTCTGACTCCGGAAGCAGAGGCGGAAGTGGCGAACGCTATCAAACAGCACAGCGACGCCGCCAAAAGCAACATCGAGGCCATACGCGTGAGCGACAACGACGAAGCGGTGATGGCCGAGATCGCTCTTTCGTCGGCCCTCGAAGTGTCGGCGGAGGTTTTGACCAGTAGAAATCTCGACTCGGCCTCTTCGACGCCGCTATTGTCCGGAGCGGTGAGCGAGGCTCGTGCCTCCTTGGCCTTGACCAACAACGAAGTCTCGTACGATAAGATCTTCTCTAGGTTGGAAACGGAAACGACGCGGGCGCACGAATATCTAGGTACGTTAGGACAAACGATCACAACTTCCGAAAAAGGAGATATCGATCGTCGATTGCGGGACATTAAGACCAAGACCGAAGCGGCGGCCATAATGAAAGAGACCGATCAGTCGGCGGCGGTTAAACAACTGGCCGAGGCTCTAGGAAGTACGCGCAAGCTCATTAGTTTCATGACCAACCTGGAGGTGCGTCGCAACGTGACGGTGGAAGAGCTTGTGCCTTTGGCTCCGACCGAGGAGGAACGAAAGGAGACGATCAAGACCAAGATGGCCGATGCTTCCAATTGGGTCGCCTTGGTCGAGCGAGAGCTGTCCACTATGTCGACTAGCTCAAACGATTATCTCGCCGTCAGCGACACTGTGGCGCGTTATCGCGAATTGGAGTCGGAAGCGACGAAGGCTTTGGAATCCGAAGATTTGGAGGGTGCCGAAGTGACGGCCGGATTCTTGCTAGAGTTGTCACAAGCTCTACGTGACACCATGGACGGGCTAGGATTCACGCTCGACGAGACCGGAGCCGAGCCAGAGTCGATGCAATAGTTTGATAAAAGGTTCGGTCTAAATACAGCAAAACCGCGGCCTCCCGGCACGCGGTTCTGTGTTTCTGATCAGAAAAAAGAACTCGTGCGCTCGCTAAAAGCGTGAGCGCGAACGGATATCCTAACCTGAACTCTTTTTTCCGCCAAAAAGTCGTTGTGGATAGCGACCCGTTAGATCATGGAGTCGGTTCGGTCAAGTAACCGGCTAGTATTTCTTGTAGGATGGGGGAGATAGTTTCGTTGAACATCTTGGCCTTGTAGTCGATGTTTCCCTGGGAATACGATGTTAGGTCGAAACCGACTTCCGATAGTAGGCGACGATCGATGTGGGCCGTCGTGATGGCGTTAAGGACGGTCGTACCGGAGTCTTTGGTGGTGATGACACCGATGGCGCGGCCATATTCGTCGACCACCGGCCCGCCAGAGGCACCTTGATGGCCCAGGGTCGAAGATGCCAAGGAAAAGATGTCGGCATAGCCGCTTCCGAAAGTGTACAGGTCGGTTATGGTCGTGGTCGCTGTCAGTTGGGGAGCCGACCTGTCTTCTTGTTTCGGATAACCCATGATCCGCACCTCTGCGCCTTTCTGTGATTTCGACAGGGGATTGGTGGCGGGAGGCAGGTAGGCGAAATCGGATCCTAGCGACTCCCCGTCGCGCCGTCCAGTGACATATACCAAGGCAAAGTCGCTCTCTCCGGTGCCTTTGGGAGACATGTTGTCGATGAGGCTGGCGTTTTTCAATAGCCAGGAAGGGGATATGTACAAAAGGGCGATATCGAACACCGGCCCTGTTCCTGTTCCGATGGTGGCCTGACACGTGGTCTCACCCAAGTCCGGAGCGTTTTTGAGGAGCAGAAACTGAGCGACATGGGCGTTCGTCAACATCACACCTTGAGCGTTGATCATGAATCCAGTACCGCTCACTGTGCGCTTGTAGCGGTTACCTTTCTGGATGCACTCGATCTTCACGCCGGCCGCCGATATGTCGACAGGATCGGTTTTCTTATCCTGGTCCGTCGCCTCGGCGGTGGAGGTCGCTAGTAGGGCGCTCTCCCTCATTTGGGTGGCGGACGCCACGAGTTTGCCGGGATCGAGAAAGACCTCTACTTGATCCCTAGCGTCTATTGATGATTCGCTCATTATGGCGGCGGCGCTGTTTTCTGGGAACAGTTCGGTGCCGTACTGGCGAGGAAAGGCGGCGCCTATCTCCGCCGAAAGCAGAGCAAGCACGAGCATTGATATGCCCAACATCAGTTTGTTCATCACTTAAAATTTAAAACGGAATCGAGTAAAGCACAAGTAATGTTGTACATAGATAACATTCCCCTGTAGAATAATATCGAGGTTCGACTGATTTTGATGAAGGCATCAGTGAAGAAAAAAGCCGTTTTGCTCAGATCTCAAGGTTATTCTTATAACTTGATTTCATCGAAACTGGGAGTTTCTAAAAGCACGTTACATTATTGGTTGGCAGATAGGCCATATCGAGCCAATAGTGTGGTGCTTGAGAGGATAATAATTGGAAGAGAGAGGGCCGCCAAGACTAAAAATAGAAAGAAGCTCCTCACTTTTAAGGAGGCATCAAGTTATGCCCGGACAAACACAGGCAGGCTTTCTTCCAAGGAGCTGCTTATGTTGGGTATAGGTCTTTACATAGGCGAGGGGCAAAAAAATGAAACAGTCGGAGTTATTAATTCTGACCCGCGAGTGATAAATCTGGCCATACATTGGTTGACAGAGTGCTTCGGAGTCGAGGTAAAGAATTTAACTCTTGCAATCCATTTATATCCTGATAATAATATCAAGCGCTGTCTGCGGTTTTGGTCGGACACGACGAAGATACCACCAGCGCAGTTTGGAAAGACACAGATAGACGGTCGAGTAGGAAAAACTAGCCTTAAACGAGGCAAACTACCTTACGGCACCGCTCACTTAAGAGTCAAAGCTCTCGGAAATAAGGATTTTGGTGTAGTCTTATCAAGACGAATTCATGCTCTGATGCATGAAGTCTTGAAAACGCGGGCATAATTTAATGGTAAAATGCGAACCTTCCAAGTTCGACACCCGGGTTCGATTCCCGGTGCCCGCACAAAATAATGTCATTGTAGCCGCGGGATTGGTTTAGTGGCAGAACGCGACCTTCCCAAGGTTGAGGCGCGAGTTCGATTCTCGCATCCCGCACCAGCACCATAAAACCGCCCCT
>DBEA01000016.1:0-10854 GCA_002293845.1 Patescibacteria group bacterium UBA918 | reverse complement strand
AGGGGCGGTTTTATGGTGCTGGATGTTGGTTTATTTGACCGCCTCTTTCAAAGCCTTAGCCGCGCGGAACTTAGGCACGCGCATGGCCGGCACTTCGATCGACTCGCCGGTGCGAGGGTTACGAGCCGTACGAGCCTCGCGCTTCTTGGCCGAGAAGATGCCGAGACCGGCAATCGAAACCTCCTGTCCGCTTTTGAGGGAATCGACGATGTTATCGATGACGCACTCGACCGCGCGCTCGGCGTCGGCCTTGGTGGTGTTTAGAACCTCGTGGACCTTGTTGATGATGTCTGCCTTATTCATAGTTATGGATATTAACGAGTTGCTAATGGTCGCGTCTGATCGCTTGGATCGCGCTTGCCATGATCGCTGGCTTAAAAACATTATATATCAGGGTTTTTCATCGGCAATCACTTCCTGTAGTGAGTAATGCGTGTTGTAATTTTTTGGTGTTTTCAGATTAGATGATATAGTTAATACATGGCTATCTCGTATTCGCCACGCAGTCAGCAGAAGACCAATTTTTTTGGTTTTGCTTACTTTACCTGACCTAGGTCGGTGATTGTGTGGTGTATATCAACAAGAACCGACCGCCTAGGTCGGTTTTTTGTGAGAAGGGGTCAAAGTTCTTAAAGAGGAGAGAATATGAAAAAAGGTGCCAGTTTCGCCGGGCCGACGGCGAATCAGAACATTGCGGAATTTGGGGCTGTGTCCGTTGCCCCCAAGTTCGCGGCCGAACACCCGGCCGTCTTCGGGGGTAGTTCCACTCACTTGCCGGAGGGCACGGAAGTGGAATTGCCCGAATCAGGGGGTTATCGCGTTGTCGCGAAGCCCTCGAAATGAGCACAAGTGGTAAACGGCCGGTCGCGATAGCGACCGGCCGTCTTTAGTATTTAAGGCCGATAAAGTGTCGGCAGGGCACCTCGACGTAACACCAGTCTGGTGGCGTCAGTCCGAATGCCGCGTGTGCCCAGATCACGTAACCCCAAAGGGGGAATAAGACTAAGCCACTATCGTGACAATGACGACATTTGGCCATGTCGGCCTCCTTTCGCTACCTCGCATATGATATCACCCTGGTCTCACGAATGACGTGGACTTTGATCTCTCCAGGATAACGCAATTGCGCTTCGATATTGGTGGCGATGGTACGAGCGAGCTCGTGAGTGGCCATGTCGGACAGTTTCTCCGGGTTTACCAACACTCTTACTTCGCGACCGGCGGCGATGGCGAAAGCCTTCTCGACGCCCGCGATCGCCGTGGCGATCGCTTCGAGTTCGGACAGCCGCTTGATGTAGTTTTCGATCGAGTCTCGACGTGCTCCCGGTCGGCCGCCCGAAAGGGCGTCCGCCACCTGCACGATGATGGATTCCGGAGTTTCGTATGGGTATTCTTCGTGGTGAGCGCGCATGGCGAGGATCACTTTCTCGTCGACGCCGTACTTCTGCAGAATACGAATGCCGATCTCCACGTGCGTACCTTGGACCTCGTGACTCACGGTCTTGCCGATGTCGTGGAGGAGGGCTCCGGCGCGGGCGACGGCCTCGTCGACGCCTATTTCCTTAGCGATGATGCCGGCGATGTGAGCCATCTCGACCGAATGCCACAACACGTTCTGGCCGTAGCTAGTGCGGAAATGTAGTCGTCCGAGAATGGTGATGAGGTCGGGGTGAAGATTAGCAACACCGGCTTCGTAGGAGGCTTTTTCTCCCATTTGTCTCACGGTCTTGGCTACTTGCTTGCGCGCTTCCTCCACCATCTCCTCGATCTTGGCCGGCTGGATGCGGCCATCCTTGAGGAGCATTTCCAAAGCGACACGGGCGATCTCGCGGCGAATCGGGTCGAAGGAAGAAAGAACGATATAGCCCGGGGTGTCATCGATGAGGACATCGACGCCGGTCAGCCGCTCGAAAGCGCGCACGTTGCGCCCTTCTTTGCCGATCACTTTGCCCTTTAGGTCCTCGCTCGGCAACTCGACCGAAGCGGTCATGACATTGCCCGGCATAGAGTTGCCGACGCGGTGAATGGCCGCCAAAAGTAGATTCCTCGCCTTTTCTTCATATTGTTCTTCGCCGGCCATCTCCAATTTGCGCAAACGGCCGAGAAGGTCTTCTTCGCGTTCGTTCGCGATGTTGCTCGTTAGGCGTTCATAAGCCTCTTCACGAGAAAGGCCAGCCACCTCTTCGAGTTTGGCGTCGAGTTCTTTTTTATGATCGTCCAGACGAGTCTTGATGGATTTGACCTCTTCGATCTTAGTCCGGACATTCTCCACTTGTGAGTCGACGTCGATCTGACGCTGGTCCAAAAGTTCCTCCTTCTTATTAAGACGGTTCTCCTTCTGCTCTAGTTTCTCCTCGAGAGTGCGGCAGGCGTTCTTGGTCTCACGTTCCAGCTCGGTCGCTCTGGCCTCCGCCTTTTCCACTATCTTCAAGGCCTTCTCTTCGGCCTCCAAAGATCTCTCTTTAAGGTCGAGTTCGAGGGATGATCTCCGGTAAAGGGCATGCCAGTATCGGCCAATGTAACCCAGTACCAGACCAGCGATTAGGGCCAAGGAACCGACCAATATGATCGTCGGCATGTTTTGATCGTTAAATTATAAGTTCAGCAGGCGACCGGGTCTGAATAGCTGTCTTTGGTACATTAACAGATAAACGCTCGATTGAAAACGGGCCGCCGGCATAGCCGGCGGCCCGTTTTCGCCACCCTGCTTTATTAAGAGTAGATCGTATCCACTATGCCGTAGGCTTTCGCTTCCTCGGCATCCATGAAGAAATCACGGTCGGTATCTTTCTCAATGCGAGCCATCGGTTGCTTGGTGGCCTTTGCCAACATCTTGTTCAAGCGATCACGCGTCTTTAAGATGTGACGAGCCGTAATTTCAATGTCGGATGCTTGGCCCTGCACGCCGCCCCATGGCTGATGGATCATCACTTCGGCGTTCGGCAGAATAGCGCGCTTGCCCTTCGCTCCCTGAGAGAGTAATACCGAACCCATTGAAGCGGCCATGCCGACGCAAACCGTCGCAACGTCCGGCTTGATGTGGTTCATGGTGTCCACGATCGACAGACCAGCAGTTACGCTACCCCCCGGGCTGTTGATGTAGAGATAAATGTCCTTCTTCGGGTCCTCGGCCTCGAGGAACAAGAGCTGGGCCACTACTAAGTTGGCCATATGATCCTCGATAGCACCGGTGACGAAGACGATGCGCTCCTTAAGAAGGCGTGAATAAATGTCGAAAGCTCGCTCGCCCCCTACGGTCTTTTCGATGACCATCGGCACTAATTGGCTCTTTATTTCCTGATTTTTAATTTCCATATTTCCAAATTCCAAAATTAACAAAGCAACGCAAATATCCTAACAGAAACAACGAAGGCTTGCATCTTAGGCAGTCAAAAAATCGCGGTGCTCATCACACCGCGATTTTTCTATTACTGGCTCTCCAAAAACTTCATCACCGCTTCGTTCTGGAGCACCGAAGCCACGTAGATGCGCACGCGGGTCTCGTCGGCGTTTTTGTAGTGTTCTAGGAGGTGCTTCACTTCGTGCTCGACAGCTTCCTTTTCGGGCAAGATGGACTCTTTCTTGGCGATCTCGTTGAGGACCAGCTGTAGGCGAGCGCGCTTCTCGGCGGTCGGCGTCCACTCTTTCTTCAAGTCCTCGCGCGTCTTCTTCATGTGGTTTAGATAGTCGTCGACCGACAACCCGGCGCGCTTGATGTCTTCCTCCATCTGAGCGAACATCTGTCCGATCTCCGAATCGATCAGTATCGGCGGCAGTTCAAAGGAGCTACCCGCGATGATCTTGTCCGTCAGAGCGGCGCGATGCTTAGCTTCCGCTTCGCGCTTCTTCTCGATCTCCAAGTGTTCGCGGAGCTTGGCCTTGAAATCAGCCACGCTTTCGAGTTGTCCGGGCGCGCCAAGGGTCTTCACTACTTCGTCGGTGAGTTCGGGAATCTTCAAGTCGTTGCTGTCTTCGAGTGGTTTTCCCTCGTCATCGTGCGCCGGTCCGCTATGAACTGTACCATCAGCATGAGTATGAGTTTCTTCCGCGTCAGTCTGCGTCAGTTCCGCGTTTTTCCGCGTTTTTTCTTGCAAACGTTCGTAAGCGGCTTTCTGGCGGAGAATATCCTGTACCTGCTTGTCGACATCTTCGTCGGTAACGGCCACGTCGGACTTGCTGGCGTTCTCCTCCCGAGCCAGATTTTTATAATCAGGCAAATCGATCTCGGGGAGTACGGCCACGGTGGCAGTGAAACCGAGAGGGTTTCCCGGCGCGATCTTGGTGATCTGTATCTCCGGTCGACCGATAGGATCGATCTCGTGCGCTTTTAATATCTCAGGATACACGGCGGCCATGGCGCGTTCGGCCATTTCGGTCAAAAGCGTCATCTCGCCCACTTTTTGGACCACTACGGCCTCCGGAACATGGCCCGGTCGAAAACCGTCCACCTTCAGGTTTTGCCCCAGTTCTTTTATGGCTTTGGCGCGATGCTTCTCTAATTCCTCATAGGGAATTTCACCGGTAATCTTGACCATGGAACCAGGAACCTTTTCGATCTGGAAATCTTTTTTGAAATTCATACTTGAGCGGGCATTAAAGCATAGGCATGGATAAAGATAAAGGCCGGCAAGACCAAGTCCGCCGGCCTTTATCTTTTGTGACGTCGCACTTATGGAGTAGTGGTCGCGGTGCTCGAGGCCTCGGCATCGAGTTCGGCTTCGATGGCGTTCAACTCCGCATCCATGGCCTCAAAGTCGATACTTTCCAGTTCCGTCTCCATGGCGGCCATGTCCTCCTCGGGAGTCGGTTCCGGCGTCGGTGCCAAGGTCGTATCTTCCATGTCCGCACTGTTAAGTTCGGAGGCCGGCAGCACCATATCGATGATCTCTTCACCCCATATCACCACTACCGTCAAAACGCCCAAGAGCAAAACTAGGAGGACCAACAACAAAACGGTCCAGATGCCGCTTTTTTCTTCTGGCACTGGCGCGGCGTCTCCAAAATTCTCTTGAGGTAATTTCAATTCCGATTCGGGAATCACCGGTACTGGATTTACCGGAGTGTTGTTCATCGGAGCAGAGTTGATAGGCTTCGGGCTGAACGGCTGTCCGTTAGTCGGCGCTGTTCCGTTAGGTAAATTGTTGTTTTCCATAAGCTGTTTTAATTAGTTGTCGACTCGGTCGATGGGCGTGGTGCGGATGATCTAAGGCTTGAGACCGCTTCGGCCAGTAACTCGCGGACTTCCTGCAAAATGTCGCGCACGGACATGAACTGCTCCTTGGCATCGGTCCAGTCTTCCTTTGGAGTCTCTGACATGGTGGCGTACGAAACATTGGTGTCTATCCCCTCAAGAGCTACCTTGGCCGACTCAAGTAGTTTTTCCGCCTCGTCTAGTGTGGCCAGAGTTTCGCTGACGTCTATCGACTGGGCGGCGAACTTGTCCGCATGTTCTCTTAGACGAACGATCATCGCCTCCAGGTTGGCAATGGCTCTCTCTGCCACCGATGTCAATCCGCTCGCTCGCTCGATGATGCGTTTTTGAGCCTCCTCTTTAAGAGTCGCCCGCTTGGCCAGCGTACTGCTGGCGATCAAGGCGCGCTTTTCCATCAGGGTCGAGCGGCGCGCTTCCGCCTCTTCCATCAATTGGGCGCGACGCTCTTCGAACACGGACATTCTGTCGGAGATCGCGTTAGTAGCCGCCTCGCGTCTGGCGGCGATGTCGGCCGAATTCAACGGCCTCGTGCCGGTCGCGTTCGTTGACATTGGACGTTCTTCGGGCCGCTGGATCATTCGCGGGGCGGTCGAAGTGGCCTTAGGCATCAGCGGCACTGTTTTAGGAAGGGGACGAACCATCTCGGGGGTAGGTCCCACTGTGGTCGCTGGGTCTTCCTGCGCGCTCGCCGAAGCCGCTATCGCCAGCACTATGGCGGTGACGATGGCGGCCCACACTAGCGAAGAGACGGGGACAGCCTTTTGTAACCTTTGCATGGGGGAAGAGGAAATCGATTTCATAATTATAAGAGCCAAAAACCAACGTTCTTGGTCACGGCCAAATTATAAAGCGTCTGGCCCAGAGGGCCAGACGCTTTATACACATCGTTCCAGTATGTTCCTATTTAGAGCCGTTCTGATACATTTCGCGACTCTTTGTGAACGCCTTCTTAGCCTCATCGGCCCCGTGCCAAGCACCTACCGAGACTTCCTTGTTCTGAACCTTCTTGTAGGTCTCGAAGAAATGGGACATCTCCTTTTGGAAGTGCGGATTGAGGTCGCCGATATCGCGCACGTTTTCAAACCGCGGATCATCGACCGGGACGGCTACCACCTTGTCGTCGCGTTCGCCGCCATCGACCATTTCCATGATGGCGACCGGCCGGGCTTTCACCAGGATGCCTGGCGCGAGCGGGTAGGTGGTCACTAATACCACATCGAGAGCGTCTCCATCGTCGAACAAGGTTTGCGGCACGAAACCGTAGTCGAACGGATAATCCTGAGCCGAGTGCATCACGCGATCGAGGGCGATCATGCCGGTCTCCTTATCTATCTCGTATTTGTTCTTGGAGAACTTCGGGATCTCGATGATGACGTTCATCTCATCGGCGGTACCCGAAGCGATGTCATGTAGAAGATTCATTTTCTAGAAAATAGAAATTAGTAAGTAGGGATTCAGTATAAGGTCACGCTTTCTGATCATCAAGCGATTCCTCGGCCTCTTCCGGGGTGTCCACTTCGTCGGCCTCGTCGAGGTCGGCGACGTCGCGGTCGGCGGTCGGCAGGTCCTCCTCGGTCTCTACCGCTTCGACCGTGTCGTTAAGCTCTATTGAAGGCTCGGCCTCTGGAGTCTTGTCGGTCTTACCAGTTTCGGTATCGTCGGCCACAGCCAGCTCTTCGCCCTTCTGGGACACGATATCGATCTTCCAACCGGTCAATTTGGCCGCGAGACGCACGTTCTGTCCGCCGCGTCCGATCGCTAGCGACTGCTGGTCGCTCGCCACCTCCACGGTGGCATGTCCGTGCCTGTTGCTTTCCTGGTCGGGCATTTCGTTGATCTCCACTTTGAGGACGCGGGCAGGTGAGAGAGCGTCCTCAATGAATTCGGCCGGGTTCTCCGACCATTCGATGATGTCGATCTTCTCGCCGCCCAGTTCGCTCATGACGGTCGATACGCGCACGCCGCGCTGACCGACTAATGAGCCGACCGGATCGAGGTGCTGATCGCGAGAGGCGACGGCGATCTTGGAGCGGCTACCAGCCTCGCGAGCGACAGCTTTGATCTCCACCGCGCCGCTCTGTAATTCAGGAGCTTCGATGGCGAAGAGTGCTGCCAGGAAGTCGGGGTGCGAACGGGAAAGTTTCAGAAAGACACCACGCGGCGTCTCTTCGACGGCGAGCAGGAGGGCACGCAGGCGCTCTCCGGGGCGGAAACGCTCTCCCGGGATCTGTTCGTCGTACGGCATGATGGCGGTGATGCGACCCAAATCTACGTATAGATTGCCGCGCTCGAAGCGTTGGACGTGGCCCATGACGATGTCGCCCTCCTTTTGTCCGAATTCCGACAGCGCGGCTTCCTTTTCGGCCTCACGCACCTTCTGGATGATGACCTGCTTAGCGGTCTGGGCGGCGATGCGGCCGAAGTCGTCCTTGGGTTCGAGAGGAAACACCAACTCCTCGCCCAAGACCACATCCTTCTTGATGAGGCGCGCGGTGTCGATCATGATGTGCTTCTCCGGATCGAAACGCACCTTACGGTCTTCCGAGGGAATGGCGATCTCTTCTTCACGATCGCGGTGGTGTTCGGGTACTTCCTCCTCGATCTCCTCGTCTTCGGGCTTGAGCATGCTCTCGTCGACGACGATCTTCACCTGCTCGAAATTAGTGGTGCCGGTGCCGATGTCGAAACTGGCGCGGACGATCTGACCGCGCTTGCCGAACTCCTTCTTATAAGCGGTCGCCAAGGCCTGCTCGATGGCGTCGAGCATGCGTGCGCGCGAAATGCCGCGCTCTTCCTCCATCTCCGCCAAGACGGAATTGATCACTTTTAGGTCAAACATATTCTAGTAAGTAGTAATTAGAGAGTAGTAAATAGGAGATCTATATACCCCGATTTACTAATTTCAATTTGATATTTTCTAATAAAACGAAAGCCCGGCCGAGGGGCCGAGCGTTTCAGTCGTACTCGCAATGTAACATGAGGGCGCTCTGAATGCAACAATCTCCCCGGGAGACTCATAAAGTCCAAAAACTCAGTATTAGAGCCGTTTTTCTAATCCTGCCCTTATTTATCATATATATGAGGGCGACAAGGCCGAGCGAAGCCCTTGATTTTTATTAAAAAATGTGCTATTATTAAAAAGGGTTAACTTAGAGAAGGATTTGTGTTTTGCGTACCTTTCTCAGTATCGTGTTCGCCCTGGTCGTGTCCGCGCTTTTGTCCTACGGGACGATCTTGGAGCTACCAGAGTATCGACCGGAATTCGACCCGATCAGGGAACTGATCGATTCGAATTCCGGCCTGGTCGTCGAAGAGTCGTCGCCGGTCCGGGAGGAGAAGACTCCGGATCAGCAGCTATTCGACGACATCATCGCTACCGAGCAACTGCGGCTCGGCGTGGTCGGCTCTGGAAGGAGTTTCCACGTCGTCCGGGAGGAGATCGGTCGGTTCCTAGAGTTTGTGAAGCTCGTGGAATCGAACGGCGATCGTCTCGCGAAAGCGAAGACGTCGTCGGCGATGTCGTACTTTCAATTCACGAGAGGAAGTGTCCCCACCGCCGTGAATCGCCTCGAGAACTACATGAGGCGGCACTGGCTGGGGGCATTGCCCGAATGGGCGGCGACACTTCGCGCCGATCCCGAGAGCATCTTCGATGTCTCGGAGGATCGACAGGCGATATTGGCACTCGTCAATATTGCCGAGCAACGCGGCAGTGACGCATTCCTCTCCAAACTAATCGGGGGAGAGGTGGAAGCAGGGAAGCAGGCATATTTCCAGTTCCACCACACCAATCCCGACGACGCGACCCGCGGTCGCGTCGAGAAAATCTTTGCGCGCGTTTTCAATTGATCGCGCGTCACTTCGAGGCCAAGCTCCGCTTGGTCTCTTTTTCTTTGGCCGATTTCATAATGTGGGTGTTACAATTATTTGGAACGTTTTTTACGCGATGCGCATTCAAGATTCACAACTGAAACGCTTCGTCTACGACGCGGGCTTGGTGTCTCGCAAGGATTTGGCCGCGGCCGAAGCGGCGGCGCAGAGCGAGAACCGTACACTCTCGGACGCGCTCCTGGCCGGAGGTTACCTCAAAGAAGACGATCTGCGTCGCATCGAGTCGTACGTACTCGGCATTCCTTTCGTCTCTCTCAAGGGCCAAAAGATCGATTTCAAGATTCTTTCCTTGATACCGGAACCGGTGGCGCGCAATCACAACATCGTGGCGTACCGTCGCACCGATCAGGCTCTGGAGGTGGCGATGCTCAATACCGCCGATCTGCCGGCCATCGATTTCATCAAAAAGAAGGTAGGACTCAAGATAATGCCTCGTCTCACGGACAACGAAAGTATCCGTGAGGCCTTGTTGCAGTACCAAAAGACCCTTAAAGACGAGTTCGGCGACATCATCGCCGGTGAAGCCGCGACCTTGAAGCGCGTCAGTGATCCGAAGGAAGAGGTCTCCGAGGCGGAATTAAAAAAGATGGCCGAAGATCTGCCGGTGGTGCGCATCGTCGATACGCTTTTGCGGCACGCCATCATCCAGGGCGCTTCCGATATCCATATCGAACCGATGGAGACGGAGGTCCTCGTACGCTACCGCATCGACGGCATTTTGCACGATGCCATGACCCTGCCGCGCGTGGCTGCTAGCAGTATCGTAGCGCGCATCAAAGTATTGTCGAATCTCAAACTCGATGAGAAGCGTCTGCCGCAGGACGGCCGTTTCAAGATGGAAATGGACGGCCAAAAGGTGTCGTTTCGCGTTTCGGTGTTGCCGATATTCTTCGGCGAGAAAGTGGTCATGCGTCTCTTGAGGGAGAATCGAAGCGGCTTCACCTTGGAAGGAATCGGCTTCCATGGCGCTTCCCTGGAGCGCGTTCACGGGGCCATGAAACAGACGACCGGTATCATCTTAGTGACCGGTCCGACGGGTAGCGGCAAGACCACCACGCTCTATACGGTGCTCGATCTCTTGAATACGCCGGAGGTCAACATTTCTACCATCGAAGATCCGATCGAGTATCAGATGCCGCGCGTCAATCAGACGCAAGTTAAGCCCGACATCGGTTTTACTTTCGCTAACGGCCTGCGGTCTTTGATGCGTCAGGACCCAGACATCATCATGGTGGGTGAGATCCGCGACCAGGAGACGGCCAATTTGGCGATCAATGCCGCTTTGACAGGTCACCTGGTTTTGGCCACTGTCCACACGAACTCCGCCGCCGGTACCGTCGCTCGTCTGATGGATATGGGGGTGGAGTCGTTCCTCTTGGTCTCGACCTTGCGGGTCGCCGTCGGTCAGCGTTTGGTGCGCAAACTCGGCGCCGACAAGGAGGCTTACACTTTGTCCGACGCCGAACGTCGCGAACTCGAAAGACATGTCGATCTCGAGAAAGTGTTGAATGCCCTCAAGGAAGAAGGTGTCGTCGCCAAGGATGCCACTTGGAGTTCGATACCTTTCTATCGGCCGATCGCAGGACTCGCCGACGACGATGCGTACAAAGGCCGCATGGGAATTCATGAGGTTCTGCCGATGTCGACGACCCTGAAGGACAAAGTGATGCAGGGCGGTACGGCCGACGACATCGAGAAGATCGCTCGCACCGAGGGCATGTTGACCATGCCACAAGACGGCATTTTCAAAG
>DBEA01000014.1:4897-15676 GCA_002293845.1 Patescibacteria group bacterium UBA918 | reverse complement strand
AAGAAAATGCGCGGGTCCTACGCCCCGCCTGCTTTTCGTTTGCGTCAGTGCGTGATATAAAATCCACGGTCCGACCAATTGTGGTCGGTGAATGAAGGAGAGGTTCGTTGAGACGAGAAGAGGTTCATATCATTGCCCGGTACATAAATACTGAAACAGGCCAGGTTCAGATACGGTCACAATCTGAAGCTGTGTGCACCGCTTCAGTCTCGGTCGTTCTTCTGAGGGGGAACTCCGTACTACTCCATTCGCAACAACATGAAAAGCTAAATAGAAGGTGGTCTCTATTTCAGCGGGGGTTATATGATGGCCAGGTACTTCATGAGGTTGTCGCCTCTGAGCTCTCGCAGAGGTTAGGACTGGATATTTCGGGGGATATGTTAAGGAGGTTTGAGAGCAAGAATGCATTTATCATCATCGCGATATGCGACGATTTGATTGAGGGAGTTCGTCGAGTCGAACTCGCCTACGGTCTCCAGATCGAGTATTTGCCGGATATCATCGCCCACGACGATACTATATTCAGGTTCTGTACCAAGCCGTCTGAACTCGGGGCCTTGATAAATCACCGTGGGGTACCCGAATACATGCGCATGCTTCAGAATATTGCAGCTGCTCATGCTTGGGGACTGATCGGCTGGTCGACTGCGGATCTTCTCAAGCAAATAGAAGAAGCAGAAGTCGTTTAGGTGTTCTTTGATTACCTCGTCCGAAACCGGCGGGAATCCGCCCGCCGGTCGAACATTTCAAACATCGCTTGGCGGTGTTTTATTTTATCTAAAATTACGTGCTATGCTGGCCGGGTCATGAAATTCATCCCGGTCAAAACAAAGATAATGGAGCCGCCGCAAGAGGACTTATATTCGGTGCTGGACGCGTCGGTGCCTGAGTTAAAAAACGGCGATATTGTTTGCATTTCGTCCAAAGTCGTGGCAATTCATCAAGGGCGCACCGTGCGAATTAGTGAGGCGGATAAGGCCGAGCTAGTAAAGAGAGAGGCAGACCACCTGATCCATGCCGACTACCACCCCTTTCCCCTCACGATTAAATTCAATACTTTTCTCGGCGCGGCCGGCATCGACGAAAGCAACGGCAACGGCTATTACATACTGCCACCCGAGCGCGTGTTCGAGACCGCGGCCGAGCTTCATGGTTATTTCAAAAAACGTCACAATATAACGGATATAGGGGTCATTATCACCGACAGTCGTTCGTTACCTTTTCGTTTCGGCGCTATGGGCGTGGCCATTGCTTGCTGGGGCTTCTCACCGATCGCTAGTCATGTCGGCAAAAAAGACCTGTTCGGCCGGGAGATTAAGTATGAGCGTTCCAATCTGGCCGACGCAGTAGCGGCCGCTGCCAATCTGGTTTCCGGCGAAGTGGCCGAGTGTCAGCCGGTGGTCATCGCGCGAGGCGTGCCGGAGGTGGTGTTTGGCGACGGAGATCGTAGCGCGGATCTGATAGTTAAGCCCGAAGAGGACATTTTCAGGATCCTTTACGAGCGCTTTCTTAAATAGACCAATTATTTTTTACGTTCAAAGTCGACCCACTCGTATTTGAGTCCGTTGTGGTCGCGGGTGCCGTGTCGGACGGCCTCTTTGAAGTCGCTCGCGTACTCCGGGAAGGAGCTGTCCCCCTCGCGATCATCGTCGAACAAAGTCAGATACAGTTTGTCGACGTAGGGAAGTGACATTTTATACATCTCCGCGCCGCCGCCGATATGGATCTCTTGCGGTTTTGATTCAAGGGCTAATTCTAGAGCTGACTCTAGAGAATGAGCCACTTTCGCGCCTTCGTACGCGTAGTTCTGGTCTCTGGTCACCACGATATTGACGCGTCCGGGCAGGGGCTTGCCGATCATGGCCACTATGGATTCGAAGGTCTTACGCCCCATGATGACCGGATGGCCGAGGGACAGCTCTTTGAAGCGTTTTAGATCGTCCGGAACGTGGAAAAGTATCTGGTTACCCTTGCCGATAGCCCTGGTTCTTTCGCCTATGCCGGCCACAATGACCACTGGAATATCCTTATATGACATGTCAATCTTTTACCTTAGCTGGTTAGGCTATAATAGCATCAATGAATCCCGTTAGAGAGAATGACAAAATGATGCAGAAAAATATAACCCATGAATCAGAGAAGGACTCGGTACTCTCTAACGGGATGAACACTTTCGAGATCGAGATCAAAAGCCTGCTGGGAGAAGCGTCGAAGGCGGAGGAGTTAAAACGACAGATGTGCACCCTTGATCCAAACTGTCGGCTGACTGGTAGCAACAAACAGCTCAATCATTATTTCGACGGCGGTGATATGGACGAGCTCGTCAAAAACGTCTCGCTTCATTTAAACGACGAACAGCTGAAAAAACTTTCACATATTGTCACCGCCGGGAATAATTTTTCCGTGCGGACTCGACAGAAAGACGATCAAGTTCTTTTGGTGGTCAAAGCTTCGGTCGACGAAGGCTCGAGCGCCAATACCGTTTCTCGGTTGGAGTTCGAGGAGCCGGTCAATTTAACGCTTGAAGAGTTAGACAAAATTCTTTTGGAATCTGGTTTTAAATATCAAGCCAAGTGGTCGCGCGAGCGGGAAGAGTATGAATACAAAGGTATGAACGTGTGTCTCGACAAGAACGCCGGTTATGGTTACTTGGCCGAGTTTGAAAAGGTGTTGGAGGGAGAAGATGACTCGGCGATCGCTAGTGCTCGCGCCGAAATAGAAAGCGTCATGCGCGAACTCAGCGTGGCTGAACTGCCGCAAGACAGATTGGAACGGATGTTCGCGCACTACAACCAAAACTGGCCGGATTATTACGGAACGGACAAGGTGTTTGTAATTGAATAAACATGAAAGTCTTACTCTTGGATGCCGACGGAGTCGTTTTGAATAAGGGGGAATATTTTAGTGAGCGTTTTTCACGTGACCATAACGTGCCACTGGAAAGTGTCATGGAGTTTTTTAAAGGCCCTTTTGTTGCGTGTCAGAAAGGAGAGGCTGACCTAAAAGAAGAACTGCTTCCGTATCTCGAAAAATGGAATTGGCAGGGAAGTGTAGATGATTTTCTGGATTACTGGTTCAAGTCCGATGTCGTTTTAAATCCTGGTATCGAGGCGGTCGTGTCCGATTTTAGAGAAAAAGGAGTGAAGGTATACCTTGCTTCAAATAACGAAAAGTATCGAGCGAAAGTCATCGAAGATTTATTGATGAAAAACAGCCTATTGGACGGAGTTTTCTTTTCCGCGCATTTGAAAGTGCGCAAAGAAAATCCTGAGTTTTTTGAGCATATAGTCAGAGAACTAGACACAACTCCCACAGAGATGGCTTTTATAGATAATGACCAGAAAAATGTAGATTCTGCATTGAGTATCGGCATCGATGCGCGTCTGTACGCGCCAGAAGTCCTTAGCGAACTCTCTGCCGAAATATCGGAAAATAAACTCAAGTTTATTTAGATTCTACTTACTATTTTCTAATTATTGATCATGTTTCTATCCGATACAGACATCCACGCGGCGATGAAGAAAGGGGAGATCGTGCTCGATCCTTTTAATCCAAAACAGCTCCAGCCGGCCTCCTACGATATACGCCTCGGCAACACTTTCATCGTGAACGACGCGCATTCGACCAAGGCCATCGACCCGGTGAAGGGCATTTTCCCGAAGACGCAGACAGTGGAGATAAAAGACGGAGAGGAATTCGTGCTCCATCCTGGCGTCTCAATTCTCGGTTACTCCAAGGAGAAATTCGGCAGCGACCAATATCTCATCGAGGTGAACGGCAAATCGAGTTTGGCGCGCATCGGCCTCATCGTGCACAACTCCGCCAGTATCGTGAATCCAGGACATTATCTCAATATCGCCCTTGAGCTTTGTAACCTTAATAACGTACCGATCGTGCTGCGCCCGGGCATGGAGATCGCTCAACTCACTTTCTCCACGCTGTCTTCGCATACCAAGAAGAGCTACCGTGAGACCGGGCGCTATCATCAGAACAACTTTGCTTCATATGTGCCGCCGAAAACGGGACCTTTAGCGCGAAAACGTCCAAAATCACGCAAATCCTAGGTTTTCGGCAGATTTGCTCGTCGTCGTATGTCTATATACGCCTCACTCACAAATCTTCCTGCAACCCGTCGGATTTGGAGCGATTTTGAAAGTTTTCGGTCGGTCAAAAGTTTCCTGATAAAATTACTAGAACCTAAAAGCTGAAAACTAAAACTTATGCACAAACACCCTGAGTACCAATATCTCGACTTGATGAAGAAGTTGATCGAGTCTGGGGACAAGCAGACCGACAAAGGCACCGGAGTGGTGACCTATAGCTCTTTTGGTGATCAGATGCGTTTCGATCTCTCGGAAGGTCTACCGCTTTTGACCACCAAAAAGGTCTATTGGAAGGGTGTGCTTCAGGAGCTTTATTGGTTCATGTCCGGCCAGTCGAACATCAAATATTTGGTCGACAACGGCGTCCATATCTGGGACGACTATCCATACAAGATCTACAATGAAAAAGTAGAAAAGGGAGAACAGCTCGCGCTCACCAAAGAAGAGTTCATCGCCAAGATCGCGGACGATGCCGATTTCGCCAAGGCACATGGCGAATTGCCCCACATATACGGCGAGCATTGGCGACGCTGGCAGGCACGGGACGGTAGGGAGGTCGATCAGCTTGGTTGGGTCATTAGCGAACTCACGAAAGACCCTGACGCGCACAACACGCTAGTGACCAGTTGGAATCCCGAATACATGTATGCCATGGCGGCGCCGGGGACTGCCGCGCGTTTCCCGATCTGTCACAATATGTATCAGGTCAACATCAAGCATGGCAAAGTGTGTCTACATCTCTATCAGCGTTCGGCCGATATCTTCCTCGGCGTGCCGTTCAATATCGGCAGTTACGCGCTTCTGACTTTCGTCATCGCCAAGATTCTCGGTCGCGAAGCGGGCGAATTCGTCCACACCTTCGGCGACGTTCATATCTACGAAAATCACATCGAGCAGGCGAAGGAACAGCTTTCACGCGAGCCGCTACCTTTTCCTAAGGTGAAAATAAGCGACGCGGTCGTATCGCTTGATACTTTCAAACCGGAACATGTCGAGCTTGTCGACTATCAGTCTCACGACACCATCAAGGCCGAGCTTACC
The DNA here is from genome assembly GCA_002293845.1 of Patescibacteria group bacterium UBA918. Lineage (GTDB taxonomy): Bacteria > Patescibacteriota > Minisyncoccia > Phycocordibacterales > UBA918 > OLB19. The sequence goes on along the minus strand of DBEA01000014.1, from coordinate 10,532 downwards.
GTGGCCGGGGGGTACAACAAGAATCTACATTCTTAATTTGGAGTATAATTTTCCCATGATCTGACGTAGTCACAACTTAGCGGTTATCAGAAACTAAAGATTTTTAGGCATGTACGACTACATTAAGAAACAGGACGAGGAAGTGTTTAAGGCGCTCGAGGGGGAGGAGAGGCGCGAGGAGAGCGGCGTCGAGATGATTCCGAGCGAGAACTATGTCTCAAGAGCCGTTCGCGAAGCGAACGGCTCGGTGATGACCAATAAATATTCCGAAGGCTATCCAGGCAAGCGCTACTATGGCGGCCAGACTTTTACCGACCAGGTGGAAACGCTCGCGATTGAACGCGCCAAAAAACTTTTTAACTGTCAGTTCGCTAATGTCCAACCGCTCTCGGGCGCGCCGGCCAATGTCGCCATGTATTTCGCCCTGATGGAACCGGGCGACACGGTCCTTGGTATGGACCTCTCGCATGGTGGACACCTCACTCATGGTCACCCTACTACCTCGATCAACAAAGTTTTCAACTTCGTCCGTTACAAAATGAAGGATCCGGATACCGGCGAGATCGACTATGACGAACTAGCGAAAGTGGCCAGGGAGCATAGACCCAAAATCATTCTCGCCGGTTTCTCGGCCTATTCCCGCGAATTGAATTACGCCAAGATGAAGGCGATCGCCGACGAGATCGGAGCCTATACCGTGGCGGACATGGCGCATATCGCCGGACTCATCGCCGGCGGCGCGGCGCGCAATCCTTTCGATGACGGCTTCGATGTCATCACGACGACGACTCACAAGACGCTTCGTGGTCCTCGCGGCGGCATGGTCCTCACGCGCGAGAGCGAAGAGATCGCGACCAAGATCAACAAGGCCGTGTTTCCGGGACTTCAGGGCGGTCCGCACATGAACGCGGTCGCGGCTAAAGCCGTCGCTTTCGGTGAAGCACTCACTCCCGCTTTCAAGGAATACGCGGCGCAGATACTTAAAAACGCCAAGGCGATGGAAGCGGTCTTCGCTCGCGAAGGCGTGCGCATGCTTGGTGGCGGTACTTCAAACCACCTCATTCTGGCTGACGTTTTTGGATCACTCGGTGTGACCGGAAAAGAAGCCGAGACCGTACTCGACGAAGTAGGTATCACTCTCAACAAAAACATGATCGCCGACGAAACCCGTACTGCCATGGACCCGTCCGGCATTCGTTTCGGCACGCCGGCCATGACCACTCGCCGCATGAAGGAAGGGGAGGCGACTCGCCTCGCGGAAATTATGATTGAGACTTTGCGTCATAAAGACGATGCGGCGAAGAAAGAGACTTTGCGCGCGGAGGTGAAGGTTTTGTGCGAGAAGTTCCCGGTCCCCGAGACGTTTGTTTAAACGGGCCGGAAATCGCGATTGGCTTTGTCGCGATTTGGAAAATTACGGGATTTGGTTTATTCTCCTTAGCAGTCTACATAGGAGGAAAGTCAGTGTCGGACACTCATCGACTTTTTGCGAGCGACAAAGAGTTTGTCGCTCATCACCAGCGTCTGGCCACCGCGGGCAACGAGGATGCTCGAAGGAAGCTGGATACCAGGTCCCGAATCGACCTGGGCCAACTGTTTCGCGAATCGCTCGGAAGAGGATTCGCGAAGACCTCAGAGATCTTCGAGCCTGGCTCACTCGTCCAGAAATGACTGGCCGGCTAACACCCGAAGGGTCGCGAGGGATCGCGGCCTTTTCCATTTTCCGAGTGTTACAATGTCAGTATGAACGAACGATTAAAGGCTCTGGCGAACTCCCGACCGGTCCATCATCTGAAACGCCATTGGCTCACTCTGGCCTTCGTGGGCGGTTTCATCTCTGACTTTTTGCTCCTGAATCAGGTTGATAGTCTTTTCGATAACTTCGTCTTGCTGTTCTACGTGCTGTTGGCGATGGTGAGCATCATCGCGCTTTATGCCGGGGCCGCCGGACGTCTTTCAGAGAAACTGACTCCGTATTTCCGAGCCTATTCGCCGGTCGTGATGCAGTACGCGCTCGGAGGTTTGATGTCCGGGATGCTCATTTTTTATGGCCGCAGCTCCTCGTTCGTCGATAGTTGGCCGTTCTTACTTATCATCGCGGGTATCATCTATCTAAACGAGACCGTGCACGACCGTTCCAGCCGCTTGGTACTGACATTGTCGATGTTCTTCATCGGACTTTTTTCCTATGTCATTTTGGTCATACCGACTTTCACTGGCTATATGGGTGCTTGGGTGTTCGTAGGTAGTGGTCTCTTGGCGCTTCTCATCATGTACGGTTTCCTGCGCGCTTTGGCGATTGTCATTCCGAATTTTATAGCACTTCAGATGCGCGCGGTGGTGTTCGTCATCGGCACCATCTTCGCCGTCTTGAACTTCCTCTATTTCCTCAACATCATCCCACCGATACCGCTGTCGATAAAAGACATCGGCGTCTACCACTCGGTGGTGCGATTCGAGAACGGTGACTATCAGTTGAAATACGAAAAGGGCGCTTGGTGGGAGTTTTGGAAACGCTCGGACGACGTCTTTCATCCCGGACCGGGCGACAACGTATTTTGCTTCACGCGCGTGTTTACCCCGACGCGCCTTAACACCGAGATCTACCATCGTTTCGAATATTATGACCAGGAAAAAGGTTGGGTGACGCACGCTCGCGTGCACTATCCTATTTTCGGCGGCCGCAACGACGGTTACCGTGGCTATTCTCAGATCGGCAACTTCCACGACGGTGTCTGGCGATGTACCGTGGAAACGGCTAGAGGCCAAGTATTGGCCCGCGAGAAATTCGAGATTGATTCGACCGTTCCAGTCGATGAATTGGTGACGCGCGTCGATTGATTTGCGATTTTTGGGAGTAGGTATATTCTGAGTGTCGGCGATATAGGAGGGCCCGTCCATGTATTTCAAGTTGCTTTTGTGCGCCACCGTGTACTTAGCGACGGTGGTCGGAGCTAGTGCCAGTCGGTCCGACGAGGACGTGTCGGACTGGACCTTAGTTCGGTTACCGGTCTGCTCTTCCAGGGAGCTGGCGTCGCAGGTGTACTGGTCAGCGGAACAGTATGGGACGTTAATGGCCGAGGTATTCTACCTCGCGCCGCTTCAGAACAAGGGGTTATGCGGATGGTACGATCTCTTTGTGCCCGAAGCGTACCTCTTTCAATGCCGACTGGACTGGTCGTTCGACTGTGACGCGGTCGAGTGGCAGGCCAGGGATGGCAAGGTATTCTTGATCGTATGGCCGAAATGATTCGGCACCTAGGCGCCCGCTTCGATAGCGGACGCCGATTTTTTTGTTATAGTGTTCCCATGCAAGAAGTCATTAGGACGGCGATAGGGGATATTTTAAGCAGGCTGGGTTTGCCGGAGACGGATTTTATCGTGGAGCATCCATCCGATCTTTCTCACGGCGACTACGCGACCAACGTGGCGATGGTGGCAGGGAAGGCAGCCGGGAAAGCGCCGCGCGAATTTGCGGAGCAAATTCGCGCGGCGCTCGAAGGTCAGATCGAATACGTCGACCGGATCGAAGTGGCCGGGCCTGGTTTCATTAATTTTCATCTCTCCCGCGATTTCTTCGCCCGGGAGATCCTGCGCACCGTCGAGTCTGGCGATCGGTGGGGCCAGAACGATAATTGGGAAGGGAAGACGGTCGTAGTCGAGTATACCGACCCTAACCCGTTCAAGGAGTTTCATATCGGACATCTTTTCACTAACGCCGTCGGCGAGTCGATCGCGCGCCTGTTCATGTATCAAGGTGCCGACGTGAAGCGGGTGAATTATCAAGGCGATGTCGGTCTGCATGTCGCCTGCGCGCTCTATGGCATGATGAAGGTCGGACTTTCATCATCGGGGGAATTTACGGCCAAAGATTTGGGTCGTGCCTATGCCTTAGGGGCTACTGCCAATAAGGAGGACGAAACGGCGGCGGAAGAAATAAAGCGCATCAACAAAGCGATTTACGAGCGTTCGGACGCTGAATTGAACGCGCTCTATGACAAAGGCCGCCAGGTCTCGCTCGACTACTTCGAGACCATTTACGCGATGGTGGACACTAAGTTCGACCACTACTTCTTCGAAAGCGAAGCGGCTCCGATCGGCAAGGAATTGGTCTTGAACAATCCGGAAGTGTTTCCGGAAAGCGACGGCGCACGGGTGTTTAAAGGTGAGGAGTACGGACTACATTCGCGCGTCTTCCTCAACTCGCTCGGGCTACCGACCTACGAGGCCAAGGAGTTGGCGCTCGCCAAACTGAAGGACGAATTCGTCCATTATGATCACTCGGTCGTGTCGACCGCCAAGGAGATTAACGAATATTTCAAAGTGCTTCTCAAGGCCATGTCGTTCGTATACCCCGAACTGGCCGCTAAGACCGAACATGTCGGCCATGGCATGGTGAGGCTCGAGACCGGCAAGATGTCTTCGCGCACCGGCGACGTCATCTCTGCCATCGATTTCATCGAGGAGATCACTGATGCCGCGACGGCCAAGATAGAAGAATCCGGTCGAGGAGTAGCCGACGAGACGCTGGCACGCGAAATCGCCGTCGGCGCCATCAAGTACGCGACTCTCAAGGGCAGTATCTATCAGGACTCGATCTTTAATAAGGAGCAGGCGCTTTCTTTCGAAGGAGCTTCCGGCCCTTATCTGCAATACACACACGCCCGTATCGCTTCGGTCCTCGAGAAGGCTGCTATGGCAGGCGTGACTCCTAAGCTCGATGAGGCGGCTTTGTCGGAGGGGGCATATGACGTCGAAAAGTTGTTATATCGTTTTCCCGAAGTAGTCCTAGATGCTTTTGGGGAGCGCGAACCGCATCGTGTCGCGACTTTCTTGATCGACCTGGCGGCAGCGTTCAATACTTTCTATGGCCAAGAGCGCATCGCCGACGCGACCGACCCCCGCGCGCCTTACAAGGCACTTATTGCTGCCGCCGTAAAGCAGACCGTTAAGAACGGGCTGTGGCTCTTAGCCATCAAAGCTCCGGAGAAAATGTAGTCATGTCCTACTGCAAGTTTTCACAAACGAACGCGCTCCATAAGCACTACCACGACAAGGAATACGGGTTTCCGGTTTCGAACGACGACGTGCTTCTCGAGCGGTTGGCGCTCGAGATCAATCAAGCCGGTTTATCGTGGGATTTGATGCTCAAAAAGCGCGCCGGTTTCAACGAAGCTTTTCATAATTTCGACGTGGAGATGGTCGCGCGGATGAAAGGGCGTGATATCGCGCGCTTGCTCAAAAACGCCGGCATCGTGCGCAATCGCAAAAAGATTGAAGCGCTGATTCACAATGCCAATATCATAATCGGCTTACAAAAATCTCACGGTTCCTTCGCGGCTTGGCTCACTTATCAGGCGAACGGACAGGACGAAAAAGCTTGGACGCTCTTGTTCAAGAAACAGGGTTTCAAATTCGTCGGCGGCGAGATCATGAAAGAGTTTTTGCAGAGTGTCGGGCACCTACAGAGTCCGCATGATAAGAATTGCCGCGTCAATCAAGATATATTCAAGGCCAAGGTATTGGCAATTGTGAAATCGATTCCGAAAGGGGAGACGATGACGTATGGCGAGGTGGCGAAGTTGGCGGGCCGCCCGCAGGCGGCCCGCGCCGGGGGCGTTCTAATGCGGGCCAA
>DBEA01000014.1:0-4742 GCA_002293845.1 Patescibacteria group bacterium UBA918 | reverse complement strand
GGGCGCCCCGCGCCGTGGGCGTTCTAATGCGGGCCAACAAGGATAAGCGGATTCCGTGCCATCGCGTGGTCGCCAAGAACGGTTTGGGCGGGTATAACGGCCTGCGGGGAAAGAGTAAGGCGATAATTTTAGCGGGAGAGAAGAGGAAGTAACTTTTTGGACGTTTCGGGGGTATTAATGAGGGGCCAGTACAGGGAGGAAACATGGCCGAGAATACGAAGTCGGAAGATTCCGGCGGTCTGCTCTATCTATACAATGGGGGCGAGCAGCCCGAAATTTGGTCGGTATCGTCGCTTGAACAGGCGATCAGGTACGCGGCCAATTTCCGAGATAATCGTTTCGAAATGCCCGGCAAGCCTCCGGTGAAATTGCCTACGAAGCCGGTACGGAGCACGGACGACCAGGTTGTGGACCCCATGTCTACGGCACATGACCGTGCCGGCGTAACCGATGCGTCTTTCTACGACCCTTGGCACGCCCGGTCTTCCGGCGGTCGTGACGTCGGGGCGTACATCAAGTATTAGGAGGGGCATTCAGTGCGATGCCCCTCTTTTGAATTTATGGTAGGCTAACAACGCACGTCTGATAAGCGTGTAATTTATATGCCTGATCTGCATAGCCAAAAATATGAAAAAGAAGAATTTGCATAACGATGAGGCGGGACAGCCTGCGGCTGTCCCGCCAAAAAGCGAAGTAGCGCTCCGCGAGGAGGAGATACAAGCCTTCTGGGAGGAACGCGATATTTTCAATAAATCGATCACGAAGGACGCACCGAACGGCGATTACGTCTTTTACGACGGTCCGCCGTTCGCGACCGGTCTGCCGCACTATGGCCACATTCTAGCCGGTACCATCAAGGACGCCATTCCGCGTTTTTGGACGATGAACGGCTACCGCGTGGCTCGCAAATGGGGTTGGGACTGCCATGGCTTGCCACTTGAGAACCTGATCGAAAAAAAACTCGGTCTCGCCACCAAGCGTGACATCGAAGATTACGGCGTGAAGAATTTCAACGAAGCGGCGCGCGAGGCGGTCCTTGAGTACCGCGACGACTGGAAGCGCATCATCCCGCGCCTCGGTCGTTTCGCCGATATGGAGAACGATTATCGCACCATGGACGCGACCTACACGGAAAGCGTGTGGTGGGTATTTAGCGAACTGAACAAGAAGGGCCTGGTCTACGAAGGTTTCAAGTCGATGCATTTGTGCCCTCGTTGCGGCACCACGCTTTCAAACTTCGAGGTCAATCAGGGATATAAAGACATCAAGGATATCGCGGTCACCGTGAAGTTGCCGCTTGTGGACGAAGAGAGCACCTCACTTCTCGTCTGGACCACGACACCCTGGACTTTGCCGGGCAATTTCGCGGCGGCGGTTCATAAAGATGCGGACTACGTAAAAGTTTCTATGCTCAATGAGGCACAGATACAGTCCGCAGGAACCTCTACCTACGAAGTAAAACCATTGCGGGAAAATGTCATTCTCGCAAAAAAGAACTTAGATAAACTAGGGGCTGAGGGTTTCCATTTTGAAGTGTTGGAGGAATTCAAGGGTTCGAAATTAGTCGGCGGCTCGTATTTGCCGCCATTCGATTTTTGGCAGAAGCGAGAAGTGGTAGGGAAGGAGAATGCCTGGAAGATCTATCATGCCGATTACGTGGAGATCGGGGCGGAGGGCACGGGCGCGGTTCATCTCGCCCCGGCCTACGGCGAGGAGGACATGAATCTAGCCAAGGAACACAATATCCCGATCGCGCATCATGTCGACGAGAGCGGACGCTTTATGGATTTCGTCGAAGGTTTCGAGTGTCGCTTAGTGAAGCCGAAAGACGACGATGACGCGGGCATCACGCATCTCGACGCCGACATCGAAGTCGTACGCGCGCTCAATGCGAAAGGCGTACTGTTCAAGAAAGAAAACGTCACCCACAGCTATCCGCATTGTTGGCGTTGCGACACGCCGCTCCTGAATTACGCCACCACCTCCTGGTTCGTGCGCGTTACCGACATCAAAGACAAGCTCGTAGAAGAGAATAATAAAGTACGTTGGGTTCCCGAGCATGTTGGTTCTAATCGCTTCGGTAAATGGCTCGAAGGCGCGCGCGATTGGGCGGTCTCGCGTCAGCGCTACTGGGGCGCGCCTTTGCCAATCTGGCGCAATCCGGAGACTAAGGAGTACAAGGTACTCGGCTCCTTGTCCGAACTAACGGCGCTCGCCAAGAAAAGCGGCAACAAGTATTTCGTGATGCGACACGGAGAAGCTGAGAGTAACACCACTGGTTTTTCCAGTACCAAACTTGAAGCAAAAAATCCCCTAACGCAGAAGGGTGTTAAGGAAGTAGTGGCGGCGGCCGAAGCTTTGGCGGGGGAGAAGATTACGATGATAATCGCGTCACCCTTTGAACGAGCCAAGCAGAGTGTCGAGATACTCGCCAAGGAGCTTGGAGTTCCGGCGAACAAAGTTGTATATGATGAGCGGTTGGGCGAAATTCAACTGGGCGTAATGGATGGAGTGAACATGGAAGGTTATCATGCCTTTCTTAGTGAAGGTCCGGACTGGTGGTCGCGTAAACCCGAGGAGGGAGAGTCCTGGAGCGAGGTAAAAAATCGCGTCGGGAAATTCATTTACGAATTCGACTCGAAACATCAAAATGAGCGAGTGTTGATAGTGGCCCACAACAGTCCTTTGCGCATGCTGTCGATGGTCGCCGATGGTAAAAAGTTAGATAGCAACTTCGATCATGATGACGCTGGTAAAAGATTTAATACGGGAGAGACACGCTCACTGTCTTTTATTCCCGTACCGCACAACGATAATTACGAACTCGATTATCACCGACCATACATCGACGACTACGAGGTATTTGACGAAGATGGTACTAAGCTCGAGCGAGTCAAAGACGTCTTCGACTGTTGGTTCGAATCGGGGGCTATGCCGTACGGTCAGCATCATTATCCATTCGAAAACAAAGATAGATTCGAAAAGGAATTGTTTCCTGCCGACTTTATCGCCGAAGGTCTTGATCAAACCCGCGGCTGGTTCTATTCGACGATAGTGCTTGGTGTCGCGTTGTTCGGTTATTCGGCATATAAGAATGTGATAGTCAACGGTCTGGTACTCGCAGAGGATGGGAAGAAAATGTCGAAAAAACTTCAGAATTATCCGGACCCGATAGAACTGGTTAATCGTGTCGGTGCTGACGCCGTGCGTTATTACCTTCTTTCGGCTCCGATCATGAGAGCCGAGGACTTAAACTTCTCAGAGAAAGAAGTCACTGAACTGCAGCGCAAAAACATCGGTCGTTTGCACAACGTGCTGTCGATGTATGAGATGTTCGCTGACGGTACGGCTGCCGACTCTGCTTCCGATAACGTGCTGGACCGCTGGATTATCGCTCGCTTGAATCAACTTATCGCCGAAGTCACTGCCGGCTTTAAGAGCTATGAACTCGACAAAGCGACGCGCCCGATCACCGATTTCATCGACGATCTGTCGGTGTGGTATTTGCGCCGCTCGCGCGATCGCCTAAAGGGCGAGGACGAGGCTGACAAGAAACTCGCGCTCGCGACCTTACGTTTCGTGCTTCGCCAGCTCTCTTTGGTGATGGCGCCGTCGATGCCGTTTTATTCCGATTACTTATGGAGTCGCGTCAAAGAAGAAGACGACGCCGAGAGCGTGCATCTGGCCGCCTGGCCGTCAGCTGAAATAGTGACCGAGGATTTGCTTATCGATATGGCGGCCACTCGTGAGATTGTTACCAAAGCTCTGGAGGCTCGCACGAAGGCCGGTATCAAAGTCCGCCAGCCGGTCGCTAGCGTGAATGGCCCGTTAATCAGTAGCGAAATGCAAAAGATTATTCTGGACGAGGTTAACTCCAAAGCGTACATGGTGGTAGGAGAAGGTGTGTCGGTCGATACGAAGATCACTCCGGAATTAAAGATGGAGGGCGACGCCCGCGACTTTATCCGCGCGGTCCAAGAGCTACGCAAACAAAAAGGTCTCGCGCCGCAGGATAGAATCAGCCTCAAGATCCAAACTTCCGATGGGGGAGAGGCGGTGATGAAGGCCTTCGAGACCGAGATCAAACGTGTCGTCGGCGCCGATTCCATCGACTTCACGAACGCCGAAGGCGAAGAAATAACCGCCGGCGACCACTCGTTCACGGTCGAACTAAATGTCCTATAAAACCTACACCACCGAAGCGATAGTCTGCGGGTCGTTGGTCAATAACACTTCGGACAAATCGTATCTGCTGTTTACTCGCGACGCGGGCATGTTGTGGGCGGCGGCGAAAAGCGTGCGCGAAGAACGTTCGCGTCAGCGCTATGCCTTGCAGGATTTCACTTTGATCAAAGTGTCTTTGGTGCGCGGCAAAAGTGGCTGGCGGGTGGGCAGCGCCGAGGTCGAGATAAATTACTTTACACGAGCGCTCGATCAGGCTTCCCGGGCGGCGGTTACCGGTGTGGTCAAACTCTTGCGGCAGTTCGTGCGCGGCGAAGTGGCGCACGCGGAAGTGTTCGATGACGTCAAGGCCGCTTTGGCGGCGGCGATATCGACAGTCGATGACGTCTCCAAAATAAAAGACCAATTCGCCCTCCGTCTCTTATATCGTCTTGGTTACGTGGCCTCGGGTCAGGAATATGCCCCGATTCTGACCGCGGATACGTGGTGGGAACTGCCCCCGTTGGACGCCAAGGCCCGAGCGGTATTGAAAAATGCCGAGCAAGTGAGCCATTTGTAGG
>DBEA01000013.1:56974-79166 GCA_002293845.1 Patescibacteria group bacterium UBA918 | reverse complement strand
CCATGTCGATCAATCTGAAGGACACCAATTTGTTTAAGAAATTTTCTACGGGTGCTTACACTCTAGTTACGGGGTAGAATTGGCTTTTAGAGGCTGGGATGGGAAAAGGGGCGGGGGCCTTTGGCCCGCGCCGCTTTTCACTATTTTCCTTATGTACTTTGCGTTTTCTACTTTATACTTAGACCATGTTCGATGAGGAATTCTTCAAAGAAAAGGTGCCCGGCGCCAAAGCTTTTTTGAAGTGGGTCGGAGATCAGGATTTCGATTACGGCCCCTTAGCGGCGATGATCGCTTTTAGTCTTTTGGTCATCGGCTTGTTCGTGCTAGGAATCTCGACCGGTAACGTGCTGTCGGTGTTCATCGCTCTCATTCCGGTCTGGCTGCCTTTGGTCCTTTTCTATTTATTTTTCAATAAATGGATGGATATGGTCGGAGCCGCCTTTTCGCTCAATCAAGGCCGTACGACTCTCAGAGTCCGCTTGCCACCCGAGGTGATGAAGTCGCCGGAGGCGATGGAGTTCGTCATTGCGCAGATCCATAACACCGCTAATCCCGACAACCTGATGCAGACCTACCGCGACGGCAAGCGGCCCCTGCCATTCTCTTTCGAGATCGCTTCGATCGGTGGCGAGGTACGTTTTTACGTCAATGTCCCGACCAAAAAGACTAAGAACGCCTTCGAGACCAATTTGTACTCGCAATACCCGGGCGTGGAGATCATAGAGGAAGCTGTCGATTACGCGGCCGAGGTGCCCTTGGACTACAAGAGTGCTGGTTACGAGATCTTCGCTGCGCACATGGGCAAAAAGAAGGATGGCATAATGCCGCTTAAAACTTACATCGATTATGGTTTGGACAAAATGCCCAAGGAGGAGGAAAAAGTAGATCCTCTGACCCCGATGCTCGAGGTGATGGGCAGTATTGCGCCACATGAGCGTCTGTTCGTGCAGATCATAGCTACTTCGTTTCGTCCTTCGAGCTTTCTCAATGGCCAAATGAAGATCGGCGAAGGGTCAAGTTGGAACGCCGAGTCAAAGGATTTGGTCAACACCATGATGAACCGTGATCCAAAGACCCGTCTGCCTAAAGGTAAAGAGATGAAGGATGAGGAGGGTAACCTTGTCAATGTGGCGCTCACGGCCGGCGAAAAGGATCTTATTAGTGCTCTCGAACGGCACTCTAGCAAGTATGCCTATAACACCGCCATTCGCTGGATATACGTGAACACAAAAGGTGGTTTCAATGGAGATCTTATTAATCCTGTTATCCGTATGTTCAGTCAATTCGATAGTGGTTCAAACGCGCTCGGCATCCGTTGGCGTACCGATTTCGATTACAAGGATCTTTATCCTGGCAAGAAGCGTAAAGCCCTGGAGGCGCTTAAAAAGGCAGAGCTGAAAGAATATCGCCGACGAGTGTATTATCCTAAAGGTTCAGGTGACCATCCCAAGATCTTTACGGCTGAAGAATTGGCTTCGATTTGGCATTTGCCTGGCAAGGTGGCACTCACTCCGACATTGGATAGAGTGCCTTCGACGCGTGGCGAAGCCCCGGCCAATCTGCCGACCGGCGAATTTTCACAGTAATCCCGAAAATGATAGAGACGTACGACATAAAACGGCCGTTGTGGCATCGACGCGGGTTTTGGGCACTGATAGCCACGGGCTTGGCCATGCCTATTGTTTTTTTACTTTGGTGGCAGACCAGGCCGCCGGCTGATTTTCCGATTCATTCGCCAGTGACTATTCAGCGCGGCCTTTCGGCCGGTGCCATCGCCGATCTGTTGGATTCTCAGCATGTGGTCAGGTCTGGTTCGTTCTTGTATCTATTGTTGGTCTGGCGGCATGATCCGAACAGTATTCAAGCGGGGACTTATGTCTTCGAAGAACCGCTCGATGTAGGCGATGTCGCCAAGAGATTGTCGACACCTCCGGGCGCGAGTAATCTCTTGGCGGTCACGCTGCCAGAAGGATTCACTGTCGCCGAGTTCGCCGACATCGCGGCCGAGAGCTTGTCGGAGTTCGATGTCGAAGAGTTTCGCGAGTTAAGCGCAATTGACGAAGGTCATTTGTTTCCTGACACTTATTATCTGCCCGCGGACTTCACGGCGGCCGAACTCCATTCGCTTTTGTTGGCTACTTATGACGAAAAGATCTCTGAATTACGCCCGGCCATGACGTCCCATGAGTTTGGAGAGGATGGAATCATCGTGTTGGCCTCGCTTATCGAACGCGAAGCCAACAGCGAGGAATCGATGCGGATGGTCGCTGGCATATTAGCCAATCGACTGGAAAAAGGAATGAGACTACAGGTCGACGCTTCGCTTGAATACGTGCTCGGGCGTCCGTTGGGTACTCTGACCGCCGACGATCTCGATATCGACACCCCCTACAACACTTATCTTTACGACGGATTGCCGCCGACACCCATCGGCAATCCCGGTCTCCAGGCCATCAAGGCGGTCTTGGAACCGACGGAGAGCGATTACTTTTACTACATAACCGATAGTGAAGGCGTCTTTCACTACGCTAGGACATTTGACGAACATAAGCGGAATATTGCAAAGTATCTCAAATGAGATCGGTCGAGCATAAAAAGCCCTTAGTATTCGTCGGTTTGTCCGGTGGTGTCGATTCGTCGGTCGCGGCCGCTAGATTGGTCGATCAAGGGTATAGAGTCGTCGGGGTGTTCATCAAGGTCTGGGAACCTGAGTTTTTGAAGTGCGACGCCGAGAAGGACAGGCTCGACGCCATGCGCGTGGCCGCGCATTTAGGTATACCGTTTATGACCTTGGACGCCGCCGAGGACTATAAAAAAGAGGTCGGTGAATACTTTGTGGGAGAGTACCTCAAAGGCCGCACGCCGAACCCGGATGTCATGTGCAACCGCCACGTGAAGTTCGGCGCTTTTTGGCGCTTCGCGCAAAAGTACGGCGCCGATTTCATAGCTACCGGACATTACGCTCAGATCGAAAAGATACCAAGTTTGACGTTCGGAGATCAGAGCTACAAATTGCTGCGCGGCAAAGACCCAAAAAAGGACCAGTCATACTTTCTATGGACTCTCACACCGGCAGATCTCGCGCATATCCTATTTCCGGTGGGCGATAGCACGAAGGAAGATATTCGGATCGAGGCAGTAAAGCGTAAATTACCAACGGCCGCTAAAAAAGACAGCCAGGGCATTTGTTTTTTAGGTCATGTCGATGTGAAAGAGTTTTTGAGCCACTTCGCCTCGGTCGAACCGGGTAAGGTCGTCGACGAAAGCGGGAGTGAGATCGGTCGGCACGATGGAGCATTGGTCTACACTCTGGGCCAAAGGCACGGATTCACGGTCTTCGGAGAAGCAGGTCGGGAAGCGCATTTCGTGGTCGCCAAAGACATGGAGCGCAATACGATCACCGTCGATACCAAGCCGCCCATGATCCTAGGAGGTTCCGATATTGTGCTGAAGCAGGTAAACGTGCTCGAAAAAGAGTTGCCAGCCGATGTCGAGGCTCAGACGCGATATCGACAATTTCCGTTCCTGGCGCGAATCGTTTCAACTGAAGACGGCTCGATACTGATGTCGCCACAACAGGATATCGAGCGGCCGGCTATCGGCCAGTCGGTCGTGTTTTATCGGGGCGATGAATGTCTCGGTGGCGGAGTCGTGGAGTAGTTTAGGACATTCGGCCTCCTTTGCTATAAACTATCAGTTATAACAGTAATCTGACTTTATGCTGATCACCAAAGCCGACGGTACTGTAGAGAAATTCGATCCATCCAAACTACGACGATCGCTTCGCCGTGCCGGCGCCCATGGCTCGGAGATCGATGACATCGTGAGACAGGTCGAGGTGGTGGCGCGTGACGGAATGCGCACTCAGGATATCTACAAACATGCGTTCTCGATGCTCCGAGGAGCCGAAGCGTCGATCGTCGCTCGTTATGGCTTACGTCGCGCGCTTTTTAATCTCGGACCGACCGGTTTCCCTTTCGAGATGTTCTTAGCAAAACTCTTCGAAGCCCAGGGGTACAAGACCAAGGTCGGTCTGACACTCCAAGGTCGCTGCGCTCTCCATGAGATCGATCTGGCTGCCTACAAAGACGATCATGCTTTCGTCGCGGAGGCCAAGTTTCATGCGCGGCCGGGCATAAAATCCGATCTGCAGGTCGCCATGTATTCCTACGCGCGCTTGCTAGACCTAGAGCAGCAAAAGGTATGCGCTGAGGATATTTGTGGCATCAAGAACCTCAAGATCGTCACCAACACTAAATTCACCACCGCCGCCATCAAGTACGCGAATTGCGTCGGTGTAGAGGTGCTAGGTTGGGATCATCCTAAAAAGGACAATCTATATGAGATGATCGAGAGATATCGACTTTACCCGATCACGGTCCTTCAGGGATTGACGACTAGTCAAAAACAGTCGTTACTACAGAAAAACGTCGTCGTATGTCAAGACATTCTAGAAAGACCTAAGTTGTTGAACTCTCTGGGACTATCGCCGCGTAAAATGGAGGCATTACTTTTCGAGGCGCGTCAACTTTCCCCGGACAAGTCCGATGGTTTATAATTTCGCCTATTAATCATTTACCGATCGAACTTATGTCAGAAGAAAACATGATGACCGAAGAGAACAAGAAGACGATTATCTCTTTCATCGCCGGTCTATTGGTCGGGGGTCTATTGGTGTTCATCTTCAGCGAGCCACCAGCCGACGCGGTCAAGCAAAGTGCAGATGGCTCCGAAAGCGCCGTTGAGGTATCGAACGACCAGAAAGGTGCCGATGAAAACAATAAGGTGACCGCAAGTGGAGATGTGACTAAGCCTACTGTGCCGGCCGAAGTCGTCATTTCTGACCAGGGTGCTATAAGCGTAGCTGACCAGTCGGCAGGAGATACTGTTTCATTGGATTCAGTTGAATTTCCCGCTAAGGCCGGATGGATCGGAGTTCGGGATTATGAAAATGGCCAGATGTCAGGACTTTTGGGAGTAGCTCGCTTCAACACCGATGAGGGCCTGTTGCCCGACTCGGTGCGCCTCTTGCGTGCCACCGAAGCCGGCCAGACTTACGCCGTAGTCTTTTATTCCGACAACGGCGACAAGACTTTTAGTCTCGCTACCGACGGCCAATTCTCCGGGGTCATGGAGACCTTCGAAGCTCAATAGACGGTAAAAGCGCGGCCGCAGGCCGCGCTTTTCGTATCTGCTATAATCCCAGGATGGAATTCGCCAAAAAGTACAACCCTGACCGCTCGCCGGATTGGAACTATGGCGGCGCCAAATGGCGTTTGTCCCGTTCCAAGATCGACCTGTTCATTGAGTGTCCTCGCTGTTTCTATCTCGACAATAAGCTCGGTACCAAACGTCCAGGAATGCCGTCGTTCAATCTCAATATCGCCGTCGATGAGCTGTTCAAGAAGGAATTCGACGTACACCGCGCCGCCGGTACGGTGCATCCGATCATGAAAAAGTACGGCGTTGACGCGATTCCGCTCAAACATGAACAGATGGATGCCTGGCGCGATACTTTTGTGGGGATCGAACACCGACACGAGCCGACCGGGCTCCTGGTCTGCGGCGGGGTAGACGATCTGTGGCAGAAACCGGACGGCGAGATCATCGTCGTGGATTATAAGGCCACGTCTAAGGCTGGCCGCATCGAATCTCTAGGTGACTCACCGTGGGAAAAGCAGTACCAACGCCAACTCGGGGTTTATCGTTGGCTTCTAGAGCAGAACGGTTTCAAAGTATCGCCGCTCGGCTACTTGGTCTACGCCAACGCCTCGAAAGAAGAAGACGCTTTCGACGACAAACTGACCTTCGAGACGACTCTGGTAGAATGTGAGACGGAGACCGACTGGATCGAACCGACCTTAGAGAAGATCAAACAGACCCTAGAGAGCGAGGTGATACCGCCGACAGGATCGTCCTGTGAGTACTGCCCGTATCGCGAAGCATCGGGCAAGAAGCTGATGGCGTTGCATTTGAAGGGCAAGAAGGTTAAAAATATTTAAAGACAATAAGATTATGACGACCGATACTTTGAAACGCGATATTGAGGCTCTTGAGAGGGATATCGAAAGACGCCGGGCCGACGTCGAAAAGGAAAAGAAGGAGATCGAATCCATTGATCGAAAGATCGATGATCTCGATAAGGAAAAGGCTAAGTTCGTCGCGAAGGTGCACGACTTGGAGACCGAAATCAATAAGATGGAAGCGAAGCGATTGGATAAGTCCAAGGAACTCACTCGCCTGGAAGAACAGGAGAGAAATAAACAAAGGTGACCACCTAGGTATTCTCACAACTTTCGCTCTAGAGTCCAAAAACTGAAACCTAGAACCTATGTATAGTTACCGCCTTGAACAAGCTATCCGTGCGGCGGCCGTCTTGCATAAAGACCAGAGACGCCGCGGCAAATTGCCACTGCCGTATGTCACGCACTTGGCGGCAGTGGCATGGCTAGTGGCCGACTACACCAAAAACGAAGATTGTGTCATAGCCGCTTGGCTTCACGACACTCTCGAAGACACCGACTACACGGCTGAGGAGTTAGAGGAGGATTTTGGTCGGGAGGTGCGCCGCATCGTCGAGACGGTCACCGAACCGAAGGAGAAGAACGGGGAAAAGTTGCCTTGGAAAGAGCGAAAACTCGCCTACTTAGAGCAACTAAAAGCCGGTCCGGACGAGGCCCTCCTTATCGCCGCGGCCGACAAGATCCACAACATGCGCAGTATCGTCGAAGAGTACTACGACAATCATCAAGGGTTCATTAAGGACTTCGCCGGTTCTCTCGACGAGCGGGCCATGAGATATCAAGAGTTGTCCAATCTCTTGAACCGTCGCCTGCAAAGCGATATCATCGCCGAGTTCAATCACGTTTATTCCGAATACAAGAATTTCTTAGCGCACGTAGCCAAAAGTGTTAATAAGCAAAAATGACCGACAAGAAAAGAGGCTTCGATTACCGAGCCGCGCGCTCCCTGCCGCCACTTAAAAAATACCGCACAGAATGGGACCTCAAGGGCCTGTATTACAAGAGCGGCCGGGATCCCCGGATCGAGGCTGATCTTAAAGCTACCGAAACCGCCTATCGTGCTTTTGCCAAGAAGTGGTCCGGTGACACTTTTGAAAAGGTTTCCGATCTCAAACAAGCTCTTGCCGAGTACGAGTCACTGGCCGGCATGCCCGAGATCGCCAGGCCGGGCCGCTATTTCTCCTTTCGAAAATGTCTGGACGTGAACGACAACGAGGCCGATCGCGCTTTGGCGCTGATGTCCAAGCGGTTACGTAAAGCTAGCGATCAGCTGCTGTTTTTCACGTTGAAATTGGGCAAACTTCCCGAGACGCTCCAGAAGGAATATCTCCAAGCTAAAGATTTGGCGCATTTCCGTTATTATTTGGAGCGGATATTCAGTGGCGCTAAGCACGACCTTACCGAAGCGGAAGAGAAGATCGTCAGGCTCAAATCACGGCAATCGTCGGGTATGTGGTTCGATGCTGTCGAAAAGATTATCAGTAACCGCAAGGTAAGATTCAAGGACAAGGAGTTGCATCTGCCCGAGGCGATAGAGACGATCGATCTGTTGCCGGTCAAAGATCGCATAAAGCTCTGGGATCTGATCATCGCCGAAATGAAGCAGATCGGAGAGATGGCCGAGCATGAGATGAACGCGATCGTTAGCGACGCGCGCGGCGAGGACGAGATTCGCGGATTTAAAAAGCCGTACAGCGCCACCGCTCTGTCATACGAGCATGATGAAAAAAGTATCGAGAACCTGGTCAAAGCAGTTTCGACCAAGGGCTTTAAGCTGAGCCAAAAGTTTTACAAACTCAAGGCCAAATATCACGGGGTCAAAGAACTTCATTATACCGAGAAATATCGTTCGATCGGTCCGGAACTATCGATAAGTTTCGAAGAGGCGATGGAGGCTTGCCGCGACGTTTTTTATGGTCTCAAGACCGAATACGGAGAGATCTTCGACCGGATGCTCCAAAACGGCCAGATCGACGTCTTTCCGCGAAAGGGCAAACGAGGTGGCGCCTTTATGTCCGAGGAGGTCGGACATCCTACACATGTGTTTTTGAATCACGTGCCTAACTTCAAGTCTCTCGAAACGCTGGCTCACGAGATGGGTCACGCGATTCATGCGCATCGCAGTGCGGTCAACTCTCCGTTCTATCAGGGCTTTTCAATTGTGACGGCTGAGACGGCCAGCACACTCTTTGAGAATCTGGTCTTTGACGCGGTATACAATCAAGCCAGCGAAAAAGACAAAGCTACTTTGCTTCATGATCGCATCACGCGCGATATCTCCACTATCGAGCGCCAAATCGCTTTTTTCAACGCTGAATTGGAAATGCACGACACCATACACGCTCATGGTTCGATGCAAAATCACGAGTTCGCCGCCTGCATGGAGAAACATCTAAAGTCGTATCTAGGTCCGTCCGTCAGGGTTGCTAAAGAAGACGGCTATAGTTATGTTTACGTGTCCCATCTGCGCTACGGTTTTTACGTCTACTCCTATGCTTTCGGTCTTCTCATGAGTACACTGATGAGTCAGAAATACAAGGAGGATAAATCTTATATCGAAAAGATCGATAAGTTCCTTTCGGCGGGTTCGTCCGACACGGTGGTGGATATCTTTAAGTCAATTGGTATCGACACTACCAAAGAGGACACTTTCCTAAAAGCACTCGATAATCATGCCGCGGACATTAAGCAGTTTGAGAAAATAGTCAAACTACGCTAGGATGCATTTTAATTCCGCTTTTCTGGCGGAAGTGTACATGGGAGAGAAATCGAAATGACATATGCGGTTGATTTCTGCAGAGCCACCAATCGGGGGGACTACTGTTTCTACCTGACCCGCACTGGCGGGCACACAGCTGTCCTTCGGCAGCCTCTCAAGGGCGACGAGCCCGACCCATGCTGTCAGAAGGAGAGAGTTTCTGACGATGAGGTTCCTACGGACCTCTTGTCGTCCCTGCAGATTCTCAGGGACGGCGGAGTACCGACTGTCACCTGAAGTGTTGTCGACGCGGGCGCGCTTGCGCGCCCGCCCACCACTCGTCCAAGCGCCATTTGGGCGCTTTTTTCGTATTCGGTCATCTGCTATAGTAGCCACTATGTCAGGAAACGAAATTCGGGAGAAATATTTGAAATTCATGGCCGACAACGGCCATGCGGTCATCCCTTCGGCCGCTTTGGTGCCGGAGAACGATCCGAGCACGCTTTTCACCGGTAGCGGCATGCAGCCTTTGATCCCGTATCTCATGGGCGAGAAGCATCCTAAGGGCACCAGGCTCACCGACTCGCAGAAATGTTTCCGAGCAAACGACATCGAGGAGGTGGGCGACAACCGTCACACCACCTTCTTTGAAATGCTCGGTAATTGGTCCTTGGGCGATTATTTCAAAAAAGAACAACTGAGATGGTTCTTCACTTTCCTGGTAGACGAAGTGAAACTCGATCCGGCTCGCATTTACGTCACGGTCTTTGCCGGTGATGAGTCATTGGGTATCCCGAAAGACGACGAATCGGTCGCCATTTGGCAGGAATTGTTCAAGGAGCGCGGCATCGAGGCCAAGGCAGTTCATATCGGTTCGGAGGAAGAGGGTTACGAGATCGGCATGCAGGGCGGGCGCATCTTCTACTATGACGCCGCCAAAAACTGGTGGAGCCGCTCGGGCAAGCCCGCGAACATGCCGGTAGGTGAGATCGGCGGTCCCGACTCGGAGGTCTTTTACGATTTCGGTCCGGAATTCGCCACTCATCCCGAATTCAAGGACAGACAGCCGCACCCGAACTCCGACTCCGGCCAATTTTTAGAGATCGGCAACTCGGTCTTCATCGAATATATCAAGCAGGAGGACGGGGCCTTCGCTAAGTTGCCGCAAAGGAACGTGGACTTTGGCGGCGGACTCGAACGTATCGCCGCCGCCAAGACCGGAGATCCCGATGTATTCAAAGTCGATCTTTTATGGTCGGTGGTCGCGGAAATAGAAAAACTGTCCGGGAAAAAGTACCAGGAAGATACCGTGGCCTTTCGCGTGGTCACCGATCATATCCGCGGAGCCACTTTCATGATCGGCGACAGCGTCTTCCCATCGAACGATCAACAGGGTTACTTCGTGCGTCGCCTCTTGCGTCGCGCCGTACGCTATGCCGACCGCATCGGTATTCCGGCCGGTAAACTCTCGCTCTTGGCGGAAAAAGTTATCCACACCTATGAGACGCACTACACTAATTTGGCCAAGGAAAAGGACAAGATAATGTCCGCTATAGCACATGAAGAGGAGCAGTTCCGCAAGACGCTTGAGAAGGGAATCAAGGAGTTTGAGAAGGTGTCAGCTAAAGGACAAATAAGTGGCGAGGACGCCTTCGTGCTCTTTACCACCTATGGTTTCCCTTACGAACTAACTGAAGAAATGGCGAAAGATAAGAATCTCTCGATCGATCGAAAGGAATTCGAAGATAAAATGAAAGAGCATCAAGACTTGTCTCGCGCCGGTGCCGAGCAGAAATTCAAAGGTGGTTTAGCTGATCATTCCGAAAAGGTGGTGCAGTATCACACCGCGACACACTTGATGTTAGCTGGACTGCGCAAGTTCCTCGGTCACGAGGTACACCAAGCCGGTTCGAACATCACCGGCGAGCGTCTGCGCTTCGACTTTACCCATCAAGATAAAGTCCCTCCGGAAGTATTGCGACAGGTTGAGGAATTCGTAAATAATGCCATCAAGACCGGAGGCAAAGTCAAGATCGATATGATGCCGAAGACCGTTGCCGAGAGCGATGCCACCATCGAGGGAAGTTTTTGGGACCGATATCCGGATGAAGTGAAGGTCTACACCATTACCGGCAACAACGGCGAAGTTTTTTCGCGCGAACTATGCGGCGGTCCGCATGTCGAACGACTCGAGGACATCAAAGGCACGTTCAAGATCGTAAAAGAAGAATCGTCATCGGCCGGAGTGAGACGAGTGAAGGCGGTGCTCGAGTAGAAAAAGGGCGGGAAGCGTAGCTTCCCGCCCTTTTTCTACACCAAGCCGTCCACTTATGACCCATCGTCACTTATAATGGTGGGTATGTGGTCATTTTGGTCTTCTAAGAATCCTCTGCCCCGGGTCGGCGCGATAGTCGACGTGGGGGACCGTCGCATCGAGGTTGCCCTGGTCAGCTCGGTTGCCGATCACTTAGGGCCGAGTGTCGTGTGGACTCACGTGGAGTTGTTGTCTTTAGGTGACGCGACGAAAGCGGAAGCTACTATCAAGAAGGCGGTCAATAACGCTTTCGCTTCTTTGGCTAAGGATGGCGTCAAAGTACTGAAGCAACTCGGTCTACCGCGTGAGATCTCATTGATTCAGGCCTCTTTACATGCGCCATACGCGATCACCGTCTCGCGTAACGTTTCTATGCGCGCCGCCAAACCTTTCAAGATCACCCGCTCGTTGGTGTCCGAACTCGAAAGCAAAGCGAAAGCCGACGCTTATGAGATGCAATCGTCGGCTCTGGTACGCTCTGGTCTTAAACTTTATCCTTTGTCTAGTGCGGTCATCGCACTACGACTCAATGGCTACGAAACGCAATATCCTTTCAAAAGCGAGGCGGCGGAGGTTTCTCTATCCCAGCATGTGATCTTATCGACATTGGATTTTCTGGAGATGTTACGAGGGGCCAGAGACAGATATTTACCGGGCACGGAACTCGACGCTGATTCTTTCATCTCGCTGTTTTATAGGACGATATCGGCCCTAGCGCCTAAGGTAGCTGATTGTTCGATAGTGACGATAGGTGACGGTGTGACCGAATTCATGACCGTTCGCGAAGGGTTACCCCAAGACACTCACTTTATGCCCATAGGCCTGGATCATGTAGCGCAGGAGATCTCAAAAGTTGTCGGGCTGCTGCCACATGAAGCTAGGAACGTGACGAAAAACGGCGCCGAAGAGATTTTCGCCTTCGGAGGCGACGCCAAGAAACGCGCCGTCAAGGACGCCTTGATAAAATTCGAGACCGAACTTACGTCGCTGTTTCGTAAGACCGGCGATTCCTTAGCTCTACCTAAGCCTATATTTTTACAAACGGAATACGATCATGAAGTATTCTTCGCTTCTATGGTGGAAAGGGTGGCCAGAGTTGTCACCGGTACCCAACATACCGTCCATCCCGTAACGTCGGAATTCTTCGCGCACGGGGACATTAAGGACGCCTCCTTGTTATCCTTGGCCTATTCTTTTCATAAAAAGCTGTATGTCGACCGTTATTTAGACCTTAAATGATGTGTGGTAAAATAGCGGGGAAAGTCGGAAACCGCCAAGAAGCACATTCATGGAGTTTTAGATAACATTAAATTATGGAAAAGAAGTGGAATCTACAAGACATCAAGCCGGCTGAAAAGCGTCGGGCTCCGGCACGCACCATACGGAGGGTCGAGCCTGAAAATGATATCGCCACGTCGGAACCGGCAACACGGGCACGCGTCGCCACCGTTTCGAAAAAGGGAAGTAGAAAAGGTCTGTGGACCGGAGTCTTCGTCGTGATGACCGTTTTTATTCTAGGATTTGGCGTAGCGGCCCTGACCGGCGGGGCCACAGTAACGGTTCATCCTAAGTTTCGTGAGCCCACCATAAACTCCGTGGTCGAAGGTAAGAGGCAAGCTGGCAGTGGCGAATTGGCTTTCGAAGTCATGACGCTAGAAGCCGAGGGTGAGCGAGAGGTGACCGCGACAGGACAGGAGGACGTGGAGGAGCAGGCGACCGGCGATCTCACGATCTACAAGAAGACTCCTGGTTCCGAAAGACTCATTAAGAACACGCGTTTCGAAGGTCCTGGAGGCCTCATATTCCGTGTGACCGAATCGGTGGAGGTTCCGGGAGCGACCACTAATTCCGAAGGACAAGTCGTACCAGGATCCGTCACGACCAAGGTTTTCGCCGATCAGCCAGGTAGCCAATATAATCTGCCGGCCGGGAATAAATTCACCGTGCCGGGCTTTAAGGAGAGCGACCTTACCGAACTATATGACGCTATTTACGCAGAAAATCAGACCTCTTTCTCCGGAGGTCACATAGGCCCACGCTTTTTGATAGATGACGAAGAGCTGACGAGAGCTAATGAATCACTGCGTGGCGAGCTCACCGAGGCCTTGCGAGGACGAGTCGCGAACGAAAGACCTGCCGGTTTCGTGCTTTTTGAGTCGGGAATCGTGTTCTCTTACGAGGCTATGCCGTCCGAAGACCTGGGTAACGGCCGCGTTAAGATCAAAGAAAAAACGATACTACACGTACCGATGTTCAAGAATGAGGATTTGGCGGCATATATCGCCGGGGCCACGGTGCCTGGATATGAAGGTGAGCCTGTACGTCTTGAAGATCAAAGCGCCTTGACCTTCGAGTACGCTACTCCGTATGACCCAGCAATGCCGGATGTGGTATCTATTAAGTTGCTTGGCAAACCGCGCATCATCTGGACTTTAGATGCCGAAAAGCTCAAGTCCGATCTGGCAGGAGGCAATCAGACTTCCTTGAATGCCGTTTTGGGCGGCTATCCTGCCATTGAAAAGGCCACTGCCAAGATAAGACCGTTTTGGCGTCGAGCTTTTCCTGACGATCCTGCCGAGATCGTCGTCAAGGAGGTCGTCGGCGACGAGCAAAATTAGGTGCGTGGGTGAACGGTCCTAGACTTATAATATCCTCCTGATCTTGTCAAAAGACAGCTGATCGCGATCCCCTTGAGGGACATAGGGCTATCGTCCGGAGCGTGGGGCGCGTAAAACAACGACATGTTAGATAGCGGGGTTGACGTTTGTGAAAGTATTTGCTAAACTCTTATCCGTTTGATGTCTGGACCACAAAACGAAAACCTCGTCTACGGAATTGTGGAGGAGGCGCTCCCCAACGCGCTTTTTCGGGTTGTGCTCGACGACACAAAGGAAACGGTTTTGACGTATCTTTCCGGTAAGATGCGCAAGTTCCGTATCAGGGTTTTGGTGGGAGACAAGGTGGCCATAGTTCCCGATCCATATGGAGGGAAGGGGCGCATCACCAAAAGAATGTAAATCAGCTAGTAGAAAGTAGTTCGTAGAATGTCGAAGCTATAAGCTTCCGCAAATGAGTGGCATTTGATCCTACGAACTACGTTCTACGACCTATCAATAAAATCATGAAAGTAAAGTCATCGATCAAAAAGCGCAGTCCGGACGACATCATCGTCAGACGCCGTGGCAAGATCTACGTGATCAACAAGAAGAAGCCGCGACATAAGCAAAGACAAGGATAAAGTATGAGAATTTCAGGTATCACCATTCCAGACAATAAGCATCTTTCATTCGGGTTGACCTCCGTTTACGGCATTGGTCGCACTCGCGCGTTGGAAATATTATCCGAGTTGAAGATCGACGCCTATACCAAGCCTGCGGACATCACTCCGGAGATGGAGAACGCATTGCGCGAGAAGGTCGAGTCTTTCACTATCGAAGGCGAGTTGCGACGCAAGATAAGCTCTGACATCAAGCGTTTAAAGGATATAGGTTCGTATCGAGGTTCGCGTCACCAGAAGCGCCTTCCGGCCCGTGGTCAGCGCACTAAGACCAACGCCCGCACACTTAAGGGAGTGAAGAAGACCATGGGTTCGGGTCGCCGTAAGCTAGAAAAGACTTAAAAACCAGATTTGGCCTCGCGCGCCCTTTTTGGAAAAATTACGGCCTCGTAATTTTTCCTCAAAAGGGCACGATGTCATGCGGCCTCTAAAGTTTACAAAACAGATATTCCTATGGGTAAGAAACGAATAATCAAAAAAGGTGGTGGTTCGGACGTAGCGGGTACTTCCCGAGCGCTCAATCGCGTGCCTAAGAAAAAGGTGGCTTCAGGGCGTCTCAATATAATGGCGACCTTCAACAACACCATCGTTACCTTGACCGACCCTAAGGGAAACAGCCTTATCGCCGCTTCTTCCGGCGCCATGGGTTTCAGCGGTTCTCGCAAATCTACTCCTTTCGCCGCGGCTAAGGTAGGAGAGATCATCGGTGACAAGGCCAGCCAAATGGGCATGCGCGAGGCCGAGGTGATCATTCGCGGCATCGGCGCCGGTCGTGAATCGGCTTTGCGCGCGTTCGCGGGCAAGGGTATAGGTATCACGAAGATCACCGATATGACACCGGTACCGCACAATGGTCCTCGTGCTAAAAAGGCCCGCCGCGTTTAATCATTGAAAGAACCTACGATTGTGTTATGAAAATCGGTCCTAAATTCAAAATCGCCAAGCGCCTCGGCGCCCCCATCTTCGAAAAGACGCAGACTCAGAAGTTTGCCGCTTCTGCCGCGCGCGTCAAAGACAAGAAACAAGGTCGCCCCGGGCAGATGAGCGACTACAAGCGTCAGCTCATCGAAAAGCAAAAGATGCGTTTTTCATACGGTATCACCGAGCGTCAGCTCCGAAACTACGTAGATGAATCCTTAATGAAAAGCGATAAACCGATCGATTTCTTGATGTCTCGCTTAGAGATGCGTCTAGATAACGTCGCTTACCGTCTCGGTCTCGCCAAAACCCGCCGCTTGGCCCGTCAGATGGCCTCGCACGGTCACTTGACGGTGAACGGTAAGAAATTCACCATTCCTTCCCATCAGCTGAAGGTGGGGGATGTAGTGTCCGTGCGTGAGGGTAGCCGATCTTCCGTTTTGTTCGCTGAGCTCGCCGATAATCATTCTGGTTCCGTTCCCGCATGGCTGCGTTTTGACGTGAAGAAGCTCGAGGGAAAGGTGGAGTCGGTCCCGCAGTACCTAGCCGCCGAGACGCTTTTCGATCCCGAACAGGTGTTCGAGTTCTACAGCCGCTAACACCTTTGACAGACTTTTATTAGTACAATTTAACATCAGCACCATGTTAGAAATCAACGTCACGCTTCCGTCGAAGCCACGAGTCGTCAAAGAAGAGGATTTTCAGGGTATCTATGAAATAGACGGCCTTTATCCTGGCTATGGACACACCTTAGGAAACAGCTTGCGCCGTATCATCCTTTCGTCTCTTCCTGGAGCCGCTATAACTCACGTCAAGATCGGCGGGGTCAAGCATGAGTTCGACAACATCGACGGTGTTAAAGAGGACGTGATCACCATCTTATTGAACCTTAAGCGCATGCGACTGGCTCTTCATAGCGAGGAGCCAGTAGTGATGAGTCTAAAGGCCGACAAGGTCGGAATCGTCACTGCTAGCGCTATTAAAGCTCCGACTCAGATAGAGATATTGAGTCCGGAACAGCCGATCGCCGAGATCACAGCCAAAGGCGTATCTCTAGACATCGAAATGACCGTGAGCCGCGGCCTCGGCTATGTGCCGCGTGAAAGCCATGAGAAGGAAAAAATGGATATCGGCGCCATTGCTCTCGATGCCGTCTTTACTCCGATCCGTCGCGCCAACTATGAGGTCGAGAACATGCGTGTCGGCGATCGTACCGACTACAACCGTTTGCGTCTTTTCATCGAGACGGACGGCACCGTGTCTCCCCGCGAGGCCATGGAGAAGTCGATCGAGATCATGATCCATCAGCTCAAGGCCGTCACTGGCTTTAAGGAAGTCGAGAGCTTGGAAAGTGGAAATGACTCTAAGGATGACACCATGAACGAAGGTTCCGAAGTCGATCCAGACGTTTTGAAGACCCGTATCGAAAACTTAGATCTCTCTGCTCGTACCATGTCGGCCTTGGAGGCCGCATCCATCCGCACCGTCGGTGGACTTGTACGAAAGGGAAAAGATGATATCCTCTCGCTCGAAGGCATTGGTCCTAAGGGTCTGGACGAGATCGTCGCTCTTCTCAAAGGAATGGGTCTAAGTTTGGCCGAGTAATCAAACAGAATTTATGAATCACGGAGTAAAAACAAGAAAGTTGAGTAGGACGCGTCGAGGACGCACGGCTCTTCTTCGTGGCTTGGCCGCCGACTTGATCGTAAAGGGCAAGATCCGCACCACGGAGGCCAAGGCCAAGGAACTCCGTCCTCTGGCCGAGCGGCTGGTGACCTATGGCAAGCGCGCCACCGTTGCTTCTCGTCGCCTAGCCTCTTCATCGCTAGGAGAACCTCGCGAACAGGTCATTAGGAAGTTGTTCGATGAATTGGCGCCGAAGTATGCCGATCGTAGTGGCGGTTATACCCGTATCGTCAAGATGGGTCGTACTCCAGCCGGCCGCGACGAGGCAGTAATCGAGTTTGTATAATATGGAAAAGCAGACAAACAAAAAGGAATACGTCATCGATGCCGCCGGCAAGCGCCTTGGTCGCGTGGCTACCGAAGCCGCTAACGCGCTTTTAGGCAAGAACTCACCGGATTTCGCGAAGAACAAGGTCGCTGCTGTCGAGGTCGTGATCAACAACGCTTCGAAGATCGACGTTCCGGAGCATCGCGAGTCCGAAACCTACCAGAGTTATTCCGGTTATCCGGGCGGACTTCGATCCGAGACCTTGTCTCACTTGGCCAAGCGTCAAGGTTTCGCCGAGGTGCTTCGTCGCACCATCAGCGGCATGCTTCCTAAGAACAAGTTGCGCAAGCCGACTTTGCACAATCTCAAGATCAACGAGTAAACTTTTGACCTTAACACAAATCTATTTACTAAAATATGGCAACGACTCAAAATAAGTACAACGAAGGCATCGGCCGCCGCAAGACGGCCAGCGCTCGCGTGCGTCTCACTCCGGCCAAATCGACCACCGTCACGGTGAACGACAAGAAACTCGAGGATTATTTCAAGCATGCCGCTTTCGTGCGAGCCGTTATGTCCGTATTGGAGACTAAAGAAGTCGGAGCCGGCGAGTACGACATCACCGTCAAGGTGTCGGGTAGCGGGCTTTCCTCCCAGGCCGACGCCGTTAAGCTCGGCATCGCCCGCGCTCTTTTGAAGGAGCGCGCCGATCGCCGCGGCGCTCTCAAGAAAGAAGGCTTCCTGAAGCGCGATTCTCGCGCCGTGGAGCGCAAGAAGTTTGGTCTACGTAAGGCCCGCCGCGCCCCACAGTGGAGTAAACGATAGGTTTACTATCGTTTGGTCCGGTTCCCGACCGGAAGGGAGGGAATCGCCGATGTGAGCGAAGCGAACCAGGCGAAGGAGGACTAAGCGTTAATATCTAACAAAACCCGCTTTTTTGAGCGGGTTTTGTATAATGTTCAGCATGTCAGCCAGTGATCATTTTCGTTCAAACGAAGTGTCAGAAAAGTACCGGGCGCATAGAGACACGGGCGCACTAGAGAAAAGTTGTCCTTTGTGTGACACGACCGCGGTCATCGGATACCGATCATGGAAGATCATTCCTAATGAGTTTCCCTATGATCTCATCGCCGTTGTTCATGACATGATCGTTCCTCTGCGACATGTGGATGAGGCTGGACTCACCGACGAGGAGAGGGCGGAATTGATCGAGATCAAAAATTCTACCCTTGGAACATACGATATCGTCGTTGAAGCAACAAGACACAACAAATCGATTCCGGCACACTTTCATTTACACTTGATCAAAGCCAAGTCTGGTCTTGGTCGAACTTGATTTTGACACGATCATTTTATTTCTTTATAATGTTGAAGTTATGGCGGAAAGGGACGATAATGATATCAAGATAGAAACGACCGAAGCGGAAGAAAACGACATTGAAGATACTGATCTGGAGGGAGAGGAAGAAAGATCGACGCACAAGCTCAAAAAGTTGCAGGAGAAACTCAAGATCTGCGAAAAAGAGAAGATGACCGCTCTTGAGGACCTGCAACGAGCTCGAGCCGACTTCCTCAATGCTCGACGGCGTTTGGATGAGGAGAAATTGAACGACCGTGAGCGCGCCCGACTTCAGCATGTCGAGGAACTTCTGCCGCTTTGCGACAGTTTCGAAATGGCCTTGAACGACCGAGCATTTCAGGAATTGCCGGACAACCTCAAAAAGGGAGTTTTAGGCATGAACATGCAACTTTCTTCCATATTGAAGGGGTACGGTGTCGAAGAGTTCGGAATGACCGGAGACAAATTTGACCCGGAGATCCACGAGGCCATGGCCGAAGATGGCGACGGTAACACAGTAAAGAGCGTGCTACAGAGAGGATACAGACTGAAAGACAGAATCGTCCGTCCCGCCAAAGTCGTCGTCGGTTAGGCCTCTACTTACTACTTTCTAACATACTAATTTCTAAATAAATTATGGCAAAAATCATCGGAATCGATCTTGGAACCACTAACTCGGCCGTCGCTTTTATCGAGGCGGGCGAGCCTAAGATTATTGAAAACGCCGAGGGCGGACGCACTACGCCATCGATCGTCGCTATTTCAAAGACAGGAGAACGTCTCGTGGGCCAGATCGCCAAGCGTCAGGCGGTCACGAACCCCATGAACACTATCTATGGCATCAAGCGCTTCATGGGCCATGCGTTCAAGGAGGAAGCGGTGCAAAAGGATAAGGCCATCGTACCGTACGAAGTAAAAGAGGGACCGGGTGGCGGCGTCGTCGTTAAGATGGGAGATAAGGATCATCGCCCCGAAGAGGTCTCGGCCATGATCCTCAGCAAGCTTAAGGCCGACGCCGAGGCTAAGCTCGGCGAAAAGGTAACCGAAGCGGTCATCACCGTACCGGCCTACTTCAACGACTCCCAGCGTAAGGCGACGCAAGACGCCGGCAAGATCGCCGGACTCGAAGTAAAGCGCATCATCAACGAACCGACCGCGGCCGCGCTTGCTTATGGTTTCAACAAGAAGAAAGACGAGAAGCTCGTGGTGTTCGACTTCGGCGGCGGTACTTTCGATGTGACCGTACTTGAGGTCGGAGATGACGTGGTCGAGGTCAAGTCGACCGACGGCGACGCCCATATGGGTGGTCGTGACATCGACCAGAAGATCGTACGTTGGCTTATTGAAGAGTTTAAAAAGAGCGAGGGCATCGATCTCGGAAACGACAAATTGGCTCTCCAACGCCTGGATGAGGCCGCCGAGAAGGCCAAGCTAGAGCTGTCTTCTAGTCTAGAAACAGAGATCAATATTCCGTTCGTCACTTCCGGCGCCGACGGTCCGAAGCATATGCTCCTGAAGCTCTCGCGCGCCAAGCTCGAGGAGTTGGCTCATGAATACATCGATCGTGCTCTCGAGATCACCAAGCGTGCGCTAGAGGCTTCGCCTTTCAAGAAGGAAGAGATCGACGAGATCATCATGGTCGGCGGTCAAACTCGTATGCCTAAGATCTTGCAGACAGTGAAAGAGTTTTTCGGTAAAGAGCCCAATAAATCGATCAATCCGGACGAGGTGGTGGCTCTCGGGGCCGCTATCCAGGCTGGAATCTTTCAGGGAGATGTGCAAGACATTACCCTGGTCGACGTCATTCCGCTTTCTCTCGGTATCGAGACTATGGGAGGCGTCAACACCAAGTTGATCGAAAAGAACACCCATATCCCGACCAAAAAGTCTCAGGTGTTCTCTACGGCCGCCGACAACCAGACTTCGACCGAGATCCATATCGTACAGGGGGAGCGTGCTTTGGCCTCAGATAATAAATCGCTCGGCCGATTCATACTCGACGGTATCCCTCCGGCACCGCGAGGTGTACCGCAAGTCGAGGTCTCTTTCGATGTCGATAGTAACGGAGTCCTTAAAGTGACCGCCAAAGATAAGGCTACCGGTAAAGAGCAGTCGATTCGCATCGAGGCTAGTTCAGGTCTCTCTACGGATGACATCGAGCGTATGAAGCAGGAGGCGGAATCACATGCTGCCGACGATGAAAAGAAGAAGAAGTTGGTCGAGAGTCGAAACTTGGCCGATCAGTCCATCTACACGGCCGAAAAGGCGTTGCGTGACCATGCAGAGAAGGTGCCTGCTGATCTAAGGCAGTCTATCGAAACGAAGATAACCGAACTCAAGGAAGCGAAAGATAAAGACGACCAGACGGTCATTGATGTGAAGACGCAAGAGCTATCAGCCGAACTTTCGAAGATCGGCGAGGTGCTTGCTAAGGAAAATCCCGCCACGGAGGAACCTAAGACTGAGGGTGGCGACAACGCCGAAAAGAAGGAGTAAAATGTGGTGGATGCGCGGCGGCGAAGCCGCCGCGCTCTACTACTTACTACCTTCTACTTTCTACTTACTAAACTATGAAGGACTACTACCAGATACTAGGAGTCGATCGTCAAGCCAGCAAAGACGACATCAAGAAGGCTTTTCGCAAGCTGGCTTCAGAGTTCCATCCGGACAAAAAGACCGGTAACGAGGCCAAATTCAAAGAAGTAAGCGAGGCGTATGCGGTCTTGGGAGACGAGAAAAAGCGCGCCGAGTATGACAGCTTCGGTCGCGTCGGCGGCGGAGGCCATGCCGGCTTCGGCGGGTTTGACTGGTCACAAGCCGGGGGTATGGATGGTATGGAGTTCGACCTTGGTGACATATTCGAGAACTTTGGTGAAATGTTCGGCGGCGGTTTCGGTGGCCGGCGCAGTAAGCGCGGTCATGACATATCGATCGACATCGAGTTGCCGTTCAGGGAAGCGATATTCGGTACGGATCGTACTGTCGTCCTCAATAAGACGAACACTTGCGACACTTGCCAAGGTAGCGGAGCCAAACCTGGAAGTGGTACGACCACCTGTACCGTTTGTAACGGTCAAGGAAGAGTACGCGAATCACGTCGCAGTATGCTGGGGAATTTCACCACGGTACGTCAGTGCGACGCTTGTCGCGGCCGCGGAGAAGTACCGAAAGAGAAGTGTAAGGACTGTAATGGTGTCGGTGCCAAGCGTTCGCCGGCCGAGATTCGGATCAAGGTACCTGCCGGCATCGAAAATGGCGAGGTCATCCGTATGGCCGGTCAAGGCGAAGCTTTGCCTGGAGGAGTTCCAGGTGACCTGTACATCAAGCTACATGTGGCTCCGGACAAGCATATCAGGCGCGAGGGGCGCAATCTTTACAGGATTTTGCCGGTCAAACTTACTGATGCCCTTTTGGGTTCTACTACCGAGATCGATACTTTGGATGGAAAAGTGACTATTAGTGTTCCGGCCGGGTCGCAAGAAGGCGATATTCTACGCGTGAAAGAAAAAGGAGTGCCCTATGGCAATCGTCGCGGCGACTTCGAGATCCGTATCAAAATCGATATTCCCACCAAACTTTCTAGACAAGCCAAGAAGTTGGTCGAGGAATTGCGAGAAGAAGGGATTTAACCAATAAATAACGGAGTTTGGAAACGGCGCGGCCAAAGGC
>DBEA01000013.1:24272-56791 GCA_002293845.1 Patescibacteria group bacterium UBA918 | reverse complement strand
TCCAAAAGGCCGCGCCGTTTCCAAACCTTGGCACTTATTAACTCGCATCGATTGGCGATGGTCTCCATGGTGCTACAATTTTTCCATGGATCCCGTACGAAATAGCGAACACGGGAAAAGTAAGAAATATTATATGGTCGTAAAGAATTTATTAGAGGTAACGATAGATATGCGGGCGCAATAGCGTTCGCGTTCTATTTCATACGGGATGGATATCGACCCGGTGATCTCTTTCGTCCAAGGCTGGGCGTTTTTGCTGGGCGCTTTTTTGATCGCTTTGGCCTACGCGACATTCAGAGGCCGACAAGCTTTGATGGACGTGATAGTCGGAAGTTATCTAGCTTTGTTGCTTTACCAACTTTTTCCAGCACGAGATAAGATCGAGGAGATGACAGGTGACGACAAAAGCGAAGCTGTCGGCTTTCTGGCTTTGTTCGTCATACTAGCCGCTCTTTCAGCTTGGCTATTTTCTAGGTTGATGCCGAGTGAGTTTCTCGAGGGTGCTTTTGAGTCGATAGGTAAAAAGGTGTTACTGGCAGTGGCTGCGACGGTTCTCGTCATGACACTCACTGTGCACTACTTGCCCCTCGGCGAAGTGATACCGACCGGTACCCCTCTCCCAGCGGTGCTCTTGACCGAAAAATTGGCCTACCTCTGGCTCGTGGCCCCTTTGGCCATTCTGTTCGTAATCTAGGCAGTTATCCCCAAGTAAGGTCACAATCTTGCATTATTACCTATTTTGTGCTATAATGTAACAGGAAGCAAAGTCGCAATCCCGCGGCTTTGTAGTTTTTGAAAGAAGGAGGTACCGATGGTCACTTTGACCATAAAGCGGGTCGGTGCCTTCGTGGCCCGAGCCGGCACGGCGGCCGGATTCATCGCCGCTGTGAACTGGGTATTCAATTACCCGTTCACAATCCTGATAGTTCTGTACCTAGACTTCTTCCACGGAGTCGCGGTCTGGACCATCGCAGGATTGGCGGTCAATCTGGCCTGCGTCGTGTGGTATAAGCGCACGACCAGAGACTGGTTCGGCCTGGAGTACCTGCGCATGAAGCAGGAAGTCCAGGCCAGCACTAGATTGGGGCAGATGATCCGGTGGGCGCTCAGGAATTCCAAGTTCCTCGCCTTCGGGTTGATCAGTCTCTTTCTGGACCCGGTCTACGGGTTCCTGTACTACCGCGGTCGAGTTTCCGGAAGGCGACTCGATCTTGCGGACTGGTACTGGTTCACATTGGCGAATATCATAGGCATGTTGCCGTGGATCCTCGGAGGATACGGCGGTGTCGAGATTTTCGTCGTTGTGGGTGACATCGTTCAAAGGGCGGCGGAGTGATCATCTCTGCCGCCTTTTCAGTTTCTCTAACGATGACTTCGAAAGGATCGTGTTACAATCCCTACGATGGAAATTTCCAGTAAAATCCTTTTATCATTGCTTGCCGTCTCTGTTTTGGTCGTGATCGTCGCCACTGCAGACAAATTCTTGGTCGAAAGAGATTATTATTTTTCTTTAGAGGCTCAGTGTGACCCGACAGAACGCAGTTGTTTCGTGCGGGACTGCGCAGTAGATGAGTGCCCACCGAATGAGCTAGAGAATTATAGGATATTCGAGGTCGCTGCGGCGGATTTTGATTTCTGTTCAGAAAATGATTGTTTACGTGAGTGTGAATCGGGAAAAGTACGCTGTATGGAAGTAGAATGTGATGAAAATGCCGATGATGCTTGTTCGGGGCGGCCACTGCCACAGCGAATGATCGAATCCGATGTAGACAATGAGTATTTACAAATCGATGTTACCAACGAAGCGAATTCAACATCTACGACAAGTGACCATGATGAAACAGACGACAGCCGCGCTACTTCGACGTTTGAGATTCTCATCTAAAGCTGAAAGTGCAAAAATCTTGATCGCTGACAAAGCTGTGATAGCGCCAGTGCTATCGGCCGACGTGTCTAGTATCGTGTCTGACCGGAAAATATTCGATGACACCATTTATACTTCATTGGAGGTAGCTTGGGAGGAGTTACTACAAAGGCGTCAAGATGTCGAATTGGTAAAAAAGGTGGAAGATTTTTTATGTGGCGATGTGCCCGAACCGTTGAAGGACCATCCAGCGGCGGTGTTATTTCGCAATCTGGTGACTCCTAATTATGAGGTGAGAAGATTCGTAAGTCTGATAAATGGATACGGAAAACTCAGACCACTAGCATTCGAATACACTGCTGACAAATTCACTTCGAACAATGAGTTAAAGAGGATGTTGGGGAAAATGTATTTCGCGCACAGCTTAGGTCGTAAGGGTGGGATGAATTTAGATTCCATTAACGTGATCGATTTTGTCGCTTCCGATGGAAAGCCGATAAAAGACGTCAAAACGACCTGGGGACAGAGTCTGGTCGACTTTCATCATGATTTTCTAAAACATTGCTATCCAGAGATGCCTCTAGAACTTTTTGACGCATCCAAGTGGCTAAAAGGAAAAGGTAAAAGAGCGATAGACTATTACAGTCCATTCTTCACTCTTTTTATCGTTCATGGCATTTTGTTTGAAAACATGATGCTAGATGAAAAGGAGCTAGCTTTCGCTAAAAATGTGTTCGTCCCGGCATTTTTGTCGGTTTGGAAAGAATTCGGAGTCAAGCCGCTGATCGTTGCCTTGGAACCGACCGATATCGAGGGCGATAAGTTCTGGATGTGCTATCCGAGCGCCGACATGTCTTATGTGCAAAGCAAGATGTTATGATTGACGTGAACGATCATGGATAATACCTGCACGATATTGACGGAAGGCATCAGAACCATAGCTGCCTATTCGCATTTGGTACCGGTAGTTTTTATGGTGTTTTTGGGCGTGTATTCGGTCGCAAAGACACGTTATTCAAAAGCGGCGGTCGTGTTCTTGATGTTCACGCTGGCCGTGTCACTGTGGCTGTTGGGCGACTTGGTTCTTTGGGTCATCCCTGACTACTACTATGTGGTTTTCTTTTGGTCATGGTTGGACTACGTGAATGTTGTTTTCTTTGCTTTGGGAGCGTATTTCTTCGCCATTTTGGCCAGAGATCACGTCAGTGTCTATGAGAAGGTGGCGATATTAGTGATTTGTCTTCCGGCCTTCGTGCTAACTGCCACCGGAAATGCCGTCGTTGGGTTCGAACAGGTTTGGTGTGAGGCCACGGAGAATACTATGATCACATACTACAAACTCTTTGCAGAGTGGGTCTTCGTATCCATGATCTTTGTTTCGTTTTTTATAGCATGGAAGTCTGCTTTGAGAGAAAAAAAGATACAGATCATAATAATGTTGGTCGCTATCCTACTGTTTTTTGCGACCTTTTCGGTCACAGAGTATATAGCTGTGAATACCGGCATCTATGAGATAAACCTCTATTCACTCTTTATCCTTCCTTTATTTTTGATCATAATAACCTTTTCCATTACGAATCTTGGGATATTCAACATTCGCTACCTCGGTACTCAATTGCTCGTGTACATATTAATTTTGATGGTGGGCTCGCAGTTTTTATTTTTACAGGACTCCACTGACCTGACACTAAATGTCATTACTCTGGTGATATCCATTTTCATTGGCATAACCTTGCTTCAAAACGCCAAGAGAGAATTTGAACAAAAAAGATTGGTTGAGCAATTGGCGACAGATCTCGCGGGGGCCAACGCTCGGTTGGAGAGGTTGGACAAAATGAAGTCGGAGTTCGTGTCGATCGCCTCGCATCAGCTGCGCAGTCCTCTTACGTCTATCCGAGGTTATGTCTCGATGATCCTCGAAGGTTCTTACGGAACTATAGATGACAAGACCAAGGAGGTATTGACCCGCGTCAATGATTCGGCCAGAAACATGGCACTTTCGATCGATGATTTCTTGAACGTCTCGCGTATCGAGGCCGGCAACATGAAATACGACCTTGTCGACGCCGATATACGGCAATTGGTCGAGAATATAGTCGCTGATATGCAACCGGTGTCCGTCGAGCGCGGCATACCACTTGATCTGAAAGTAACCTTCGAAGGTCCGGCGTTGTCGAAAACCGACGTCGGCAAGTCACGCCAGATCATCCAGAACCTTATTGATAATGCCTTCAAGTACAACAAAGGTAATGCCGCGATCGAAGTGAGTGTGCGCAAGGACGAGGAGGGAAAGAAAGTGCATGTCGAGGTCAAGGATCAGGGCATAGGTTTATCCAAAGAGAGTCTCGAAAATTTGTTCGGCAAGTTCGCCCGTGCCAACAATGCCAGTTCCACCAACGTCTCCGGTAGCGGTCTTGGTCTCTATATAGCTCGCACGATGGCCAGAGAAATGGGCGGCGACATCACGGTCACTTCTCCAGGAGAGGGTCAAGGTTCCACCTTTACGGCCAGTTTCCCATTAAACGGCATCGTGAGCCAGTGGACAAAATCGGCTTGATTTCGTGAATTTTAGCCTTTCTGGTACTATCCTAGGATATGAGTAAACGTCTTTTGACCGGGCTCCAGCCCTCCGGTAACCTTCATCTGGGCAACTATTTTGGGGCACTAAAACCTTTCGTCGACCTATACGGCGATTATGACAGCCATTTGATGGTAGTCGACTACCATGCTCTCACCACGATTAAGGACGCGACCGTTCTGAGGAGCAACATAGTAGATGTGGTCAAAGACTACCTGGCCGCTGGCGTTGACCCTAACAAGGTAATACTATTTAAGCAGTCTGACGTGCCCGAGCACACCGAGCTCGCTTGGATCTTCGAATGTCTGGTGAGCGTGTCTTTCTTGGAACTAGCTCACGCTTATAAGGACAAATTGGCGAAAGGTCTAGAGGCTAACGCCGGGTTGTTCAACTATCCGATGCTCATGGCCGCCGACATTCTTCTTTACGACACGGACGTGGTACCGGTCGGCAAAGATCAACAGCAACACGTCGAGTACGCGCGTGAGGCCGCCAACAAGTTCAATTTGGCGTACGGTGAAACCTTCGTCGAGCCGAAAGAAATGATCTTAGAGGGAGTGGGGGTGGTACCAGGTACCGACGGGGCCAAGATGTCGAAAAGTTATAAGAACACCATCCCGCTTTTTGGCTCTAAAGACGAGATCGCCAAAGCGGTCATGGGCATAGTCACCGATTCGAGCGGCGAGCGTCCCGAAAATGTGTACGCTATCCACAAATTATTCAAATCAGATGATGAACTAGCTTCGCTTTACGAAGCGAACAAGGGCAGTTATAAGATACTGAAAGAGGCCCTGATCGAGGACATCGAAACTCTGATCGCCCCCATGCGCGACAGACGCGCCGATATCACCGACGATGCCGTGCGCGATATTTTGCGCGCCGGAGCCGAAAAGGCACGCGCGCGCGCCGGAGCCAAGATGGAAGAGGTTAGAAGGAAAGTCGGAGTAACTATTTGATATGGAACGAACTTTAATCCGTGACTTAAAAAGCAGTGTCGGTAGCGAGGTCCTCATTAAGGCGTGGGTCAATGTGACGCGCGACCAAGGCAAAGTGGCATTTTTCGACTTTCGCGACCGCACCGGCACCGTGCAGGGAGTCGTGTTCGGCAAGCCAGAGGTGTTGGAGGTGGCAAAGACTCTGAAGCAGGAGTGGGTCGTCGCGGTGTCCGGCAAGGTAAATCAGCGTCCGGAAAAAATGGTGAACCCGGAAGTTCAAAACGGCGATATCGAGCTGGAGATCACCAAGATCGAGGTATTGGCCGAAGCCGAATCACTGCCTTTCGATATGTCGGCCGATGGATACAATCTCGATCTGACGACCGAGCTCGACCATCGAGCCTTGACGCTCCGCCATCCTAAACAACAGGCCATATTCAAGATTCAGGCGACCATCATCGATTCGTTCCGCGAGTTCATGAAGAGTCAGGAATTCCTCGAGTTCCAGGCGCCGGCGATCGTACCGGCGACGGCCGAGGGCGGCGCGGAGGTCTTTCAGGTGGAGTACTTCGACAAGAAGGCCTACCTCTCGCAGTCTCCTCAGCTCTACAAGCAGATCGTAATGTCGGCGTTCGAGCGGGTTTTTTCCGTCAACAAGATCTTTCGCGCCGAGCCTAGTGCCACTACCCGGCATCTCACCGAAGTGGTGTCGCTGGACGCCGAAATGGCTTTTATCGACTCTTGGACCGATGTGCGGGACATGATCGAAGCGACCGTGCGTTATATCCTCGCGCAGGTAGCGGCAAAACACGAGAAAGAACTCGACTTTCTGAAAGCCGAGCTTCCGGTGATGCTAGAGAGGACACCGACCCTCTCCCTGGTCGAGGCCCAGGAGAAAATTCTGGCCGCGACCGGTCGTGATCCACGCGGCGACAAGGACCTGAGCACTCAGGACGAACAGGACATCTCGAAGATCATTAAGGAGGAAACCGGCTCGGATTTCGTTTTCGTCTACGGTTACCCGACTCGCCAAAAACCCTTTTACGTGTATCCGAACCCGGAGAATCCCGAATTCAACGAAGGTGTCGATTTGATCGGTCGCGGCCGTGAATGGCTTTCCGGCGGTCGCCGCATCAACGACTACAAACAACTGATGAAGCACGTTGAGGAATGGGGCATGGACCCCGCGAAGATCGAGATGTTTTTAGAAGCGTTCCGCTACGGCGTACCGCCAGAAGGCGGCTTTGCCTTCGGGGCGGAGCGCATTACCATGCAGATTCTGGGTCTCGAGAACATCAGGGAGGCGACCATGTTCCCGCGCGACATGAACCGTATCGATACGTCTTTAAGCGACTCTAACTAGAATGAAAGAATCCTACACCCCGCCCGAAAAATTTTTAGAAAAATATGCCGAGCTGATAGTTAGGTTCGGTCTGCAGACTCGCGAGGGTAAACCCCTCAAAAAGGGATCGGTGGTGCAGTTCATAGTGCCTGAAGTCGCTAAGCCGCTCTACTTTCACTTGCAAAAAGCCATCTTAAGGAATGACCATCACCCACTGGGCGTGTTTTTGCCGTCGAATTCTCCGGAGTACAACTTCGACAAAAACTTTTTCGACATCGCTAATCCCGCTCAAGTAGAGTTCTTTGCGGACAGTTTTCACCGCGGCCTCATCGACCAGATCGACGGCACCATATTCATCATCGCCGATACCGATGCACATGCTTTGAAGGAAGTCGACCCTAAAAAGGTTCTGCGTCGTTCGTTGGCGCAGAAGCAGGCCAAGGATTGGAAATTCGAAAAGATAGATGCCGGCAAGCTTTGTTGGACCATCGCCATGTACGGCACCGAGGCCGCCGCCAAGGAGGCGGGGATGTCGCTTAAGGATTTTTGGAAGCAGATCATAAATGCCTGCTATCTCAATGACGCTAACCCAGTGCGAACTTGGAAGGGCATAAACGATTCGGTACAAAAACTGGCGAGCCGGTTGACGGCCATGAGAATAGAGTCGCTACACTTCGAAGGACCTGACATGGATCTTAAGGTCGGCGTAGGTCATGATCGCAAATGGATGGCGGGTGGGGGCAACAACATTCCTTCTTATGAGGTGTTCACCAGTCCGAATCGCCTTGTAACCGAAGGCTGGGCGCGTTTTAACCAGCCGCACTATCACTATGGCAAGAAGATCGAGGGCATCGAGTTGTGGTTTAAGGGAGGTAAGGTCGTTCGTTCGAGTGCCACTAAAAATCATGACCTCCTAAAGGCCATGCTGAAAACTCCTGGTGGTAACATGCTCGGTGAAGTGTCTTTGACCGACGCGCGGCACTCGCGCATCACCAAATTCATGGCCGAAACGTTGTACGATGAGAATATCGGCGGGAGATACGGAAATACGCACATCGCCCTCGGTAGCGCCTATCGCGAAGGTTATCTGGGAAACCCTAAACCGAATACGGACGCGGAGTGGGAAAAGCTCGGCTTCAACAACTCCGTGGTGCATTCCGACATCATTTCGACGACCGACCGCACCGTCACCGCCACTTTAAGCGATGGCACTAAAAAAGTTATATACAAAAAGGGCCGATTCACGATATGAACTTGGAAGAGATACGTAAAAGAATATTGGAGGATGACGACTTTATCCTCGATGAGATGAAAAAGATCCAGGTCCTGTTTAGGATGAAACGGGTTATTCGCTATCATCATACTCGTGAAGAAGATATAGACACAGAATCGGTCGCCGAACACGTATATGGAATGCTGGTACTTGTTGATTACTTTTTACAGCTGGAACAAACCGATCAGTGGGATCTTCGGAGTATACAGCTGATGTCCCTCTATCACGACATAGATGAGATTCTGACCGGAGACAGGATCGGGTATTTGAAGACCGACGCTGACAGAGAGAAAGAGTATGATGCGCAAATAGAAGTACTTAAATTATTGCCAGATTTATTGAAGGAACAAGCCACCTCTTATCTTCTGGAGTACGAACAACAAACTACAATTGAATCTCGCTTTGTAAAAGCCATTGATAAGATCGAACCCCTGTTCCACTTGATCAATGAGAACGGCAAAGAAATTTGCAAGCAGACGAACGTCACTTATGAGCAAAGTCGAAGTATCAAGGATAAGTATGTCGAAGAGTTCCCTTATATCAAGAGATTCAATGACGTACTGAGCCGGTTCATGCTGGAGGAGGGCTATTTCAGGTCCGAGAAATGATAGAATAAACCACGTGCCGGCAGATTTTTCCATTAAAACCGAGGTGTTCGAGGGTCCGCTCGAACTGCTTTTGGAATTGGTCGAGAAACGCAAACTGCTCATCAACGACATCTCTCTCGCGGCCGTGACCGACGAATACATGGCCCACGTGTCGCGGATGCAGGAATTGTCACTGCCGGATACTGCGAACTTCGTGGCGCTTGCAGCCACTTTGCTTCTCATAAAATCGCGATCTCTACTACCGGTACTTGAGCTCACCGAAGAAGAGGAGGGTAGTATCGAAGACCTCGAAGAGCGCTTGCGCCTGTATCAAATATATCGTGACGCGGCTGGCCGCATCGCCGAGCACTTTGGCAAATGCGTCATGCACGAACGGAGCTATACGCCATCCACCAAACCCGTGTTCAAACCCGATGAGTTCTGTGACAGGTCGGCTTTGTTGAAAGCCATGCGAGACGTTCTGCTAGAACTTCCGATCAAGATCGAGAGGCCCAAGGTGCAAGTCAAAAAAGTCATCTCTTTAGAGGAGATGATAGACAGTCTGCACCGTCGCATCGAAAAGCAACTCAAATTGAAGTTTAGCGAGTTGGTCGCGAACTCTTCGGAAAAACACACGTACATCGTCGGTTTTTTGGCGGTATTGGAATCCGTGAAGCAAGGATCTATATTGGTGACCCAACTCGGGCGCTTCGACGACATCGAGATCGAGCGCGCGACGGCGGGAGTACCTAAGTATTTTTAGTTTTAAAGCGGTGACTATCAACAGCCGCTTTGCCGCGGCCTGTTATACAATAGGTCGATGAGTAAAGTGAAAGTGGCCATTAATGGTTTTGGCCGTATCGGGCGCACCTTTTTTCGGATGTCCGAAGGAAGAGAAGATTATGAGATAGTCGCGGTCAACGATCTTGGGGCCGTGGAAAATCTTTCTTACCTCCTTCGCTACGATACTGTCTATGGACATGCGGGTTTTGAAGTAGCGATCCAAGGAGATTCTCTAAAGATAAACGGGCGCGAGGTCAAGGTAACGCACGAAAAAGATCCGGCCGCTTTGCCGTGGAAGGAGCTTGGTATCGATGTGGTCATAGAGTCGACCGGGGTATTCACTAGTTATGACAAGTCCAAGGCCCATCTTGAGGCCGGAGCAAAAAGAGTCATCATCACCGCGCCGGTCAAAGAGGCGAGCGACAGCGGCAAAACCGTTCTTATCGGCGCCAACGAAGGCGAGATCGCCTCGGTCCCGATTACTTCGAACGCTTCTTGTACCACCAATGCCGCGTCCCCTTTGATCGGCATCCTGAAGGAATCGATCGGCATACAAAAGGCGATCTTGAATACCGTACATGCCTACACCGCCTCGCAGTCGTTAGTCGACGGGCCGAGCAAGAAGGACCTGCGCGAAGGTCGTGCCGCCGCCCAAAATATCATTCCGTCGACCACCGGAGCGGCGATCGCCACCACCTTGGCGTATCCCGACTTGGTCGGAAAGTTCGACGGTATTTCGATCCGTGTGCCGGTCCCGGTCGGATCCATCGTCGACGTGACTTTCTTAGCTAGCCGTAAGACCACTGTCGAAGAGGTGAACAAGCTATTGACCGAAGCGGCCGCCTCCGAACGTTGGGGCAAAGTTTTCACTGTCACGAACGAAGCTTTGGTCTCTTCCGATATTATCGGCGCTCGCTATGGCGCCATCGCCGATCTTTCCATGACCCAGGTGGTCGATGGCGATCTGGTGAAGGTTCTGGCTTGGTATGACAACGAAGCCTCCTACGTACATACTCTTTGTGAGCACTTGGCGGCCGTGTGCAAGGTCGTTTGACGCCGTGCTACAATCCGATAAGCTCTGTCGCCATTACCAAACGCTCACCCAAGACATTTAAACAAAGATCATATGAAGATCTATTTTGCCAGCGATCATGCCGGATTCGAATTGAAAAATTCATTGATGAAAATGACCGATGTGGACTTAGGTCTCGAAGTCGAGGATTGTGGGGCTTTCGACTACGATGAGGCAGACGATTATCCTGATTTCGTGAGCGTGGCCGCAGAGGCCGTCTCGATGGACCCCGAGGAGTCGCTCGCCGTGGTCGTGGGCGGTTCGGGTCAAGGCGAGGCTATCGTGGCCAATCGATTCGCTAACGTACGCGCTGCCGTCTATTATGGCGGTCCGACGGACATAATCACTTTAAGTCGAGAGCATAATGACGCGAACGTTTTGTCTCTCGGGGCCAGGTTTTTGACGGAGGACGAGGCTAAAGAGGCTTTGCGTCTATGGCTAGATACTCCTTTTTCAGGCGATGAGCGACACGATCGTCGTCTGGCCAAGATCGAGGCCATGTAGTCGGCGCATATAAACTTTTATGATCACACCAGCCATCATTCCCAGATCTTTGGATCACTTGAAAGAGTCCTTGGCTAAGTTGCCGGTAGAAAATTGGCAGATCGACGTGGTCGATGGTAGATTCGTCCCTCACAGATCTTGGCCTTACGAGCCCTACGGAGATGTCTCTGACGCTCGGGATGCGATCTCTACGATAAAGGCGGAGATCGATCTGATGGTGGAAGAGCCTATTAAAGCGGCGGCGGAATGGATGGCCGCGGGGGCGAGTGCGCTAGTTTTTCATCTTGAGGGTCTTTTAAACCCGAGTGAGGCCCTGGAGCTCGTAGAGGGAAGCGACGTCCAGATAGCTTTCTCCATCACCAACGACACGCCGATGGAGACGCTCTATAAATATGTCGACTCGCTCGATTTCGTACAGCTGATGGGGATCAAGAGTATTGGCTCTCAAGGCCAACCGTTCGATGAGAGAGTGCTCGATAGGATCATCGAGATGTCTTCCTTGTTTCCTCATACTCCCATAAGCGTCGATGGCGGTGTCAGTTTTGAAACGATAACAAGCTTAAAGGAGGCTGGGGCTTCCCGCTTCGTCGTTGGTTCAGTCATTCAGAATGCTGTCGATCCATTTCTTGAATATCAAAAACTGTTGAAAATCATCGCTTAAAATTTTGAACGGGAGTTATAATCAAAGCGATGTACTATCTATCGGACTCTGAAGTCGACAAGCTCGAGGCCAAGGCCGCGGAGATCAGGCAGAGCGTCATAGAAATGCTGGTGGCGGCCGGGAGCGGCCACACGGCCGGGCCATTGGGAATGGCGGACATATTCACTCTTTTGTATTTCAGCGTTTTGAGACAGGACCCCAAGAATCC
The DNA here is from genome assembly GCA_002293845.1 of Patescibacteria group bacterium UBA918. Taxonomy (GTDB): domain Bacteria; phylum Patescibacteriota; class Minisyncoccia; order Phycocordibacterales; family UBA918; genus OLB19. The sequence goes on along the minus strand of DBEA01000013.1, from coordinate 44,984 downwards.
CGATTGGCCGGAACGCGATCGCCTAGTTTTGAGCAATGGACACATCTGTCCGGTCTTGTACGCCACTTTGGCGCATCGTGGCTACTTCGACACGACTGAGCTTTTGACTCTGCGCAAATTCGGGTCGAGACTACAAGGCCACCCGCATCGCGGTTCTTTACCTGGCATCGAAACAAGTTCTGGTCCGCTCGGAAGCGGGTTGTCGCAGGCCGTCGGGATGGCTATGGGACTCAGGATGGACAATCCCTACACGTCCCAATATGTGTATTGCCTCATGAGCGACGGGGAACTACAAGAGGGTCAGAGTTGGGAAGCGGCAATGCTGGCCGGAAAGGAACGCTTACACAACCTTATCGTCATTGTCGATAGAAACGCTATCCAGATCGACGGATATACCGAAGATGTCATGCCGCTCGAGCCGCTTAGAGAAAAGTTCGAGTCGTGGAATTTCGACGTGCAGGAGATCGACGGTCACAATATTCGTATGGTAGCCGATGCCATCGGCAAAGCGCAGGCAGTCTATAGTCAACCTTCGGTCATCATCGCCCATACCATACCGGGAAAGGGAGTGGACATATTCGAACGCGACTTTCACTGGCACGGCAATCCTCCCGGAAAGGGTCCAGAGAACAGGGTCAAGAAAGGAGATCAAGCTAAGGAAGCGTTACGTAAGCTCCGCACCCTTTCAGGTAGTTTGACGAATAGCGAAGACAAATGAATATGAATCCCGTTAGAGTTTAACAAGTTATGTATTATGTATATGTACTCAAAAGCGAGAGATCGGGAATCTGGTACACTGGTAGTACCGATGACCTGCGGAAGCGTTTGAATCAACATAACAGTAAACGCTCGACGTGGACAAAAAGGGGAGTACCATGGGAATTAATTTACTATGAAGCAAGCCTTGATAGAGACGACGCCGTTGCGAGAGAAGTGTATCTCAAGACCGGCACAGGCAAACGTTATCTAAAAAACAGACTCAAGCGCTTCCTAACTCTAACGGGATGAAACTTGCGAATCATTTGAACCCAAACATATTTACCGACAAACTCGAAAAAGCACCTAATCGTGACGGTTTCGGAGAGGGTCTTTTGGCGGCCGGACAAAAAGATTCGCAAGTAGTGGCGCTGTCTGCAGACTTAACCGAGTCGACTCGCGTCAATTTGTTCGCGGAGGCATTTCCGGACAGGTTCGTCCAGTGTGGTGTGGCGGAACAAAACATGGCCTCGGTCGCTTCTGGTTTGGCGGCTGTCGGTAAAGTGCCCTTTATCGCTTCTTACGCCATGTTTTCACCTGGACGAAACTGGGAACAGATTCGTACCACCGTCGCTTACAATGACCAGAACGTAAAGATCATTGGCGCGCACAGCGGCGTATCCGTAGGTCCCGATGGAGCTACACACCAAGCCATAGAAGACATCGCCATCATGCGGGTCATGCCAAATATGATAGTGATAGCACCGGCCGACACTCATGAGGCCAAGAAAGCGGTTTTATTCGCCGCCGCGCATAAAGGGCCCGTGTACATTCGTCTCGGCCGCTCGCCGGTGCCCGTGGTCACTACTACCGGTTCGCCGTTCGAGCTCGGTAAAGCGCAACTGCTCATGGAACCCGACTCGTCCGCCAGGAATCGTACCGGCATCGTCACGACCGGCTCGCTGCTGTACGAGGCCTTGTGTGCCGCCAAAGAATTGAACGAGGCCGGGTTCGGCGTTTCAGTACTTCATATGCCGACGATCAAACCTTTAGATGAGAGCGCTTTGGTCAGGTTGGCCGAAGAGAGCGATCTTTTGATCACACTCGAGGAGCATCAAGTAGCCGGAGGATTAGGTGGTGCGGTCGCCGAATTTTTGAGCGAGAGGCGACCGGTAAAGATAGTGCGATTGGGCGTACATGACGAGTTTGGACAGTCAGGCGAACCTGAGGAGCTCGTCGCGCATTATGGTATGGACAGAAAGACCGTAGTCGAGACGGTCAAGAACGCTTTTTCAAGAGAGAAACTGAAGGTGCTATAATCCAGCCATGAAATTGTTGGCGGAGTTGAGCGATGGAAGCATCGGCCTCGACGGCGGGTTTGAGCGACTGAAAAGTGACTACGTTTTGCGCAAAAGCGCCAGAGCTATCTTGCTGGATACTTCGGGCAATATGGCTACGCAATATCTAGAGAAATACACCTTCCACAAACTTCCCGGCGGTGGAGTGGACGATGGAGAAAGTATCGAACGAGCTTTACGTCGCGAGGTTTTAGAGGAGGTCGGATGCGATTGTAGGATATTGCGACCTGTCGGCGTAGTTATCGAGTATCGGAACAAATACAGTTTATTGCATATTTCATATTGCTACTTGGCCGAGGTAGTCGGTGCCGTCGGTCAGCCCAAGCTTGAAGCGGAAGAAATAGAGGAAGGGCAAGTGACTCTCTGGTTGGATCCGATAGAGGTTTTAGAAAAAATGAAAACCGATGTTCCTGGCAAATATGAAGGGCACTTTATTTTGAAAAGGGAGGTCGCTTTTCTGGAAGAGTTTTTGCGAACACGAGATCAAACGACTTTTTTGGGCGCGTAGTTTGAGGGCGCGTCTCTCAAAAGCTCTTCGAGTTTTTCTCTGGTCAAAAGTCCCGCTTGGGCGCCGATGTATTGAACGACGGACATGGAATTGATCGGTCCCCAGGCTAGAGCTTCGGCGGGAGTTTTACCGAGAGCGATCGCCGCGGTGAAAGTGGACGAAAACGAGTCTCCCGCGCCGGTGCGGTCGACCGGCTCTTTCGGATCCGGATACATCGGCATGTGCCAAGTCACACCCTGCTCATCGGTCACGTACGCGCCCTTAGGCCCGTCGGTAATGACCGGTAGCCGTGGGCCCAAATCCTTGAGGCCTTTTAAGAGTTTCGGAAAATGATCCTCTTTGGTCTTTAAGATGTTTTGCGCTTCCTCTTTATTGCAAAAGAAAATATCGGTGACCGCGTAGAGGTCGGCCAACTCTTTGGCCCCCAACCGTATCTGAAAGGTGCCCGGTTGAAATACCAACTTGGTTTCTTTGTTGCGCTTCACATATTCGGCCACTTCATGATGAAATTCGACGCCGGATTCGCCGATCGAAGAAAAGTAAAGGTATTTAGGTGACTCCCGAAAGTCAGGCAGTGTGTAAGGATACTCTTCGTGCTTTATGAGAATCGTACGTTCTGCTCCCAGCCGGAGAACATAATGGTAGTTCGTAAGTTTACGCTCGTGGATCTTGACGAATTCAGTGGCGATGCCTTCGCTCCGCAAGGCATCCAAACAGTCTTTACCGTTACGATCGTGTCCGAGATTGGTAACTAACGCCGATCGCAGTCCTAATCGGTGGGCCGCGACCGCGGCATTAGGACTATTGCCGACCGCCGGGACCACGGTCACGCTCTCGTATGGCAATTTGTCGCCGAAGTTCATTTGGAGCTGACACGGTTTACCCTCGATATCGCATACCACGCGAGCGTCCTTTTCCGACAGCTGAATGAAAGCGTCGGTAGTAATGTCGCCGAGCGCGACAAAATCGTAACGTGTAGACATGTGTACAGTGTACGTGTGTAGTGTCAGCGAGCCGTTCTCTGTGTGTGGATAAAAACGTTGGCGATCATAATCCACATAAGAGCATTGCCTATCTATGCCCGAAAGGACTTGAAAACACTAGAAAACGTGTTAGAATGGCCGCATCATGACCATCACATTAAATGTCGCCAAGCGCGAAGAGACCGGTAAAAAGCTAGATAAGTTGCGTGGATCCGGTGTTTTGCCGGCCGTGGTCTACGGACCCAAGCATGAGGCGATGAGTATTTCTCTTAACGCTAAGGAGTTCGAGAAGGTCTTTCGCGAGGCTGGCGAATCCAGCGTGCTCGTACTTTCAGGAATAGGCGAGGACGCCGAGGTGCTGGTACAAGATGTGGCCTATGATCCAGTAAAAGGCCTAGTTCAACACGTGGATTTTTATGCGATCGAAAAGGGTAAGGAGGTGACGGTGAATATTCCACTAGAGTTCGTCGGAGAAGCGCCCGCGATCAAACTTGGAGGATCTTTGACCAAAGCCTTGCACGAGATCGAAGTCACTTGTAAGCCAAGCGCATTACCGCACGAGATCGTCGTCGACGTCAGTTCTTTGGCTACTTTCGACGACCATATCCGAGTCAAGGATTTGGATGTACCTGCCGGTGTTAAGGTAGAAAACGACCCTGAGGAGACCGTAGCTGTGGTGACCGAGGCCAAGGAAGAGCCCGTCGAGCCGGTAGCTATCGATATGTCCGCCATCGAAGTCGAGCAGAAAGGCAAAGAGAAAACCGAAGGCGAAGTTGCCGAATAACACAATAAAACAGCGCGGCCAGGGCCGCGCTGTTTTATTGTGCTAGAATCATATCAATGAGATTCTCGAACAGGATCGCTGTTTTTGGAGTAACGGCCTATTTGTTAGTGCCTCTATCCGTATCGGCCGCAATGACCGTCGATGAGTGCTCGAAGATCAGCGGCGCTACCGCGAGCGAGGCGGTCAAAAGCGAGTGTAAGGCGCTCCTCTCACAAATTGACCAACAGATACTCGCGCAGCAGCGGCTGGTGGAACAGAAACAGGCTGAGAGACAGTCTCTGGAACGCGACATCGGACTGCTCGAAGCGGAGATCAAGAAGTCCCAGCTTGGCATTCAGGCTAGGTCGATCGCTATCAGGGAACTTAACGATCAGATCGGCGATAAGGCAAAGGTCGTGAGCGTCCTAGACGAGAGATCGGACCGCCAAAAGCAGTATATCGGCGATCTCTTAAGGAAGACCCAACAGATCGATGATAATTCGTTGGTGGAACTGGTGTTGGCAAATCGTAATTTTACGGAATTCTTCGCCGACTTCGAGGACTATCGTACGATCAACGATTCTTTGCGCGAGTCGCTCTTGGTCTTGGCCGAGATTAGGGCCGATACTTTAGATCAAAAGCGCTCTTTGGAAGAGAAGCAGGACGAAGAAGCACGTCAAAAACAACTTCAAGAGGCGGAGAAGGCGAACATCGAAGCCAAGGAGTCTGAAAAGAGTCAAATACTAGAAGTGACCAAAGGACAGGAGGCAGTGTATCAAGAACATTTAGCGCAATCACAAAGAACCGCGGCTCAGCTCCGAGCGGCACTGTTCAATTTGGCCGGCGGTGGCGGTCGCATTCCGTTCACCGAAGCGGTTTCCCTGGCCAAATTTGCTTCATCGAAAACCGGGGTGTCGGCGTCTTTCATTTTAGCCATCCTCGAACAAGAATCAGAGTACGGCGCTAACATCGGACAATGCACCTACGACCAGGTGTCGAACGGAAGGGCGGCTATGGGTCCAGGTAGCGTACCGGTTTTCAAAGTCATGTCCGAAATCCTCGGTTTCGACATTAAGACGCAAAAGGTGTCTTGTCCGCTGTCTTATGGTTGGGGTGGAGCTATGGGCCCTTCACAGTTCATACCCTCGACTTGGGCCTTGTACGGGGGTTATGTCAACGATGGTAACGACAAGTACACTTACGTGGCCTCCCAGGATTCGATCAGACAGCTTTTGGGCAACGATGTGCCCTCCAGTCCGTTTCGCAATCAAGACGCTTTCTTGGCCACAGCACTTTTGATGCGTGACAATGGCGCGGTTGCGGGCAGTTACAATGCGGAATGGACCGCTGCCATCCGCTATTATTCCGGCTGGAACGGCGTCAGTAATCCCCGCAATCATTTTTATGGCGATCAAGTGATGCAACGCAAGGCCAGACTCGACGCGGAGATCCGCACGCTGGATGCCGGGTAGTCACTTGCCGAACTTCGGTTTATTTGTTATAGTGCCCGGCACTTATGAAGCAAGATATTCATCCCGCCAATTACCGTTTGGTGATATTCAAGGACAACTCCAACGACGAGCGCTTTTTGGTCGGCTCCACTTTGGAGATCGAGGGTAATGAGACCGAAAAGTGGACCGATGGCAAGGAATATCCGGTGGTGCGTGTGGACGTGTCTTCCGCCTCTCACCCTTTTTATACCGGTCAGGAGAAGGTCATGGATACCGCCGGTCGTTTGGAGAAGTTCAAGGCTCGCGCCGCTAAGGCCGGAAAGAAGAAGTAGCCATTCGTAAAACGAGATGCCAGCAAGGGCCGATGCGAAGCATCGGCCCTTGCTACTATGGACCTCAAGCTATAAGCTAGAAGCGACAAATGCAATTCGATCAAGAAAAACTAAATAAGTTTCGGGGGCACCCAAAGATCCAATTTTTAGCCAGCCAATTCGACACATACCTCGCTAGACTACATGAAGCCGAAGCCTTAGCTTCGGCCGATCCCGATATGGCGGCGTTGGCATCGGAGGAGATATCGGACTTAAAGAAATCGCTCACGGATCAGTTGGTCGAAATGGAGCGTATCATTGAAGCCTCCAAGGAAGAGGATGAAAAACCCTACGGTTTGGTGCTCGAAGTGCGAGCGGGTGCCGGTGGGGACGAGGCGGCGCTGTTTGCCGAAGAGCTAGCCAATGCTTATAGACGTTACGCCGAGACCCAAGGTTGGCCGTCTTACGTCGCCAATGAATCCCGAGCAAGCTCCGGGGGCTACAAGGAAGCCGCCTTCGAAATACTACACCCGGATGCCTATGACACTTTCCGTTTCGAGACAGGGGTGCATCGTGTCCAGCGAGTTCCGGTCACGGAAAAAGCCGGACGCATACATACCTCGACCTGTTCGGTGGCCGTCTTGCCTCTGCGCCGCAAGGCGACGATCGAGATAAACCCGTCCGATATCGAAATGGAATACTCACGAGCTGGTGGAGCTGGTGGTCAAAACGTGAACAAGGTGGAAACGGCTGTTCGTTTGATACACAAGCCCACAGGCATAGACGTTAGGAGTCAAGCGGAGCGCAGTCAGCTCAAAAATCGCGAGAAAGCGATGGCCCTTTTGGTGGCTAAACTCGAAATGATGCACGAGGAGGAGGAAGCCAAGAAGCACGCGGAAACTCGGAAGAACCAGATCGGAACCGGCGATCGCAGCGAGAAGATCCGCACCTATAACTTTCCGCAGAGCCGAGTGACCGATCATCGTATCAAGGAATCTTGGCATAATATCGAGGAAATAATGGCTGGCAGATTGGAACCGATCTTCGAAGCCATGCGCCGAGCTAGCCAAGGTGGTGTAGTTGCGAACGACTAAAGGATGTGTTAGTATCTCGACACTTTATGTCAAGCAATTCCAGTAATTCCGTCCTCGTCGACCGCCTATTAAAGGCCGGGTCGCATTTTGGCTTCAAGAAAAGCCGCCGCCATCCATCCATGAAGTCCTACTTGTTCGGCAACAAGGCCGGCAACGACATCTTCGACCTCGAACGCTCGGCCGACCTGATAATTGCGGCCAAGGCGGCGATCCAAAAGTTTGCTAGCGAAGGCAAGATCGTGGTTTTTGTCGGCACTAAAGAAGAAGCGTCCAAACTGGTGCGTGAGACCGCCGACCGAGTCGATGCCCCCTTCGTGACTAACCGCTGGGTAGGTGGCATGATCACTAACTGGGGTGAAGTCCGTAAGCGCATCAATCGTCTTTTCGAACTGATCGCTCAAGGCGAATCGGGCGAACTCGAGCGCAAGTACACCAAAAAGGAGCGCGTGGTCATTTCTCGTGAGCTCGACAAGCTTACTCACAACTTCGGCGGCATCCGAGTTCTAGAGCGTATCCCTGATATGTTGGTCGTTGTCGACCCCCGCTATGAAAAGCTGGCGATAGCCGAGGCTAAGGAGAAGAACATACCTGTCATCGGTATAATGAGTTCTGACAACAATATCAGAGACGTCGACTACCCAGTGGTAGTGAACGACACGCTCCGCTCTAGCCTCTCGCTCGCCCTGGAAGAACTAGCTTCCGCTTATGAAGAGGGAAAGAAGTCCTTCAAGCCGGTCGCCACAGACTCGACCCGCCGCCGTCTGGTTAAGTAAGTTGCGTGCGCTTGTGTCAAAGGTCACTAAGTAGGTTAAACATTTAAGTTTTTCGTAATTATGGAAATCACTTCCGCCGCCATCAAGGCATTGAGAGACCAGACCGGTATTTCGGTGATGCAATGCAAAAAGGCTTTAGAGGAGGCCGGCGGTGACATGGAGAAGGCTCTCATCATATTGAAGCAGAAGCGAAAGGAAGCCGCCGAGAAAAAGTCTGATCGTATTCTCGGTGCTGGAGCCGTAGGTGTTTACACTCACAACACCGGAGAGGTGGCCGCCATGGTTTTGTTGGCATCTGAGACCGATTTCGTGTCCAAGAATGAGGAGTTCGTCGCCTTGGCGCGAGAGATCGCCATGCATGTTGCCGCTCAGGATCCAAAGTACGTCTCTCGAGAGCAGGTGAACGAGGAGGCTATTACCAAAGCCAAGGAAGTGTTCAAGGAAGATATAAAAGACAAACCTGCGGATATGCAGGAAAAGATCTTAGAAGGTAAGCTCAATGCTTACTTTAAGGAACAGATTCTTATGGAACAGCCGTTCATTAAGAATCCAGAGGTCACCATCGGTGAGATGGTAAATGGTGCGGTCCAGAAATTCGGTGAAAAGGTATCGATCGTAGATTTCAAGAGACTTTCTGTCAAATAGCACAAAAAAGAGCCAGGGGCTCTCTTTTGTGCTACACTGTCAGCGACATGTCCATAGTGATCTACATCATGCTCGGCAGCGGAATGACTCTTCTGGGATCCGTGCTGCTGTTCAGGACCGAAGCGGTCGGAGGGCGACGTCTGATCTTTCGGGATACGCGCTTGCGTCTAGACCGTTATTTGGAAAGCGATTCGAACTTGTTTTTAAGGATCAAAAGATTTCTCGGTACATCTTCGCTGCGTCTTCTGTTACACTATGTTCTCCACCAGATCCTGAGTATCGTGTTGTTGGTGGTCGGTCTCGTCGAAGCTAGATTACATCGACTGAAGATCAAGAATAAAGTGGTCGCTAAGGTGATCCGCGCGAAGAATGAAGAAACCCATCTTTCGCGCTTGGTGAGACATAAAGCGACCGGAGATCAAAGTGGAGGCGAGTGATTTGGTCGATTTTGGTCCGTACGGACGGACATGACGGTTCTTTAATACGCCACCTTAGCTCAGCTGGCTAGAGCAGCGGCTTTGTAATCCGCAGGTCCTCGGTTCGATCCCGAGAGGTGGCTCCAAGATCCCGAAGGACACAGTGATTCGGCCACACTGGAAAAAACCGGTCAATCGGCTATACTGGGGCGCAATGGAGGAGAAATCATACTTACTCCCGTATGCTCGGAGGGACGACTTTCACGTCGGTAGGGCCACCGAGCTTAAGGGGCGCGATCGCGGACTTTATCGATTCCTGGAGATGGTCCCGGGCCTGGCATCGTGGGCGACTTTGGTCGGGGTAGTGTTGCTTTCCGTCTATAAGCCTTTTCTAGCGGCGTACTTCATCATCGCTTTTTCCATATACTGGGTCCTAAAGACCGCCTTCTTGTCCTACCATTTACGGCACAACTGGAAGCGTCTTCGTCATCATATGTCGCTTGACTGGTCCGAGCTGATAGGAAGATTCGAGTACGACCACTTGCACCATCTGGTGATTCTGCCTTTTTATAAAGAGCCGGTCGCCGTTATCGATGCCTCTCTTACGGCCCTGAGCAATTCTCATTATGATAAGAAGAAGATCTTGATCGTTTTGGCGAGCGAGGAGGCTGGCGGAGATGAGGCCGCTGCGGGAGCCAAGGCGATGCAGGATAAATGGCGCGAATGTTTCGGAGACGTCCTGGTGACGACGCACAAGAGAAACCTGCCGGGTGAAATGCCGGGTAAAGGTTCTAATGCCGCCTTCGCGGCCGAAGAGGCACGGATCCGCTTGCTGGATCCTAAAAATCTCGCGTACGAGAATGTGCTCGTGTCTATTTTCGACATAGATACCGTCGTTTATCCGGATTATTTCAACTGCCTAGTTTGGCACTTTCTCACCGCCGAACGCCCTCTGAAAAGCTCCTTCCAGCCGGTGCCGCTTTTTAATAACAATCTTTGGGAGGCTGGAGCACTGTCTCGAGTAGTGGCCATGTCTTCGACATTTTGGGAGATGGTCCAGCAGGAGCGGCCGGAAAGAATGGCTACATTTTCGTCCCATTCGGTGCCGTTTAAAGCATTGCGCGAAGTGAATTATTGGCAGAAGAACATGGTCAGTGAGGACTCTCGCATCTACTGGAACCTTATGTTGGCGAATAATGGGGAGTATGATGTTATCCCGCTTTCGTATCCTGTCTCCATGGATGCGAACGTTGGTCGAAACCTCTTCGATACGGTCAAGAACATCTATAAGCAACATCGCCGTTGGACATATGGCGTAGAGAACTTCGTCTACATCGTCTATCACTTCACTAAGAACAAGAACATCCCTTTCGGCAGAAGGGTAAAGATCGTCCTGCAACAAGCCGAAGGTTATTGGTCTCTTGTGACGAACCCTATCATGCTGTTCGTTCTCGGTTGGGCGCCGATCTTTTTGGGCGGTCGCGTATTCCACGAGACCGTTCTATCCTACAATTTACCTATCGTGGTAAGAAATCTGCTCATCCTCGCCATGTTCGGCCTCGTGATATCATCTATAATATCCTTGTCTTTGGCTCCTAAAAGACCGAAATCGCGATCGCGATTCGCCTACGTGGTCATGGCGGTCCAATGGATGCTGGTGCCGATCACGATGATAATGTTCAGCGCAGTACCTGGTCTCGACGCCCAGACCAGATTGATGTTCGGCCGCTACATGGGCTTTTGGGTCACGCCGAAAACCAGGGTGTAGGGTTGAGGGTTTAGGGATTAGTCAGCGCGACGGAGTCACCGCACTGACACCCTAATCCCTAAACGCTAATCATATGTCTCCCCAAGTAAAACCGCTTTCATATCGCCACCGCTACTGGTTTTTTTACCTTTTGATGGGCGTTTTTGCATCTTCGTTGCCGTTTCTTTACTTGTACGCCACTGGATATCGGTTCGAGTGGGGCGGAGGCTCTTTAGTTTCGACGGGCGGCCTGTACATTGCCGCCGAGAGGACGGGCGCCGAGATATACATAGATGATGAGCTCGTACGCGAGACACGAGTGTTCCGACGCGCATTTTACGCTCAAGGGCTTAATGCCGGCACCCACCTAGTGAGCGTGCAAAAGACCGGGCATCACACTTGGGTCAAAGAATTGCCTGTATACGCCCATCTGGTCACCGAGGCCCAGGCATTTAATTTCCCTAATGTACCTAAGGTTCGGGTTATCACCCGTTGGCAAACTCCTGCTGGCGTGGCCGTCTTGACCGCCAGCTCTAGCGTGCTATCCAACGCGTCGAGTACGAATCAGGTTTTATTCGAACCACGCGCCAGCGCCGCAGACATGGAGGAAAATAAGGAGTTCCAAGATCTAATGGTCGTCTTTCAACAAAATCAGGCTGGATCCGCTAAGGCGGCCGCCTCTAAGAACATAGCCTCGACAACGACGACGATCGCCACTACCACCAAAGAGTCCCGCGGCGTGCGTCTATATGAGGATGAAGAAGGACGCATATTCGCAACGTATGTAGGTTCTAGGGATTCGATGCCGTATTATTATTGTGCCGAGGCTTTCCCTGGCTACTCAGGGGCCACCAGCACCGTTAGCATAGCGGACAATAGAGCCTCAGTGGCACTTTCGCTGGACGATCAGGAGTTTCCGGAGCTTCAGGTCCAGACCCTGAACGATGAAACCGCCTGTGATCCTACTATCGAAATGGACAAGGGGGGAGAGGAAGTGGAGTACTTCGACTTCTTCCCCGGTAGTGACGACCTGGTCATCTTGGGCAGCAAGCACGGTATATATGTCACTGAGATCGACGACCGATCATGGCAGAATCGACAACCACTCGTGTTAGGAAAAAATATGTCGGCCTTAGTTGTTAATGGAGCTGTTTACGCATATGATGGGGAAGTATTCTATCAAGTATCGATACAACAGAGTTGGTTTTGATCAGTATGGAAAAAGAGAAAGGACATAGACATCCGTTGTCGCAGATAATGACCGAGGTCAACGCCATATTTTCAGAACTCGGTTTTGTTTTCGCCGAAGGTCCGGAAATGGAGGAGATCCGCTACAACTTCGATCTTTTGAACGTACCGAAAGATCATCCGTCTCGCGACATGCAGGATACTTTTTACATTGAAAACAAGCCTGATCACGTGCTCCGTACCCACACCTCGCCGGTCCAGGTGCGCTACATGGAATCTCACGAGCCGCCGATCCGCATCATCGTACCAGGTAAGGTCTTTCGTAACGAAGCTACCGATGCCACGCACGAGGCTCAATTTTACCAACTAGAGGGTTTAATGGTGGACAAAGACGTATCGCTGGGTCACCTCAAAGGCACCCTGGAGTATTTCTTCTCGCGCTTTTTCGGTGGTAAAACCGAGGTGCGCTTGCGTCCGTCGTTCTTCCCGTTCGTCGAGCCTGGCGTGGAAGTGGACATGAGACTCACCGGCGACGATGCCCCGGAAAAACTGCGCGGCCGTTGGATCGAGATCATGGGCGCCGGTATGGTTCACCCCAACGTACTTCGAGCCGCTGGTGTCGATCCTGACGTCTATCAAGGTTTTGCCTTCGGTATGGGCATGGATCGATTGGCTATGATGAAATACGGTGTCGACGATGTGAGGCTTTTTTACACCGGTGACCTTCGTGTCGTTAATCAATTTTAATCATGAAGGTCTCCTACAACTGGCTCAATAGATATTTCCATGGTCAGCTTCCGACAGCGGAAGTGTTAGTCGAGAAGCTTACCTTTCATGCTTGGGAGATAGAAGAAGCGGAAAAAGTGGGCTCGGACACTGTTCTCGATGTCAAAGTTTTGCCGGATAAATCCATGTGGGCCTTATCGCATCGCGGCATCGCCAAGGATCTGTCGGTGATTTTGAATCTCCCCCTGAAAGACGACCCGCTCGCCATAAAGCCGGTCCTCGAACCGAAGACAGACAAGATCGTCATAAAGATCGAAAGCCCTAATTGCCGCCGCTTCGCGGCGGCCCTGATTCGCGGCGTCAAGGTCGCCCCATCGCCCGATTGGCTAAAGACCGCGCTCGAAGCCATCGGTCAGCGATCCATCAACAACATCGTCGACGCTTCGAATTACGTCATGTTCGATCTGGGACAGCCATCGCATGCGTTTGATGCCAAGAATCTCCCTGGTGGTATTTTGGTACGACCGGCCAAAGACGGCGAGAAGTTGGCCGCGCTCGATGAAAACGAGTACACGTTCACCAAAGATGACACGTTGATCTCCTCCCTAGACGGCCGAGCGCTTTCGATAGCCGGCATCAAAGGCGGGAAAAACTCGGGTATCACTGACGCTACGACCGATATCGTCGTCGAAGTGGCGAACTGGGATCCGGTGTCGACCAGAAAGGGCGCCCAGAGGCTCAAACTACGCTCTGACGCCTCGGCGCGTTACGAAAACGGCATCGTGCCTGAAATGGTGCCTTTCGGAATTCAGGCTGTCGTGAAATTGGTGCTCAAAGTGGCCGGTGGAGAACTTGTCGGTTACACTGAGACCGACGTTGCCGACGACACCAAGAATCGAACGGTCTCTCTCGATCTGTCCAAGATAAATAGTGTTCTGGGAGTCGATTTGGCCACGAGTGACGTGACCGACATTTTCGATCGGTTCGGCTGGAAGTACGAGATGGATGGTGAGAATTTCACCGTGATCTCGCCCTTCGAAAGGACCGACCTTGCGATCGCCGAGGATGTCATTGAGGAGATCGGTCGCGTTTATGGCTATGAGCACGTGATGGCCGTGACTCCGGAACCTGAACCACTAAAAGAAGTAAATCAGCGTTTTTACTACACGGAATCGATCCGCGAGACATTGACCGGTCTAGATTTTTCCGAGATCTACACCAGTTCTTTCCGTGAATATGACGAGGTAAAACTTGCCAACGCTTTCGCCGCGGACAAGGGTTATTTGCGCAGTACGCTGCGATCGAACATGACGGAGGCTTTGCAAAAGAACGCGCCTAACGCCGATGTCTTGGGTTTGCGCCAGATCAAACTGTTCGAGATCGGCACAGTGTTCAGCGAGGAAGGGGAGCGATCTATGCTCTGCCTTGGTGCGCAGAGTCCGAGCGGATATAAGGCCAAAACGGATGATCCGGCCATCAGCGAGGCGGTGTCGGCCCTGAGCGAAGCTTTAGGAGTTGCGGTGGTCCTTCAAGGCGATAATGCTGTATGCGAGGTGGATCTCGGCGCCATATTGCCAAAATTGCCGCCAGTACAGACATACCAGCCGGCTCCGACTCCGATCGACGCTACCTACCAGCCATACTCAGTATATCCGGCCGTCTCTAGAGATATAGCCATGTGGGTACCGGCTGGTACCGCTTCGAGCGACATCACCGCGCTTCTTAAAGAAAAAGCCGGTCCATTGTGTGTCCGCGCGACGTTGTTCGATCAATTCGAAAAAGACGGTAGGGTGTCCTACGCTTTCAGATTAGTGTTTCAATCCAAAGAAAAAACGCTCGAGGGCGGCGCGGTGGATGCCATCATGGATGGAATCTACCAAGCCGTCCGCGAGCGTGGATATGAGGTCAGGTAGGATAGTCGATCGGAAGCCATCCCCCCTTTTCATTGCGTTTCCATACCCGGAGTTTGTCGAGGCGGAGCTGTGGACCGAACTCCGAAATTTTAAATCGCTTGGCGATGTGATACGCCTGATGCAACTGCTTCTCGGTAAACGCAGCCAGCATCAAATGGCCATAGTTCTGCAAAATAGGCACCGGATCACTGTCGTCTGGATTTTTTCGGGCAAGGCATTGATCTAGTCTCTGACTTATACAGTCACCACCGATGGGTGACCAGTCGGCCTCTGCTTCTACCAGGAAACATGTATCGACAGCCATAGCGGTTCGAATTCCGATCAGAAATTCTCGACCACCCTTGGCGGGGCACGTCATTTTGTAGTACATTTCAAACCTCCGATTTATCCGACCGCAAATCTGTCACAAATGGCCAAAAAGTTCAAGTTTTTCTGTTTAAATTAGCGAGTTTTTTCCCGATAGATATGCTATAATATAGGAGCTTAATCAGCGCTTTTCTTATCCCGGTAGTAGAAATCGGCATGACTGTAGTCGGGCTGAAAAAATCGACTCAGGGAAGAGAAAAGTCAATAAATTTAATTGCTATATTGCGCGTCAGCGCGATGCCGATTTTCACTACTGGGTATGGCTAAAAAAGGGAATTACGACGCTTCTTCGATCAGCGTGCTTGAGGGTCTAGAACCCGTCCGCAAGCGTCCAGGCATGTACATCGGCACCACCGGCCCGGATGGTCTCCACCACCTCATCTGGGAGATCTTCGACAACTCCCGCGACGAGGCCATGGGCGGTCACGCTGATCGTATTGAAGTGACCCTTCTTCCCGACGACTACATTCGCGTCGCTGACAATGGCCGTGGTATCCCGGTGGACAAGCATAAGCAGACCGGCGTCTCGGCGCTGGAGACTATTCTCTGCACTCTTCATGCCGGCGGCAAGTTCGGCGGCGAGGACAGTGGTTACAAAGTTTCCGGCGGTCTCCACGGCGTGGGTTCGTCGGTGGTGAACGCGCTCTCAGAACACATGATCGCCGAGGTACATCGAGACGACGGCTACTACATGCAGGAGTATTCGATCGGCAAGCCTAAATACAATGTCAAGAAAGTCGGCAAATCCGATCTCCATGGCACTATTATCACTTTCAAAGCCGACGCTAAGATCTTCCCGGAGATCAAGTATGACTACAAGCGTATCGTGAACCACTTGCGTCAACAGGCGTATTTGGTGAAAGCGCTCCGCATCACTGTCATCGATGCGCGCGAACTTTCGGAAAAGAGCCTCGACCGTCTCGACCCGAGAGGACAAATGTATCTGGGAGACCTTTCGATCGAAGCGCCTTCGATGACCTTTTATTTCGAGGAGGGGCTTCGTTCTCTGGTAGCTTTCAATAACCAGCATTTGAAACCGATCCATAAGAACATTTTCTACGTGGAGAAATTGGAAGCGGCCCCCAACGTCTATTCGGTAGAAGTGGCTTTGCAGTACGCCGACGACATCAGTCCGCGCGTGTCCGCTTTTGCGAACAATATCTTCAATCCTGAGCACGGCACGCACATCACCGGTTTCAAAACCGCACTGACCCGCACGCTCAACAACCACGCGCGCAAAAACGGATACTTAAAGGAGAAGGATGATGCTTTTACCGGGGAGGACGTGCTCGAAGGCATCACGGCGGTAGTGTCGGTCAAAATGCCAGAGATTCAGTTTGAGGGACAGACAAAGGCTAAACTCGGTAGCGTCGAGGCACGAGGCGCCGTGGAGTCGGTTTTCAGCGACGCCTTCAGTACTTTCCTAGAGGAGAACCCGGATGACGCCAAGGCCATCATCGGCAAGGTGACGATCGCGGTCAAGGCCCGCAAGGCGGCCAAAGCGGCCAAGGACAGCGTGCTTCGCAAGGGAGCTCTCGAGGGCATGTCTCTCCCTGGTAAGCTTGCCGACTGTCAGTCCAAGCGAGCCGAAGATTCCGAACTTTTCATCGTGGAGGGAGACTCGGCCGGCGGTTCGGCCAAAATGGGTCGCGACCGCAAGACGCAGGCGGTATTACCGCTACGAGGCAAGATATTAAACGTCGAGCGCGCGCGTCTTGATAAGATGTTAGCCAGCGAGCAGATCAAGAACTTGGTCGTGGCGCTTGGCACGGCGATCGGCGATGTCTTTGATGTCGGTCGCCTACGTTATCACAAGCTGATCATCGCCACCGACGCCGATGTCGATGGTGCTCATATCCGTACTCTTTTGCTCACCTTGTTCTTCCGTCATTTCCGACCGCTCATTGAGGGAGGTTATATCTATATCGCCCAACCGCCACTCTACAAGATCCAGAAGGGGAAGGAGGTGCACTACGCCTACACCGACGCCGAGAAATTCGGTATCGTCGGCGATGAGGCTGAAGTAGAAGAGACCGAAGAAGCGCCCGAGGAAGGAGAAGAATCAGTGGAGGTAGAAGTCGCCGCCAAAAAGTCATCGAAAATGCGTATCCAACGCTACAAGGGTCTGGGCGAAATGAACGCCGAGGAACTTTGGGAGACCACCATGAATCCGGAGAATCGCGTCTTGAAGCAGGTAAAGATCGAAGACGCGGAGGAGGCCGATCGGGTGTTCGACATTCTGATGGGTACCGACGTCGCCAACCGAAAGTCGTTTATCCAATCGAACGCTAGAATGGCCAATTTGGATATTTAGTCTCTGACGCGCAAAAAGGGCCGGCTATCGCCGGCCCTTTTTGCGCGTCCTGCACACTTACTTCACATCTACGCGCACCTTGAAACTGTTGTTGGTCGTGTTTATGTCGCCATTAGTGGTGACCTCGATGCTGATATCGCGATCATTTCGATCTTCGATACCATCGAAAGCGATGGTGAGAGTGGAGGTTTCGCTCGGCCCAAGCGGCCTCTGAGGCTGTGACTCGATCTCATTGCCGTTCGGCAATTCGATCTTGAAACGCCACTCACCCGAGGTCTTAGTACCGTTGTTCTTCACTTTGAATTGGAAAGCGCCGGGTTCGTCCTCATTGAGGTGATCCGCGGCCAAGAATCTACCGTTTGCTGTCATGGTACCGACGGCAGCGAAGCTGGCGAAAAGGTCGACATATCCGTTAGGGTCAGATACGGGCTGCTTGTAGGTAACAACGGTTTTGTAAGTCACCGGCGCGGGAGTCGGAGTCGTCGGCTTACTCTCTGGAACGACAGAGGTCGAATCCGAATCCTTGACGATCTCGTCGTCGACCTTCGTATCAGAACCACTGGTAGGGGTCTCTCCCTCGATATCAGATCCCTCGGAATCATTGCTACCGTCATTGACCACCACCACTTCATTGTCATCGGCTTTCTCCTGTAGCTCGCGCTGATTCTCTTCGAACACGGCGGCCAACTTCGAAAACACGCTCGGTACCAGACGTACGAACTGCACGGCCAGCCAGGCCAAAAGGCAGATCATGACCACAAGGCCCACGGCGGCCATGAAATTGGCCAATGGACTCTCTTCTCGATTCATCTCGTTCATAGGAATTGATTCGGCTTTGTTAAAGAATGCCGGATATAATACATAATAATATAGATTTGTCAAGAAAACATTCTTGAAAACCTTCTTGAGGGCACAACTGCGTCTATCATGCATCAGCGAGATGAATATGCCACCTTGACAAACCACTTATTTCGTGTATTATATGACTCACATGAACATCAACCGCTTGGTGGACGAGATCATACCTAGAGCCGGGGCCTTCCTCGGAGTTTTCTTCGTAGTGATGTCGATCGGCTACGGCTTTCTCTACTACATCGATTTCGTTCCCGAACCGGTAAAGACCGACGAGGCGGCTACTTCTTCTATCCCTATCGTAAAGGAAACTGTAGATCAGGAGGTCGAAAAAGAGACCGAGATCGAACCGGCCACTACTTGGAACGAGCCGTATCCTGTCAGCATCACTCTCGACAGCTTGGGTCGCACGATCAACGTCCTTAATCCGACCTCTCGTTCCGTCGCCGACCTCGACGCCGCGCTTTTAAAGGGTGTGGTACGTCATCCAGACTCCGCCGATCTAAACGAGCAGAATGGCAACATGCTTATCTTGGGTCACTCTAGCTACCTCAAGAACGTCTTCAACAAGAACTATCAGGCTTTCAACGGCATTCAAAACCTCGAGTGGGGTGACACCATTACAATACGCTCCCGCGATTATCAATATACCTACCGCGTGGATAGGGTATACCAGGCCAAGGCCAGTAACGTCACTATTCCGACCAAGTCCACTGGCCAAAAGCTCACTCTAGCGACTTGTAACACCTTCGGCGCCAAAGAAGATCGTTTCATCGTCGAGGCCGTACTGGTCTCCAAAAAGGCCCTATAATAAGGGCCTTTTTGCTACCTAAATTCAGCTCTACCCAGTGGGGTTGACATTTAGGGGCAAATATGCTAAGATATAAGTATAAAGTTCTTTTGGATGTAAATTAGATTAACACCCAAAGTTCTCTCTCAACTCAAACCAAGGGGGCGTACAGATGCGCAATCTCTTCACCGCCGTCGCGGCTTTCTTCCTCGGAATTCTTGCCCTCGACAATTCGGCCGAGGCGGGTCAGTCCTGTCGAAAAGGTTTCGTCTACGATCTCGCGCAGGCCTCCTGCGTCGTGATCGTCAAACGGAAGGCCCACGAGCAGGACGACGCCGCGCGCGGCGGACCCCAATGGGGTCCGGTCAGTGCGTCGTCCTGCGCCAAGGCGTCTCGCGAGCAGGAGGGAAACGCCAGGCGTTGCCGCGCCTACGACGTACTGGGCGCGAACGGAAAGGAGATGGCGGAGTGTGCCAAGTGCTGTCGGCAACTCCGGGAGGACATGAACAGGTGGCGGCAGTGCGCCGCAGCTGGATATGCGCCTCCATTCCCGGCCGCGCTCGCCGCCCAGTGGAAAAAACAGCTGGGTTGCGATTGGTAAGAATGGCGGCCGCGGGACAATGTCCCGCGGCCGCCCAAACGAACATTATGGATGTTGGTGACGAAACGAAGGTTTCGTCTTCATTATCCGGAATGATCCGGTGGTATTAGTAAAACAAATTATTTATGAACAACATTGTAAAGCTTTCCCTTTTTGCGTTCATCGCGGTTGGAATTTTCGTAGTATTGCCTAACAACACCGTACTCGCTTGGGACACGGGTGGTTATGGCGATGGCTGTTGCGGCGGTGGCGGTTCCGACGGCGGGTACTCTCCGTCTCCTGACACTCCCCCGGTTAGCTACCCGGCTCAGTGTGTATCCTTTACCGCTAGCCCGAACACTCTTCCTCAGGGCGGTGGCGATGTCACCTTGACCTGGAAGACCTCCGGTGCCTACTTCGTCAATATCACTGGCGTCAGCGGCAACTTGGAGCGAAACGGTTCGACCGTCGTTCATGTGACCAAGACCACCACGTTCACTATGACCGTGGTACCTCAGTTCCATGACAAGAACGTTACGTGTGTCGTAAAGGTGACCGTGGAGCCTCCGGTAACTACACCGGCTACCTGCGACTCGTTCACTAGCAACAAGTCCACTCTTCCTTATGGTGGCGGCAACGTGACCCTTTCTTGGGCTACTACTAATGCCACTTCAGTATCGATCAACAACGGTGTAGGTACCGTCTCGGCCGACGGCTCGAAGACCGTCTTCGTGCCTTCGACTCGTACTTTCACCTTGACCGCGGTCGGTACCGGTGGCAACGATACTTGTACCGTGACCGTGACCGTAGAGCCTCAGAACGAAAAGCCGGCTCAGTGCCTTTACCTTAACGCCAACAAGACCGTGGTTCATCCCGATGGCGAAACCGTCACCCTATCTTGGGAGACTAAGGACGCTAGCTCGGTCAGCATCAACAACGGCGTCGGTACCGTATCCGCCAATGGCTCCAAAAACGTGTTCGTGGATTCCAACAGAACCTTCACCCTCACGGCCGTAGGCGCGACCGGCAATGACACTTGTGCCGTTACCATCACCACCAAGCCGGTGGAACATGATGCTCCTCGTTGTGAATACCTTCGCGTCAGCGATGACGATGTGGAGGAAGGCGATCGCGTCACCCTTTCTTGGGAGACCACCAATGCCGATCGTGTGACCATCAGCCCTAACGTTGGCGATGTGTCTGACGACGGTTCTACCACCGTGACCGTCAACGACGCT
>DBEA01000013.1:15085-24130 GCA_002293845.1 Patescibacteria group bacterium UBA918 | reverse complement strand
ACCTACACCCTTCGCGCTCGCAACCTCGATGGCCAGGAAGACACCTGTACCGTCACCGTGAGAGTCGACGAAGACGAAGATGACGATGATCGTCGTACGCCGCGATGTGACCTGGAGATCTCCAAGGATCGCGTCAAGCGTGGTGAGCGCGTCACCCTTTCTTGGGAAACCACCAATGTCGACGATATTCGCATCCGCGACGATCATGGCAAGACCGTATTCGACACCGACAATTACTCCAAGAGCGAGCGCAAGCGCTACTTCGATGGATCGATCGACATCGTGATCAATCAGTCTACCGAGTTCACCTTGACCGCTGGTGGTGTCGATGGCGGTAGCCGCACCTGTCGCGTGGACGTGGATGTCGACGATATCGCTATCTACGAGAAACGCGATCAGGGGTATGTGATCGC
This sequence comes from Patescibacteria group bacterium UBA918, assembly GCA_002293845.1. GTDB lineage: Bacteria > Patescibacteriota > Minisyncoccia > Phycocordibacterales > UBA918 > OLB19. Next base: position 23,717 of record DBEA01000013.1, on the reverse strand, counting down.
TCTCGCTTCCGTGCCTTACACCGGCTTCGAAGCAGGAACTTTCCTTACCTTCCTCTTTTACGCCATCTTGACCCTCTGGGCACTCTTCGTAGCCTATATCTTGGTCATCAAGAAGGGATCTATTCTCGGATTCTCACTCTACGGCCAGCAGGCAGGTATGAGTGAAACCGACCTCGAGAACCGAAAAAAAGTAGAAGCGCTGGTAGCGAAGTACGCGGGCCCGAACTCGAAATAATCGAGCAGGTCGCTCCGCTCTCAGCGCCAGAGATCAGCTATCACTCTGACGACACCCCTCCCAATCTACCGATCGGTGAAAAGCCCGATTATCTAGGGTAGAAGTGGAGTAGGGCACGAAAAAACCGGACATGTGTCCGGTTTTTTCGTGCCCCTGATCGTCTTTTACTAAATGACCTTTTCCTTAATCTCAGTCGACAACTTGGCCACTAGGGCATCTATATCAAGCTCAATCTTTTCACCCGCCCGGTTCTCGAGTGGTAACTTGCCGCTTTCAATTTCTTTATCGCCAATAACGATAAAGTACGGGAGTTTGGCCTGCTTAACGTTACGGATTTTCTTACCCAGCGAATCATTTTCATCCTGGAGCACGGATCTGATACCGGCAATTTTAAGCTTCTCGTGCAATTCCTTGGAGTAATCTGCATGCTTTTCAGACACCGGGATAATCGCCACCTGTTCTGGAGAAAGCCAGAGAGGGAAAGCGCCGCCATAATGCTCTATCAGCACCGCCGCGCATCTTTCCAAAGATCCGGCGATGGCCGCATGGATCATTACAATGCGTTCGCGCTCGCCCTTTTCATTGGTACAAACCAGATCAAACCGTTCAGGAATGTTCATGTCGAGTTGTATGGTCGCCACCTGCCACTCACGACCTGCCGCGTTGCTGCCCATAAAGTCGAGTTTTGGACCATAGAGAGCCGCTTCGCCGGGACCTTCAAAGAAATCAGCGCCTCTTTCTTCGGCCATCGCTCTTAGCTCTCCCTCGGCCTTATCCCAAATTTCAGAAGTACCCAAATATTTTTCCGGAGCGGCCGGGTCACGGAAAGACAGACGTACGCGAAGCTTGAAACCAAAGGTCTTGTAAAAGAGGTCAACGATGTCCCAGATCTTCAGAAACTCTTCTTTGACTTGGCTATGTCGGCAAAAGACGTGCGCGTCGTCTTGAGTGATGGAGAGCACTCGCGTTAGCCCGCCAAGCTCGCCTGACTGCTCATCTCGGTACACCATGGTCGTTTCAGCGTATCGTTGAGGCATCTCACGATAACTGTGAGGTTTTCGGTCGAATATCTGAGTGTGGTGAGGGCAGTTCATGGGCTTAAGGGCGTATTCTCGACCTTCTCGAGAAACGATCTTAAAAAGCTCTTCGGAGAACTTTTCCCAGTGACCACTGGTTTCGTATAGGTCTTTCTTGGTTATGTGAGGGATAGTAACGCGCTGATAACCGCGTTCCTCGCGCAGCTGCCAGATAAACTTGTCTATCTCTTGACGAAGGATGGTCCCTTTAGGGGTCCAAAGCGGCAATCCGGGGCCAACCAGCTCCGAAAAGGAGAACAGGTCAAGCTCTTTGCCTAACTGCCTATGATCTCTTTCTTCCATAGTAATTTGCTTAAAGTTTGATAATGGGAACGAAAAACGCCCGGGCAAAAATTCAAATCCTTGAATTTTTGCCCGGGCGATCTTTTCTAATCGCGGTTCCACCGGACTTCTCGATAAATTAGTCAGACTAATTTATCGACTTATTTGGGCGGATTGGGCCAAAGCGGCGTCTTTAGACCCGCGGTTGGTAGCCGCGGCGATCTCCGTATACATGGATAGTATCAGATAACCGCCATGTCGCGCAATAGAAGGGTTTTCCAACGTGCTTATAATACGGTTAACCGTATCATAATGACTCACTTTGCACTGTCTTCTGAGAGGAGTTTGGCATTATCGATCAAAATGGTCGGCTCGTCATTACGGAGCTGAAGCTTGCCTTTGACGGCGACGCAATTGGATACCTTCAACACATCCTGTAGGGCACGGTAGGTCTCTGGGAAGGCCGTCATCTCGATCTGACTTTCCTTGTCAGCGAGTTGAACAAAAGCCATGCGTTCTCCTTTCTTAGTGAGCAGTTCCCGCACGGTTTCAATCATACCGGCAGTGACCACGCCACCTTTCATTCTGACGATATTGATCTCTTCCTTATTCGCCACCGCCTGTTTGATCGCCACTATTGGAATACGTGGTGGCCGACTCAACTCCTTCTCGTATTCGTCCAAAGGATGTCCTGACACGTAGACTCCCAGAAGCTCCTTTTCCCAAGTTAGCTTTACTTTGTTTAACACTTCGGCAGAGGGGTCGAGGTGCAAGACGGCGGCGAATCCGCCGCCAAACAACGAGTCCTGTGAGGCCTCCTTGGCCGATACCTCGGCTTTGTTGAAAGAGAGCAGATTATCGATATTTCCGTACATAACTCCGCGGTCCTCGAAGCGATCCAGAGCCCCGGTTTGCACCAAGGCCTCGAGCGACTTTTTGTTCAAATTGCGGTCGTGCACTCGTGAAAGGAAGTCCGAGAGTGACTGGTATGGTCCGTTCTTCTTTCGCTCTTCGATAATGGCGTCGGCGATGCCTTCACCGAAATTTTTGATGGTCGTCAATCCGAAACGAATCTTGCCGCTTTCGGGCACGACGGAGAAAGCGGCGAAACTCTCGTTAATGTCGGGCGGCAAGACCTCGATACCCATACGCTCGCACTCGTGGATGATCTCGGAGATCTTCTCGGTGTCGCCAGAATCGGCCGTCAGCACCGCCGACATGTATTCGACCGGATAATTAGCCTTCATATAGGCGGTCTGATAGGCGACACGGCCGTAGGAGGCGGCGTGCGCCTTATTGAAACCGTAAGCGGCGAAGGGTTCGATGAGTTTCCAAAGTTGGTCGGCTTTTTGCGGTGTGAGTCTTCCATACTCGACGAATCCCTTGAGCAATTTTTCCTTTTCTGCCTCCATGACCTCGGGAATTTTCTTTCCCATCGCCTTCCTGAGTTTGTCGGCGTCGAGCCAAGAATAGCCAGCCAGGGTGATCGCCGTCATCATGACGTCGTCCTGGTAAGTGATCACGCCATAGGAGCGGTCCAAAATGGTCTCGAGACGTGGATCGAGGTAGGAAACCAACATCGGGTTATGCTTGCGTTCGATGTACTGCGGTATGGACTCCATCGGGCCGGGGCGATAGAGCGCCACCATGGCGTTGATGTCGTGAATGGTGGTCGGTCGAAGCTGTTTTAAAAACGCCGTCATGCCGGAACCGTTCAATTGGAACAAGCCCATGGTCTCACCGCGTGCCAGCATTTCGAAAGTCCTCTTGTCGTCGAGCGGTATGTTCTCGATATCGACTTCGATGCCGCGGATCTTGCGCACTCGCTTCACCGCGTCGGCCAGAATGGCCAAGTTCTTGATACCGAGAAAATCGAACTTTAGGAGTCCCACGCCATCCTCGCCGACCGAACGCATTTCGTACTGCGTGATGAGTTTGCCGGTCTTCGGGTCGGGCTGGACGGGTACGAAGTGATTCAAAGGTTCGGGCGCGATCACCACGCCGGCGGCGTGAACCCCCAGGTGCCGCACGCGGCCCTCGATCATCTTAGCGAGGTCGATGACCTCGCGCACTTCCGCCTCGCCTTTGTATATCTTGGCGAGCTCCGGTTCGATCTCTAGCGCTTTCTTGATGGTCATCGGAAATCCCTGGCTGCCCATAGGGATGAGCTTCGCGATACGGTCGCCGGTAGCGTAAGTGTGACCCAAGGCGCGCGCGACGTCGCGCACGGCCGCACGGGCCATCATGGTACCAAAAGTGCCGATCTGGGCCACTTTGTCTTCGCCGTATTTTTGTTTAGCGTACTCGATGATTTCGTCACGGCGATTGTCGGCGAAGTCCATGTCGATATCCGGTGCCGACGGACGCTCGGGATTTAGGAAGCGTTCGAAGGGAAGCTTGTAATCGAGCGGGTCCACGTTGGTGATGCCGAGCACGTAGGTGGTCAAAGAGCCGGCCACCGAACCGCGAATGGTCGTCAGGATGCCGCGTTCGCGCGCTTCGCGTAATAGGTCTCCCACCACCAAGAAGTATTTGGCATAGCCTTTCATTTTGATGACATCGAGTTCGTAGTCGAGTCTTTCTTTGACGATACGATCGTCGAGCGACAATCCGCGCCACGCGACGCCTTTGTAGGCCAGTTCTTTCAACTCGTCGTCCGGTTCTTTGCCGCTTTCGATTATGTAATTGGGGAAATACCAGACCGTGCCGATCGGTATCTCGACGTTACAAGTTTCGGCGATTTTTACGCTGTTTGCGATCGCTTCCGGAAAATCTCTCATCCGCTCTTTCATCTCCGTTTGGCTCAGGAAGGAAAAATCTTCGGCTTCCGATAGATCGCTCGAAAGATCGACGACGCCACCATTTTGGATCTTGAGCATCGTCTCCCTGGCGACACGATCTTCCGGGCGCAGATAATATACGTCGTGAGCCGCGACCAGAGGCGTCTTCGTCTCGAGAGCGAGCGCCCGAAGCCGCTCTTGGTTGTCGTTATGGTCGAGGATCTCAGGATGATCGGTAATTTCCAAGTAACAGTCATCGCCAAATAAACGGCGGTACCAATCGAGACGTTCGCCGGCGCGCTCCGCGTCTCTATTTTTGAGCGCCTGCGCCACTTCGCCGGCGAAGGAAGGGATGATGGCGATGAGATCTCCGTGATGTTTTTCCAAAAGTTCTTGGTCTATTCTCGGACGATAGTAAAAACCGTCGATGTAGGAGCGGGTCACCAACTCGATCAGATTTCGGTAGCCGTCATTATTCTTGGCCAGAAGGACCAAACGACTCCTGGGTTTGTCTATTTGCGCTTCTTTGTCGAAGCGAGTCCTCGGCGCCAAAAAGGCATCTAGGCCGATGATCGGTTTGATCTCGGCCGCGTTGCAGGCCTTCATGAAATCTATGGCGCCATACAAAGCGCCGTTGTCGGTCAAGGCCAGCGCGTCCTGGCCATCCGTCTTGGCCGCCGAAGCCAGCTCCTTAGGTGTCGGCAGGGCGTTTAGAAGCGAATAATGAGAATGGACGTGGAGATGTATGAATTCCGCCGACAACTGCTTTCCGCTCATAAGTGGTAACATTGTAGCAAATTATGAAATGGTTGGTCGGTGAGACGGTCCGGGGGACCGTCGCAAGACTCGTTGAGTTATTTTACGAAAACTTGGAGTAAAATGGCCAACGAGTGTACAGCTTCTGTAAGAAGTGGATGAAGTGGGTATCATTATGACTCTGAATAAGCAACGATTTCTAGTAGGTGTAGACGAAGTCGGTCGAGGACCGTTGGCCGGGCCGGTCGCCGTAGGGGTGGCGATGGTACCGGTCGAATTCGATTGGACATTATTACCGGGAGTGAGAGATTCGAAGGCATTGAAGCCGAAAGATCGCGAAGCGATCTTTCGGCTGGCAAGTAACTTGCGTCTCGACGGCGTCATTGACTGGAAGGTATCGATGACAGGCGAGACGATAATAGATAAGATCGGTATCGTTCCATCGATCGATACTGCACTACGTCGATCTTTGACCGTTCTTGAGCGCCGTTATCATACGGTTAACCGTATGATAACGGCGCCTCTTTCGGACCTGGCGATGGTGAAGTTAGACGGAGGACTGAAAGCTCCGGCCGAGTATGCCCAAGAGACCATCATCAAAGGCGACGCGACCGAAAGGGTTATCGGACTAGCTTCCATCCTGGCCAAAGTGACGCGCGATCGATATATGACCCGTATGTCGACCCAGTATCCCGCCTACGGCTTTGAGATCCATAAGGGCTACGGCACCAAGAAACATTGCGACTTAATAAGGGAACATGGTCTGTCAGAAATCCATAGAGTGACCTTCTGTCGGAATTTGCAAAAATTAAAACTCGTGTTATGATGTTGTGGGGGCAGAAGCGCCCAAAGCACACAAAAAGCAGGAGAGAAAATTGAGTAATATCCATTATCTTCACCAGAATGCAGTCGCTTTTCGCAGGCCTTTGACTGCCTGCACGGCAGACTGCGTTCACCACCGAGGAGGAGGTTGGCGAGGAAACGAATTCTTTGTCCGATGCAATCTGGACAAGGATCCCGACCCGGACAACCCGGTCGGCATCACCAAGCCGGCACCGGAGGTCGGCGCATGCCCCAACTATATGGAGGGGAACATGCTGAGAAAGGTGACGGCATGAATTCCCGCACCCCAGACAAACTGTTGGAGACGCATGGCTCGAAATCTACATCGAGCACATCCAGTTTTCCGACATCGATTCTCTATCTCGGGCTGGCCAGGGCAGTGGGCATGACGCTCCTCCTGAATCAGCCAGTCAAGCGCTCATAGCGCCAGGTGACCAAGGTCGCCATCCAGACTCGCGTCGCCCTAAACGACGCGGGTCTTTACTTTTATACTTAATCTGCTATAGTTGGCGGCATTGTTATGGATGGGCTAAGCGAAGCCGCCCCCTATAACCTAAAAGCTAACACCTTTAACCTGACATTATGGTCGTCCGAATGAGACATACGCGGTCGCATACCGCTAATCGCCGCAGTCACCACGCCCTCAAAGCGCCGACTTTGGCTACCTGCAAGAACTGCGGTGCCACTCACCGTCCGCACCATATGTGCCTCGAGTGCGGTTTTTACAACGGCCGTCAGGTCGTCGATCTCAAGGCCAAAAAGGAGGCGCGCGAGACTCGCATGAAGATGAAGCGTGAGGCCATCAAGGGCCAGACTTCTGAAGTAGAGGAAAAGGGAAAATAATTCACAGGAGCCCCTGTAAAAAGGGGCTTTTGTTTACGAAGGCGTGCTATCATCTGAGGTAGCGATAAGCAAAGTTCGGAATGGCAAATAGACATCTTTCGAGATCCATCGTTCTTCAAACTCTCTTTGAGTGGGACCAAAACGGCAACGGCAAGGCCGATGTCGATAGTATTTTAATTAGAAACATCGAAGAATTCGCGCGCAACAAGAGCGACGAACCTTTTATGCGCCGACTACTTGACGGCGTCCTTCAGAAGCAGAAGGAGTTAGATCTTGTTATCGAAAAGGCCGCCCCTGAGTGGCCGATAGACCGAATATCGCCGATCGACCGCAATATCCTGCGTCTCGGTCTTTATGAACTGCTTTTTTCCGACCGCAAAGAAGTGCCGGCGAAGGTGGCTATAAATGAGGCCATAGAGTTGGGCAAGCAGTTTGGCGGGGAGAATTCCGGCCGCTTCGTCAACGGCGTGTTGGGAGCGGTGTATAAAGAGATCGGGGAACCGGGGAAGGATGAGATCACCAAAAAGAAGAAAGACGTGCCTTTCGATAAAATGCCAGTGGTCCGGCTCGCCGGAGCGGTGGTATATGCCGTGCACGAGGGCGAAATGTATCTAGCCTTGGTGCATGACATTTTTGGACACTGGACTCTTTCTAAGGGAAAAATAGGGGATAATCCTGAGATAGCGGACGAAACAGCCGAAGAAGGGGCTAAACGGGAGATAAAAGAGGAAATAGGACTCGATATAACCGTAGAAGCAGAATTAGGTAAAAATGAATACGTCGCCAATAAGCCTGATATCGGAAAGCACCGAAAACAGGTGACTTACTTCTTGGCATCTGCGCCTTATGTCGAGCTGAAATTGGAAGATAAAGGCGGCTTGGATGACGCCAAGTGGTTCAAAGTGGCCGAGATACTTGACCTTAATTTTTATGAGGATATATTGCCTATAGTCACCAAGGCGGTCACGATGTTGGTGGGGAAGAAGTTATAAGCAATAAGTCATAAGTCATAAGGTAAATTGTAATTCATAAATTGCATTATGATTTATGGTTTATGGATCATTCATTCATAACCATGGAAAACCTCGATAAACTGGAGCGCATACTCGAAGCATCGTTCAGCGATAAACGCCTGTTGCTTTCGGCGGTCACTCATCGTTCCTACCTTAATGAGCATCGCGAGGCCACTCAAGATCACAACGAGCGTTTGGAGTTTTTGGGCGACGCCGTTTTAGAACTCGTTGTGACGGATTATCTGTACAGGAAGTATCCGGAAAAGCCCGAGGGTGAGCTGACAGCGGTTCGAGCGGCTCTCGTCAACACCGTGTCACTTTCCGAGTCCGCGCAAAAAATGGGTCTGAACGAATTTCTCCTTATGTCCAAAGGCGAAGCCAAAGATACCGGCCGAGCCCGCCAGTATATTCTAGCGAACGCTTTCGAGGCGGTCATCGGCGCCATTTATCTAGATCTGGGCTACGACGAAGCCCGTCGATTCATCGGAGATCAACTATTTCAAAAGACGGATAAGATCGTCGAAAAACGCCTTTGGCAGGACGCTAAAAGTCGCTTCCAAGAATTGTCACAGGATAAAGTTTCCATCACTCCCACGTACGAACTCATATCCCAAGTCGGTCCGGATCACGACCGCACATTTACGGTTGGAGTCTACTTGCGTAACGATAAGATCGCCGAGGGGCAGGGACGTTCCAAGCAAGAAGCCGAGCAAGACGCGGCCGAGAATGCCATCGAGGCAAAAGAGTGGTGATTCGAAGGTGCTAGGTCGCAGGTTTTAGGTTCTAGAGACTGTGAACGGGGGG
>DBEA01000013.1:0-14929 GCA_002293845.1 Patescibacteria group bacterium UBA918 | reverse complement strand
CACCCGCCCGCCGTTCACAGTCATGAAAGACACAGCGATGGTATTGCGCTAAAATATGACCATATGAATCGCTTGTTACGTGCCGCAAACTCTCGACTGAGAGGCCGGGGTTTTACTTTAATAGAATTATTGGTAGTGATCGCCATTATCAGTCTTCTGACCGCGGTAGTGCTGGTTTCAGTGGACACCGCTCGTAAAAACACCCGCGACAAAGTGCGCATCTCAGATCTCGAGCAAGCTAAGGCGGCGATGCATATCTATGCGGTAACTAATCAGACTTACCAAATCGCTGGCGCAGGCAGTAACGGACAAGGTTGGTTTGCCTATGAAGGTACTAATTACCCTGAGTCTATAGCCGATGAGTTGGTCGATCTGGGACTGATGAGCGTGGTCCTGCACGACCCGTTAGTACCGGCTGGAAGCTCTGGTTCTGGCACACAACGGCAGTATATGAACTATTTTAAAACCGGCGGAGCCACAGCGGGCACCTGTTTGTTCGCTCATTTGGAAAACCCTAACGATGGTCACGCGGACGCCTACGAGGCGGCCCTTAATTCGGTCCCTTCTAGCTTGCACAGCAGTTTGACGAACACCTATTATATGAATTACGGGACCTGTACCAATTAACCGCTCTCAAAGGATGTACCTCAAGCACCTGACCATCAACGGTTTCAAATCATTCGCCAAAAAAGGCGAGCTGGAGTTTTCGTCTCCCATCACCGGCATCGTCGGACCGAACGGCTCAGGTAAGTCGAATGTGGCCGAGTCGTTCCGTTTCGTTTTAGGTGAACAATCTCCCTCTAAGATGCGCGGCAAGAAGGGTGAGGACATGATCTGGGGCGGCTCCGATCAGGTTAGTCGAGGGAACCGTGCGTCCGTGTCCGTCACACTAGATAACGCTAAGCGAGTGTTTCCGGTGGATTTCGACGAGATCGTTCTCGAGCGCGTGGTCAATCGCGATGGCGAGAACGAATACCTTATCAATGGCAGTAGAGTGCGGCTCAAAGACGTCCAGGAGGTACTGGCCGCAGCCAACATCGGTCCATCTGGACATCATATAATCTCGCAGGGTGAGGCCGATCGTATCCTTTCTGCCACTCCGAAAGAACGGCGGGAAATGATCGAAGATGCCCTCGGTCTAAAGGTTTTTCAACTCAAGAAGACTGAAGCCGAAAAGAAACTCGAAAAGACCAAAGAGAACATCGCCAAGGTCGAGAGCCTACGGCGCGAAGTCGCTCCGCACTTGCGTTTCCTCGAGAAGCAGGTCAAGAAACTCGAACGTGCCGCGGAAGAACGCGATCGTCTTAAATCACTTTACGCCGAATATCTCAAACGCGAAGACACCTATTTGAAAAATTGGGTAGAGAGGATGAACTCAGTGGCAAAACCCCTCAATGCCAAACTTACTGAGATCGAGACCGCGCTCACGAGAGCCAGGACCGTATTGGAGTCGAAGGAGCATGAAAAAGAGCGCGATAAACTCGTGGAGGCCGAGAGACAATTGGCCGCCAGACGTCAAGAGCGACAGGATCTATTACGGGAGGTCGGTACTCTCGAAGGACAACTGACTTTCTTAGAACGACAAATAAATCAAAAGCGGTCCGTACGGTCCGTGATCGATTCCGGAACCGTGTCCGCCGCTGAATTGGAGAAGGTAGTCATGTCGATCGAGAGGGAGGTCGAAAGAGCGGCAGTGAGCGACGACGTCGGTCTGATGCGCCGCTCCTTGCAAGACGCCGTTAGAGCCTTACGTCAATTCCTTAATCGCGCGACCGCTGACAAAGCGGAGGATGAACTCGGGGAATTCGAGAGGGAACAGAAAGCGCTGGCCGGCCGGCGCGCGGCACTGACGGAGCGGTTGCGCTTGGCCGAGACGGCAGAGACAGCGGCGGACACCGCTTACCGCCAGATACAGCACGACATTGAGGTCGACCAAAGTGACAGCCGAGAGGCCGAGCGCGAGGTCTTCCGTTTGGTTAATGAACGCCGTGAGATCGAGGGAGAACTTAGCCGATTAGAGATCGAGCGACACACCTATGACCGTGATCAGGAAGATTTCAAACGGGAATTGCAGGAAGCGGTCGTTTTGATCGGTCGCGCCGCCACCGACTATCTCACGTTCGACGTCGTAGAGAATGGCAGAGGTCTTAGTGCTTCCGAGATCGCAGATGAGGACCGGTCGAAACAGATAGAAAGGCGTCGCCAGCTTGAGAAATTAAAGATCCGCCTGGAGGAATTCGGTGGTGCGAACGTTGAATTGGAAAACGAGTATAAGACCGTTAAAGAGCGTGATGATTTCTTGGCTCACGAACTATCCGACCTCTCAGCCTCGGTGGAAAAACTAGAAGAGCTTATAGACGAACTTGGTGGCGAACTCGAGGAACGTTTCGGCAGCGGCATCGACAAGATCAGTTTGGAATTCAACAAGTTCTTCGTGCTGATGTTCGGCGGTGGCTCGGCAGAGCTTACTAAGGTGAAAATCGATAAGCGTAAGCGCGCGAGCGAGAACGAGGCCGAGGAGGTCGCTGAATCGGAGGAGTCGATCGTAGCCGAGAAGGCGGAAAACGGCATCGAGATAGGGGTCAAGTTACCAAACAAACGCGTGAAAGGGCTCGACATGCTCTCGGGCGGCGAGCGCGCGCTCACTTCGATCGCGCTCATTTTCGCCATGAGTCAGGTTAATCCGCCTCTATTCGTTATTCTGGACGAGACCGACGCGGCTCTCGACGAAGCCAATAGCCGTCGTTATGGAGACATCATCGAAGCTTTGGCCAAAAGATCGCAACTTATTTTAATTACGCACAATCGCGAGACCATGTCCCGCGCCGGCATTCTCTATGGAGTCACTATGGGTGGCGATGGTGTGTCTAAGTTGTTATCGGTCAAGCTCACCGACGCTCTAGCGGTCGCGAAGTAGCCGGAGGCGACGAAGCCCGGACGTGCGTACTTGTGTTGAAAACAAGACGTCGTTTCCGGGCTGTTGTCATTGTGCCACCGATATGGTTTGGCAGTCATGACATTCCTCCATTTTTGTTGCTTGAAGTACATCCTCTCTCACTTCAACGCTAAATGCCAACTTACGTAACGCCGCTTCGAAATGCTCGGCGCAACAGTTGACCTCAACGAAGAATTGAGCGAAGCGACCGTGTTGGTAGTTGATCTCAAAAGCGTAGCCGGCATCGACAAACGCCTGCTGAAGTCGCATCGACTCCCGGCTCAGGGCCACAGAATCACTGCCACTCAACACAACATCCAACTTGCGCATTTACATCACCTCCTTTCTTTCCTATTAAACAATATCAAGAAAGTAAAAGTTTCGATGATTGACAAAAGAGTTAATTTATGCTACACTTATAAAGTTAAGTTCACACCACCAGGAGGTTATACTTGTACGTCAAACCATACGCAGAACCGGGCTCTCTCCAAGGTGGTCGCGAGACCACCAAGAGGTCTGACCTGAAGGCCATCGCGGGAATCCTCAAGACGCGCAAACTGAAGATCAGGGACGCGCGCCTCTACAAGATCCAGCGAGAAGACATCGCCGTGGGGACGATCCTGTCGATCCCCCGGAAGCATGACACACTTCTCCTCATCCCGATAGCCAACATGATGTCTCTCGTCGGCCAGAAGCGGAAGAAAAGCGTGCCGATCCCGTTCTCGTTACTTTTCGGCATCGGAAAACTCTGCGACGTAGGCTTCAACGAGCGCATCCTCGACCAGATCATCCTCACCTACATGCGAGAAGAGGTCGCGGTCATCGTCAGCGGCAACTGGCTGTTCGAACGGCTTCGCTGATCGCCCAACTGCAATTTCAAGACCGGCGCGTCCCACGCGCCGGTTTTTCTTTTACAAACTTTCCAACGATCCTACACTAGCTGGTAGTCCAACTGCTTTTCCTCGAGATTGGCTCCGACCACCTTGAATCTCACCTCGTCACCCAGACGATAGGTCTTGCCGGTACGCTGACCCTTAATGGTGTAGGCGGAGGCCAAGTGTTCATAATAGTCACCACGAATGGAAGAAAGGCGTACCATACCCTCAGACTTCGATTCTTTTTCCTCGACGTAGATACCCCAGTCCGAAACACCGGAAATGATACCGGTAAACTCCTGACCCAGCTTCGGCGCCATAAACTCCACCTGCTTGTACTTGATGCTGTCGCGCTCGGCGCGTACCGCTTCCATTTCGCGCTCTGAAGATTGAACGGACATTTTTTCAAAACGGGCGATCTCCTGACCGGCGATAGTGGAACCATCGAGATGTCGGCGCAACAATCTATGTGCCATCAAGTCCGGATAACGTCTGATCGGGGAAGTGAAGTGGGTATAGAACTTGAAAGCCAAACCGAAATGGCCGATGTTCTTAGTGGAGTAAACAGCCTTGGCCATCGAACGAATGGTGGCGGTCTTGATGAGCGCCTCCTCAGGCTTACCCTCGATGTCCTTCAGTAGTTTATTGATGTCGCGCGCTTTGACGGCACCTTTATCGGTGCGGAATTCGTAACCTAGCGCCCTGATGAATGTAGCGAGGTCCTCGATCTTTTCCGGATCGGGGAGGTCGTGCACGCGATAGATGAAGGCGGCGTCGCGGCCGTTATCCTGCGACAGTTTATAGATGTAAGTGGCCACGCTCTGGTTCGCCAAAAGCATGTAATCCTCGATCATCATCATGGTCTCGGTGCGGTGTTTGACGTAGGCGCGGATCGGCACACCTTTGTCATCGAGTTCGAATTTGACCTCCGGCTGTTCGAAGGCGATGGCGCCCTCCTCGAAACGGCGCTTTCTGATGACACGAGACAAGGCCATCATCTCGGCCAGCTCGTCGTGAAAATCGCCCGCGCCTTTGTCTATGACTTCTTGCGCCTCTTCGTAAGTGAAACGACGATCGGAATGAATGACGGTCTGTCCATACCACTCGGCGACAACGTTGGCATCTCGATCAAGTGTGAAAACGGCCGAAAAAGCCAGTCGGTCTTCGTTCGGTCTAAGCGAACAAAGATCATTGGATAAAACTTCAGGTAACATCGGGATCACGCGATCCACCAAATAGATGGAAGTGCCTCGTTCCATCGCCTCTGCGTCTATTTCGTCACCTTCGCGGACATAATGCGATACGTCGGCGATATGAACTCCTATTTCCACGTGCCCATTCTCCAACTTTTTAAATGAAAGGGCGTCGTCGAAGTCCTTGGCGTCCTTCGGGTCGATTGTGAAGGTCGTGACCTCGCGCATGTCATGACGTTTGGAGTCATTAAGCGCGTCTTTGAAAATGTCGTCTTTGGTATCATATAAAGCCTTGGCCGCTTGCGATACCTGGGGAGGGAAGTTTTGTGAAAAACCACCACCACGAATAATCGCTTGCATCTCGGTCTCATGATCTCCGGCCTTACCGATCGTCTCGGTGACGGCACCCAAAGGCTCCATCGCGGGATCGCTCCATTTGACGATCTTGGCGACCACTTTCATGCCGACATGTTGGGCGGCGTCGTCTTGGAGCGCTATCTTCACGTGCACGCGCCGACTATCGGGCTGGAGATAATAACGGTTCTTTCGAGCCGCCTGCTCGCGCAGGTAGTGATTGGAGATGGCCGCGGTCTCGATCGAACGGTCCTTGACCGTGCCGACGAATTCCACCCGTGCAGGTTCGACGACTCTAACGACCTTGCCTTCGCGACGCTTCCCGGAAACTTCTTTAAGGAGTTCGACCTCCACCAGGTCGCCGTCGAGGGCGAAACCCAAGTTACCATTCTCGATGATCACATCCTCCTCAAAACCCGGCAAAGCGACGAATCCGGTGCCCTTGCCGCGCACCATGATGATACCCTCCAAATTAGCTGTATTTGACATGATTATTTGGGCGTAGCGTAACACAAGTTGACATTTAACGCTAATCTGTTATCTTAACGCCACTGCATTTATGTTAAAGATGAGACTACAGCGCGTCGGCCGCAAGAATGACCCCTCTTACCGAGTGGTGGTCATCGATTCTCGCTCCGGCCCCAAAAGCGGCAACAACGTCGACAACCTCGGCTCTTACAGCGCCAAGAGCAATGTTTTCAGCATCGATGGCGAGCGCGCCAAGGACTGGATCAAGAAAGGAGTACAGGTCTCTCCGACCGTGCATAACCTTTTGATCACCAATAAGATCATCGAGGGCAAGAAGATCAACGTCCTTCCCAAGAAGTCGCCCATCATCGACGAAGAAAAGTTGAAGGCCGAAGCCGAAGCTAAGGCCGCCGCGGAAGCGGCCGCTAAGGCTGAAGCCGAAGCTGCTACCACCCCGGCCGAGGAGACCGCTCCGATAGAAGAGACTCCCACTAGCGAGGAAGAGAGCAAAGAGGAGACTCCGGCCACCTAGTCTGTGATCGGCCCCTCTCGGGTCGATCAAAAACGCTTTCGATAGCATCGACCATATCGAGAGAAATACTCACATCGCCAGATTGCGCTTTGTTTCGTGACTGCTAACATAATGGGAGCAACCGGCATACCGGAAGCACTTACTACCGACTAACCAATTCAAGATATGCAAGAAGACCAGCAATTTTTAGAGATGCTCGTGAAGGCACTGGTCGACCATCCGGAGGCAGTGAAGACCAATAGGACCGTGGACGAAATGGGAGTGCTTCTCACTCTCGACGTGCACGCGGAAGACATGGGCAAGATCATCGGCCGATCCGGTAACACCGCCAAAGCGATTCGTACCCTGCTCCGAGTAGTCGGTATGAAGCATGACGCTCGTGTGAACCTCAAGATCAATGAGCCAGAAGGAGGTCGCGTCTCTCGGGAAATGGCATCCGCCATGGAGCCTAACGGCAACGACTCGATGCCGAGCGAGCCTAAGTCTCTCGACCAGGCCATCGACGATCTAAAAATTTAGTATATAGGTACTGGTATATGGTATATAGAAATGGGTCAGAGCCTTACTCTGACCCATTTCTAGTTTTCGCCGCAGCCTATATACTAAGCGCTACATACTATATACTCGAACCATGAACTTCCACCTCATCACACTCTTCCCTGAAGTCTGCAAAGCGTATACCGACGCCAGTGTTTTGGGGCGCGCTCAGAAGACCGAAAAGGGGAAGGGGGCTAAGGTGCGCGGCAAGAAGATCAGTGTCAATTACTACAATCCGCGCGACTTTACGATCGATAAACATCACAAGGCCGACGATAGGCCGTACGGCGGCGGACCGGGCATGGTGATGAAGGCCGAGCCGATCTTGAAAGCTTGGGAGAAAGCGGTGGGTAGGAAGAAAGGGAAAGTGAAGACTCTCATCATGTCACCGCGTGGAGCCACCTTTAGTCAACAAATGGCCAAGGAATTGGCGGGGAAGTATGAGCATGTGGTTTTGATCAGCGGTCGCTACGAAGGGATCGACGCTCGGGTCAAAAAAATTTTGAAAGCCGATGAGGTATCGGTAGGAGATTATGTTCTGACCGGAGGGGAATTACCGGCTTTGACGATCCTTGATGCCGTCGCCCGCGAGGTACCGGGAGTACTCGGCACGCAAGAGTCTCTTGAAGATAAGCGCGTCTCAAGCGGCGAAATGTATACCCGTCCAGAAATGATCAAATATAGGGGCAAAAATCATGCCGTACCGGCAGTCTTCCTAAGTGGTGATCATAAGGCCATAGACACGAGAAGGGGTGATCAAGGGTAGTCAAGCTTTTTATCCCCAAAAAGGGCTTGCGGGAAACTGATTTTTCTGCTAAGGTTTATCCACTTGCGGTTTGGCGGTGATTGTGTTGCGGTAGACAGCCACCAAGCCTCTAAGAGCATAAACACGGGGGTGTGATGCAAATTTTAATAAAGTAACCGCAAATATTGGAGAAACGGCAAGAAATTGCCGTATTTTGCGTGTTGCAAGCTAGGGTTTAGGGGTTAACGTGCAGGGTTTAGGGTGCTTCTCCCTTCACCAGCACCTAAGCCCTGAACGCTATAACCTATTCAGTATGGATAAACAGATGAAAAGCGTCGTGCACGAGCGCGTGCCGGTCGGCAGCCTGCCAGCGAAGATGTTTTCGAAGTTCCGCGGACCGATGGTGTCGGTGCCGAACTTGATCGAGCCGCAACTTCTTTCGCACCAGTGGTTTAAGGATGAGGGTCTCAAAGAGGTGTTCAAAGAGTTTTCTCCTATCACCGACTACTCGGAAAAGAAATTCGAGTTGGTGTTCAAAAACTATGAAGTGGGCGAACCAAAGACCACCCCGGAGCTGGCTAAAGAAAACAAGCAAACCTACGACGCCCCGCTCCGCGCCACTATTGTCCTCAAGAACAAGACCCTCGACAGCGACAAGGAGCAGGAGATCTTTCTCGCCGACATCCCGGTAATGACCGAGCACGGAACGTTCATCATCAACGGCGTCGAACGCGTGATCGTGCCTCAGCTGGCTCGTTCTTATGGCATTTTCTTCACTGCCGAAGAAAGCAAAGGTAAGGCTCATTTCGGCGCTAAGATCATTCCGGCCCGCGGTGCGTGGGTGGAGATCGAGTCCGAGGCCGACGGCTGCATCTACGTCAAGATCGATCGTAAAAAGAAGTTCCCCGTGACCTCTCTCCTACGTGTATTAGGGGCCGAAAGCGAGGCTGAAATGGTCAAATTGCTGAAAGGTGTCGCTCATGGCGAAGAGTGCATCAAGACCACCTTGGCTAAAGACCCGGCTAAAACCACCGATGATTCATATATAGAGATATACAAACGCCTTCGTGATGGCGACCTAGCGACCGTCGAAAACGCTCGTGAATTCGTCGACTCCATTTTCGCTCCTGAACGTTACGACCTTTCCGAAATCGGTCGTCATCACTTTAACGAGCGCTTCGGACGTCCGATCGACAAGAAGGCGACCGACGCACGCACCGTTTCGATCGACGACCTACGCATCATCCTCACTCATATTCTCGAGCAGAACCACATCCCCGGGGCTCTGCCTGACGACATCGATCACCTTGGCTTCCGCCGCGTCCGCTACTTCGGTGAGATGATGCTTCAGCGCGTCCGCGTCGGCATGACCCGTATGAAGCGCAACATCCAGGACCGAATGTCCACTATCGAGGCAGAGACCACTTTGCCGATGCAGATCATCAATCCTCGCCCGCTTCAGGCCGCGATCAAAGAATTTTTCACCACGAACCAGCTGTCGCAGTTCATGCCTCAACAGAACATCTTGGCGGAGCTCGAGGGTCTCAGAACCCTCTCCGCTCTCGGTCCGGGAGGTCTGACGCGCGAACGCGCCGGTTTCGAGGTGCGCGACGTGCACCCTTCGCATTACGGACGACTTTGTCCGATACACACGCCGGAGGGACCGAACATCGGTTTGATCCTGCGTCTGTCGATGTACTCGCGCGTGAATCGTTTCGGCATCATCGAAACCCCGTACGCTAAAGTCGAGAAGGGTGTGGTGACCGGCGAGATCGTATATCTCAACGCTCATGAAGAGGAGCAGTACAACATCGCTCATGCCGCCGTAGTCATCGATGACAAAGGTCGGATCAAGGATGAAATGGTCGAAGCCCGCAAGAACGGCGAGCCTCGCTCTGTACCTAGATCCAAGGTGGACCTGATGGATGTCGCCACGAACCAGGCGTTCTCCGTCGCCACGTCGATGATTCCGTTCCTGAACCACGACGACGCCAACCGTACCCTTATGGGTTCGAACATGCAGAAGCAGGCCACCCCATGTCTCATTCCCGACGCGCCGTTGGTATCGACCGGCATCGAGAAGATGGTAGCCACCGACACCGCTCGCGTGGTCATCGCTCACGAGGCAGGGGAGGTCGTAGGCGTCGACGCAAAGAAAATCGTCGTTAAGAACAAGGAGGGTAAGAAGCGAGAATATCGCCTTACCACTTTCGAGCGCACTAACGATTTCTCCGCTTTCTATCACCGACCGGTAGTATCGCTCGGCGACAAGGTCAAGCGTGGCGGTCTTTTGGCCGACACTTCCTCGACCGATCATGGCCAGATCGCCGTAGGTCAGAACGCTTTGGTCGCTTTCATGAGCTGGTCCGGCGCTAACTACGAAGACGCCATCGTCATCTCCGAACGTTTGGTGAAGGAGAGTAAATTCTCGACCATCCACATCGAAGAGTTCGAGGCGGCCGTTCGCGACACCAAACTCGGTCCGGAAGTCACCACTCCGGACATTCCTAACGTATCCGAAGTCAAACTTCGCAACCTCGACGAGAACGGCATCATTCGTATCGGCGCCGAGGTACGTCCCGGCGACATCCTAGTCGGTAAAGTCACTCCGAAGGGCGAGACTCAGCTCTCACCTGAAGAGCGCCTCTTGCGCTCTATCTTCGGCGAAAAGGCCAAGGACGTGAAGGACACCAGCTTGCGGCTCGAGGCCGGTAAGCGCGGTCGCGTCATCGGCATCAAAGTGTTTTCGCGCGAGGCTGGCGACCAGCTCGAAAGCGGCGTCATCAAGCGTATCCATGTCACTGTGGCTCAAGTTCGTAACGTTTCGGTCGGCGACAAACTCGCCGGTCGCCACGGCAACAAGGGCGTCATCTCCCGCATTTTGCCGGAGGAGGACATGCCTTTCACCGAAGATGGGCGCCCGATCGACGTACTCCTGACCCCGCTCGGCGTGCCTTCGCGTATGAACCTCGGCCAGATTCTCGAGCTTCACCTAGGTATGGCCGCTAACACCTTGGGCTATCAGGCCGTGGTGCCCCCGTTCTCCGGAGCCACCGAAGAGGACGTCAAGGCCGAATTGCGGGCCGCCGGATTGCCCGAAGACGGCAAGATCCAACTTCGCGACGGCCGCACCGGCGAGGAGTTCGCCAAGAAGACCGCCGTCGGCTACATGTACATCTTGAAACTCCATCACATGGTGGAAGACAAGATCCACATGCGTTCCATCGGTCCATACTCCTTGATCACGCAACAGCCGCTTGGTGGTAAAGCTCAGATCGGCGGCCAACGCTTCGGAGAGATGGAAGTGTGGGCGCTCCTCGGATATGGCGCCGCCTATACTCTGCGCGAAATGCTCACTATCAAGTCCGACGACATCGTCGGACGCTCCGCCGCCTTCGACGCCATCGTCCGCGGCGAACGTATCAGTCATCCGCACACGCCGGCCGCGTTCAACGTGCTCGTCAATCAGTTGCGGGGTCTGTCGCTCGACGTCGACCTTAAAAAGGGTAGCTCTCTCGAGAATTAATCGCCTCACCAATAATCATTATGGAAACTACAAAGACAAATTCCCGCGACCGCGGCTTCGGACCTAAGGGCCGACGCGCTCCGGAACAATTCGAGAGCGTTGCCCTGAAGCTCGCCAGCCCCGAGCGCATTCTGGAGTGGTCTCACGGTGAGGTGACCAAGCCCGAGACGATCAACTACCGCACCCAGAGACCGGAAAAGCACGGTCTCTTCGACGAGCGCATCTTCGGCCCGGTCGAAGACTACGAATGTTCCTGTAAGAAATACCGTGGCATCCGCTACAAGGGCATCGTCTGCGAGAAGTGCGGCGTCGAAGTGACGCGCGCCATCGTGCGCCGCGAGCGCATGGGACATATCGACCTTTGCGTGCCGGTGTCTCACATCTGGTTCTTGCGCGGCGTGCCGTCCCGTATCGCGCTCATCTTGGGCATTTCCGCCACCGACATCGAGAAGGTCATCTACTTCGCCGGCTACATCGTGACCAAAGTCTCGGAGGGAGAACGTTCACGCCTTTTGGCCGAACTATCGACCGAATACAAAGCCAAGGCCAAGGAGCTGAAGAACGAATCGGCCCTGGCCGAACTCAAGGACCGCTTGGACGAGGTCAAAAAGGAGATCAACTCCGTTCAGCAAGGCACCGTTCTAGACGAGAACAAATATCATAAGTTCTCGATCAAATACGGCACCCTTTTCGAGGCCAAGATCGGCGCTGAGAGCGTGTACGAGCTTTTCAAGAACATCGATCTTGGCAAGCTCGAAACTCGCTTGGTGGAGGAGCGCGAGAAGGCCGGTGCCATGGAGCGCGCCAAGCTCGACAAGCGCCTGGGACTCGTGCGCGGCATGTTGCACTCTGGAGTTCGCCCGGAATGGATGTTTCTCACTCGTCTACCGGTGATCCCTCCGGCCTTGCGTCCGATGGTGGCGCTCGAAGGCGGTCGCCACGCGTCGTCCGACCTAAACGACCTATATCGCCGCGTCATCAACCGAAACAACCGTTTGAAAAAGTTGATCGACATCATGGCTCCGGACGTGATCTTGAGGAACGAGAAGCGTATCCTGCAGGAAGCCGTCGACGCCTTGATCGACAATTCGATCCGCCACGGCAACAGCGCCTACTCTATGATGAGTCAGGCTCAGCGCCGTCCTTTGAAATCCCTTTCCGACTATCTCAAATCCAAGCAGGGCTACTTCCGTCAGAACTTGCTCGGTAAGCGCGTCGACTACTCCGGTCGTTCGGTGATCGTCATCGGTCCGGACTTGGATCTCGACCAGTGCGGCCTTCCTAAGCATATGGCGCTTGAGCTTTTCCGTCCGTTCGTCATCTCCGAGCTATTGAAGCAAGAGTTGGCCTACAACATCCGTGGTGCTGGTCGTCTCATCGAAGACGGCGTCCCCGAAGTGTGGGCTATTCTGGAAAACGTCATCCGCAACAAGCATGTGCTCTTGAACCGCGCGCCAACTCTGCACCGTCAGGGTATCCAGGCCTTCCGTCCGGTTCTTATCGAAGGTAACGCCATCCAGGTGCATCCGCTCGTTTGTCGCGCTTTCAACGCCGACTTCGACGGCGACCAAATGGCCGTACACGTGCCTCTCTCCGAGGAGGCTCAGCTCGAGGCTAGGGAGATCATTTCCGCCAACAAGAACATCCTGAAACCGGGTTCATCCGAGCCGGTCGTTTCCGAGAAGCTGCTCGACATGGCGCTCGGGGCCTACTGGATGACCAAGATCATCGACGGTGCCAAGGGCGAAGGGAAGTTCTTCGCCAGCCCGAACGACGCCATCAACGCCTACGATTACGGCATCATCGACTTCCGCGCCAAGATCAAGGTCTTGGCTACCGACACGCCTAAGTACAAGCAATTCGAAAACAAGCTCTTCGAGACTTCCGTCGGTCGTCTTTTGTTCAATAGCGTGCTACCTTCCGACCACTCTTTCATCAACGATGTCGTGGTCCAGAAGACGCTGTTCAACATCATCATCGACATCATCGATGACCGCGGAGCCGACGCCGTACCGGCGATCGTCGATCGCTTGAAGAAATTCGGCTTTAAGTATGCCACCGCTTCGGGTACCACTTGGGGCATCGACGAAGTGGTCGTACCTAAAGAAAAGCAGGCCATCATAGAGAAGGCCCGTGCTTCCGAACGTGAGATATTCTCCAACTACGACGAGGGTCTCATTTCGCGCGACGAGCGACGCCGCATGATCGTCGAGGTTTGGCACCGCGCCAAGAGCGAACTCGAGACCATCCTGCCAGAGACCCTCGATCAGCACGGTTCTTCCTTCGAAATGTGGAAGTCCGGCGCCCGCGGTTCTTTGGGACAGATCGGCCAGATGGCCGGCATGAAGGGTCTCATCGTCAACACCCGAGGCGAAACTCTCGAATTCCCGGTATTGTCTTCGATGAAAGAGGGCATGACCCCGATCGAATACTTCATCACCACTCACGGTTCTCGTAAGGGTCTAGCCGACACGGCTCTTCAGACCGCTAAGGCCGGATATCTTACTCGTCGCCTCTTCGTGGTCGCTCAGGACGCCATCGTCACCGAGACCGATTGTAAGACTAAGAGCGGCACCAAGATCAGCCGTATATCGGCTTCCGGTATCGAGATCGCTTTCTCGAAGGCGATCAAAGGCCGCGTGCTCGCCGAGGATGCTGTCGACCAGAAGGGAAACGTCATATTCCAGAAGGGTCACCTATTGTCTCGTCGTGACGCTATCGCTCTTGAAGGCACGACCTGCGAGTCGGTAGTGGTACGTTCGCCGATGACCTGCGCCACTTTGCGCGGTGTCTGTCAGCAATGCTATGGGCACGATCTCACGACCAACCAGCTCGTCGACATCGGTGAGGCCGTAGGTACCGTCGCCGCTCAGGCGATCGGTGAACCGGGTACCCAGCTCACCATGAACACCAAGCACGCCGGTGGCGCCGCTTCGGTGGGCGGTGACGTAACCCAGGGTCTTCCGCGCGTCGAAGAAGTGTTCGAGAAGCGCCAGCCGAAGATTCCGGCCGTGGTCTCCAAGACCGACGGTGTCGTCATCGACATTCGCCGCGAAGGCAAAGAGAAGGTGATCGTGGTGGCTCCGGAGAAGGGCGCTAAGTACGCCAAGAAGACTTCTGACAATATGGAGTACGAAGTCAGTTACCGTCGTGTCGTCACTGTCTCTGTCGGCGAGAAGGTGACCGCCGGTCAACTCATGACCGACGGTTCCGCTCACCTGCCGGAGCTGTTCAAGTACGGCACTCGTGAGATCACTCAGGACTACATCATCTCCGAGATCAACAAGATCTACGAACTCCAAGGTGTAACGATCGCGCGCAAGCACATCGAACTCATCGTCAAGCAGATGATGAGCCGTGTGAAGATCACGGACGCCGGCGACACGCACTTCGCCATCGGCGACGTGGTCGAGGAATGGATCTTGGCCGAGGCCAACAAGAAGATGAAGGCCGAAGGCAAAGAGATCGCCAAGGGAGAGAAACTCATCTTGGGCATCACCGAGACCTCGTTGTCACGCAAAAGCTTCCTCTCGGCCGCCTCCTTCCAAAACACCACCCGCGTTCTTATCAATGCGGCAGTGAAGGGAAGCGAGGACAATCTCTCCGGTCTTATGGAGAACGTCATTATCGGTCGCTTGATCCCGGCCGGCTCCGGTTTCAAGGGCTCAAGGAAGAACGAGATGGTCAAAGAAGTCTCTGAGGAATAATAATTCATTCAGAAGATACACGACGAAAAGCGGCGGGCCTTCGGCCCGCCGCTTTTC
>DBEA01000002.1:29945-37324 GCA_002293845.1 Patescibacteria group bacterium UBA918 | reverse complement strand
ATAGAGCAGTATCCGTCCCGCGCCGACACGCAATCCTGACAACCGATGAATAAGACGTGACACACTTCGTTACGACAATGATGGTGAGTGTCGCTCTTCTCTCTCGAACACAGATGACAGGTCGAGATTATTTCGTCATTGATGCGCTCGCCCAGACGTTCGTCGAACACGAAGTTCTTACCGCGGAAACGATTGGGCAACTTCTCTTCCTCCACCTGCCGCTTGTAGTCGATGATGCCGCCTTTAAGATGCTTCACGTCCTTAAAACCGTTATGACGCATCCAGGCGCTGGCCTTTTCGCAGCGAATACCGCCGGTGCAGTAAAGCGCGATCTTTTTATCCTTCTTATCCCTCAGCAATTCCGGCACGACTTTGAGCTCGTCACGAAAAGTGTCCACGTCGGGAGTGACAGCTTTATCAAAGTGACCGACCTCGCTTTCGTATCCGTTACGCATGTCGATCACCACGGCGTCTTCATCGTCGATGTAGTCGTTGAACTCTTTGGCGGTGAGATACTCTCCGGTCTTCGTGACGTCAAAGGAAGCATCGTCGAGACCGTCGGCCACGATCTTATGCTTGACCTTGATGATGAGTTTCTTGAAAGCCGGTCCGATCGACAGCTCCTCGATGGCCATCTTATATGGAACGTCGGTCAATTCGACCTGCGACCTCATAAACTCGTCGAAGTCCGCGAACTTTTCTTTAGGGACGCTAATTTGCGCGTTAATGCCTTCGCCAGCCACGTAAATACGACCGACGATGCCGAGATCGGTGAAAATTCGCCACAGTTCTTGCCGGAAAGCGACCGGGTTCTCGAGACGCACATACTTGTAGAAAGACAGAGTTTGGAACATCGCACCATAGTATAACGAAAATCGCTAAAATCAACCTTATTCTTAGGCCTATTTTGGCCAAATTTTACTTGACTTTTTCATTAAAATATGCTATCATTGTAGGCAGAGTGGCGCACTGCGCTTTCTCGTGGGGAAGCTTCGCTTCCCCATCCGAAAACGCAGCGTCGCTGCAAAACGCAACAGCGGGCTTCGCGCCCGCGAAGCACATTGAAAAAGGAAAGCACATGTGGACTCAGATAATCCTCGGACTTCTGGTAGGGGTGCCTTTGGGGCTCTTTCTGGTAGTGCTCGCATTTGCTCTTCTCACCCCGCTGTTCATTAAGCAATTAGTGAATCAACCGGGAAGAACGGAGAAAAGCAGCTTCCATCTTTTCACCTACCCTGAAGAAGGGAAGGTGAAGATCGTGGTTCGTGGCGATCGAATTGTGCGGATGATCATGCTCTATGCCGGCCATCGATTCGCACGTATCGGTGATCAATACAGCTCAAGCTATTGGCAGATCATAGAAACCGGTCCCGGGGAAGCATCCGAAAATCCCCTTACTGGTATCTCCCCGCTTTTATCGCTCTGGTCATGGTACGTGTATGAGACGACCGGAGCAGTCTTCACCGGCCTCTATCCGTGGCAGACCGTACGTGAGTACTCGATCGAACGGACCAAGATGCGCCGCGACGAAAGCGACAGCAAAGACCCGAAAGGCAACAACATCGCGCTGGAAGTAAAGGAGGATATTAGCGACCACTATCGTGCACGTCAATTCCTCTACCCCTTCCGTGTCGCAGCGGCCGATACCAAGGACAAGATTTCAGTAAACGTCCTAGCAGTCATCAAGGCCCGTACGACCAACCCACACAAAGCGGCTTTCGGCACCGATCGCTGGGATCATCAGATGGTGAACCTTGCCACCAATGCGGTGACAAACTTCACTCGCGCAAACAACCTCAATCAGGTACTCACCGCAATCGATGAAAAAGATGCAAGAAAACTGAACGAGGCCGTCCAAGCGATAGACGACGATGAAAAGGAGTACGGCATCGAAATCGAGGGAGTCGACCTAATAGATATTTCACCCAATCTTTCTGCGACAGAGCTGGAAAAGCTCTACGCCGAAGCCTTGGCTAAGCCAGTCGGCGAGGCCACCCTCATCGATGCAAAAAAACGCGCCGAGGGCCTCCGGGCCCTTAACGAAGCCCACAAGGCCGGCGGAGACTACTCAATCGAAACCCAGCGGGCTGAGGCCTTCGTTCGCGCGGCAGGAGCCGCCAAGGAAGGTACTGTCATTATGTCGCCCGGTGGAGGTTCTGGTTCGGACCCGACGCAGGCGGCCATTTTGGCGGAACTCAGGAAGCTCAACCGGAAACGGAAGGCAACCTAAATGACTGGAATCATTATTGCCGCACTAGCGGTAGTGGCGCTTGTCGGTATCCCTCTGGGTATACTGATGGGGCGCAATATGTCTCGTCGAGCTCCGGCAGGGACTGCTCCCATCTCGCCGCGCCTCCGGAACCACCAGTGGTTCTGGCCGTCTGTGCTGGGGACAGCGGCGCTGATAGCGATCACCGCCTCGGCGGTGATCTTCTACGGTCCAATAGCGCTCGTGTTCATTGCCACACTATCAGTGGCTGGCTACGGCGCTTGGAATGGTGGTGGCAAAGGAGCCATCATCTTCACATGGATGGTCGGCGGCATACTGGCCCTTGTCGCCTTACTTCTTACCTTAGGCTACGTGGTTCTGGGGCCGGAAGGAGCAAGTAAGGCCTACGTCGGCCTCCAGAAAAAGGCCAACGACATCGTCGAAAACGGTATCGGCGGAGAAGCAACGGAGCCAAAGAACGAGCAGATCAAGCTCGTCAACATCGGCGCCGCTTGGCACGAAGAGAAAGTGCCTCTTGGCAAACGTGTATGTTACGACCCGTTCGACAAGCTCTCCTTTAGGGAGGACACGAACGAGGCCGTGCACTACACGAAAAGCAAGGACAGCAAGCCGATCGGCGTACATATATTTCATGTGCGCTATGGGCAACCTTGCAAGAAGACATAGTTCCTGCGGCGGGGGGCCCCGCCCGCCGACAAACGACCGCCGAGCTCACGCAAGTGAGCGAGGCGGTCTTTCTTTTGCCCGATAGGAGATTTTAGCGCGGAATATCGAGACCGAAAGTCCCGACCGCGATCGTCAATATGCCGTAGGCCGAGACCATCACCACCATGCCGACGATACCCCAAAGAATGTGCTTCTTGCCGGTCGTGCGCGCTCCAGGGTCTCCGGCGGCCATGATGAATTCGAAACAGCCCCACAAAAATACCAGGAGAGCGGCCGCCATCATGAGAGAAATGAGCGGATACAAGATCGCGTCGTTGAGCTTCATCAAGAAATTGCGAGCGACGTCAGCGGCGGCGGCATAGGCTATCATAGGTCAAAGGCTAGTGACTGAATGGAAACCGCGATCACTCGCGGTCTCTCGTCAAACACCAAAGTTAACGAGTTGGCGTACTAGGAATGTTCTGGATCTGCTCGCCGCTGAAGCCGAGGCCACCAGCGATCAAATTTACTATGCCCCATACCGAGACCATGAGCACGAAAGCTACGATGGCATACAAAGCTAGGTCTTTTCCTTTTTCCTTCTCTTCTTCGGTGTTGTAGATAAAGAACTTGAACATTCCCCATACGAACATCAAGAGAGCGATACCGAACACCAACGGGATGAGGGTATTGTTGATGAAGGTGGTGATGCGACCGATGAAGGTGTTGATCTCGCCGAACTGAGCCAGTGCCACTAAAGGTGTCATAGGCAACAACATCATTCCGGCCTTGGCTATCGTCTTCTTGATCCTATTCATAGACAAATGTTAACTTTTTAAGTCTTGATAATTATACCTTGTAGTTTGGGAATGTAGCTATGCGCTGTGGATACTGGCCTTAGCCAAATATCGAGCTTCTAAGGAGCCGCACAATGGCCCAAACGCTCGACATCACGACCAGCACGACGACCCCCCATATCGCATATGATTTACCCTCCTTGACCTTATCGACATCACCGGCATTGATGACCCAAGCATCGATCACCTTCCAAACGATGAACACCAGGGCCAACGAGAATACGAAAGGGACCAGCAGGGATATGAATCCCAGGAACATGTCGACCAGTTCAGCAAAGTTGTTCGGTTGCATGAATCAATTATATTATAGACGATAAATCATATCTCATAATGTAATTCATATTTTATAATCTTTTTTACCTTTAAGGGTTTGGACTGATGAATTTAACATCTTGGAAACTTCTATCGCCTCGGATTTAATGCCTTTGATAAGTCCCGCGTAGTTTACATTATAGTTCTCAACTACCATGATCCAGTACTGGGTCTCGTAAGCTGATTTCAAAGCGATCTCAAAGAACTTTATATAGTCCCTCTTTGAACTAGCACCTTTTGCCTCAGTCACATTAGCGCCGATCGAGGTAGTACTGCGAATCAATTGATCCGCAACCGAGCGCAATGACGGTGTTTTGTTTAGTTCGTCGGCAAATTTTATTGTTTTTACTGACAAACCGATAAGTCTGGCAATAAACTCTTTCTTAAATCTCTCCTTTTGCTCACTACTCATTACTAATTACATTATGACTTATGAGCTACTAGCTATGAACTACCGAAACGCATCTACCGTGCCTTGCACTACCTCCAAGATGGCTTTGGCGCCGAAGATGATGACCGCGCCGATAACGGCGTACAGCAGGGCGTTCTTGGCCTGCTTTAGGTTTTTCTCACTTCCCCTATCCATTACGAACAGGAAGCCGGCGTAGATGATCATGAAGACAATGAGAGGCACGGCGAAGATCATGATGACATCCAGGATGTCCTGGAGGAACTCCAGGATGTCTTTATCACCTAGAGGATTATTAAGAGTGACACCACCAGAAGGATTTCCTAGATTAGGACTGCCTGGAGATGACGGATTGCCTAGGTTTGGACTACCAGTGTTGGATGGATTACCGGTGTTTGGACTACCAGTAGCGGCCAGACTAAAAGTCGTAGGTACCAACGATATAAGCGTATATAACAGTGATATGTAAATCTTTTTCATACTAGAACGCTAATTCTAAGCGCCGGGTGGTGTCGGCGACGGCCGAACCCACCGAACTACGGCCCGAGACCACGTCCTCTATCATTTGCCGGAAGGTTTCGTCGCTCGCTTGGGGATCAGGGTCCAACCAGCCGCGGGCGATGAGCGCCTGAGAAAAAATGGTCTGACGCACCGGATCTTCCGGAGTTATCGTCAGAGACGAACGGTGTGCCGGCGCCAGACCCAGACGCTCGGACAATGTCGCCGTCGGCGCGTCTGCGGCGAGCTTGAGCGCGGCTTGGTAAGCGCCGCTTTGATTTTGGCTAGCGGCGACGACAGCCAGACCATAGAAGCGTCCGTACGTTCTTTTCACGGTCGCACCGGCGCCTTGGGGTACTCCCACCACGTCGAAGTTGAGATTGGGATTTTGTTGTCGGATGCGCGCGGACTCACTACCATAAGCGAAATACAAAGTGAGCTTTTCTCCCAAGAATGCCGACAGGTCGCTGTCGAAAGTGCGGTTCCAGGAATAAAGCGGACTAGACACATTACTGAATTCTACGAAGAACTGCAGGGTCGAAAAGAGTGGTCGGCGGGAAGTGTCACCGGAAGAAGTGTCTATCCCCACCTCGTAGCGCGTCGCCCCTTCGCGCACCAGGTCGCTGCCCGATTGCAACAACAAGGCCAACAGTGTGCCTTTGGCATCCTGCACATTCTCGTACTCGCCAAAAGCGACGGTCGACTGCAGTATGTCGCGACGAGCGTCGCGCAGGGTCAATTGCTCGGCGGTCGATACTAACGATTCCCAAGTGGCCGGAGGCAATGCGAGACCACCGGTGGCAAAGAGATCACGGTTCCAATACATCACGAGGGGATCGACGAAAAGCGGTACGGCATAGAGTCCGTTCGATCTGGCGAATACCTCGAAGCCGTCGACATAATTGTCACGCAGAGTACGCGTGGAAAATATGTCGTAAGATATCGGTTGTAATTTGGGTCGGAGCGACACCAGGTTCTCGTGATCGAGCAAGACCAGGTCGGGCCCGCGACCTTCGGCGATGGCATTCACCAATTCATCGGCAAAACTGCGCGAATCCTTTTGCACGTAACTGACCGACTGAAAGTTTCTGTCTTCGCGCCCGATCGCCTGTATGACTTCAGTAAAAGCCGCTTGCTCGAACGTTCCCCATATGACGACCTTGCTGCCATAAGGATTGCTTACTTGGCCGCCGACACCCTGATACGAGGCCAGGAGTATCAAGCTGACGACCGCGATCAAGCCGAAGCCGGCCAATAACCCGATCTGAAACGGACGGATCGTTTCCATGTGTCTAAGTATAAAGTCGAAAGGATAAAGTTGAAAGGGTGGCTGGTGGACGGGCGGCGGGCCTCCGGCCCGCCGCCCGTCCACTTCATCACGGTTTTCGAAACGCTAGACCATAATGATGAGCACCTGCATCGAAGGAGCGCTCGAACACCAAACCTTCGGACTCGGCATCGGCGCGCGCGCTCGCCTCATCGAGGACCTGTCCCACTTGTGGCCCCAAACCGCCCCACGATTCGGACCAGTCGACGATCAAGAGTCTACCGCCAGAACGCAGAGTCCGAAATACTTCGCGTAAAGCGATAGAACGATCTTCGATCTGGAACAGACAGTTGACCATGATCGCTACATCGAGACTCCCTTCGGCGATCTTGGTGCCGCCGACCTCTTCCAAATCGCCCCAGATCACCTCCACGTTAGACAATCGCTCCTTCCGAGCCTTGGCGACCAGTGCCTCTACTAAGCCCTTCTGGATCTCCACGGCGTACACCCTCCCATCGGGGCCGACCAGGCGGGAAAGGACGGGCACGAAACTACCAACGCCAGAACCGAAATCCCCCACCCGATCGCCGGGACGAAGGTGGAAATGCGTGGCTAAAGTCTCTGGAACCAAGAAATTTTGTACTGACATGATTGATCGCGAATTAACGAGTAGGCACGTTAGGAACCGGCAACACCCTCTCGTCCTGGCGCACGTCCGCTCCGCCACCGGCGTCCGGACCAGACAAGTCGTTCAAGGAGAAGGTGCCGATCCAGGTCACGAGAATGAAAAGTACATACACTAATAATGACAAAGTGAACCAAGCGATGGATTTCAAAAATAGTTCGCGTCCATGCTGGCTACGCTCTTCGTCGCCGCCTTTGCCGATGATGAAATATTCTATGAACCCGTACAGGAAGTAAAACAAACCGATCGAGAATAAAAACGGTACGGTGTACTTATCAAAGAATATATATATGAGAGTCAGCGCGGACACTAGAACAGTATAAAGTTGAAAGTATAAAGTTGAAAGGTGGAGGCGGGGACGAAAAGGGCGGGCCTTTGGCGCCGCCCGCCCCGTTCTCCCCCTAACCGCCTACTCCCACCTCATGCCCACACACGCCCCCCCCCCCCCGCGCCTCGCGCCCCGCCCCCCCCCCCCC
>DBEA01000002.1:20811-29829 GCA_002293845.1 Patescibacteria group bacterium UBA918 | reverse complement strand
GCCTTTGGCCCGCCCTTTTCGTCCCCGACGATCTTTAAAACGTCACGCTGGACGCGATCGCGTCTCCCTCGCGCAGACGCATTATCCTTACCCCTTGCGTGTCGCGACCCAAAGACGGCACGTCCTTCAAAGCCATCTTGATCACTTGACCCTTCTGACTCATCACGACGAGCTCGCCGATCTCTTTGTCCTCGGGTGTTAAGATCGCGCCGCCGATGACATTGCCCGTCTTCGTGGTGACCTTAGCGGTCTTGATGCCGCTACCGCCCCGCTTCTGCACTTTGTATTCCTTGGCCGGAGTCGTCTTGCCGTAACCCTTTTCCATCACTACCAATATCTCGGCGTCCTTCTGACCTTTCATAAGCACGTCGGCCGAAACGATATGATCGCCCTTCTTGAGCTTCATGGCAGTGACGCCCGCGGCCGTGCGTCCCATCTGGCGCACATCGCTTTCCTTGAAACGTATCTGTTGACCGCTTCTAGTGATCAGCGAAACCTCGTCACCTGCTTCGACGAAACTAGCGGCGATGAGCGAATCGTCCTCATGCAGATTGATGGCTATGAGTCCGCTGCGACGCACGTCGCGGAAAGCCGAAGCCGCGGATTTTTTGGCGACGCCGTTTTTGGTGACCATCAAAAGTCCCGCGTCGCTTTCCCACTCCCCTTTACGTACGGCCAAGACCGAAGTCACTTTCTCTTCGGAGACGAGCGAAAGGAAGTTCATGATCGATTTGCCCTTGGTGGCGCGGCGACCTTCCGGTATTTCGTACATCTTGCATTGATAGACCTTGCCCATATCAGTAAAGAACAAGAGGTCGCTATGGGTCGAAGTGGTGAGTAACTTGGTGACGACGTCTTCCTCCTTGGTGTTGAGGTCGACGACACCAACTCCGCCGCGTTTCTGCGTGCGGTACTCGGAGGGGTTGGTGCGCTTCACGTAGCCGCCGGCCGTCAATACGAGCACGCTTTCCTCGTCGGCCACCAGATCCTCGGCGGAGAGATTCTTCACACCGCCTTTAACGATCTTGGTGCGACGGTCGTCACCGTACTTCTCGGCGATGTCCTGGAGTTCCTTCTTAACGATGGCCATCATCTTCTTGACGCTCGCCAGGATGGATTCGAGCTCCTTGATGAGAGCTTGGACCTCGGCAAGTTCGTCCTCGATCTTCTTGCGCTCAAGGCCGGCGAGCTTCTGGAGCCTCATGTCCAAAATAGCCTGCGCCTGGATCGGCGAAAACTTGAACTTGTCCATCAATCCTTGATGCGCTGTCGGCACGTCCTTAGAGGCGCGAATGAGTTTGATGATAGCGTCGATATGGTCTAAGGCCTTCTTAAGACCAAGAAGGATATGTTCGCGGTCTTTGGCCTTTTGCAGGTCGTACTCGGTACGGCGGCGAACCACCTCCTTGCGATGTTTGATGTACTCCTCGAGGATGGCTTTTAGAGACAAAGTCTGCGGCACGCCGTCCACCAGCGCCACCATGTTGTAGTGGAAAGTGCTCTCCAGTTCGGTGTGCTTATACAATTTATTGAGGACGGTCTGCGGATTGGCGCCGCTCTTGAGCTCGATGACCACGCGGATATCGGCCGTCGACTCGTCGCGCATCTCCCTGATGCCTTCGATCTTCTTTTCGCGCACTAGATCGGCGATCTTCTCGAGCATGTCGGCTTTGTTGACGCGATAGGGTACCGAGGTGATCACTATGGAAAAGTTCCCCTTCTTATCCTCCGATATCTCGGCCTCGCCACGGACGACGACGCCGCCTTTGCCGGAGCCGTAGGCGTGAGCGATGTCTTTTTGGTTGAAAGCCACGGCGCCTAGCGGGAAGTCCGGACCTTTGACGAACTTCAACAGGTCCTCGGTCGACGCTTCAGGGTCGTCGATCAAATGCGCCACCGCGTCGGACACCTCGCGCAAGTTGTGTGGCGGGATGTTAGTGGCCATACCGACGGCAATACCGAGAGTGCCGGCCAAGAGCAAGTTGGGCACGGCTGCCGGCAAGACTTCGGGCTCGCGCTTCGTGCCGTCGAAGTTCGGTCGCCAATTCACTGTGTCTTTTTCGAGATCGCGCAACATCTCCTCGGCGATCTTGGACATCTTAGCTTCGGTGTAACGATAGGCCGCGGCGCCGTCCCCGTCGACCGAACCGAAGTTTCCTTGACCGATGACGAGCGGATAACGGGTGGAGAACGGTTGAGCTAATTTCACCATGGCGTCGTACACGGCGACGTCGCCGTGCGGGTGGAAGCTACCGAGCACGTCACCCACTACGGTCGCGGATTTCTTGAAGCGTGCCGTCGAAGTCAGACCATTGAGCCGCATAGAGTAAAGAATGCGGCGGTGCACCGGCTTAAGACCATCGCGCACGTCCGGCAAAGCACGAGCGGTGATGACCGACATCGCGTAGTCGAGATAAGAAGCGCGCATCTCCTCGGCGATGGACTGCGGCACGATACCGCGAGGAGCATCGGACATCGGAGTCGGATCGGTGACGGTTTTTTTCGGCATAAATGTTAGTTGTCAGTATTTAGCTGTCAGTTGTCAGTGGCCCAAAGTAGCTTCGCTACTCAGGGCCGACGCACACAGTGCGTCGACTAATACCTAGCGACTGACAACTAAAAACTCGCGTTTATTATAGCATATTTCTAGCGATTTGGCGCCGAAGAAGTGGCTATTTGTATGGATTTTGGCGGTGGCGCTGTCGGCTTGGAGGAGGTAGCGATAAGCACCGGATCTTGGGCCGCAGTCGAACCGCCAGCACTCGAATCGAGAGCCCAGCCGCTTGGATCGTCGAGACCGGTAGACGAAGTGGCCGTCGCGGCACGAAACACCTCGCTCGCCCCTTCCTTAAATCCCTTCAGGTCATCTAAAATCTCCGTGACACCACCGGCCGTCTGGTTCAAAGCTTCGCCATCCAGCGCCGTATTTAAATTACCGAACCGTACCGGCAGAGAAGCTATCCACCCCACCACGACCAGGGACGTCACCCCCACCGCGCCCCAGAAAGCGTAGCTTTGTTTTACATATGGAGATTTGCGGCGTAATTCGTCCAACATAAGTTAGTTTGTAGTACGTGGTCAGTAGGACGACGGTGCGGCGGCTTCGCCGCCGCACCCGCCCACACTCAAAAACCCAGCACTGAAATCTCACCCTCCATCGCCAGCACGTCCTTCTTCTTGATAGTGAGCTTTTCCTCCGGCTTTTGATTAGGTAAACCTTCCTCCTTCAAGAAAGCTTCGAGCGACTTTTTGTCGTAGTGCATCGGGATCACCAGACGCGCCTCGAGTTTGACCGCCAACTTCGAAGCCTGCGGCACGTCGATCACGTCTCCCCCGCCGATCGGCAAAAAGAGGATGTCGATGTCGCCCAATTCCGACAGGATCTTCGGATCGATCTCGGCCGAACCGAGCGCTCCCAAGAACAGCAGATTCATACCCTCCATCTGTACCTGGTAGATGGTGTTAAAACGGTCCTCGCCGTCATATTTGGTAGCTACGCCGAAACCGCGCGCCTTCACTTCGCCGATCTCATACTCTCCCGGACCGTCCACCAAAAAAGGTTGGCGAGTGCCGTGCGCGATCTGCTCCGCGCCGTTCATGTCCGGATGCTTCATGGAGATGAAACCGACGTCGGCGCCGAATTTGGAAGCTGAAAAATTCTTGGATGATTTACTGACCGGGTCGAAAGCGATGGTGGTGTCGCCGAAGGACACCTTAAAGCACTGACCGCCATGATGCGTGATTACCATACCGAGATTATAGCTTTTTACCGGTGTTTTTGGAAGAAAAGACCCTTTTTGGAACCCCGCGTTGCGCACCTTGACAACATACCATTCGGCGTGTAATGTTCTGCCACTTCCGCCACTGGCCAATGACACCCAGTGGACGAGGAAGAGTTCAACAAAACTGAAAGGGCATGAAATGGCCAAGTCCATCTTCTCCAAACTCGCCTTCGTCACCATGATCGGCGCCACGCCGATCGTTGTGTTCACCGGCGAGCTCGCCGACGCGGCGAGGCCGATACGCGCCAACAGCACCAGTGCGACCCTGTATGTCTCCCCCGATCTCGCCGGCGCGCTCGGCTTCCAGAAGGACCTCAACCTGCCGACCGTCAACATCGGCCTCGCCGACGTCGACCCGCGCCTGGTCAAGTCGACCGACAAGGCCTACGCGCTGGTCGACTACGACGACGCGATCGTGATGCTGAAGGAGTTCAAGAACATCATCAGCCTCGCCGACAAGGACACCGTCCTCGTCGACCCCGACGGCTACGACATCATCGTCCTCGACGCCGAGACCCTCAGGACGGACGCGGCCTACGCCGAGCTGATCGACTCGGAAATCGACGACGACACCGTGCTGATCCTGGTGGTGGGCGCCGGCGCCGTGCAGACGCTGCGCGGCCTCGGCATCAAGGAGGCCAAGCTCGTCCTCGGCGACGACGCCATCGACGTGTTCGATACCTTCGCCGAGTTCACCCTCGGCCTCACCCCCGACACGGACGGCGGCGACATGCCCGGCGCGGGCAAGACGTCGACGCTCGGCGCCAGCCAGCCCGAGCTCGCCGCCTCCTGATCGGCGTGGGCGGCAGGCCGGGCGGCCGGGACGCGAGTCCCGGCCGCCCGGACACCTTCATTCAGTTTCAGTAAACAGTTCTTCGTACGAGTCGGATCCCTGATCCGGCTTTTTGTTTGCTCGCTGATACCTTTGACACATTTAAATATTTATATATGATGACTGTTAGTCAGTTTCCTTCGCCGACGATGTGACCCGCCGACCCCCGCACCCATGCCCGGTCGGCCCGCAACGGGTCTCACCCCCATCGTCAGCGCGGGGCGGGTCGGTCAGATTCCCTCAACCGACCGACCCGCTTCCTTTTCCCTCCTCCAGCCTCCTCCGGGCTGGCTTTTTTTTATTTTCATGGTAGATTATGGCCGCACGTATTATTAGTTCTCACGGGACAAGCTAAATCCTCCCTCACGGACCACGGCCATGAGTAACGGTTGGGCGGGGGCATGTCACCGAGATTAAGTGTGAATAGAATGTCAGAAGAAAACAACGCGCCGGTAATTAACGGCGTGATGCAGAAGGTTATCAACGAAAGCCCAGAGCCGCCCAAGGAAGGCGATATCGTCGAGGGCGTGGTGTCGGCGATCGGCCGCGCCCGCGTCTACGTAGACCTGTTTCCGTTCGGCTCCGGCCTCATCTACGGCCGCGAGTATATGAACGCTCGCGACGTGCTCCGCAAGGTGGCCGTCGGTGATGCGATCGGCGCCAAAGTAGTGGACGCCGGCAACGAGGACGGCTATATCGAGCTCTCCCTCAAGGAGGCCCGTCAGGCGCTCATCTGGGGCGACGCCGAAGCCGCCGTCTCCAACCAGTCCGTGTTCAACCTCGAGGTCAAAGAGGCCAACAAGGGCGGACTCATTATGGAGTGGCAGGGCATCCAAGGTTTCTTGCCGGCTTCCCAGCTATCCGCCGACAATTACCCGCGCGTGGCCGACGGCGACAAAGACAAGATCCTCTCCGAGCTTCAGAGTCTTGTGGGCAAGTTCCTCTCGGTCGTGATCATCACCGCTGATCCGAAGGAGAGCAAACTGATCTTCTCCGAGAAGGGCTCAGCCGAGAAGGAGAACAAGGAGGAGAAAGTCAGTCGCTACGAAGTCGGTGACGTCCGCGAGGGCGAAGTGACCGGAATCGTGGACTTCGGCGTCTTCGTCAAGGTCGAGGATGGTCTCGAAGGTCTGGTTCACATCTCCGAGCTCGACTGGGGCTTGGTGGAAAATCCTCGAACTCTCTTCAAGGTGGGCGACAAGGTCAAAGTGAAGGTCATCGACGTCAAGGACGACAAGATCTCGCTTTCGATCAAGCAGCTCAAGGAGAACCCCTGGGTCTCCGCCGCCAAAAAGTATTCCAAGGACCAGGTGGTCGAGGGAGTGGTCATCAAGTTCAACAAACACGGCGCTCTGGCCTCGATCGAGGAAGGCGTGGCCGGCTTGGTGCACATCTCCGAATTCGAGAGCGAGCAGAAACTCAAGGAGACCTTGTCGCTCGGCGGCGTGTACAAGTTCAAGATCACGCTCTTCGAACCAGGCAGTCAGCGCATGACACTCTCCTACAAGGAAGCCAATAGTTAGTAGTGCGTAGTTTGTAGTTTGTAGAAAACGTCGCGCCCTTCGGGCGCGACGTTTTCTAATAATGCGCGAAGCGCGTACTACGTTCTACCTTCTACGTACTAATTAAACATGCTCATCGCTTTTTCCTTCCCTTCGACGATCGCGGTCTCGAGGGCCTTGGCCGCGGTTTGCGTCACCGACAGGAGCTTATGCTCTTCGCGAGACGATAAGCGGCCGAGTACGTAGTCGGCCAATTTGTCTCCGGTCGGCCTGATGACCTTACCGAAGATGGTGCGATGAGCGATGCCGACGCGTAAGCGCAGAAAGTTCGGCGTGTTGAGATTCTCGATGATCGACTTGAGGCCGTTGTGACCGCCGCTACCGCGGCCGAAGGATAGTTTAAACTCGCCGAGCGGCAGATCGATCTCGTCGTACACCACGATGAGATTCTCGGCAACATTCGCATCGACGATCTTTACGACCGCGCGACCGGAATCGTTCATGTACGTGCCCGGGAAAAATACGCGCACCTCGCGGCCGCCGACCGTACCCTCACTGATCTGACCGCCAAATTTCGACGACGACACCATATCCGGCAACTTCCAGAGTTTCATCATCTCCCTCATCAACGAACGTCCGGCGTTATGCCGCGTCTTTTCGTATTCCTCGCCCGGATTGCCCAAGGCCACGATGGTGTGCATTGGGTTAAATCATAATTCATAAACTATAAATGACAAAGACGACGGGGCGGCTTCGCCGCCCCGCCGCGCGAAATTCCTGTTTTTGTTTTTTTGGAGTATAATTCGATGAATTCGCTATGAGTTACGAAGAAAAAAACCTCGATGACGCTCGTACACTCACGGAAACCGATTCTCCGAAACAAAACTCGCTCAGTGAGATATTTCGCTTCGCGCTCATCGCCCTCATCATCGTACTGCCGATTCGCTGGTATATAGCCCAGCCTTTCATTGTGTCCGGCGCATCGATGGAAGAAACCTTCCACAACAACGAATACTTGATCGTGGACCAGGTAACCTACCGCTTCGACGAACCAGAGCGCGGCGACGTTATCATTTTCAAGTACCCGCGCGATCATTCGAAATATTTCATCAAGCGCATCATCGGCTTACCGGGCGAAACAGTGGTCATCGACGGCAGTAGCGTTACTATCAAGAATGACGAAAATCCCGACGGTATGATCCTCGACGAATCATACGCCGCGCTCGGCAGCGCGCGCTTCGATCAGACCGTCACTTTAGGCGATGGCGAGTATTTCGTCATGGGCGACAATCGCGACCACAGCTCCGACTCGCGATCCTGGGGCGTACTGAAAAGAGAAGAGATAGTCGGCCGCGCCCTGCTTAGACTACTACCTCCCGGTCGCGCCGATCTGATGCCGGGATCCGTCGATAAATCATCATGAACATCAACACCAGTCAGTTCTTGAAATTGGCCGCTAAGACCGCCGAGCATTTCGGTTTCCGGAGTCGAGCCGACTTCGCGGCCAACCCCGAATGCAAGAACTGCACGACGGCTCTCAAACACGAGGCACGTTCGGAAGACAAGAAACTCGATGGGGTCTTCGGGCTCCTCTGTGGCGGCATCGGCGCTTACGTCGACCAAAAATTACACGCGCTGACCGGTCCGGTTTTCTTCTACGACATCGAGGAAGTGCCACGCACCGGCGAAAGCGCGCTGACCCTTCACATATTCAACGTCGACAAGAGCATCGCCGAGGCGATATTGATTCAAACCATACACTCTCTTTTGAACGACATCGGTCACTCAGACCACATCGTCAAGATCAACTCTCTCGGCGACGCCGATTCCCGCAACCGCTACAATCGCGAACTGACCAGCTTCCTGCGCAAACGTCTGGATGAGATGCCTCCGTCGGCTCGCGACCTATTTAAGGAACACTCGACGGCGGCCTTGATGCATCTGATCGAAAAAGACCACGAGTTGGCCTACAAAAGTCCCAGCCCTATGGAACATTTGAGTGATCAAAGTCGACGACATTTCCGCGAGATCGTGGAGTATTTGGACATGAGCGGCACACCCTACGAGATCGAACCGAAACTCATCGGCAATTATCAGTGTTTCAACGATGCGGTCTTCTCGGTCGAATTGTGCGACGATCGAGGTCTGCCGCTTACCGAACCACCTCTCATAGTGAAAGGCGGCCGCTACGGCACGTTCCTAGAGAGATATATCAATAAAACCGTACCGGCCGCAGGAGCCGTGGTCATCCTCAAGGGCAAAAAGCCAAGTGCCAAAGTCTCCCTTCACAAGACCAAGAGGCCATCGGTCCACATGGTACACCTAGGCTTCGCTCCCAAGATCCGTTCCTTGATGCTCATCGACGAGCTCAGGCGCGGAGGCATCATGGTCGACCAGGACCTAGCCAGCGACTCTCTCTCGAATCAGCTTCGTCGAGCCGAAGAAAAAGGCGCCCGCTTCAGCATCATCATCGGCCAAAAGGAGTACGTCGAGGGCACGGTCATACTGAGGGACATGCATGGTAAGAATCAAGAGATCGTGCCGCTGAACTCCCTTGTCACCCGCCTTAAAAGAGCCAAATTGCCCGCCTAACGGACATATTGCCAAAAGCTCGCCGTCGTGATATCTTTTGGCCCACATATGGCAACAAACGTCCAAGTCGAGAAGAATAACAATGAAAGTAGCGCGAACGTCATCCGTCGCTTTCAGAAGCGTGTGCAGAACTCCGGCATCGTCCGCCGCCTGCGCGACAACCGCTACTACAAGCGCATCAAGAGCGAGAACGTCCGTCGCTCCGCTCGCTTGAAGAAACTGGTCAAGAAGACCGAGTACGAGCGTCTTTACAAACTCGGCAAGACCCCAGAAACTCCGACCCGCCGCTAGTACCAAAGATACAGAAAAA
>DBEA01000002.1:11575-20677 GCA_002293845.1 Patescibacteria group bacterium UBA918 | reverse complement strand
ACCGCCCCGGGCCGCAGGCCCGGGGCGGTTTTCCCTTTCCACTTTCCACTTTCAACTTTAAACTAAATCCATGTCTCTTATCCT
Organism: Patescibacteria group bacterium UBA918; assembly: GCA_002293845.1. Taxonomy (GTDB): domain Bacteria; phylum Patescibacteriota; class Minisyncoccia; order Phycocordibacterales; family UBA918; genus OLB19. The sequence goes on along the minus strand of DBEA01000002.1, from coordinate 20,593 downwards.
CACTAACACTACGAGATCCAAATATCGAGTACCGTTCGAGTCCATCAAGAACGATGTCTTGGGACCGGGCTACCATCTTTCTCTTTCGCTCGTCGGCAAGACGCGCGCCAGAGCCGTCAATATGCAAAGTCGCCGCAAAGACTACGTGCCGAATGTACTGTCGTTCCCTTTGAGTAAAAACACCGGTGAGATATATCTAACGCCGGCCGTCTCCAAACGCGAAGCGCGCGCTTTCGAACATACGGAACGCGAACACCTGATATTTCTATATGTTCACGGATTACTACACCTCAAAGGTTACGACCATGGCCGCGAGATGGAAAAACTCGAGGATCGCTACTTAGCAAAATATCGCTAATCCACAATAAACGAGTCGTTGTTGATGTTATAATCGTCTGAATGAATCCCGTAGTGAATTATGGTCGTATATCGTCCGACGCTCACTCGGGGGTCGATGCGCATTACCAGACAGGCATACGGTCTCTGTTACTTAGGAGTAGCGGAGCGATGTCAAAATCTACTACAGGATGAAGGAACGAGTGATCGTCGGCATTGACGTTGGCACTTACCAGATCAAGGTGGTGGTCGCGAAGGACGTGCCCGGAGCACCCGGTTCCTTGCCCCAGATCATCGCTACTGGTTTCGCCGAGAGCCGCGGCCTCCGCAACGGTTACATCCTGAACGAACAAGACGCCACCCGTAGTATCCAGAGCGCGGTCTTTCAGGCGGAGAAGAGCGCCGGTTTCCCGATCAAACGCGCTTATCTGGCGGTCAGTTCCGTCGGTATCGATGAGATATTCTCACACGGCGAGATCATCACCTCGCGTGCCGATTCGGAAGTGACGGAAACGGATACCGAAAAAGTCTTGGAAGACAGTGAGGAGCGCATCGAAGAACACATACCTAACCGCCGAGTACTCCATGACATACCTTTGGGTTACACTCTCGACGGCGAGAGAGTGCTCGGCCGGCCTAATGGCCGGCGCGGCACCAAACTCGAAGTCGATGCTTTGTTCGTGACCGTGATCGAACAGCACGTCAACGACCTCATCGCCGCCGTCGAGGCCGCCGGTGTGGCTGTCGAAGACGTCATCGCCTCTCCTCTCGCCGCCAGTTTCGTCGGTCTATCGAAGGCTCAAAAGCGCGCCGGTTCCATTTTGATCAACCTCGGAGCCGAGACATTGTCCTTGGCGGTCTTCGAAAACAACTTGCCGCTATCCGTCAAAGTCTTCCCTATCGGTTCGAACGACATTACTAACGATATAGCACTTGGGCTCAAGATCCCGCTCGAAGAGGCCGAGAGAGTCAAGCGCGTCGGCGGCACCTCCAACTATCCGAAGCGCAAATTCGAAGAGATCGTAAACTCGCGCTTGACCGACATGTTCGAACTGGTGGATGCGCACCTAAAAAAGATCCGTCGTGACGGCCTCTTGCCGGCAGGTGTCGTGGTGACCGGAGGCGGAGCCAATTTGACCGGCATAGAAGAATCCGCTAAGTTGGCGCTCCGATTGCCGGCTCGCGTCTTTTTCCTAGACCCGGGACAGAACGGTAAAGTTAAAGATCCGCTATGGACGGTGGCCTATGGTCTTTGCGTCTGGGGCGCCAGCGATCAGGTGGAACGATCCGGTATCGGCATCGTGAAGAGTACCAAGAACTCCGTCCTCAAGTGGCTGAGCCAGTTCTTGCCGTAAACAGTCAGCGAGTTTATAAAATCAAAAGTTCCTAAAGCAACGGCCTTCGATTGGGGCCGTTGCTTTTCTATATTGACTTTATGAACTTTCAACTTTTTACTGATTTCGTCAATCACACGAAATAGAAAAGTGTCAACATAGTGACATATTCTTTTTACTCTGTATCATAGTGGTTAACACTACCTGGGAATGGGCGTGTCGTTGTTAATCTAAGGTCATTATTTTTCGGTATGGAACAGATAAAGTCAGACGTGGAATCCTTCGCTCGCATCCGAGTCATCGGCGTCGGTGGCTCCGGAGGCAACGCCATTAATCACATGGTGTCCTCGAAAATAAAGGGGGTGGAGTTCATCGCCATCAATAGCGATGCTCAAGATCTGCACCATTCGCTCGCTAAGAAGAAGATCCACATCGGCAAGAATCTGACGCGCGGTCTCGGGGCCGGAGGCAACCCGGATATGGGTCGCCGTGCGGCCGAGGAGACGCGCGAAGAGATCGCCAATTCCCTAAAAGGTTCCGACATGATCTTTATCACTGGTGGAATGGGCGGTGGCACCGGCACCGGTGCGGCACCGATAGTCGCCAAGATCGCTCGTGACAGCGGCGCTCTCACGGTCGGCGTCGTCACCAAGCCTTTCCTATTCGAAGGACAAGAGAGAATGCGTCTAGCGCTTCAAGGTATCGAAGAGCTTAAAAAGGAAGTGGACGCTCTCATCACCATACCTAACGATCGGATCTTGGCGATCGTGGATCGCGACACCAGTATTAAGAACGCATTTGAGATGTGTGACGATGTCCTGAAGCATGCCGTCGAGGGTATCTCCGATCTCATCACCATGCCTGGTATCATCAACGTCGACTTCGCCGATATCAAGAGTGTCATGGAGAACGCCGGTAGCGCCTTGATGGGCATCGGTACTGCAAACGGTGAGAAGCGTGCCGAGGAAGCGGCTAGAAACGCCATCAACTCGCCTCTCCTCGAAGTGTCCATCAACGGCGCCAAGGGCGTGTTGTTCGCCATCGCCGGCGGTGACGATCTCGGCATGCTCGAGATTCAGGACGCTGCCCGCGCTATCACCGAATCTATCGATCCTCACGCCAAGGTCATCTTCGGCGCCATCCGCGACGACAAACTAAAGAAGAACGAGGTCAAGGTGACCGTCATCGCCACCGGTTTCCCGGAAACCCGCGACGAAAAGGAGATGGCGATCTTATCTTCTGTTCGACCAGAGCGAATACCAGTGAGAGAGGTCGCCGAAAAAGAGGAGACCGCCAGGGGCCGGATCTTTAATTCCCTCAGTACTCCTAGGCGTGAAGAGAAGGCGGATGAGGCACCGGTCAACGTACCGCCGCCACCGCCATCTCGTGAACCTTTGCCGCCGCGCGAACCAAAGCCGGTCGATCCCGCCGACGAAGATGATGATGATTGGGGCGCTGTACCAGCTTTCCTCAGGCGCTCTAAGTTACGCTAAACTCAAAATGGGTATTCACGATTCCTAGAACCTCATCCGCACAGCGCCCCATGGGGCAAAAAGCGTTAAACAAAACCAGAACTGCTTCTGGTTTTGTAGCTTTTTGGGCCGGAGCGTTGTTTTTTGGCGACTACGTCCCGTCGCCAAAACACCGCGAGGCGGGGTCGCGAACACTTAGTAGATTTCGAGCATCGCGAAGAAATATACTTAGTGATTCGTGACCGGTACCTGCCGTTCCTACGACGAAGTAAGTTAAGGTAGCCGGAACCGCAAGGCGTAGCGATGTGAGGAGCGACTTTTTCCTGTCGCGACGAACCAGCGAGCCGGGACAGCAAGTTCTTATGAGCATAGCGAATTAGAAAACTTGCGTCGGTTCCAGCCTTCTTAAGACGGTCCAAGTTGAGATAAGGTAACCCGATAGCGACCACGAAGCGGAGCGCCCAAAGGGCGCTCCGCTTTGTGATACAATGTTCCGCGTCACTACTAGAAACTACAAACTGAAAACTATAAACCAGCTATGTACGATTTGATCATCGTCGGCGGCGGACCGGCCGGAACGGCTGCCGGCGTCTACGCTTCGAGAAAGAGACTCAAGACTTTACTGATCACCAAAGAATGGGGTGGGCAAAGCACCGTCTCCCCCGACATCCAGAACTGGATCGGCACGCCTCACATTTCCGGCGACGCGCTCGCTAAGAGCCTGGCCGATCACCTCCGTACCTACGCCGACGAGGTACTGACCATCAAGGACAGATCGCTGGTGACCAAACTCGAAAACACAGGCGAGGGATTTTCGGTGACGCTAGACGACGGCTCCGTTGAAAAAGGTCGTTCGATCCTAATAGCCTCGGGATCAAAGCGTCGCCAACTTACCGTACCGGGAGCGGACGTTTTTGAAAACAAAGGTCTCACCTACTGCGCCTCTTGCGACGGTCCCCTCTTCGCCGGCGTGGACGTAGCTGTGATCGGTGGCGGCAACGCCGGCTTCGAAACCGCCGCCCAGCTCCTAGCTTACGCCAAGAGCGTCACCTTGCTCCATCACGGCGAAAAGTTCAAGGCAGACCCTGTTACTATTGAGCATGTACTTAGCCACCCTAACATGAAAGCTATCGCTAGCGCCTCGACCACAGCCATTGTCGGCGGCAAATTCGTTTCCGGCCTGCGTTATCAAGACGCCGCCGGCGCGGAACATGAACTGCCGGTCAGTGGTATCTTCGTCGAGATCGGTATGATTCCCAATACCGACTTCGTCAAAGACATCTTGCCGCTCGACGAGTACGGCCGCGTCAAGATCGACCCTTGGACCCAGAAGACCGAAGTCGCGGGAGTTTGGGCCGCGGGCGACTGCACCAACATCAAATACCATCAGAACAACATCTCCGCCGGAGACGCCGTCAGAGCGCTCGAGGACATTTACGTCGCTCTCAAAACCAAGTAACTGGCTCCTCCCATTTGAAACAGAAAAAGAGCGCGACTCCGAAACGCGCTCTTTTTCTTACAAACATAGGTCTCGGTCCGTGAAGCCAGTTGGCACGTAGCCATGCCGTGGCCGAGCAAGAGAGGCTTGCTCTGGCGGACCTGATTCAATTCTCTCGCCACCTAGGCCAGTGTCAACTTTTCAAAAAGTCCTTGTTTAAGCCACTACTGTGGAAAAGCTGTGTAAAATCCCGGGGACAAACTGTCCATATCGAGTTTAGATCGACTTAGGCGCGGTCTAGCACGACATTCCAGATATTGACACCTCTCCCCCTTACCGGCCTAATGCAGGTGATACAATGCGAGCGTGCTTTCGGCAAGACCGTGAGCGTCCAATCATGCAGAAAAAGGAAAAGATTCTCTTGTGGAGTAGTAACCTCTGGATGTTCAGTGACGGCCTCCTCGGTCCCCTTTTCGCCGTGTACGCGGCTGAGATCGGTGGCAGTATTCTCGACATCACCGTGGCTTGGGCCATTTTCACCATCGTCACCGGCGTCCTCACCGTGGTCGTCGGTCATTGGGCCGACCGTATTGGCCACGAGCGTCTTCTGGTCTTAGGTTACGGTCTCAACGCCATGTTCACTTTCGCCTATCTGTTGGTCGATGGTCCGATGGGATTGTTTATCGTCCAGGCCGGCCTCGGTCTGTCCCTGGCGCTTGCCAACCCCACCTGGGCCGCTCTCTACGACCGATTCTCAAGCTCTAAGAGAGACGGCGCCACCTGGGGAGCCGCCTATGGCCATGCCAGTATCGCGACTGGCATGGCCACCATCGCCGGCGGCTACATCGTCACCCGCACGTCCTTCGAAGTATTGTTCATCCTCATGGGTACTCTCCAGGTCTTTGCTACCCTACTGCAGTTAAAGTTGAATCGCGGGCGCCGGAAAGAACGCCCGCGACGAGCCTGATCTTATAACGATAATCATGTCAGCAAAACAAGTCACTGGCGGTACGGTACACAAAATACCCGAGGACTTGAAGCGAGCGCTCAGCACTACTCCTGCAGCTCTTAAAGTATGGAATGACATCACTCCACTCGCTAGAAACGAGTGGATCTGTTGGGTCATCTCCGGCAAGAAGGCCGAGACCCGAAACATTCGCATCGCTAAGGGTCTCTCGAAACTCAAAGGTGGCATGCGCCGTCCTTGTTGCTGGGCCGGCTGTCCGCATCGGTGAGGGATGTTGTGTGGTCTCCTTTTCTGTATTCGTGGCCCTAGTTAGTCGGGATTGGAATCTTTTGTATAAGCAAGTTCTGATTTTGAGATAAAAAAGCAGCCCGCAAAGCGAACCTTGCGGGTTGCTTTTGCGGACTGCGGGGCGTCTCAGATGAACTGGAGGAAGACCCAGCCGAATCCGAGAAAAATTCCAGCCTTGAGGAAAGGCATCAGTACCAGACGGAACACCTTCTCCTCGTCGCTATTGTCGTTCCATTCGTGCTTGGCGTGGTTGAAGGTGAAGTAGCTCACCACCAGAGCCAGCCCGAGCGCCTCAGCTATTGTCAGTGCCGGAAGGCCGAACTTGCTGACGATGAACCACGACCAGAGAACCGAGAGCGTATAGCCGTTGATGAAGAAAGCAACGACCATCATCACCCATGCAACCAGCACAACCGTACCTTTGTTCATTGTCTGTCTCCGTTCCTTTGCAGTGTGACATACACTGTAAAAACTACAATAATTATACACGAAATCGTGCATTTGTCAATCTGTGACCCCACGGGGAAGTTCGGTCAGGAGTCGACTATTTTCATAGTCGCTTCGCTCCTTGAAAATATGTCGCTCACGAATATTACATATTCCGTCCACTCATTGGATATTTATTTCGACATTCGTCTCATAAATATCTCAATGGGTCTTGCGAAGCTCCAAGTGTTCGCTTCTCACCTGGCTCGCTTGCCTTCAGCATCGCGGTGGCTTTCGATTCCCCGTCGCAGGCAAAGCAGTTTGCCTGCTTGGGGTCACGCGGGATATACAAATGAAAAAATCCAGCCTAGGCTGGATTTTTTCGTGTATATCAACCGCGTGGACCCTAGACGACCTTGGATGGAACACTATAGAAAACACAGTGTTGCACTGGAACCGAGTATTTAGAGATTTCAATAAAGACACGAGAAGCGCCGAGTATGCCTATATTTCGTAAGCAATTACTTACCCTATAGTTTATAGAACTATAGGAATTGAAAAAAGCCCCACGTGGAAACAGGGCTCCTTCGTGAGGCGTCATCGGATGTCAGACGGTGCGGACTCTGCTTGCGCCAGTCCACTCGTCACCATCCGCTTTCGGGTAGTCGTACCAGCCGCGAGCGCACCAGTTGTCGACCTTGTGGCAGAAAGAGGCAAGTTCGTTCATTACACGCCGTTTGCTGGTATAGTCGTTGATTTCGCCCTCGACATAGGTGAAGCCGTTCAGTTGGTACGGAGTCAGCTTCAGACCGTACGCCTCCAGCTTGTCCTCGCGAAACTGCTTGAACTCCGCCTTAGTGGCGAGTCCCTCGCGATTCGACGCCCGACCTTCTGCATCCACCAGTATCCGCCACGGCTTTTCGAGGTCGTGGAGGAAGAAGACCAGTAGTGCATCCGACATCGTGAACGGCAGCGGTCGCCCGAACGCTTCGTCGAAAGCGTACAGATGACGCGTATAGTTCATACCGTCAGTGACGTGGTCGATGTAGCCTCCGTCCCACGTCTGGTGGTTGTGGGTGGAGCCACGCGCCTGCTCGAAGAGCTGACGGTTGTCCTTGAGGATAGCGTGACAGATAGAGCGATTCGGCTCATCGATCAGCTCGATGAGTTGCTCGATGGTGAGGTAGTCCAATGTGAGTGAGACGGTTCTCATCCGCATTTCTCCCGTTAGTGAAAAGAGCTGGTGCTACATTAACACTTTTTTACAAAAAACCAACAAGCCTAGACATCTGTCTCAAACAAACTGGGGTCCGCATTTAGATTATGTCGAGCTATTACAGCCCCCGGTAAAAATCCTAGGAAATAACAGGGATCCTTATCAACAGAAGGCTTTTTTCAATCTCGTATTTGCGCAAATTCCAACTTATCAAGAAATTGTTAATGGAACACCAAAATTATCGCTTGTATTCAAGCTATCTGAAGAGTTTAAGACTGATAAGTCTGCGTTGGTGACCCTTGTTAGTCGGGATTGGAATCTTTTGTATAAACAACTACTTTTTTACAACCACCATCCAACGAAGCTGGATATTTGATTTTGATTCTGGATACATAGGAACTGCCTTTTGTGCTTCATAATCTAGCCAAAGCCTCAAGAATTTGAACTTCTCGATCTTTAAAATTTTTCCTGTAGTGGGCTCTGCTAAGTATATGTATTTTTGGTCAACTTTTTCAACCACGCTCACATGACCAATATATCCATCCAACATCCATGAAATTATAATTACAGAATCGGGAGTATTTGATTCCATTAATTTTTCCCAAGATGTTTCTTTGTCAACTTTTGTCTTGAGCCCAAATTTCTGCAATACAGAAACAATCTGTCGGTTATACATGCCACCCTCTTTTTTGTAATCAGTAATATCAGAAATCTGCTTTATGGTATGAGGGACATCAAAATAGCTCAATGCCATTTCAATACAGGTTGGAGCACACGCGCTAGAGTTACGTTGTTTAATTGGTTTGATCTTCATTTAATAAGAATAACACGTTTCCAAATTCCCTTCGGGCACCAAAAACGACCCTGAAAACAGGTTGAAAAATGAGGCTGAAAAATCTGTGACCCCATGGGGAAGTTCGGTCAGGAGTCGACTATTTTCATAGTCGCTTCGCTCCTTAAAAATATGTCGCTCACGACCCTGGCTCGCTTGCCTCCGGCATCGCTCCGCCTTTCGATTCCCCGTCGCAGGCAAAGCAGTTTGCCTGCTTGGGGTCACAACTATTTTCTAGGACACAAAACAGCGCCTGGGCGCTGTTTTGTGTCGAAAATATGTTGTGACCCCACGGGGAATCGAACCCCGATTTCCTGCGTGAAAGGCGGGCGTCCTAACCGTTAGACGATGGGGCCTTTGCTTAAACCCTCTGGTGTTAAGTCGCCACATCTTACCAAAAAAGCAATAAAATGCTAGTTTAGTAGCCACGGAAGCGTCGCATAGTGGATGAAAAGCGAACTGCTTTGCTTTTCATCCGATCCCGAGTGCAACGAGGGATTGTTCGATGCCGTAAGGCGAGAACAAAGGAGGACTAGCGCTAGACAGAAGTCTACATTCCGTTAAACTCGACCGAGATGTCATTAAACTAGTGTCATGCTTGGAAGCGTCGCATAGTGGTCTAGTGCAGCGGTTTCGAAAACCGCCAAGGTGTAAAAGCCTTCGAGAGTTCGAATCTCTCCGCTTCCGCAACACAAAAGCCGCCGGCCCT
>DBEA01000002.1:0-11407 GCA_002293845.1 Patescibacteria group bacterium UBA918 | reverse complement strand
AGGGCCGGCGGCTTTTGTGTTGACCCAGATTATACAACTGGGTTCTCCTCTGCCGGAGCGGCAGGGGCTTCAGGAGCCATTGGCTCAGCCGCTGGCGCGGCCGGAGCTGGGGTCATGTTCGGGTCAACTGCTGGGTTATTGTTGTCATCCATAGTACTTTGAATTGTTTAACTGACAATGGACACCGGCTATTATACCAAGAAACTAGTATTTTAGCGCCCTTATGATAAACCCGTCGGGGATAGGCTGTTTGACAGTCGATACGCCGAAGCTTTAAAGTATGGTCCGGCTCGTACGAGGAGAATGAAATGCGGTACGATTTCGTGGTATCGATCATTGTCATAGCGACAGCTATGGCAATGATTGGTTTCGCTATCACAACGAAGTACAAAGAAGCCCATGAACCCTATGTATTGTCTGACGCACAATGGAAGAGGTACATCGGGCTTCGTGACTGACCGTCGGCTCCAACTTCAGGTCCGGACGCGCAAGCGCCCGGGCTTTTTGTGTCCAACCAAAATAGCATCCACATTATAGATATATATGTGTGTGTATTTGACATAAATTGTCAAATATGCTATACTATAAAAGATACGCTCCGATAAAATTGGATAAAGGGAGGCTCCAATGAGAGTCGATAAACAGGAACTGCACAGGGCCATCACCATGGCGAGGGCCGACCACTGGGAGAACGGCCTCCCAGTCGTATCGGCAAAGCTCCGCTTGGCCATCAATTCGCTCAAAGACCAGGCCCGGGGCTCACTGCCCCAGGATTCCGAAGTACTGATCGCACTCCTACAAAAAAAGCAGAACAGTGGGGTGCGGAAAATTCTGCGGAATAAAAAGGTCACGCTAGAAGCCTTCGCCTTCGCGCTCCGTGACGCTCTTCCATAGAAAAGTAGGCGCGTAATCATCAACTCTAAGCGGGATTAACCTCCTGCTTTTTTCTTTTCTATATCTCGTACATTTTTCTCTACATACTCCACAACATCCTCAAATGGCACTCTAGCGACCACACTCAACGTACCCGCCCGACTCCAATTGCCGTCAGTACGATGGGTAGACGGGTCTGTCCTCACAATATAAATGAATTTAGGATTGCGTCTTTTGAAAAGATGTCTATATTTTGTACTGTAATAGGCTTTTGAAAGATCATCATCGCGATGATCGCTTTCAAAACCTTTAATGGTCCAACGTCCTTGTTCATCTGGTTTAATATCGTTCGGAGATGTATGGTAACCAATACCAAAACCATGCCGCTTGCTAGCCTCGACGAAAGACTTTATTACTTCGCCAGGGTTCTTGTTTTCCGATTCCAGCTGTTTCTGAAAATCAGTAAACTTTCGATGGCGTAACTCCTTTGGCAATGAAAGTGTCGCGTAGATGTCCTCGTCATCATAATTTGCCAGTTCACCGCGCATGTCATCAACAGCTTCTTCGTCTAAGTATTCATGTAGCTCATCGAAAAAATCTTCAATGAGATTCTGTTTTAAATACTGATCAAAAAGAGTGTCCTTGATTTTTTCCGCACTAATTTCCTCCTCGCCTTCCTTCACGCCAGTAATATCTACTTCCTCTTCTACTTTATTGTTTTTATTACCCCGAAATGATTCGATTCCTGACATAACAAGCAATACAAAACTACCCCTCTATTTTAACATTTTAGTCCTAAACTTTAATTAGCTAATTTAGCCACTACTCCAAACTCCCCGAAATCAGGGTCGTTGTAGCGGGTACCTTGCGGCAGGCTGTCTAAAATCGCCAGATCCTCCTCGGTCATGGAGAAATCGGCCGCCGCCAAATTCTCCTTCATCCTTTCCGGATTCGTGGTCTGGGGAATGACGATCATGTCGCGACGTATTATCCAATTCAAGATCACTTGCGCTGGCGAGCATTCGTACTTGGTCGCCAAATCGCGCACGGAAGGATGATCCATGTCACCGGAACGAAGCGGTGAGTAAGCCGTGACAGAGATGCCCGCTTGGCCGCAGAAGGCGCGCAGGGCCGGTTGACTGAAGCTCGGATGAAGTTCGATCTGATTATTCACGATCGCGACACCCGCCTCTTGTGCCTCCTTTAGGTGTTTTTCGGTGAAATTGGAGACACCGATCGCTTTTATCTTTCCTGCTTGTCGGCATTCCTCCATCGCGCGCAAGGTCTCGACAATCGACACCTCTCGGTTCGGCCAGTGAATAAGCAACAGATCGATATACTCAGTGCCCAGCTCCAGGAGGAAGCGATCAACGTCGGCCAAAACATCGACTCGCCTCAAACGATCGCGCCAAACTTTGGTGGTGAGAAAGATGTCGCTGCGAGCAACGTTGGAAGCCCGGATGGCCTCGCCGACTTCAGTATGATTACCGTAGCGATCGGCGGTATCGATGTGGCGATAACCGACTTCGAGCGCGCTTCGGACAGCCTCTAAACCCTCTTGCCCTTTTAGTCTCCACGTACCGAAACCGATCATCGGTATCGACAGCTCACTGGTCAGTTGTTTCATCGGAACCATACTGTGTCGAATTATTCCTGCAAAAAGCCGCCGGCTTGGTGTTGCCACAGCCGTGCGTACACGCCGCCATAAGCGAGAAGTGAATCATGCGTGCCGTCCTCCACGATATGGCCGTTTTCCAAGACAATGAGGCGATCCATCTCTCGCAGAGTGGAGAGTCGGTGGGCGATCGCTACGACTGTCTTTCCAGACATGAGCCTATGCAGCGCTCCTTGGATGGCCACCTCGCTTTCGCTATCGAGCGCGGAGGTGGCTTCGTCGAGAACCAAGATCGGCGCGTTTTTGAGCATCGCTCTGGCGATGGCTACGCGCTGTTTCTGGCCGCCGGAGAGCTTTACACCCCTCTCGCCTACCAGAGTCTCGTAACCCTGTGGCAATTCCTTGATGAAATCGTGCGCCTGAGCGAGTCGCGCTACGGCCATGATCTCGTTGTCGGTGGCGTCTGGTTTGCCATAGGCGATATTTTCCCGGATCGAACGGTGAAAGAGGAGCGGCTCTTGCGGCACCACCGCGATATGTTCACGAAGTGAATCTTGAGTGACTTCCGCGATATTTTGACCATCGATCATGATAGCGCCACTGTCGATATCGTGCTGGCGCAAGAGGAGCGAAACGAACGTCGTCTTTCCCGCTCCAGAGGGACCCACCAGACCCACTCTCTGCCCTGCCGGAATCGTCAGATCGAATGAATCGAAAACCTTATTCTCACCGTACTGGAAAGTAACGTCTTTCCATTCGATCGTCGCCGAAGCGACCTCGAGTCTCTTAGCTCCTGCAATATCTTTGACCTCATGTTCGATCAGGACAGTACCCAAACCTTCTTCGATCTCTCCATATACTCGGATGAAGCCGTTCATCATGCTACCGATAAAGATGATAGCCTCCGTCATTCGACCCAAAACGTTAACTACAAGGATGACCGCGCCGGGAGTAGTTAAGCCATTATTAAGTAGATACAAAGTGTAAGCTAACGCGCCACCGATCATCAGCAGAACGAAAAAGTTATTTAGTGAAATGGTCCATTCGCTCCAACGCCACTGAAAGATGTTTTTGGCACGCAAGTCGTCCGCAGTTCGCGTCAGGCGATCCATTTCATAACGATCACGGACGAACTGTCGAGAGGCGGAGATGTTGGTCAACCAATCTACTCCTTCGCCTCGAAACTTCGAGCTAGCCGCCGAATATGCCACCACGTGCGGCCGTCGCCGCTTCACTAAATACCAATTGACTGCCACCACCACGACGAACACCATCAAGAAACCGATGGTGATATATAGATCGACTAACAACAGCAAGGCGACACTGACGACCAACTTGACGGCCTCCGGATACCATCCCCACAAGATCCGCTCTAGCATGTCATCAACACCGCCGGCGGCGTTGGAGATCTTATTAGAGAGTGCACCGGCGAAATTGTTCGAAAAATAGGAGTGGCTGTGGCCGCGAATATGATCGTACATAGTCAGGTACGAGGTTCGCATGGCGCGCGTGATCCACTCCATGCCAATGAAACCGGACAGACGCCAAAACAGCATCCCGACTCCCGTCATGACAAAGAGCCAGACCGACCAATAGGTAAATTCCGATATTTGCGCACCCAAATCGCCTTCCCCGACGAAAGCGTCCACCATACGCATCATGATGTACGGATAAATACCTTGGTTGATTTGAGCGATACTGGCCGCCAAGATCGCCCCCACCGCGAAGATAAGATGCGGACGAGTGACGAAGACGATGAATTTTAAAGGGGTTTTTGGGACCGGAGACGGCATGACGTCAGTAATGATATCACGCAGCGGGCGGGCCGAAGGCCCGTCCGCCTGACAGAAAGTGGCTCGTATGCTAGTATTTTGCCACCGTCCGGTTAGCTCAGCTGGTAGAGCATTCGGTCGACATCCGAAAGGTCACAAGTTCGAGCCTTGTACCGGACACATTTAAAAACGCGCCCCCTACGGGCGCGTTTTTAATTCCCAGCTTGATATCAAGTCGATTCATTATCCCTGAGTTAAAGCTTTATTTGCCGCGGCGACGGCACCTTCCCTGCTCTTGGCCACGAAAAGAAAAAGGGCTTTGTGACAAAAAACGGCGTCGGCGATGCCGGAAGCGACCGCCAATTCTCCGTCACGCAAACCACCCCATTCTGCAGGAAACTGCCGTTTGGTACTAAAGGAGTCATACGTCTTCCGCACCATAGCGGCCGACCAGTTCCCTTCTTCGTTCGGGCAGATCACCGCCATTACTTCCGGAAACTCGACGAGATGTATCGAAGAAACTTGTTTATCAAACACCAATACTTCCTTACTGGACGCAGAACCATAGACCGAACGAACATAATCTTTCTCCGCCTGGTCCGCCCTTATGTGGAGTAATGAGCGGGACAGAACGTCTCGAGCTAACTCGCAAGCGGTCAAAAAACCTTCGTTCATACTAGCCTCACTGCCCCATTCTGGTTTGAATAGTCCGATCACATCTTGAGCCAGAAGCGGCGAAGCATCCGGTCGCGTGTTTTCAAACAGACTGACGCCGTTGTCATTCGCATCTATCGGCAACACCAGTTTTCTTTCTATCTCCGCCGCCAGTTCGGGACCACCGGCCAGCGCTTCGCCATAGTGTTTCCATACGAGGCCGAAGGCGGCGTAGGGTATGTCGTTGTCGCGAACCGGCGCGCCATTTTGATGATGATCGAACTTCTGTCGGCCAGGGTCGTAGACTCCACCAACATCGACCACGATGTCGCCAGCGGCGATGATGGCCTCGTCACGGGTACGGACAACCTCGATGTTCTCGACTCCGAAATGAAGTTGTAGGGTCGACACGGCAAAGACATCGTCCGCGTGAAAACTACCACTGTGAGTAATGACTTTCTTCATAAATATCTATACGACCCTGTCATTTGGATGAAGTTCAAGGCGCGAGTGAGAGAAAACATGAGCTGTATAAAGATATACAGTGAATGTTTGAACGATCGAAGCAACGCAGAAATTCGCCAAATGACAGGGTTGTATGTATATTACACGGCAATGAGGATATTATCTATCGAAACCTCCTGTGACGAAACTGCCGTGTCCCTGGTCGAGGCCAACGGCGATTTTCCCGCGGCCGAATATCGTATCTTAGGGAACGCCCTTTTCTCGCAGATCGACATCCACCGCGAGTACGGCGGGGTGTTCCCGGCGGTCGCCAAGCGTGAGCATGCCAAAACCTTGGTGCCGATGCTAGAAAAGGCATTGGGTACAGAAGCCGCTAGCGGCCAAAACCTTTCCATCGATGGAAAGGTTTTGGCCGCTCTCCAAGAACTCCTAGAACGAGAGCCGGGGCTTTTCGAACAGCTAAAAGAGTTCGCCACGACGCACGCTCGTCCCGACATCGACTTCGTCGCCGTCACGGCCGGTCCGGGCCTAGAACCGACCTTATGGGTCGGTGTCAACTTCGCCAAAGCTCTGGCGATCTTATGGGACGTGCCGGTAGTCGGCGTGAATCATATGGAGGGCCATGTGGTGGCATCGGTATTCGATGGTAATAAAGTGGCGTCGCTTCAATTCCCCGCGCTGGCGCTCCTCATCTCCGGCGGACACACCGAACTCATCAAGATGACCGGCTGGCAAGCGTATGAAAGGGTCGGCCAGACCCGTGACGACGCCGTCGGCGAAGCTTTCGACAAAGTAGCCCGTCTGCTCGGTCTGCCCTATCCGGGCGGACCCGAGATCAGTCGCTTGGCCAAACTGGGTCGCGAAGCAGATCTGCCGCCATTCCACAAACTGCCGCGACCGATGCTCGACTCGAATGATCTCGATTTCTCCTTCTCCGGTCTCAAGACCGCTGTGCGTTACGCCGTCGAAGGTAAAGAGTTGTCGGAGACCGACAAACAAGCCATCGCTCGCGACTTCGAAGACGCCGTCACGGAGGTCCTGCTCAAGAAGACCGAAAAAGCGGTGAACGATCTGGGAATCAAGTCGCTTATCCTGGGAGGTGGCGTTTCCGCCAACCGACATATCCGCGACACGTTCGCCGCCTACTTCGCTCGAGAATATCCCGATCTTTCCCTATACCTGCCAGATCCGAAACTCTCGACCGATAACAGCATTATGATCGCCTTAGCCGGTCACGCCCGCGCCTCACAAACGCTCTTACCGACCTTAGAAACTCTCACCACCATTGTCGCCAACGGCAACCGTTCCTTAGCTGATGAATAAGGTCCGACCTTCATCATGTAGCATGATGAAGGTCGGACCTTATTCACTTCAAAAAGGCTATTTTTCGTGCTACATTTCAAAAGCTATGGAACCCGAAGAAATGGGTATAAATCCCGACTTTTTAAAGCCCTATTCCCCCAAGGACAACGAGGCCGATATCTACAAAAAGTGGGACGAATCAGGTTATTTCAATCCTGATGTCTGCGTCGAAAAAGGCGTCACCGCTCCCGATGCGCCGACTTTTTCGATCGTATTGCCACCTCCAAACGTCACAGGTGTTCTCCATATGGGTCACGCAGCTATGCTGGCGGTCGAGGACCTGCTGGTACGTTACCACCGCCTCACGGGCAAGCGCACTCTCTGGATACCTGGCACCGACTCGGCCGCCATTGCCACACAATCGAAAGTCGAGGGCATTATTTATAAGGAGGAAAAGAAATCACGTCACGATATCGGCCGGGAAGAATTATTGCGCCGGGTGAATGAATTCGCCGAAGAGAGTAAGGATACCATCATCGGCCAGGTCCGCGCCATGGGATCGTCGCTCGACTGGTCCCGCTACGCCTACACCCTGGACGATAAGCGCTACCGCGCAGTCATGGAAGCTTTCGTACGTATGTATGAAGCCGGACTGATCTATCGAGGCGAGCGCATAGTCAACTGGGACCCGAAGGGGCAGACCACCATCTCCGACGATGAGATCGTGTACGAAGAGCGGAAAGAAAAATTCTATTACCTCAAATACGGACCGTTCACTATCGGCACGGTGCGACCGGAAACTAAGTTTGGTGACAAGTACGTGGTGATGCACCCGAATGACGCACGATATAAGGAGTACGAACACGGACAGAAAATAGAGCTCGAATGGATCAACGACCCGATAACCGCGACCGTCATCAAGGACGAAGCCATCGACATGGAGTTCGGCACCGGCGTGATGACCATCACGCCCTGGCACGACGCCACCGACTTCGACATCGCGAACCGTCACGGACTCGATAAGGAACAAGTCATCGACGAACGCGGCCTCCTTTTGCCTATCGCAGGAGAATTTGCCGGCCAACACATCAGCAAGGCTCGCGAAGCGATTATTGAAAAACTTCGAGGAAAGGGCCTCGTCGAACGCGAGGAAGAGTACACGCACAACGTCGCCACTGCGGAGCGGACCGGATGCGTCATCGAACCGCAGATCAAGGCGCAGTGGTTCATCGCGGTCAATAAGAAAGTTAAATTCCCGGACGGTCGCGAAATGACACTCAAGGAGCGCATGCGCGAGGCGGTAGAGGGCGGTGAAGTAGCGATCGCGCCGGACCGTTTCAATAAAACGTATTACCACTGGATCGACAATCTGCGCGACTGGAACATCAGCCGACAGATCTGGTTCGGACACCGCGTGCCGGCATGGTTCCGAGGTGACGAAGTGAAGGTGCAAATAGAATGTCCCGGTGAAGGTTGGGAACAAGATCCCGACACGCTCGACACCTGGTTCTCCTCCGGACTCTGGACCTTCTCAACTTTGGGTTGGCCGGAAGAGACCGCGGACCTTAAGACCTACCATCCGACTTCGGTATTGGAGACAGGCTACGACATTCTATTTTTCTGGGTGGCCCGCATGATACTCATGAGCACCTTCCTTTTAGGCGAAGTCCCTTTCAAGAATGTTTACCTGCACGGTCTCGTGCGCGACGCCAAGGGTCGCAAGATGTCGAAATCCCTCGGCAACATCATCGATCCTCTCGATATGATCGGTAAGTATGGCGCCGACGCCACTCGTCTGTCGCTCATAGTCGGCGCCGCGCCAGGCAACGACGTGCCGCTCTCGGAAGACAAGATCCGCGGTTATAAGAACTTTGCGAACAAGCTCTGGAACATTAGCCGCTTTGTATTGTCGAACACGGTAGGCGTAAACTTGGCGGCGAAAGCAAAGCTTTCGCCGCGCGATCAAGAAATCCTAGATGGTTTCTACGTGGTCGCTAACGAAGTGGCGTCAGACATCGAAAAGTTTAGTCTCTACTTAGCCGCCGAAAAGGCTTATCACTACGTCTGGGACGAACTCGCGGCCAAGATCCTCGAAGAATCGAAGCCGATCTTGAACGGCGACGATGAGGAAGCCAAAATAGCGCGCCAGCAGGTACTGCGAGAATGTCTCGTCGGTTCGCTAAAGACGTTGCACCCCTTCATGCCGTTCGTGACCGAAGCTGTTTGGCAAAGGCTACCGAGCGAAATGAAAGAGAGCGAATTCTTGATGATCGGTTCCTGGCCGAAGGTAAATGATTAGCGGTGGGGACAGAAAACGGGCGACACCTTCGGTGCCGCCCGTTTTCTGTCCCCACCCCAGCTCCCAGCTTCTAGCCTCTAGCTTCTATAATAGACTCGTGGAGTTCCTCAACTTTTCCATCGCTATATTAGGAGGTATGCTACCGGCCTGTTTTTGGCTATGGTTCTGGCTTCGAGAAGATAGCCGGCGGCCGGAGCCTACTGGTCTTATCATGCGCACGTTCGTGGCTGGTATGGCTGTCGTACCGTTGGTATTGCCCCTACAAAAACTGGCTCTGGATCTCTGGACCGGTCCCGCTCTCATCTTTGCCTGGGTTCTCATCGAGGAAACACTCAAGTACGCCATCGCCCTCATCGTCATCTTATGGCACAAAGCCGTCGACGAGCCTATCGATTATGTGATCTACATGATCACATTGGCGCTCGGATTCGCCGCGCTCGAGAACGCGTTATTCATCTGGAATCCGCTGGTCGCCGGCGACCTCTCTGGAAGCATTATCACCGGACATTTCCGCTTTTTGGGAGCGACACTGATCCACGTCCTTGCGTCCGGCACCATCGGCGTGTTCCTGGCTTTCGCTTTTTACCGCAAGGATTCGGCCAAACTGATCGCAGGAACTTTCGGGTTATTCATAGCCGTCGTGTTGCACGCGCTCTTCAATCTTTTTATAATGGATGCTAACGGAGAAACCATCCTGAGCATCTTTCTCGTTGTCTGGCTTCTCGTTATCGGCCTGTTCATGATCTTCGAGAAGATCAAACGTATCAAACCTAAACGTCGTCGTTCGTAGATATATCTTAAATCATGAAAAAAACCTCATTCTTACAAAGATTGACCGGCGCTATTCCTCCCGACGACTTCGAGGACGAATTGGAAGAGGAGGTCGAGGAGAGACCGCGACGCGGCGAAAGAGCGCACGAACGAGAGGAAGAATACATGCCGGAATCTGAATGGCCCGGCCATGCGGAAGTGGATGAACCTGAGCAAGAGGGAGAATTGCCGGTCGACATGTATCAGACTCCGGATTCGATCGTCATCAGAGCCTTGGTCGCCGGCGTCACTCCTGACGATCTCGACATCGCCATCACCCGCGATATGGTCACCATCCGCGGCCGTCGCGAGGAAACCCGAGAGGCCCCCGATCAAGATTATTTTCATCGCGAACTTTTTTGGGGCAGTTTCACCCGCACACTGTTGTTGCCAGAAGAAGTTGTGATAGACGAAGCTGAAGCCAAGGAGAAACATGGTCTCTTAGAGATCGTACTCCCGAAGGTGGACAAAGACCGCAGTACCCGACTCAAGGTCAAGACCACTGCGGCGAAGGATAAATAACAAAATACCACCGGCTTATGGGGCCGGTGGTTTTCTTGTGTGGGCTTCATGATACGATTCTGCCTTTCGGCAAGTGAATCTTCACGAAGTGCTCGCGTTTGTCGCCGACGCCCACCCAGTCTTCCCAGATGGTAACGACAAATGTCTGGGGCCCGTGCATGTCGCCGGCCCAGACTCGGAACTCTTTGTACTCTCGAGCTACGGTCATCACGGCAGCCCGCGCGTGGAAGATCGAGAAGACTTTGGCTTGCGACACTGGTCTGACCGCATCCTCGATTTTCGACACCACCTCATCGAGTTTACTACTAGATACAGCCTGTCCAGCCATGCTGGATTTGGATTCTATGTACATGTTCCCTCCTAAAGAACGATTCCTCCTGAAACGAAAATCCGCCTCAGGAGGCGGATTTCGTAACTTGCACAAAAGCTGCCTCCTAGCGCGGATTCTTGCTAGATGAGGATGAGCAGAAACTGCTCCAGGTAGCTATCGTGCTCGTGATTTTCATGACTTAGATTCTAATCCCATCGAACGGATATGTCCATAGGACAACTCTTTTGTGCTTGGGGGCAGGCTCGAACTGCCGACCCTTCCCTCTTCAGGGGAATGCTCTACCAACTGAGCTACCCAAGCAAGCACGGGCCATAATACCATATTGATATTATTTTTCACTCCCCTCTCCCATCTTGCCGAAAAAGGACTCGAACTGGCCGTAGCCTGGCAACTCTTTTAAGTTGGCATGGAAACCGAAGGCCTCGATATAAGGGCCCAGGACATAATAGTACATGGCGAAAGGAAGACCGATGAGAAGCGCGTACCACAAAAGGGACGAAAAAAACGCCATGGTCTGATAGCGCTTCAGCTTGCGAAGCATGCGATTGTTCTCCTCCAATAACTGTCCCTGCTTTTCGATGATACGCTTAAGTTCGGTATAGTCCGGTGGCATATAGGTAGGATTATATCACCTATCCGGGCCAATTATGGTAGAGTGATGCGCACAAACGCCCTCATAGTTCAATGGATAGAACGATTCCGTCCTAAGGAAGAGATCCTGGTTCGATTCCGGGTGAGGGCACAAAAGAAAAAGCGCCGCATCA
>DBEA01000005.1:12673-14949 GCA_002293845.1 Patescibacteria group bacterium UBA918 | reverse complement strand
CACCATCTCCGCGTTCGAAGGGCCATACGATCCACCTCCGCTTACCCTACTTTCCAAGGACCGCGGTAAATCCAAGAGCGGTGACGTCAAAGCTAATGCCAACATCATCAAGCGCACCCTCAAGAACTTCAACATCGAGGTGGAAATGGACGAGGTCTCCATCGGACCATCAGTGACCCGCTTCGCGCTCAAACCGGCCGAAGGCGTGCGCATCTCGAAGATCGTCGGTCTCCAGAACAACCTGGAACTAGCCTTGGCCGCTTCGCCGATCCGTATCGAGGCGCCGATACCAGGCAAATCGTTGGTCGGTATCGAAGTGCCGAACACCCAAAAAGCTACCGTCGGCCTGGCCAATCTGCTCGGTTCGGCCGAATACGCCGATTCACCGAAGCCACTCTTGGTCGCCCTCGGCCGCGACATCACCGGCATACCGCACTACGCCAACGTCGCCAAGATGCCCCACATACTTATCGCCGGTACCACCGGCTCGGGTAAGTCGGTCACTATCCACACGCTTATAACTTCACTGTTGTTCCGCAACTCTCCAGAGCAGCTACGCTTCATCATGGTCGACCCCAAACGCGTGGAATTAACGCTCTACAACGGCATTCCGCATCTTTTAACCCCGGTCATCACCGAAGCCAAAAAGGCGATCTTATCCCTCAAATGGGCGATCAAGGAGATGGAAAGACGTTACGATATTCTCCAAGCTGAAAGGGTCCGTGACGTGGGTTCGTATCATGAGAAGGTCTACAAGCCCGCCAAGGCCAACTTCGTAAAGAACGGTTCGAAAGACTCCGAACGAGAAGCCTTGCCGGAACCGATGCCATATATCGTTATCATCATCGACGAATTGGCGGACTTGATGTCGAGTTATCCGCGCGAACTCGAAGCCTGCATCGTCCGTCTGGCCCAGATGAGCCGCGCCGTCGGCATCCACTTGGTGCTTTCGACCCAAAGGCCGTCGGTCAACGTCATCACCGGTCTCATTAAAGCCAACGTGCCGAGCCGCGTGGCCTTACAGGTGGCGTCGCAGATCGATTCGCGTACCATCTTGGATCAGATCGGTGCTGAGAAGCTGTTGGGCGCCGGAGACATGCTGTTCCTCTCAGGAGAACTAGCTAAACCGATCCGTTTGCAGTCGGCGTACATATCCGAAGAAGAGCTGCATAGCGTGGTGGATTACCTCAAGAGCCAAAGCAGTGTCCACGATCTCGATTCGATCGATCTCGACGGCGTTTCCGGCACCGGCGGCGAAGCCGCTTTCGGCTCGATGGGGGGCGACGATGACGACGATCTCTTCGAGGAGGCCAAACAAGCCGTGATCGAAGCCGGTAAAGCCTCGACTTCCTACTTACAGCGCAAATTACGCATCGGATATTCCCGTGCCGCGCGCTTAATGGACATCCTGGAAGAACGCGGCGTCATCGGTCCGCAAGACGGTTCCAAACCCCGCGAGATCCTCGCTGGACAAGATGGCGGCGGCAATAACGAGGAATTTTAGAAAAATATAATGAAACCGATCAATACTCCGACGTTCATACTGCCCCGACTCATACGCCTGACCGCGTTTTGTTTGATCGCCCTGCTCGGTATCGGCTACGGCCTCTGGCAAGCACGTTATCTGATAGCCGGACCGGCGATCACGATCATCGAGCCCCCGTCCATCGTCCAGAACGACCGCGTCGTCACCCTCCGCGGCACCGCCCAAAACGCGGTCAAGCTATTGCTTAACGGCCGTCCTATAGTCACCGATCAGTCTGGAGGCTTCGAAGAAGCTGTCATCTTGGAAAACGGTGCCGGAACCGTCAGCGTCGCCGCCTACGACCGTTATGGCCGCATACACCACTGGGAACAACCCCTGGTGTTTATAGAGAGTCAGAACATCGTGCAAAGATAAGCGGCCGCATTTTTGATATAATTCCTCCATATGGCAAAGAAAACCACCGTTAAGAAAAAAGAGACCGCAGCGACCGAGACGACAGACAGACGAGACGACAGCAAGATATTGGATACCTTGCGAGCCATCAAGACCAAATTCGGCGACGAAGCCATCATGACCTTCGGCGAATCGCAGAAGGTCGACATCGACGTTATCCCTACCGGCTCTATCGGTCTCGACGACGCTTTAGGCATCGGCGGTCTGCCCAGAGGCCGTATCATCGAAATCTATGGTCCGGAGTCATCCGGCAAGACGACCCTCTCTCTGCATGTGGTCGCCGAAGCCCAGAAGAAAGGCGGTATTTGCGCTTTCATCGATGCGGAACACGCGCTCG
>DBEA01000005.1:11740-12509 GCA_002293845.1 Patescibacteria group bacterium UBA918 | reverse complement strand
ATGCGGAACACGCGCTCGATCCAGAATACGCTAAGAAACTCGGCGTGAAGCTCGAAGAACTGCTCATCTCTCAGCCAGACAACGGCGAACAAGCTCTGGAGATAGTCGAGTCTTTGGTCCGTAGTGGTAAATTGGACGTGGTGGTCATCGACTCGGTAGCGGCGCTCACGCCGCGCGACGAGATCGAGGGTGAAATGGGCGCTATGCACGTGGGTAAGCAAGCACGACTAATGAGTCAGGCTTTACGCAAACTGACCGGAGTGGTCGCCAAATCGAAGACCATCGTCATCTTCATCAACCAGATCCGCATGCAGATCGGTGTGATGTTCGGCAATCCGGAGACGACTCCAGGCGGTAAGGCTCTCAAGTTCTACACTTCGGTCCGTCTCGACATTCGCCGCATCGCCCAGATCAAGAAGGGCGAAGAAGTGGTCGGTGGGCGTCACCGCGTCAAAGTGGTAAAAAACAAAGTGGCCGCGCCTTTTCGATCGACGGAATTCGATCTCATATACAACGAAGGCATCAGTCGCGAAGGTGAACTTTTGGCACTGGGAGAAAAATATAAGCTAGTCGAAAAAAGCGGCTCATCTTATAGTTATAACCCCCCGAGCGGAGACGACTCCACAGCGGTCAAACTCGGCCGCGGTTACGATGCGGCGCGTACCTATTTGCGCGAGAATAGCAAAGTGGCCAACGACCTCTTAAAGAACGTCAGAAAGGCCATGAAGGAGGAATCGAACGGTTAAAATGTCGTGGCGCGGAAAAACCG
>DBEA01000005.1:8847-11589 GCA_002293845.1 Patescibacteria group bacterium UBA918 | reverse complement strand
CCGCGGTTTTTCCGCGCCACCGTTCAACGCCAGATCACGCCCATTCCGCCTCCCGACCTAAGACATGCTTCAAACGTTGCTCGCGCAACATTCCTACCGTCAAGGAGATCAAGGCGGCCGCGATGACGGCGACCCATAATATGACAGCGAATTGCGTGTTCAGAAACGCGCCGACAAAGAAGTTCATCATCTCTCCGACCTTGACCTGCATCAGGTTGGCCCAGACGTCCGGTATGGACACGGCTCTCGAGAGCGCGAAGACACCGATCGATATCACCGCTAGATGCACCGATAGCGGATGCCATAGGGTGCGCAGGACAAAAGCGTAATAGACGCGCCGCATTATTTTTTTGCCTAATCTGGTCATATTTGTTTTCTATATTCTAAACCATACTTGACCGCGCAAAGTTACGTTACCAACCCCATACCGCTCGCCGCCTTGCGAAAAGCCGCCTTAGCCCGGTGCACTCGAGCCTTGATGGTTCCCACCTCCTCGCCGGACAGGTCAGCTATATCTTTATGGCTCCAACGTTCAAGATAGTGGAGCCGCAAAACGGCGGCCAAATGTCCCGGTAGTTTCTCCAAAACCCTTTCCACTATGTCTTTGTCCTCCTCGAAAGCCTTATGGTGAGCTCGTTCCCCCAGCAACTGTTCGAATTCCGGGTCGAGGTTCATGAACCGATGCCCTTGCTTCATGAGTTTTTGGTAACGAGTGAAAGCGGTGTTCAAGAGTATCTTGTAAGCCCAGGAGGAAAAACTAGCGCCTGGCGCCGGTTCGAAACGTGCGGCATTGAGATATATCTTGGTAAAAGCGTCCTGAACTACCTCTTCGGCATCTTCGCGACTCTTGAGCACGTGCTCGGCCCGGCGTAAAAACGCCGCTTCGTAGCGATCCAATAGCACCGAGAATATCCAGGGCTCGCGTACCGAGCGTGCCAATATGACCTCGTCTTTAAGGTCGCCGACGTGTTCACTGGTTGATAAACCAAGCATATGCTGATAGTATCTGCGGGTTCTAACTACACTACCATGTCTGTCCTATCATATAACGAAATCCTGCCGAAGAAAGTTATCATCTTCAACGATGAGCCTTATGTCGTTGTTTCTAGCCATGTTTTCCGCAAGCAACAGCGCAAACCGGTCAATGTCACCAAGCTAAAGAGCCTCAAATCCGGCCGGGTGGTCGAATACTCTTTCCATCAGAACGAAAACGCCGAAGAGGCGGAGCTCGAGAAGAAAATGATCACCTTCATCTACGAACAAAAGGGCGATTATTGGTTCCATGAGGCTGGGGACAAGAGCAAGCGCTTTTCCCTTTCAGGCGACCTCATCGGTCCTGCCGCCAAATATATGAAGGCCAATACCGACGTCGAGGCATTGGTATATGACGAAGAGATCATCGGCGTTTCCCTACCGATCAAGGTGGAACTTAAGGTCACGGAGGCGATGCCGGCAGTAAAGGGCAACACCGCTCAAGGCGCTTTAAAGGATGTCACTTTAGAGACCGGCGCACATATCATGGTGCCGATGTTCATCGGCGAGGGCGATATCATCTCCATCAATACCGAGACCGAGAACTACGTCGAGCGCATAGAGAAAGCGTAGACTAGGTCAGGTTCTAGGTTTCAGGTGTTAGGTTTTAGTGACGAAAATGCGGCGGCCCCTCCGGGGGCCGCCGCTCGTCACTAGGGAGATATTGTCATCTTGTACAGATTCGTGCCGCCTGGGGTGGCAGTGGCCGCCAGCTGAAATCCGAGGCTTCGATACAGGTGATTCGCTTTGACCCGGGAGGGCCTGCTGGTAAATTTCAACTCTATCGATTCACCATGAACCTGAGCGTAGGCCTGCAGATAACTCACTAGTTTCAATAGTAAGCGCCTGCCGTAACCCTTGCCTCTTTCGCACTGCACTACCTCGACGTCCTCGAGGTTGGCGACCAACCGCGAGTTGGTACGATACATCACGAGAGTGGCATTAGCAATCTTTCTCTTAAAGACAAAGCCTGAGAAACGAACGAACCCACACCCATCGGGGTGACTTTCCGCCCGCGCCATCACATACATTTTTCATTTCCTCCTAATCCTAATCGCTGCTCCAGTGACTAAAACTATCAATGAACATCGAATGGTTGCGGATAGAAAAACGCCGGCCCTGCAGGCCGGCATTTTTCTAATGGCTTACGTATGGTAGCAAGGCCATAAAGCGAGCTCTCTTGATCGACTTGGCGAGGTCGCGCTGAGCACTGGCCTTGAGGCCGGTGCGCTTCCTAGACAAGATGCGGGCGTGCGGATTGATCTGCGCGCCGAGCTTGGTGATGTCCTTATAATCGATGTGATGTATTTCCTGCTTTTTTTCTTTGTTTTCGTTGTCCATAGGTTAGTACGTGTAATTAGAAAGTAGTATTTGATCCTATTTAAGATTTTAAGACCTGGATTTTGGTGTAGTTGTGCCGGTTGGAGGGAGCTTGGCGCGGAAGACGTAGACTAACTACGGCGACTAAGCCAGGCGACCGAAACCGGTACAAATGCGCCAAAATCCTGTCTTAAAAGGGTATGTCGTCGGGATTGATCTCTTCTTCGGGATAGTCGGGCAATTTAGGCGCGTTCGGTGTTCCTGCCTCATTAGAAGCGGCTACCGTGTTAGCGGCACTGCTGCCGGCTCCCCCTCTGCCGCCGTCGGCTCCGAACTGGAAATTGTCGGCTACGATCTCGGTGCGATAGCGCTTAACTCCGTCCTGCTCAA
>DBEA01000005.1:0-8737 GCA_002293845.1 Patescibacteria group bacterium UBA918 | reverse complement strand
GCGCTTAACTCCGTCCTGCTCCCAAGAGCGGGTCTGCATCCGACCCTCGATGTACACGGGGCGACCTTTCTTGAGCCATTGACCCATGACATCGGCCAATTTTCCGAAGGCCACGACATCGTGGTACTCGGTCTGCTCCTGTTTCTTTCCGTCTTTGTCGGTATAGGAACGATTGGTCGCTACCGCGAACGAACACACCGCTTGGCCGCTCGGTAACGCGCGCTTTTCCGGATCCCGAGTGAGATTGCCGTAGATGATCGCCTTGTTGATGTACATATATCTGGATTAAGAGCGTATAAGGTTCAGGGCTCAGTTTATGACCTTGAATCGAATTATACCGCTTTTAGACCTCTTTTTCCTCAAGAGCCTTGTCGAGCGACTCTTCGTCCACTTCGCCGTTCTTATCACCCTCCTCCGCCGTCGCTTCGTCGGTCGCTACCGCCTCGGGCTCTTCGATATTGACCACCGGTCTAAGATCGCGAATAGCGTCATGGAAGCGGAATGGGTTCTCTTCCTCCACGCGAGTGAGCTTGATGAGCAAGTGGCGCAAGATCGAGCTGTTTTGATCGGCCTCGGCGTTCACTACCACCGCGGCCGCGCCGGTCGCCTTGAAGCGTACCCAACCGAAATAGGCGCTATTGAAACCGCGGTTCTTGCCCTCTAGGTGACGAACCACTTCATAGGCGAGTTCGAAACGTTCCGGTGCCTCTTCATCGAAGATCTCACCCCCTTCTTTTTTAATAACGTCTTTGATCGAGGCAAAGACACCCTCCACTTCCCCTTCGGCGATCGTTGGAAGCACGTGGAAAGCCAGTTCGTAGCTATGGATCTCGGGAGAATCCATCTCCTCCTCCATCTCTACGTTCTCGGCTTCGATCGCCGGCATGTTGTTTTCTGCCATTATTATTTTGTTAACTGGCGGCCGGCCACAGGCCGGCCGCCAACTACTAACCGCGCCACCATACCACGAATTCCTCTGGATTTCAACCGGAACTTGCCGTCCGACCCGTATCATCCGCGTGCTAAAATCAGGTCATGAAATTCGACCGACACAACATCCTGATACTAGCTCTCTTGGTCATGGCTCTGGCCAGCCAAGGTTTCTTTTGGTGGCAAAGCGACCAAGAACGCCAGGCGGCGGCCGAGACCAAAATGGGCCTCGAAAAGGAGCTCGCGCTCAAAGAGGAATTGGTCACCGAGTTGTCCGAACGTTTACAGATGACCGCCGACGAACTCTCGGAGACCGAAGACCGACTGCGCGGCGAGAAGGAGCGGAACGACGACATGGAAGATCAGATACAAGAGATCGCCGGCACCGTGTCCGACCTCGACAAACTTTCGAAGACCGACAAGGAACTGCTACAGAAGTACTCCAAGGTCTATTTCTTGAACGAACATTACATTCCCGAGTCCCTCAAAGAAATAGACGAGGAGTGGAAGTATAGCGAAAACAAAGAACTCAAGCTCCACACGAAAGTGATACCGTTCTTCGAGGACATGCTCGCAGATGCCAAGGAAGACGGTGTCGAACTTTGGGTCACTTCGGCCTACCGTTCCTTCTACGACCAAGCCTCGCTAAAAGGTGCCTACACGGTCACCTACGGTAGCGGAGCCAACGCCTTCTCGGCCGACCAGGGCTTCTCCGAACACCAACTCGGCACTACGATCGACTTCACTACTTCCAACATGAATGGTGGACTTACCAATGCTTTCGCCTCCACTCCAGCCTACGAGTGGCTCACTAAAAACGCGCACAAGTACGGCTTCACTCTCTCTTATCCCGAAAGCAACGCTTATTACGTCTACGAGCCGTGGCACTGGCGCTTTGTCGGTCAGGAATTCGCTACTTATCTTAAGAAGAACGACCTGCATTTCTATGACGTGGCACAGAGGGAAATAGATCAATATCTCCTCCACATCTTCGATTAGAATTTGACAACTTTTTTAAATGTGGTATCTTGGCCCACGGTGCTAGAAGTGTGGCGTGTAATAAGCGATTCGGACCCGGGGGCGGTACCCGGCGCCTCCACCAAAAACACACTTCAAGTTCTTCTCATGAGTGTGCTTTTGCTGGGGGCGAAATAGGATCGACGAGCGTCTAAAGACGCCACTGGTCTAAAAGGCCGCTTCGAAACACCGACAAATGTCGAAAATGACACTGCTGGCGAGAATGGCGGTATCCCCGCCTTTCTCGCGAAACTCGGCCTCGCCCGCATGGGCGTCGCTGGGCACGCTTAACGCGTGAGAAGCCCTCTAAGGGTAGCACCTTGAGGCGGGGTTCGGAGGTACCTGGCAACAGAAACCTCCACCTAATTTCAGCGGCCTCGTTGGCGCCGCGGGGGATGATTTGGTCCGACTCCAAATCATCCCTTTTCTTATATTCGATATAACCTTTTTGAGTTTTCAACCAGCTGCGCCCTGACAACCTCCTCATCCTCGCCGCGGATCTCGGCGATCTTTTTATAAACCTCTTTGACCATCCAAGGTTCCGAGCGTTGTCCGCGGTACGGCACCGGCGCCACGTACGGACAGTCGGTCTCGGCATGGATCATCGACAGCGGCGCGCTCCTCACTACTTCTTCATAATCTTTGGCAAAGGTGATGACCCCGGTGAAAGAGACGGTAAAGCCAATATCGAAGAATTTCCGGGCCTGCTCCCAGGTGCCGGCATAAAAGTGGACGTTGCCCGGCACCTTGGCGTGCGTTTTCAAAATTTCGTAAGTGTCGTCGTACACATTGCCCACGCCCGCCTCGGCCTTGGCCGAGGCGCTATTCCCCTTTGCGTCGCGCGTATGGATCATGAGCGGCAAACCAAGCTCGTTCGCTAACTCTATTTGCGCGACGAAAGCTTCTTCCTGAACGGCCTTGGTGTCGGTTTGGAGACGATAATAATCCAAGCCGCACTCGCCGATCGCCACCACTTTTTCATTGCGGACCAATTCACGGTAGTAAGCCGCGTCGAACTTCTCGCCCCGGCTAGTAAAACCTTTCATGTTTTCTCCAAGTTCTTGTTCGTCGTGATAGCTGGCGCTGGTGTGGACCGGATGGAGGCCGACAATTGCGAAGCAATTGTCGGCCTCCATCGCCAACTCCACCGCTCTCTTGCTGGTATCCTGTTGCGTACCGACGTTCACGATCGCTACTCCTTCATCCGCGCACTTGGAGATCACCGCCTGATAGTCGTCTTTAAAGGCATTGATGTTCACGTGCGCATGCGTGTCGATGTATTTGATCTCGCTCATGGTTATTCACAAAACAGCATATCATGTCTTCAAAACTCGTTATAATACGGTTAACCGTATTATATTTTCGACTAAAACGTCTGCGAAAGCTACGCGCCGCAATACTCGATGTCTTTACTCCCGAAACAGAACATTATTTAACATACGGTTAACCGTAATATAAGATGACCAACGTTTCAAAACAAAAACTGCCGCGGAAGGAATTTTCGAGACTATACGCGCAACTCAATGCCGTGATTGCCAGATTAGATAAATCCTCGTCTGCTAAATTTTTCAATGAACTACTCGGCGAAGAGGAAAAAATCATGCTCACGAAAAGACTGGCGGCAGTAGTCATGTTCATCGAGGACAATTCTCCCTACCGTGTAGCTCAACTCTTGAAGCTAAGCCCTAGTACGGCGGAATCGATACACCACGATTTTGAAAATGGCCGTTACCAAGCAATCGTCGACTTTATAACCAAACGCCGCGAAGAATACGAAAAATTTTGGCGAATGTTAGAAATAGTATTGCGAGCTGGTATGCCGCCTCGCGGCCGAGGCAGGTGGAAATCGGTCTTAAAAAGAATCGGTTAAAAAATAACATACGGTTAACCGTATGTTATTTTTTAACCGATCGATCGGTAACCTATTGGTCTAGTCGTGTAAATAGATTCTCCGGTTTTTTGTTGGCAAGAACCGCCTCTTTGATAGCTGTGGAGGTTTGAGGCATTATCGGATGCAACATGCGCCCGACTATATATAGTTCGCGAACAAGTTCCCTAATTATCGTTTTAGCCTTTTCCAAGTCGGTTTTTACCAACTTGAAAGGTGCTTCGGTAGTAATGCGCTCGTCCATTTCCCCCACCTTGCGCCAAATGAAATCGCAAGCGGTTTGGATATTGAACGAATCCAAAGCTTCGAGATATTCTCGATCGAAGCCGGACGGCTCGGGTCTATCTATGGGGCCTTCCATATGTGTCTCAGCCATTTTCATGACACGAGCCACGAGGTTGCCGAGGCCGTTCACCAGACCGGCAGTATAGAGTTCATCCAGACGCCCGGTGGTGATATCGGAATCTTCGAACGGATGCACATGGCGCAACAAAAGATATCGCGTGGCTTCGGTGCCGTAGCGGGTGACGAGATCATAAGGGCTGATGACATTACCCAAGGACTTCGACATTTTCTGTCCGCCGGAAGTGATGAAACCGTGGTAAACGACCCGGTCGGTAGCTTTCACACCGGCACTCTTTAGCATCGCCTGCCACATGATCGACTGGAAACGCACCTGGTCCTTCCCGGCCAACTGGGTCGTCTCCCCTTCTTCCCAAAACTTCTTGAAGTTGCCGTCTTTGTCTTCGGGCCAACCGAGCGTGGAGATGTAGTTTGAGAGCGCGTCGAACCACACATACATGACCTGATTTTCATCGTCCGGCACGTCGATTCCCCAATCGAGGCGCGCGCGTTCGCGGGAGATGGAGAAATCCTCCAGGCCGCTCTCCACGAACTTCAAAGCCTCGAGACGACGCCACTCCGGTTCGATGACTCCGGGTTTCCCTAGATACTCTTGGAGATAGTCCTGATACTTCGACAGCGCGAAAAAGTAGTTTTCCTCCTCCACCACCTGTGGCTCCATGTTCGGATGATTCGGACAGCGGCCATCGACGAGGTCGGAGTCGCGTAGGAACATCTCGTCGCCGACGCAGTAGAGACCTTTGTATTTCTTTTTATAGATATCGCCGTTCTCCAGACACTTCCGCCAGATGGCCTGCGCCGCCGCCTTATGATCGGGGTCGGTGGTGCGAATGAAACGGTCGAAGGAGAGATCAAGGGCCGTGCCTAACTTCTTGAACTCCCCCGCGAAATGGTCTACATATTCTTGCCGTGACTGTCCCTTCTCGTCGGCCTTGCCGGCGATCTTCTGACCGTGCTCGTCGGTGCCAGTGTTGAAAAAAACCTCGTGGCCCATGAGCCGCCAGTACCGCGCCAACGCGTCGGCCACCACCACCTCGGTCGCGAAGCCGATATGTGGATCGGCGTTCACGTACGGCAGAGTGGTGGTAAGGTATCGGGCTTTTTTCTGTGACATACCTATTTCAAAACAGAGATCAATTCCGAAATAGCGACCCGCTGTTGCTCGCCAGTGTCGCGATCGCGAACGGTGACGGTATCGAGAAGCGACGGATTCTCACCAAGAGTATCGAAGTCGATGACCACGCAGTACGGCGTGCCGATCTCGTCCTGACGACGATAGCGTTTGCCGATGTTGCCGTTGTCGTCCCAAGCGACGTTGCCGAACTCTTGCTTCAACATCTTATAGACTTCCCTCGCCTTCTCCACCAGCTCCGACTTATTGCGCAACAGCGGCGAAACCGCGACCCGCACCGGAGCCAAATCCGGCTTCAGTCGAAGCACCACTCGCGTCTCCCCGTCCATCTCTTCTTCATGGTAAGCATCGGAGAGGACGGCCAAAAACATGCGCCCGAGACCGACCGACGTTTCCAATATCCAAGGAATGTACTTCTCGCCCGTCTCCGGATCAGTGTAGCGCAAGTCGGTGCCGGAAAACTCCTGATGCTGAGTGAGGTCGTAATTCGTGCGGTCATGAATACCTTCAAGTTCGTCGAAACCGGTCGGGAACTCGTACTCGATGTCCCAGGCGTCAGCGGCGTAAAAAACCAGGTTTTCGTGTTGTTTCCAACGCAACTTGCTCTCATCGATACCTAATCCGTTCACGTACCAATTCCAGCGGTCGCGTTTGATCTCTTCGTAGAGTTCCTTGTTCTCATTCGGTCGCACGAAAACCTGCGTGTCGGCTTGTTCGAACTCACGGGTACGAAACAGGAAATTACGAGGCGATATCTCGTTACGAAAAGCCTTGCCTATCTGAGCGACGCCGAAGGGCATCTTGGGTTGCATCGTGTCGACGATGTTCTTGTAATCGAGGTATATACCTTGGCAAGCTTCGCCTGGGAGATATACCGGTTCACCCCCATCCGAGGTGAAATCACCGAGGTTCGACTTCACTAGCAGATTGAAAGCGCGTGCTTCAGAAAAATTCTTAGCACCGCATTTAGGACAAGCTATCGACTCACGGTTCGCATCGAAGAGAGCGTTGATCTCTTCGATACTCATCTTTTCGTCGGCCACGACGCCGACATTAGCAAGCTCCTTATCGACGCGGATGCGAGTATTGCACTCCCTGCACTCTGCCAAAGGGTCGGAAAAACCTCCGACGTGTCCGCTCGCTTCCCAAACGCGCGGGTGTTTGAACATACCGGAATCCAGACCAAAGTAGTTTTCTTTGTCGTACACGTGCGCCTTCCACCAGGCGCGCTTGATATTGTTCATCAACTCAACGCCCCGTGGTCCGAAATCGTAGATGCCAGCCAGACCGCCATAGATCTCCGATCCCGGATAGACGAAACCTCGACGCTTCGCGAGCGACACGATCTTCTCCATCTTGTTGTCTGTATCCGCCATTCTGTAATGTTTGATCTATTAATTCGACTGCACCACCCCGCTGTTGCGCTGACCGCCGAGCTCGGTTGTCACATCGCTCGACGATTGTCTAAGCAGCGCGCTAGTGAAATTGTCCGTGGCCTTCATATGCGCGGCCTCTACCAACGTAGGTGTTCTACCAACAAGCGAGCTACTTGGCAAGAGAGAGACCCGGAAGGTACCGCTAGCTGACGCGCCGGAATTCACGCTTCCAGCCTGCCACTCGACGGTGCGGGTCGACGGGTTATAACTCCAAGCACCTGAACCGCTTCCGCTCCCTTTCCACTCCACATAGGTCGGCAAGACCGCGGTCACCACTGCTCCCGAAATACTGTTGGCGGAATTAGTGATCTTCCAAAGCACTTCGTAGATCGTCTCCTTGCCCACTACCGGGGGCACTGGCCCGCTCGCGGCAGTTACCAACGTAGCGTTGATGGTCGGACGACTCTCAATTTTGACCGTGCGTTCGATCGTGCCGGCTATGGTCTCTCTGGCATTAGTCTCCGACACCCTGCGAGCCGATGCCGAGACCTCGAGTACGACCTGCGGCGTTTCCAGACCCGAAGTGGACGGACGCAAACTGAAACTCAGTCGCTCGCTCGAACCTGGGTTCAAACGGCGCAGTCCGCCGGCAGAACCGCTATCGAAGCGGATCGTGCGAGTATTTGAGTCGTAGTAACCGATATTCGTCAATACATTCGTATCAGGGAGGGCATTACCGGAGAGCTTGATCTCCACCAGGGCGTCATATACCGGGGTGTCCAAAGTGTTTTTGACGTCGATAAAAACAGTGGCCTGAGAATCCGGAGCGATGGATACGGTTCCGTTATCGCTGTTATTGATGGACACGTCGATGTCAAAAAACGGATCCTCCAGCGTGAATTCGGTGTCCCCCACCGCCAATAAGGACGCTATATCGTTCGGATTGCGATCTCCGGCCGCCCCGACCGAGTACTTCATTACGTACTTATCCGATTTGGTACCGACTATGACGCCAGTGACCTCGATCGTGACGCTCTCTTCAGGCTTAAGCTCGTCCAACCGCCAAACGTTGCGGCCCGAGACCGGTGCCGGCTCCGATCGACTGAAATCAAAACCGGTGGGGTATTCGGCCTTGACCATCAGATCTTTTATCGGCGCCGACGAATTCGAAGTAACGACGATCTTCACAGTGGTCTCTTGACCGGAAGATATGGTTTTTTCCGCTTCCACCTTTAGAGTAACCGGAGCATGACTGATTTTGAAACGGTGAGCGGCGGCTTCCTTGACCAAGGTAGCGCTACTGCCTGTGACCCGATATTCCACGCTGACCTTGACCTCCGCTTCCTGATTCTCCTCGCCGAACACCCGAGCCTTAACTGACACGTTACGAGTCTCTCCGGAAGCAATGCTGGAATCTAGCGGTATCCTTTCGGTGAACAACTCCTTGCCCGAGTCATCGGCGGAACGAGTGCCGGCAGGATACGAGACCACGAGAGTAGCCGACTCGATAGCGACAGAATTTTGATTGGTAATGGATGCTTGCAGGTCAAGGACATCGCCGCCACCGAGCGTGAAAGGGCCGGAAACGTTGAGTACGATGTTGCTTCCAGAGACCGTGTTCTTTCCCAACACCAGATAGACGCTCGAGACCAGCACCGACAAAGCGAAGAAGCCGATAGCGGTCATGAGTAGCGCCTTGCGGTAACTGCGACGAGGTTTGGGCTCCTCGAAGCCTGCCGCGATCGCGTCAACTTCTGGTGCCACTGGCTCTTCGAGCGGCCGCATTCCGACATCATCCAAGGCCGGCTTGGGTCGCACGTCGGAGGCTGAACCGGCTTTAATGCTGACGCGCTCATGTGGACGCGGAGTCTCGCCACGCGCATACAGGCGGTCGCGTAAATTATCAAGTTGTTCTGTAGAACGCTTGTCGGCCATGACTTAGATTATAAATGATACACCATAAATGATGAACCGGACTGCCCCTCGCCGGCCGCGCGGGGGCGCGCGGCTCACTCAGTGCACCGTCAGCGT
>DBEA01000017.1:11840-12433 GCA_002293845.1 Patescibacteria group bacterium UBA918 | reverse complement strand
CGCGCGATGCGGCCACGAAGGCCGAAGTGAAGCAACTAAAGACCGCGACCGAGTCGTACTTTGTCGATAACGGTACCTATCCGACACCGTCCACTTCCGGTAGTGGCCTAACCCTCTCAACGTTATCACCGTATTTGGTGACGGGCGGTTACATATCGGCCATGTCTCCAAAACTGATCGCCGAAGGGGCGCGCTATGTCTGGGGTTCGAACGGCCAGGCCTACGCTTTTAGCGTCTTTCTCTCCGATGGTTCGCGCTGCAAGACCGGCACCAATGTCAATATGAATTGGTGGGGCGTCAGCGTACCATTGTGCGACTTTTAGCGACCCGTGCACCAAACTAGCAATGACGATAAAATAGGCGGGTGCTGGATAAGACAAGCGGTGATAATTGTAGACGCTTACGTTCCGATGATTTGTCGGGGCTACATCTGGTTCCTGCTTTCTGGTCTCCTCAAGATGACCCCGCTCCGTTCCCTTTTCCAGATACGTATCGCTGGAGATCCCTTGAACGGATATGTGTCTCGCTCGATATCAAGCGCTCGATCGTGTGCGCCACGCCGCAGATCTGGCAGATCGAACCTTTGGTGTACC
>DBEA01000017.1:0-11659 GCA_002293845.1 Patescibacteria group bacterium UBA918 | reverse complement strand
GATCGAACCTTTGGTGTACCGGACGACCAGAGATGTCGGCGTACCGGTGATCTTGATCCCGCCACAGAATCTACCGCTCTTGAAACCTTTTTGCGATCAAGCCGGTGTAGATATCGTCATTACGGCGCCCGAATCACTATCGACGATCGTCGGCATAATGAAAGACATCACGGAACGGCCGAAAGCGATCATCGTGATTCATAAAGACATGTCGACTTGGCCTCACGGCGATTCTAAATCCGAATCAATCTTGATTCTTAATGAACTGCACTTGGTACCAGGACTACCGCTTCTATCTCAAGAACCC
Organism: Patescibacteria group bacterium UBA918; assembly: GCA_002293845.1. GTDB lineage: Bacteria > Patescibacteriota > Minisyncoccia > Phycocordibacterales > UBA918 > OLB19. Next base: position 11,352 of record DBEA01000017.1, on the reverse strand, counting down.
GAGCAGGCGGCCACGCCTGATTTCAAACGGAACGAGTTCTTCTCCTGGGAAGATGGCGAGGATGGGGCGCAACGAGTCAGCCTACCAGACGCCTGGCCGGTGAAAATCGTTGATGTTACGCTCCCTTTCCGACTTTCAGCAAAACCTACTAACGATACATTCTCCATATCATGAAAGATCTTCTTAAAAAACTAGATCGGGTATATCAATATGCTGTCGGGAATGAACACAGTGATTTCTATCGGAATCTCTACGGCCACGATCGGCCGAAACAAATAACCACCTGGGAAGATTGGAAACGTTTGCCGCTCCTCTCCAAGGAGAATATCGCGGCAGTACCTTTCCTAAAGAGGTCGTTTACTCCATATTCCGAAATTGGCACCGTCCGCGTCACTTCTGGCACCAGCGGCGGTAAACCGTTGGCCTATCCGCGCAGTGTGTCATCCGCGTATGAAAATCACTTTGATGACCAACACCCCACTCGATGTCTGCTAAACTTTTTTGCACCGCACCACCTGATGCAAAATACCTGTCACCAGGCGGGATCAGGCCATATTGTTATTGCCGGCGACCTCAATGATCTGTCTGGGAGTCTGGCTCTCGCCTTACGCGCCGGTCTCGATCACATCATGTGCACGCCCAGCACTCTTGAAGCATTGACTCCCCTACTCCAGGAACATAAAGCCTGCTCCCGTATCAAACGCATAGAATTAGCGGGAGAAACCTTGACCACCGCCGGCACAAAAAGACTTCTCGCTACTTTTCCAAACGCATACCTTTGGGGCGATTATGCCCTCACAGAGTCACAAGGAGTGGTGGGAGTCGGACCGATAATCCCAGACATCGGGGCGGTATATTTACCGACCGAGATATCTCACTGGGAAATCATCGGAGACGAAAACGAACTGGTCATCAGCCATACCTGGACAGTACAGAATCACTTTCCATTGTTGCGATATCGCACCGGTGACCGTGTCCAAATTGTCGCGCACGATAACCGAGATTACTACCGGATACTGGGACGTATAGAATTGGACCGTATCAAACTTCATGGAGGCGAATTGCGCATCGATATCATCGAACGTGCCGTCTACGGACTCCATCCAGCTCTCGATGGCGATTACGAATTACATTTGGCGCGGAAAAAAGTTGAGGAACGAACTCTACCGGAAGTCGAGATTAGACTGACTACCAGAGGCGACGCAAACGCCATAGGAGGCCTTGGAGACGAACTAGCTCCCCTACTCGCCGTCAAGATACGAGTGGCGCCCGACTATACCTTTGCGGATGGCGTGAGAGACGGTCACTACCTGCCTCTTAAATGTACCGTCGTTCCGGCCACATTTGGACAATCCCCAAAAACCAAGCGTTTCTATATTGACGACTAGCCAAGCTGACATGGTAAAATAAAGGCATGAGAAATTTGTTATCACAAATCAAGTCTCGCCCCTACCGATTCGCTCTGTTCATTCTAGCAGTGTCTGGTTTCGGTTCCGCCGCCATCCAGGCTAAGGACATTGATACGACCAGCGACAGCTCCACAACCACGCTTTCGGGAGCGTCATGCGATGCCGTCGAAGCCACTAAGACTGAAGAGGTATATTTCACCTCCTGCGGTGGATTCATCTAAACAAGAGACAACGAACCCCGGGCGCATACCGCCCGGGGTTTTAGTAGCGGCGCAAAACCGCCACTTGGATCAAGTACGCCACGGCCGTCGTCGCCAGACCGGCTAAAGCCACCACCAAAGCTGAAGCAAAGAGGTGGTCCCACCTGCCGGATTGGAACATGTCGTAGACATAGTTCCCGATTCCCGACACCGAAGGCGCTCCGGTCGGCTCCGCAAAGATCATGAATGGCCAAATAGTAGAGGCCACGTACATGATCGCCGTGAAGCTTTTGGGAAGCACCAGCGGTAAGACGTAGACTCTGGTCACGGACCACCGCGTCCGATGCAGCATGACCGCCCCGTCAAAGACCTCCGGATGTGTGGGGTTCTCGATTTCCGAACGAGTCGCCCGGAAGGTCATGAATCCGACCAAGGCGGCGGTCATATAGATCGCGATAGCGTATACGCTCCGGTCGCTCATCACTCCGAAGTAACCCACCACGACCAAGAAGGCGGCCGTGCGTGGAAACGACAGAGGAAGAGCGACACCGAATGCTGCCACCGTGCGCACCGCACTGATCGTGCCAAGAGCGAGTCCGGCCACGAAACCCAGCAACCCGCCAACCAAGAGACCGGTGAGCACATAACGTGACGTCATTGCCGCGGCCTTGATCAAGCGCGCGTGATCGGTGATCAGTACCGCCACGATCCGTGACGGCTTACTGAAACTGTACGTATTGACGTCCCCAAACTCCCAAAGTCCGAGGACGACGATTGAAAAGAGCGTGATCGTGACTATCGCGCTCTTTATCGATTGCGGCTTTCCGAACCGGAAGACCGCCGCACGGCGCGATTCCATGATTTTTCCTCCGATGAACTGGTTCGAGGCCTACTTTATCACAATAACCAAGAACGAAGAACGACCGACATTCCTGCCGGTCGTGAGTCATTTGAGCGAACAGAACGGAACGACACGGTCCGCTATTCTGTTTGCCTCGACGGCACTGTGCGTTACGTACAACACCGTCATTCCGTTTACCTTGAAGAACTGCCGCATTTCGCCGATCAGTTGATCGGTCAGAGTTTCATCGAGATTCGAGAGCGGCTCATCGGCCAGGACCAATGTCGGCCGTTCGGCCAAGACTCTGGCGAGCGACAGTCTTTGTTTCTGTCCGCCCGAAAGCGTCCTGCCCTTCTGCCGGAGAACATCGAGCGGAAGAGACGCTAACCGCGCATGATCCTCGACGACCTTGTTCATATCGACCGAATGCGCGCTGGTGAGATAGTGACGCTTTCTGGCCGCCGCCGCGATCGTCTCCCTGGCCGATAGCCAAGGAAAAACATCGTCGGCGCTTTGAGCGATGAGCGCCATGCCCCGATGGTACGGATCGACATCGGTAACGTCGCGACCACCCAACCGCACCCTACCGGACTGATGATCCTCGAGACCGGCCAGACACCGCAAAAGGGTCGTCTTGCCACATCCGCTCGGACCCATGACAGCGAGAATCTCTCCCCTCTTTATGCTCAAGTTCACGTCCACAAAGACGTGGCGCCCTCTCTCATACTGTTTGGAGAGACCGCGGATTTCGAAAAAACTCATGGCTCTCTCCTGTTGTACGAATACGAATCTGTCGGTAATAGTACTGATTTTGAGACAAAAGAAAAGGCGGGCCGCTTGCGGCCCGCCCAATAGACTCCTCCAAAGGATCAATCGAAGACCGCGATGCGCGGATCGACCAGTTCCTCGGGAGTAACGCCCTGCCACCCGTTCTCCTCGATCATCTCGAGGAGGTCATCGTGGGAGATGCCGGTCTGCGGCAACTCATGCGAAATGAGATACCGAGCCAGAATCGTAGTGACAGCCTCGTTGTCGGCGCCTTTAATTGATGCTTTGTTTCCGTCCGAAGCAGCATATCTTCGAATCGTCTCCGAAGTCATGGCCTCCCTGCCCGATAGCATAGCCTGTCTGACCTCCTTGATCGCCGCTACCGTGCGCCGCACGACGTCGGCACACACATCCTCAGATAGACAACTCTCGCGAGCGATCAGAAGGGCTTCTGGGATACGTCTCAGTTTTTCTGGTCCGACCACAAGCTCAAGTTCGGGATTTTCACCAACTGTGCGCGCCGTGGCCCGCTCGATAGTGAATACCATGAAGTCGATTTTATTCTGAACATCGAGAAAGGCCGCGTCTCTTTTACTTGCATTGCCGACCGGTATGAGTTGGACCCCTTTGAAGTCCGGCGGTGGCGTCATACCACACCATATCCGGTGTCCTTCGGCACGTAACCACGGCAACATTACCAGGGTGGGAATCGACAAGGCTTCTGTAGCTTCGGCGGGAGAGAGTGGGGTCGTAAGCTCTCGGTCTTGCCAGCCACAACGTGAAGTAGCCAAACGACTTCCTTCGCCAAGACTTTTCCCCTTGCGAGCATAAACACCATAGGAAGCGTTGTTCAAGTGACCCACAACCACTGCTTTCTCTCCGCTTCCAATCTCAAGTATTCGAGATCGGTTGACGACGAAAGATGTGGTATCGGTCGATATGAAGACTCCCTCCGGCACACCCTGCTGGAGGGCGATATCGAACTGGGATATATCCGTCAGCGTCACCATTTCGATATCTAGGCAATGGCGCGCCGCTGGCGAAAGGCCGCCGGCCAACACCATGTTTTCGGCGGCGAAAATCTGAGTCAGGCCCAACTGGCCGGGCCATACCCCCATAATCACCTTGTCGGTGGTCTCGCAAGCCTTGGCCGTCTGCGGCCCCAGGCCGCAGACGGCCAAGGCCCAAACGATAATTACAAAGAACCTGTACATGTCTATTCCTCCAGTTTGACCAGTCAGCATCATATCTCTCCTGCTGCGTCCGTCAATCTGCCCCGCCAAAGGCCTTTATAGTATAGTTATCCGCATTGGTATGTATCAATATATATATGTCGCGACCATAACCTTAATTTTACTCCTAGTCGGTTTTTGGTATTGGCAATATGCAGCCGCACCGGCAGGACCATCAATGGCAGAAATGCGCGCGGATCTCGTCGACTTCTTGCCGACCGACATCGACATCACCTCACTGACCGACGACGAAATCCGCCTACACTACTACACCACCCTCCATCTCCTCGATCCTAAGATGTCGCTCGCAGGCTCCGATATCTCCAATATCGAAAGGACCTTAACCACTCTTGCTTCAAGTACGCGGATTTCTAGAGAGATCTATGCCGAGTGGATTGACCCAGAAACATTATACCCATTGGAACTTATTGAGTCTTTCGCCGCAACAGAGTCGGCGCGTCGACAAATGCAAGACAACCCCACTCCCGAAGTGGTCGCAGATTATCACGACAGGTTAATGACCTTATTCTCCGATTATGAAACAGCTCTCGAAAAAATTGAGGCTTTTCTAGTTAAACAAGAAGCCCCAGGCACCATTATGTTCTGGCAAGGCACAACGCGCTCGGCCTACGTCGGCGAACAAATAAAAAAAGTGCGCGAAGAGATAGCGACAGAAAAGCGTCTTGAGGCCGACCGTTACGCATGCGTGACACCAACAAGAGATCTTCAATGTCCATCATTGGCGAAATTAAGGACCGAAGAAAGAGACAGTTATCGCTCGAATAATGAGGCCCTTACGGAACCAGACCGGAACACCCTAGCCCGCGCGCAATTTTTCGCCAATAAGATTTTTCGGGTACGCGACCAAAAGCCGGAGCCGTTGGTGGACACAGGCGAGAGTTCGATTGTTTTCTTGGCCAACAGTCGCTGTTCTCCTAACGGTGGTTCGCAGTTCGTTTCCATATACGACATTCCTACCCGCGTCAGCGGCCTCCGAGCCCTGCGCCTCTTCGGTCTCGATGACATTTATCTTTTTGATGTCTGGAAAGAACAAGAATCTCGATTTTTGCCTCCGGAACCGAAAGTTCCCGATGCCTATCGCTACACCCTACAACCCGACAACTACTACACCTGCGTCGATTACGGCTATGACGCGCACACGGCACTCACCGTCGCTTACGTTAGAGCCGGCCTGTCACAAAACTTACCAACGACCAACCCTGAGTCCATCGACGATGCTCGAGCTATCGAGGTAGCGGCCCGTCGACTTGTAGAGACTTCCACGCCGAGCGATACTTTGACACAAAATTTTGTCGACCTAATAGACAAAGCTCTGATGAGCCATGGCACTGTCTGGCTCGAGGTAAACTTCGGTTCGGAAGAAACTCGAAGACTAATCAATTACCGCGATGCTTGGCATGCTAGGACTGGCTACTTCGAGTTGGCTCTCGGCACCATCGATGACTTCATGGTGCGCACTCTGTACGCCAGACCGGACGGCACTCCGACCATCGACGCACCTTGGTTTTTCATTTCTCACTCCAATTTAGTCTCTTTCTATCAACTAGCGAATACTACGGTAATAAAAGAAACTCCTTCGCTCTTAAAAAATAAGAACACGCCAGCCATACAATTCCCTGATACTTTTCCTGGTATCTTGAGCTATGAAAAAGAGTTACGAGACCTGATACCGACGCACTCGCTACTGCTAGACCGCGTCATCGCGGCCGATGACTATGTGCGTGACACTCTACTTGGTAGCGAATGATTCACTCAGTGAATTGCCAGGTTTTCAAAACGGTCGCCAACCACGCGTCGTTCTCCATTCGCGAGGTCACTTCGAAAAGATAACCGTTCCGTAAAAACCACACCTCTCTCGCCTCTCCGAGGCCAGGATGTTCACTCGAAAACCTGACGGCCCTGATGTCACTATCAGCACCTATCATAACTTCGGTCACGTTCTTGATCTCTCCACCGGGAACGTCTTTCGCTAAACGCTCACTGGTGATCTCACGTGGCAAATACGGCGTCACGAATATCTGCAAGACTGCGTCTGCATCTTGGACCATCGGCGTGAAGACTATTGTTTCTGTCCCCTGCCCCTCGTCGACCCGAGCTATGTCCAGATCTTTAGGTACCACCAGCGAAAATCCGTAACGCGGATGCACAAACTGTTGATGCTGGTCATCTACGACGATAACTTGCCGATGTGTAGTTGGTGACTGTGTATTTGGTCCAAATTTTTCACCAAGCCAATTGTCCGTATCACTCCTAAAGAAAACATAAGCAGAAAACGCAATCCCGATCAAAGACATGGCGACTATAAAGCTTCTGAGATATGTAATTTTTTTCTTGGACATAATTGGGTCACTAATACAATCGCACGCCCCGGAGACGCACGTTACCCAAAAGCCTAATGACTCGTGGTGGCGCAGTAAATCCCTCCACTGAATAGAAAGTGGCCGGCGAGTTCTGATTGTTGTACTCTGTCTTTATCCAGCCCATCGTACGCGCCACTGACGCTATTATGAGATTATCAAGAGTCCCGTTGAAAAATTGGTTGTTATCACGATAGTTCTTACCGATAACAGAGTCGGCACTGCCATAAGTGACATTCGAGGCCGCTGTTTTGGCACCATCTGCCGCGCCATCGGTGTAAAAAGTTCCAGCTGTTCCATTCTTTACAAAGCATCCGTAATGCCACTGATTGTCATTGACAGTCGTATTAGACACGGTAGTAGAATCGCTGAAACCGAGCGATGTGGAATAATCCCAAAAAAGAATTTTGCCTGCGGCCGAAATACCAAAGATCGCCTCGTTGTTGATATTGCTAGGATTTCGATTTATCTGCCAAATATAGGACGAGGTGCCGCTGGTTTTAAGCCATGTACATATAGTCATGGTGGACGATGGCGTGCCGCTGAACGTGGCTTTACGGATATAACTCGAACTGCCGTCAAAACCGGCACCGCCATCGACCTTACCCGTGGCCGCGGTCGCTCCGCTATTCGTCCCGTCGTTAGCATAACTTGTCGAATCTCCGACATTTAGAGTCGTACCGTCTTTAAAGTGCCACACGGCGACATAGCTGTTCGACCACACGTTGTTCCGACCATAGGCTTCGGTGGCGGTGTAATCGGTCGCCGCCGCGTTGCCGTAGGCGATATAGAAAGGCATGTCGGTCGAACCGGAGAGCAACGGCGCCCGAAACCACATTTCCCCCGTATCCGTGCCGGTGTCGCACGTCACTATCTCCCGCGGCACTTCCGGCGCCCCATGGCTAGAAAGCACTCTGATATCACCGCAATCGCTACGTACATTATCCCAAAACTCAGTGGGCATATGTGACAGATCGACATAAACCGGGAAATTTTCGACATTTGAATACGACGACGCCACACCTATAGATACTCGGCCGGCCGCGCCATTGCCGCCGGCATAAGTGCCGGCGGCACCGCCGTTGCCGCCCGAACCAATCACTACGGTTATACTCGAACCAGGAGTGAGCGTACCGGCGGAATACGTCTTCTTGGAATATCCGCCGCCGCCTCCTCCGCGTCCTTGATAGTCGAATGTACAATCCTTGCCACAGGAACCAGTATATCGAGCGCCGCCGCCACCACCGCCAGGCTGGGTTCCGCTATTACCAGTCCCTGTAGAACCGCGCGCCGCCCCACCCGCGCCGCCATTGGCTCCAGCGCCGCCGGCGTTAGAAGTAGTGCTACCGCCTGTGGTGTTCGTGTCACCTCCACTAGCAGTACCGCCGGTACCGCCGGAGCCACCTGTCGCTCCATGAGAACCACCGGCACCGCCATTGCCTAAAACCGTGCCGTTGAAAGACGACTGCCCGCCGGCCGTGCCATTGTTGGCGGTCGCGCCGCCGCCACCACCGCCGCCGCCCCACACTTCGACCACTATCGAACTATGTTCCGGTACGGAGAAATAGTAGGTACCGGCCGTGGAATATGTCGTCGTCGCCACCTCACCGGCACTTCCCACTTTCGTATGATCGACGGTCAACAACGTCTGGTACGGCCAATCGACATTATTCCAAGCGTCTGCCGCCTCGGCCTCGGGCACCGCCACCGAAAACGGCAAGCAAATTTCCGCGACGATCAATACGAGCGCTCCGACATACCGCGCGTAGCGGTACATCGCCGGGCTCCGTTGCGTGCATATCTCTAATAAATATTCGACGTTCATACCTTTTTATATTTCTACTCTCCCGATCCGTTTCCGGTACCGGCATCAGCGCCAGCATCTGAGGATGTTTGGCTACCCTGATCCTCGCTACTGCTGGCTCCGGCATCGGCGGTACTACCACCCTCATCTACTGGCGTTGTCGGCTCTGTTTCCGGCTCCGTCGACCCTTCGCCTGGATCGACTACCGGTACAGGCTCCTCCTCTCCTTCGCTTTCCTCGGGAGCAACGGTTTGAGTACCGCTGTCGGCAGACGCGCTGTCGTTCTCGTCGCTCGTCTCATCTAGCATGGTCGCATTCTCGACGGAAATTCCGACCAGCACACTGCGCGTGGTCGAGGCCGAGAGCCCATCGCGGTCGGTCGCCACGTAGACTATACGGTATTCGCCCGTGATGGAAGTATCGATAGAGACCGACGAAGTCGCTACATCGTTCATGAATATCTCCACCGGCAATATCTCCCCTTCCCAATCCTCAGCTTTGGCTCCGGCATCATCGTAGGTGTCGCCGATCTCCAATTCGATGATCGATTCGCCATTGAGTTCGATCTCCGGTTCGTCGTGCGGCTTACAAGCGCCCGGCTCATGCACCATCTCGCCATCCTCGATAAGGACGCAGTAAGCCTCGCCGGTGCGACGATCGAAAAGCGTGATGCCGTTCGGCTGATCTTCCGAACCGATGGTCAAGGCCGAGGCGGCCACATTGCCGAAGCGCGCCAAAGTGCGGGTAAAGCTGATGCCCAGGTCGGCGAGCCAGTCCTTGATGATGTTTAAGATGCCCGAAGTGCTAGGCGAGTTAGCGGAAGCCAAGATCGTCGAGCTGGCGTTCTGCGACAAGGTCAACAGGTCGATCTTTTTGGCCAACTCCTTGATGCCGGCCAAAGCGACGCCGCTCGCGTCCACCGTGGTGATCGACCGATCGTTGTCGCCGAGTTTGAACGCCGCGTAGAAGTCCTGCGCCATCGGACCGATGTGGCGAGTCGAGGATCCTTCGGCGATATAGTTCCACTCGGTGATGTCGAGATTCTTGATCTTTTCGAGAACCGCCGCGCCATCGAGCTCGGTCAAATTCTCCTTCAGGTTCCTATCGGAAGCGTTGGTCCAAGTGCCGCCGACCGACAAGAACGCTCCGGAAGAGTGTGTGATCGGATAGGACGGCGTGGACGAACCGATGCCGATGTTGACGGCGAAGTTGATCTTGTCGCCGGTCTGTCCGAAGGTGAGCGTGTTGCCGCCCTGACCATGGATGGTGGAGCTTTCTTCGAACACCAGGTTCGAAGCCGAACCGACATCGCCGATGTAGACATCGCCGCCTTTTTTGCCGATCGTGACCATCTCGCTACCTGTCGTGGTGGTGATAGAGATGAGTGGCGTGGCCGAAGAAGAGGTCGCTATGGTCCACGCGTCGGCCGTGTTGTTGGCGATGATGTTCTTGGTGGCGGCCGAATATGTCACCTGGGCGCCGGCGATGGTGAGTTGGCCGGAGTCATTGATCTGGAACAGATCGCCGTTACCGACCGTAAGCAAGGCGGAGGGTGTGCTATCGCCGATGCCGACGAATCCGGCGGCCGTCACAGTGAAGAGGCGGGTATTGGTCGAAGAAGCGATGGCGAAGATATCGCCGGATCCGGCGGTGCCGGTGATCTGCAGTTTAGCGGACGGAGTGGTGGTGCCGATGCCGACGTTGCCAGAGGAATCGATACGCATCGCTTCGGCACCGGCAGTGGTGAAGCCAATAGTATCGGTCGTCGGGCGGTACATACCGACGTTGGTGTCGCCGGTCCATGAGAACGACGGCGCGGAAACGGTGTCCGAGGCTTGACCCAAGAATTGGACCGAAGCGTCGACGGAGCCGGTAACGGTAAGGCCGGTATTGTTAAGCAACATGTATTGCGTACCGGCAGATACCGACGTGCCGCCGATGCGCCAACGGTGGTTAGAGCCTGACCAACTCGTTAGGGTACTCGATTCGATACCGATACCATAGGTATTGGAGTACAAATTTAGCTTGTCTCCCGTTTCGTTGGCGAACTTTACCTGGTCACCGGTACCCATATTCACATCATCGTTGAATGTCGACTGCCCAGTGACCGTCAACGTCGAACCGAGTGTGGTCGCACCGGTGATGTTAGAGGTACCGGCGACCGTAAGGAGAGAGCCGGGAGTGGTGGTACCAAGACCGACCAAACCGCCGGCCGAGGTGTCGACAAAGAGGTCGTCGGTGTTGATCGAAAAGTCGCCATCGGTGGCGCCGGTAAAGACGATATCGAGGTCGCCGTCGGTACCGAAGCCAGTCATGGTGCGACCACCATCAGAGGCGATAGTATCGGTCCAGTAACTTGAGGTGTTATACGACAGGCGTAGCTGTTCGCTCGTTGAGAGAACCTGCAATTTGGCGGTTGGAGTGGTGGTACCGATGCCTACATTCCCACTCGTATCAATGGTCAACCTCGTGGTACCACTAGTCTCAAACGCCAGATCGTTGGCATCATTGGTACCCAAGGTGGCGGTGGTGCCGAAGGAATTGCCGTTCTGCTCAAAGAAGGAAGCGCCGAGACCAAGAGAAGAAGTAGCGGTCCAAGTCGGTACGCCGCCAGAGACGAGGAGGATGTCGCCGGTGGAGCCGATGGTGCGTTTAGCTAGAGTGTTGGAGCCGGAAGCATAGAGGATATCGCCGGTAGCGTAGGTGGTCTGGCCGGTACC
>DBEA01000019.1:1251-32212 GCA_002293845.1 Patescibacteria group bacterium UBA918 | reverse complement strand
TATAATTACTATAGTAATTATATGTGGCGGCGGAGTATGGTCGAATGTGTGATCGAGTGCGAAGGTTGAAATGCGATCGCGTGGATCGACCATATGTCATGGAGGAATCAGGAGATCTGCCGAGGGGTCTTAGTTCGAGATAAAGGCCGGCGGTTTGGCCTTGGCCAAACCGCCGGCCTTTCTGCTATAGTGTCTTCACTATATATATGAATAAGGACATAAGACAGACAGCGGCCGCTCGCATCAGAGAGATCGAAGATGCCATGAACAGCGCCGATTTTTGGAACGATCCCAAAACGGCCCAGGCGATGATCAAAGAACTCCAGACCCTGAAAGACGAAGCGGAGGGTAAAGGTAAGTACGATCGCTTGGGCGCGGTGTTCACCATCGTCGCCGGCGCCGGCGGCGACGATGCCGAGGATTTCGCCCGCATGCTGGTTTCTATGTATCAGCGCTATGCCGAAGGCCGCGGCTGGAGCGCGGTCGTGCTCGACGCCAACGAAAATGATCATGGCGGATTTCGCAATATCGTCATCGAAGTGTCCGGCAAGGATGCTTATGGCACCTTGCGACGCGAAAGCGGAGTACATCGCTTGGTGCGAATATCGCCATTCAATGCCAATGACAAACGTCAGACATCTTTCGCTCTCGTCGAAGTATCACCAGCCGTCGACGCCGGAGCCGAAAACGCTTTGAACGAGGATGAGATAGACGTAAGCTTCGCTAGGAGCGGAGGCGCCGGAGGCCAGAACGTCAATAAGCGCGAGACCGCGGTCCGCGCGCTTCATAAGCCGACCAATATTTCGGTGCATGTATCGAGCGAACGTAGCCAGCTACAGAATCGCGCCAAAGCGATGGCTTTACTCGCTGGCAAAGTCTTAGCTTTTATGGAGGAACAGAAGGAGCGTGAGCTCAAAGGCTTATCTGTCGAGAAGTCGGTCAAGATCGAATGGGGGAGTCAGATCCGATCTTACGTTCTCCATCCCTACAAATTGGTCAAAGATCACCGTACTGGTGTGGAATCTCACGATACGGAAGGTGTTTTGAACGGAGATATACAGAAATTCGTGGACGCTGAGAACAACCTGTAATACAATGTACGGGTTATGTCGGTGAAGGTCGATCGGTTTTTTACAGACGCTACAAGTTAGACAATCGACAACCTTAAACCTTAACTCATGATCTATTTCGATAAAGTTTCCAAGTGGTACAACGGAGGAGAGTCGGTAGCCCTAGAGGATGTGACCTTCCAGATCGCACCTCACGAATTCGTCTCGATCGTCGGTCATTCCGGAGCCGGAAAGTCTACTTTGCTCAAGATGCTGTTGGCCGAAGATCGTCCCTCTGACGGTACCGTCTTCTACGAATCGACCGATATCCATAAGATACCCCGCGGGCGTCTGCCTAAGTTTCGTCGCAAGATCGGTACCGTCTTCCAGGATTTCAAACTTCTTCCTAACAAGACGGCTTACGAAAATGTCGCCTTCGCGATGGAGGCCAACGGTCGGTCCGACGAGGAGATCGCCGAGAACGTGCCGCAAGCGCTAGAGCTCGTCGATCTCGATGACAAGATATTCAACTTCCCGCACCAGCTTTCCGGCGGTGAGAGGCAGCGCGTGGCGATTGCGCGCGCCATCGTCAACCAGCCGGACATCATCATTGCCGACGAACCGACGGGCAACCTAGACCCGATCGCAACTTACGAGGTCGTGCAGATTCTCAAAAAGATCAACGATCTCGGCACCACCGTGATCATGACTACTCATAACAAGGGAGTGATAGACGAACTGGGCCGGCGCGTCATCACCATGGACAGGGGGCGGGTTTTGCGCGACGACGAGAGCGGGAAGTACGTTTTATAAATAGTAATTCAACGATCGTAAATCATATATAAGTTATGATCTATGACGTATAATCTAATCTCATGTGGGTAGCATTCAAGAGAATCGTCAGATCCGGAGCCATCAATTTTTGGCGTAGCGCTTTCGTCTCGCTAGCCGCTATCTTCGTCATGACCGTGGCGCTATTCATGATCGCTTCGACGATGCTCGATAACTATTCCTTGCGTCAGGCTCTGGAGGATCTGCAGGAAAAGGTGGATATAAACGTTTACTTCGTCACCACGGCTTCAGAAGGGGAGATCGCATCGCTAAAGACCGCGCTCGAAAGTCTCCCGGAGGTGGCCGAGGTCGCTTACACCTCGCGCGATCAGGCTCTACAAGAATTTCGCGATCGACATTCCGGTGACGCGCTCACTATCCAGGCGCTCGACGAACTCGGTGAGAACCCGCTCGGGGCCTCGCTGTCCATCCGGGCCCACCAAACTTCTCATTATGAGGGAGTCGCCGCTTTTTTGGCCGATCGCCAAGCGCTCGAAGATCCGCAATCGCCGGTCATCGATCGGGTCAACTATGCCCGCAATCAGGTGGCCATCGATCGTCTGGGCGACATCATCGACGACACCCAGACCACTAACACCATTCGTACTTCGATCCTGCTCTTATTGGCCATCTTCGTCTCATTCGTCACCATTCGCCTCGCCATTCACCACTCGCGCGAGGAGATCGGTGTCATGCGTCTGGTCGGAGCTTCGAACGCTTTCATTCGCGGTCCGTTCGTGGTGACCGGCATCATGCAGGGATTGTTCGCCGGCGTCTTAGTGTTGATCCTATTATATCCGGCGTTGATATTCTACGAATCCGCTTTCTATCCGTTCCCGTTCTTCGAAGAAGTGAGTGGCGGCATGTTGCTCGGGTACTACGTTCATAATTTCCCGTACTTCTTACTGGTCTTGGTCGGTGGCGGCATCATTATCGGCGCCGTTTCAAGCGCCTTGGCCGTATCGCGGTATTTACGAGTGTGACGTCGGTTTAGGTCAGGGGAATTTAGGCCGGCGCGTTGCTACGCGCCGGCCTTTGGAATGGTCTCATCGGAACACAACTCCGAGATGTATTGCCGGAACTGGTCGACTGTAATGATGTCGAGTGCCCCGCCACTTCTTATCACTTGGACCCGCTCGCCGTCCTTGGCGATGATTAGATCGTATAATCGCTGTCGTCCGTCAGTGACACGAACCAAGATGGTTCGGTCAGGCAACACGCCTTTCTTCACATGTTGCAGGTTTGGCGGCGCGAGCCGATCGAGGATCGATATTTCCTCGGTACGTTCGCAAAGCGGCGTACCCGGCCACAGTTTGTCGGCCGGGATATTGTCAACCTCCGTCATGAGGTCGTATAGAGTATCGCCCATCACATCCTCCTGGGGGAACCTTGCCTAATCGATGATACACGCCGAGTCGGAAATGTTCAAGGGACATATAAGTGTTTGTTATGAAATATAGGAGCTGAAAAATGACCGTGGGTGTGCTAAAGTAGTCCCACATTTTGGGGTATCGTCTAATGGTAGGACAGAGGCCTTTGAAGCCTTTAATTGGGGTTCGAATCCCTGTACCCCAGCTGATTCGGTGGACTTGGATGTAGAACGCGACGGATGATGGTCGGCAGGGATCGCTACGGTAGTGTAGAATATTCGTGAATTTTATCAGTTCACTGGGCGAGCATATGAACATAAGCAAACTATTCGATTATTCGGTACCGATGGTCGCTGCGGCTACGGTTTTAGTCCTGGGTGCGGTGGTGGTGACCGGCATCGGCGCGTACACCGCTTACGACATCAAACTGTCTCGCGACAATATCGAAGTGACCGGTTCGGCCAAGGAAGCGGTGGTGGCCGATACCGCCCGACTCATCATCAATCTCGATACCCGGACCGGTGTCGGTGACCAGCAGTCGGGCTACGCTAGACTCGAGGCGGCGAGCGATAAGATAACATCCTATCTCGACGCACAGGGCTTCATCGATCACGAGACGCCGGCCATCACTAGTTACCCGAATTACACCTATCCGCAATACGGTGAGGCGATATTCACCGGCTATACCGTGAATCGCCAGATCATCGTGCGCAGTCACGATATCGATAAGATCAGTGCGCTCGCGAACGACATCGCTCCGTTCACCGGCGCCAATTACAACGCCACTATCCAATCCTTGGAGCTCACTTATAGCAAACTCGACGAGATGCGGGTCAAATTGTTGAGCGAAGCTATCAAGGACGCGAAGGCGCGCGCCGACGCCATCGCTTCGGAATCAGGTCGTTCGGTCAGTGTCCTTCGTAATGCATCGAGCGGCGTGGTGCAGGTTTTGCCGCAAGGCGGCATCGACATCAGCGATTACGGTATGTACGACACTCAGAGCGTCAATAAGGAGGTGATGGTGACGGTTAGGGCTACTTTCGAACTCTAGACATTCACCATGGCGTCTTCCGTGTTTTTCGGGGTTTGGAATAAGGTGAGCGTGTTCGTATTGCCGACAGCGGTACTGTCGCTCATTGTCGCGGGATTACTCGGGGCATCCCACGCTTACACCATAGCCATCGCGCTAGGCCTGGTCGTCATTCTGAAGAACGCATATGAAGAGATCAACGAAGGTAGATACGCGCTCGATTATGTCGCTTTCTTGGCGATGGTCGTCGCTCTTCTCACCGACCAGGAGTTGGCTGGCGCCATCGTCACCCTGATGTTCACCGGCGGCGAGGCTCTTGAGGATTTCGCCTCACGTCGGGCGGAAGGAGCTTTGCGCGCTTTAAGCGACACTATACCGAAACAGGCGCTGGTCAACGTCGATGGAAGGTATGTAGCCACGGCGCTCCAGGAGATCGAGGAAGGACAGAGGGTCTTGGTCAAGAGAAACGAGTTGGTGCCGCTCGATGGCACTCTGATATCGCTAGTCGGTTCGTTCGACATGTCCAATCTTACCGGCGAGGCCGCTACGGTCGAAGTGCGAGAGGGGGTGTTGGTAAAAAGCGGCGCGGTCAATGTCGGAGATACCATCGAGATCGTCGTCGTCGGGGATTTTTCGAGCTCGACCTATCATCGCATCGTAGAACTGGTCGAAAAAGCCAAAAGCCAACCGGCGCGCTTCGTGAGATTGTCGGCGCAAGTTAGTTTGTACTTCACTGGTTTTACGATCTTCTTCGCGGCGTTGGCTTACATGGTCGGCGGTTCTACCAGTTTATTGGCCGTGTTGGTGGTAGCCACACCGTGCCCTCTGATCATAGCCGCGCCAGTGGCCTTTTTAAGCGGCATGTCGCGGCTCGCTAAACGCAAGGTGATCGTTAGAGATCCAACGGCGTTGGAGTTACTCGATAGAGTCGACACGATCTTCTTTGACAAGACCGGCACGCTCACGTTCGGCGAACCTAAATTAGTATCGATAGACAAGATATCCGAGCGAGGACGTTCGTCATCGGACGAGGAGTTGCTGGCGATCGCCGCCGGACTCGAGATTCACTCGCTTCACCCGTTGGCGCGGGCCATCGTGCGCGAGGCTAACGCGAGAGGCGTAACTTTCGAAGCCTCGGCGCTAGTTTCGGAGAAGCTCGGCGAAGGCATTTCCGGCGTGATCGATGGCCGTTCTTATAACATCACGGGCCGGGAATCCGGCCGCGGCGGTATCACGCTCGTCTTGTCGGAGGACGGTGAGACTTTGGCCGAGTTTCACTTTTTGGACACTTTGAAAACCGGCGTAGCGGGATTTTTACAGAACTTGAAAGCGCAGGGAATTACGAGTGAGGTCATCACTGGGGACACTAAAGAAAGCGCTGACCAAGTGTTCGGTGATATCGATATTAAGATTCATGCCGGCGCGTCGCCGGAAGATAAGTATCGAATGGTGGAAGCGATCCATCAGGAAGGTAAGATCGTGGCGATGGTGGGGGATGGTCTCAACGACGCGCCGGCCTTGGCGCGCGCGGACATAGGCGTCGCCTTTTCAGGCGCGGAGAACGCGGCTTCGATCAATGCCGCCGACATCGTGATGCTGGACAATAAGATCGAACATCTCGACGGTTTGTTGACGGCGTCGCGTCGTACGCTCATGATCGCTCGAGAGAGCGTCTATGTCGGTGCGGGGTTATCGGTCTGCGCCATGGGTTTTGCGGCCTTCGGTCTCATCACTCCGGTCGCCGGCGCTCTGATCCAGGAAGCGATCGATGTGGCGGTCATTCTAAACGCCCTGCGGGCGTTGCGCTAAAATCGCGAGAGAAGCGCTGATGATATAATTATTTTATGATAAAAATGAAATCTGCCATGTCCGCGGCTTACTTAGCGCGTAACTTGTCGATCGTTGTCGGGTTGGTGCTTATCTGGCGCGGCATCTGGTATGTTCTCGATGCTATCGATGTCCAACTCTTCGGCGGACACCATCTATGGACAGCACTAGGAGGAATTGTCGCTGGTTTGTTCATATTGTATTGGCCAGACAAAGATTTGAAGGAAATAGAGAAACTATAATCGAAACATACCCATGTCTATCATGTTGATGATTGTCGCTGCGGTGTTGTTCGTTGTTTTGGATTTTGTCTGGTTTTATTTTGCTGGTAACTTCTTTCGTTCGGAGATAAGCGGCATAGCTCGCCTCACCGATACCGGCGAGTGGAACGTTCGATATCTGCCAGCCGCGCTGGTTTATGTGCTGATGTCCATCGGTATCGTGGTCTTCGTGTACCCGTTAGCCTCGAGTGTGGCCACGGCCTTCGCTTTCGGCGCGCTCTTCGGCCTCGTGGGGTACGGGTTGTATGACCTCACTAATCTGGCAACACTGACCGACTGGACCGTACGTTTGGCTGTTATAGATATTTTATGGGGGTCTTTTCTGTGCGGTACGGTATCCACGATGATCTTCCTTGTGGTCCGCAGTTAGTCTTAGTGTTGAATCGATCTCGGCGTGCGATCGAAGAAGCAGCCGGGACGCACGCACATGGCAGTCGCCCTGTGCGTATAATATTCAAATGAAATTACGCTATTGGCTCCCGATCCTGATGTTGACGGTCGCCGTCGCGGCATTCTTTATTTATGGAAAATCGGTTCGGTCGAATCCAGCCTCGGCCGATCCTCGCGATGTAGCTTCGGCCGTCGACAAAGCCGACGGCCAGGAGAAAATTAACGATGGTGTAGGCGCGGTTATCGAGTCCCCAAGCACGCCTGAATCCGCGGTCGGGAAAGACGATCTTCATGAGGTTCTGTCCGTGATTGACGGCGACACCATCGTCGTCGATATGAACGGTATCAAAGAAACAGTGCGCCTGATCGGTGTCGACACGCCGGAGACGGTCCATCCTTCGAAGCCGGTGCAGTGTTTTGGCGCGGAAGCCTCCGCTCGCACCAAAGGTTGGCTTGAAGGTCGGTCGGTCGTCTTGATCGATGATCCGAGTCAGGGCGAGCGCGATAAGTACGGCCGCCTCTTGGCTTATGTCCGGCGCGATGACGGGTTGTTCGTGAATCAGGCGCTCATCAGCGAAGGGTTCGCTTTCGAATACACTTACAATTTGCCTTACGAGTATCAGGCCGAATTCAAGGCGGCAGAGACGGCAGCTCGGGAAGGTAAGGAGGGTCTGTGGGCCGACGAAGCCTGTGCGGAGTCCTTCGAAACTAGTGGCGGCACTGCCGCTTTCGTGCCAGCCAATCCCGACGACAAAGATTGTCCGGACTTCGCCACGCAGGCGGAGGCTCAGACTTATTTCGAAGCCGGCGGCGGCTCGCCGACCTACAACTTCGACCGGCTTGACAGCGACCATGACGGAGTCGCTTGCGAGTCTTTACCTTGAAGTCAGTGTAGTTCAGCCGCATTTCCGGCGGCAACATGGAGAACGGTTACGTTCGCATTAGCGAGGGCCAGACCGCCAGGTTCGAGTTGGTGGCGACCATCGGCCCCACCGACTTCGGACAGTACCGAGCGCAGTTGGTGTCGGTAGGTTGGAACGACACCGCCGCCGCGCCGGACTCGTACACCCTCGCCACGCCGGCGTCTAACTATCGCACCGGTCTCCAGACCATCAGCGATTAGCCGCGGTATGGACGAATCTTGAGAGGTGTCGGCTTAATGTGGAAAGAAAAACAGCGCTGAGGCGCTGTTTTTCTTTTTAACGGGATAGGCAGACGTTTTCACATATCGTCACTTGGCGAAACCCAACGCGTGATAGCATTTATGGATGAAGAACAATTGGTGGATTTTGATCGACATACTGATAATCTCCGTGGTAGCGACGGTGCTCGTGTTCTTATTTAGATCATACCAAGAGCCGATATTGGAATATTTCCGGGGCACGGGCGATATCGCGATACACGTGCGCGACATACCTCTGCAGGTCAGTGTGGCCGAGACCGAAGCGGCGCGACGGCAAGGTCTTTCGGGAGTATCCTCCATCGAGGAGGACGAAGGCATGTTGTTCATTTTCGAAAAGGAAGGCGATTATCTGTTCTGGATGAAGGACATGAATTTTCCGATAGATATTATCTGGATAGACAACGATCTTAAGATCGTGCATATAGAAGAGAACGTCAAACCCGAAAATTTCCCGGTGCGTTATGCCTCGCCCGAGCCGGCGCGGCTAGTGCTCGAAACCAACGCGTTTTTCGCCAAAACCTTTAATCTAGGAGAAGGGGACAGGGTCTACGTACCGGAAAATCGCCTCCCGCCTGATTTGCGCTATCGTTGATTTGTGGTATAATACGAGAGTTCGATGGTCGCCCCCCACCACTTTTATGCATGTGCTCTACATCTTAAAAAGTGATATCAGCGACAAGTTGTACATCGGAACGACAAACGATATAAAAGACGTTTCAAGGAGCACTCCAGTGACGCTTCCAAAGCGACTAAGTGTAAAGGACCGTGGAGTCTAATATATTGTGAAGTCTATCGATCCAAACTCGACGCTTTAGAAAGAGAAAGGAAACTTAAGTTTTTCAAGAACTCTTATAAGCAATTAAAGTCGAGAATCTCTCGCAGTTTGGATGCATAAAAGTGGTGGGGGGAGGAAAGTCCGGACATACACGGTTTTCGGACCGTAGCCAGGTAGCGCTCCTAACGACCATTCGTGGTCGATGGGGTCCGACCGTCTGGCGACAGGCGGTTTAGGAGGTAACGCCCGTCGTGCGCGAGCACAGGGATGCGAGCAGTGACGCCGATGCCGAGAGGCTAGGGTTCCTTCGGGAATAATTTCGTCGGAAGGCGAAAGTGAAACGGCAAAATTCCTACCCGTATGCAAGGCCGTACCCCCCACCACTTTTGCGTTGGCTGTAAAACCCGCTGACTTAAAGTCAGCAAACGCAAAAGTGGTGGGGGGTGAGCCGCAAGAGGTGATCGGCGACGATCATCCCAGGTATATGACCATCGCTAATTTTACCTACCGCAGGTAGTTGTAAAATTGAGCGTCCGATACGATGCGAAGCGTCGTATTCAGGACAGACCCTAGCAATTTCAAGAAATTGCACGGGTGCTCAATCTCACAGCCACCTTCGGTGGGTGAGATTGGCACAGAATCCGGCTTATGAACACACAAACCCCCTTCGGGGGGTTTTGTGTCGTGCTAAAATTGACCCATAACTTAATAAGTAAATCAGTTGACACCAACAGTATGGATTCAAGATCATCGGATAAATTATCGGGACGTTTGCGCGGAGTAGCGCGCACTTTATTGATACTGGCCGGCGGGTTAGTGCCGCTCATTTTCGTACCATCGATATACCTACCGGTCTCCGGCGGTAAGACCATGGTGGTAGCGGTGCTTGTGGGACTATCGGTACTATTCTTAGTGTTGTCCATATTGCGCGAGGGTAAGCTGTCTTTGCGTTTGCCTCTGCCTATCTTAGGTATGTGGCTGATCGCCGTAGTGGCATTAGCTTCGGCGCTTCTCAGTAACGACGTTCGGGACGCCCTCTTCGGTACCATGCTCGATAGCTACTCCGCTGGCTTCCTGATATTAATGGCGGTCGTCGCGACCACGGCGTTCACCTTTGTCGAGAGCAAGCAGGCGGTCATTCGTCTCTATAGCGTCTTGATCTTCTCTTCGATAGTGTTGACTTTGTTCCACTGCGCGCGTCTGTTATGGGGTCCCGAGATCTTGTCTTTCGGTTTCTTCTCAGCCGCCACTTCTTCTCCTGTAGGGAGCTGGAACGGTTTGGCGGTCTTCTACGCCTTGGTCATCTTGATCTCGCTCATCGCTTTGCAGCAACTGCCTCTCAGTAAGCTGGGCCGCTATATCGCCATTGGCGTCGTCGTGCTGTCGCTCGGTATGTTGGCGATAGTCAACTTCTCGGCGTCTTGGTGGGTTTTGGCGATCGTGTCCGGCATCATCACTCTCCATCAGTTAGCTTTCAACATGTGGAAGCCGGCCGAAGCTCGCCAAGAAAAGGAGGGTGATTCGTTCGACCTGGTCATGGTGTCCATCGGCATCTTGGTCGTGTCCATCGTCTTTTTGGTGGGAGGGTCTAGACTAGGCGGTTCGATATCCGATCGGCTAGGTGTCGGCTTTGTGGAGGTTCGGCCATCAGCCGGCGCTACTATCGACGTTGCCAAACACACATTGGCCGACGATCTCTTGTTAGGCAGCGGTCCGAATCGCTTCGTTGATGTTTGGCGCATACATAAAGATCCGAGCATCAACCAGACGATCTTCTGGAACGTTCCTTTCGATTCAGGTTATAGCTACGTGCTCACTTCTTTCGTCAATAACGGCTTGTTGGGCATGGTAGCCTGGGCGCTGTTTTTCGCAGGATTGTTATGGACCGGCTTCCGCTTCCTGTTCTATGTGACGGTCAATCAGCAGTTGGATAGATTCTGGTATTTCATCGGCATCTCGTCGTTGGTGGCCAGCGTTTACTTTTGGACGATCAGCGTACTTTACGTACCGCCGCCCAGCATCTTGCTCTTAGCGGCCCTGACCTCCGGCGTGTTCGTGGCCGCCTATAGCCGCGCCCTACCGGGTCGTTCTTGGCAGTTGTCCGCGCTCGATCATCGTAGTCACGGTCTCGTCCTGATCGTGCTGTCGGTGGCGACAGTGTCGGCCGTCGGTTATTCCCTATACTCGTCGAGCTTAGAGATGTTCAGCACTTATCAATTCAATAAAACCGTCGCTACCGTCGCGGAAGGCGATTCTCTGGACGCCATCGACAGCCGTATCGCCTCCGCCTTCGATACGGCACGTAACGACCTGTTCACTCGGCAGATCGCTTTCAATCAGTGGTCGCAGATGAGAGCTATCTTGGCGAATCCAGAAGCGACTGAAGCGGATAGGGAAGCGTTTCAGAACGCGGCCGCTCGCGGTATCGAGGCCGCCCAGCTGTCCGTAAATCTCGATCCGACAGAGCCGCTCAATCATCAGCTGTTGGGACAGATCTACGCCATTCTGGCAGTGATCGAAGTCGAGGGTGCGGCGGACAGAGCTCAAGAAGCTTTCAATGCCGCCAAATCTTACGATCCGCAGAACCCGCTCATACCGCTGCTCGAAGCCGATCTGGCCATTCAGCGCAAGGATACCGCCGCCGCCAGAGCGTCGGCCGGCGAAGCCGTGAGGCTCAAGGCTGATTTCACCGAGGCTCTATTCCTCTTGGCTCAGCTCGACATCAACGACGGCAACGTGAATAGCGCCATCGAGATCGTGCGAGGAGTCGTGCAGTTGGAGCCGCAAAACGCCGCTAGAAGATATCAACTCGGAGTCTTGTTGGTCAGCGCCGACCGTCTCGACGAAGCCATTACGGCCTTCGAACAAGCCGTGGCTCTCGACGCGCAGTACGCCAATGCTCACTACTACCTCGGTTTGGCCTATGCTGAAAAGGGTAGGGTGGAAGACGCCATCGAAGAACTGACCACTGTGCGAGGCTTGAGCGAGTCGAACGCCGCGGTAGATGCTCTCATCACCGAGTTGCGCGAGAATGGTCGTCTTGAGACCTCGCTGACCGGAGGACAGACCGTTTCCGATCGCGATCCGGCGCGCGGCGAAGTCACAGAGGCGGATCTAGAAAACGACTTGGTCACCTCGTCTAACCCAGTGCCTTCTAGCGAAACTAACGTCCAGTCGGAGCAATAATCATAGGCGTGCCATGGTTCGCAAAATGCTAGGCATGGTCTACAGGGAAGTACGCGGCCTTCATCAGGCCGCGTATGTGTTGGCGCTATTCGCGATCGGCAGTCAGTTGCTGGCGTTAGTGCGCGATCGACTCTTGGCGCATCAGTTCGGTGCCGGAGCCGAGCTCGATATGTATTACGCCGCCTTTCGGATACCTGACCTGTTGTTCGTACTGTTCGCATCCACTCTGTCGGTATATGTGCTGATTCCGTTTGTATCGAAAACGACCGACGACGGCGTTAAGCGCGGTAGCGAACTACTTTCGCAAGTGTTCACGATCTTCCTGGCGTTTTATTCAGCTGTGGCGGTAGGTCTCTACTTCGCCATGCCCCAGCTGTCTCTATGGCTGTTTCCGGGGATCGAGGACCAAACCATGTTGGTGCTTCTGTCGCGCTTGTTGTTGTTACAACCGTTCCTCCTAGGCATATCGAGTCTTTTCGGCGTCGTCACTCAGATCGGACACCGCTTCGTGCTCTACGCGGTTTCTCCGATCGTCTACAACATCGGTATCATCGTCGGTATCGCCGGACTGTATCCCTTCATCGGACTTCCCGGGTTGGCCGTGGGCGTGGTGTTCGGAGCCTGGCTACATCTCATGGTGCAGTGGCCGTTCGTTAGGCAGAGCGAATATCGATTAGGTCTGGCCGCTTTCTTCGATCTTAAAAAGTTGTCCGAGATACTGGCGTTGTCGATTCCCAGAGCGCTGACGTTATCGATGCAACAGATCGTGATGCTGGCGTTGTTCGGTTTCGCCAGCGCCATGGCCGTGGGCTCCGTCTCCGTGTTCCAGTTCGCTTATAATCTTTTTTCGGTGCCCTTGGCGATCATCGGCGTGTCGTATTCCGTCGCGGCCTTTCCGGTGATGTCCGAACTGTGGGGCAAGGGGAAACGTGACGAGTTCAATTTACACATAGTCACGGCCCTGCGCCACATAATATTCTGGGCGGTCCCGGCCATCGTGCTCATCATCGTTTTGCGCGCGCAATTGGTGCGTGTGGTGTTAGGTAGCGGCGCGTTCGATTGGTCCGACACCAGGCTCACCGCGGCCGTGCTCGCGGTTTTGATGGTGTCCCTCTTGGCTCACGCCGTGAGCCTGGTGGCCGTACGCGCTTTTTATGCCGGCGGACGTACGCTGGTGCCGTTCATGGTGACGGCTTTCGGTTCGGTATTGGCGCTGGCGTTCTCTTATGTTTCCTACTTAATATATATGGCCGACGAGCGATTGGCAGGGTACGTCTCGAGCGTCATGCGTCTGGGTGGCGTGGAGGGAAGCGAGGTGCTGGCGTTGGCTTTCGGATACGCTTTCGCCGTCATCTTGCAGTCGATCGTCCTGGTCGGTCTTTTGGTCGTCGATTTCCGCGTGCCGCTATTATCGTCCTGGCGTTCTTTGGGCCGGGCGGTACCCGCGGCTTTGGTCGGCGGCCTGTTCGCATATGTGGCGCTCAACTTCACCGTCGAGGGCGTCGAACAGGAACGGCTCATCGGCATACTGATACAGGGATTTTTGGCCGGCGCCGCCGGCATCTTCGGATCGGCCATGACCTATACTTGGTCCAGGAGTCCTGAGTTACAAGAGATATACTCCTCCTTCCAAAAGAAGATACTCAAGACCGACGTAGTGGCGCCCCAAGAGGAGGTGTTAGGAAATTGACCGGATTCTCGCCCCACAATCTGATATAATGCCAGGCATGTCGCTCGACAAAAGCATAGAAGCAGTGCTTTTCTATAAGGCCGGGCCGATGAAGAGGCCAGTGTTGGCCAAACTTCTCGGAATCGACGAAAACTCCTTAGATCAAGCTCTGGCGGCTTTGGCGGAACGTTTGCGCCAAGGTGCCACGACACTCGTCTCTACGGAGGACGAGGTGACCTTGGCGGTCGCTTCAAAATACGACGGTTTGATCGAAGATATCAGAAAAGACGAACTTCGCCGCGACATCGGCAAGGCCGGCGCGGAGACTCTAGCCATAGTGTTGTATCGTTCTCCGGTCACCAGAGCCGAGATAGACAGGGTGAGGGGAGTGAATTCCTCCTATATATTGCGTGCGCTCGAGACTAGGGGTTTGGTGGAGAGGCGTCAAGGCAAACGTCAGGGAGAATATGTTCCTACCACTGAACTCATGCGCCATTTAGGAATAGCGGAAAAGACCGAGATGCCGGAATACGCCAACGTGATGAATGCTCTTGAGGCGTTCGAGCGTAGCGTTAAAGACGAAGCGACGAACTCCTGAATCAGCGTATCGTTATGGATGAATCAGAAAACAAAACATGGACGGACATTTCCGGTACCGAAGACTCCGCTTCTCGAAGTGGTATGCCGGTCAGTAAACAGCTGATGGTCTTGGTCGGCGTCTTGGCGATCATGTTCGTCGTCGGCGGGGCATCGGCTTACTTGGCTCATGACAAAAAGACACCTGACCAACAAGAGGTGGTCCCGGCTTATGTGGCCGAACGTCCTAATGTTGATGCCGACAGGACGCGTTTCTCCGACATCGACCTATTGGCCGAGTCAGCCTTGGTGATGGACGTGCGTTCGGGCGAGATCTTGTATGAAAAAGAACCAGACACACGTCGACCGCTCGCTAGCATCACCAAGCTAATGACGGCTTTGGTGGCGAAGGAGATCGTGGACGAAGGCGCTGTGATACCCATAACCGCCGCCGCCTTGGAGCAATCGGGAGACAATCATCTGCGCGCGGGCGAGAGATTCTCGTACAAGAAGCTCTCCGACCTGATGCTCCTGGTTTCCTCTAACGATGGCGCTTACGCGTTGTCGTCGGCGGCCGGCGCCCTGCTCGATCCCGACACTCCAGAGACCGCTTTCGTGAAAGCGATGAACGTTCGCGCGCGCGAGCTGGGTCTTTCTTTCACCACTTTCCGTAATCCCACCGGGTTGGATATCTCCGAAAGCGAGGCTGGTGCTTATGGTACCGCTCGCGAGGTCGCTAAGTTGGCGTCATATATCCTGGCCAATTATCCGGATCTTCTGGAAAGCACGACCCGGTCCGAGGCTGTGATCGGTAACGAGGCCGGCGAGGTTCATGCTGTCTATAACACCAATCTCGTGGTCGACGAGATGGCTAAGGTCATCGGTTCTAAGACCGGATACACCACGCTGGCCGGAGGCAATCTGGTCACGGCCTTCGATGTCGGTCTGGATCGGCCGATGGTGGCCGTGGTCTTAGGTTCGAGCTATCAGGGCCGTTTTTCCGACATGGTAAAGTTGGTGCAGGCGACATTGAACGAAATTAACAATCCAAACCAGTAAGAAAATGGAACTGACGCTGATAAAAGTATTTTTGCCGACCGCTATGGCCTTCAGCATCGGCATCCTGATCACTCCTCTGATCACGCATTATCTATATAAGTATCGCGCCTGGAAGAAAAGCGCGGGGAAGGGCAGTGGTTACGGAGGAGGCGGTACGCCGATATTTGACGCTTTGCATAAAGAGCGCGATACCAACACTCCGCGTCTGGGCGGAATCGTGATCTGGGCCAGTGTGGTGGCGACCATATCGATCTTGGCCGGTCTGGAATTCCTATTTCCGGATTCCGTCTTCGGCAAACTCAACTTCCTGTCGCGCTCGCAGACCTGGCTACCGCTCATGGCGCTTTTGGTCGGTGCCGCCGTCGGTTTCATAGACGATCTTTTGACCATCAGAGGCGACGGGCGCCATTTCGCCGGCGGTCTGCCATTATCACAAAGGATGTTCGTGGTGATGGTGACGGCCCTGCTCTCGGCTTGGTGGTTCTATGACAAGCTCGATGTCGATACCATATCGTTCCTTGGATTCGGTCAGATAGATCTCGGTTTGTGGTTCATTCCGGCTTTCGTATTCGTGGCGCTTTGCGTTTATATGTCCAGTGTCATCGATGGTATCGACGGTCTCGCCGGCGGTGTGTTCATGTTCATCTTCACCGCCTATGTCGGCATAGGTCTGTGGCAAGAACAGATCGACATCGCCGCTTTCGCGGCCACGGTGGTGGGCGGGATATTGGCCTTCCTGTGGTTCAACGTTCCACCGGCCCGCTTCTACATGTCGGAGACCGGAGTGATGGCGCTCACTATGTCGCTCACCGTCGTGGCATTCATGACCGACACTCTGGGCGACGGCGAGGGAGTCTCCGTTCTGCCTATCATCGGCTTCCTGCTGGTGGCTACGGTGGTCGCCAACGTAGCACAGATCATGGGCAAACGTTTCTTCGGTCGCAAGGTGCTTTTAGTGGCTCCGCTTCATCATCATTTCGAGGCCGAGGGTTGGCCGCCCTACAAAGTGACTATGCGCTATTGGATCCTCGGTTTTGTTTTCGCCGTCGTCGGACTTCTGCTAACTATAGGGATCTGATCTCTTTATGACCATACCAAAACCTAAGTCGATGGACCGCATATTACTTTTCATCATCCTGACCTTGGTCGCCGGCGGGTTTTTCGTGTTTTCGTCGGCTTCGCTCGGACTGTTGGCAGATGAGCGCGTGAGCTTTTCTTCGGTGGCGTTCACACAGGGGGTTTTGGGTATCGGCGGCGGACTAATGGGACTGTTATTGATGAGTCGCGTCTACTATCGTACGTGGCGCAAATTCGCTTTCTATATATTTCTGTTCGGCGTCGCGTTATCGCTTCTGGTGTTCGTGCCGAGCTTGGGAGTGGCGCACGGCGGCGCCACCCGCTGGATAGACATCGCCGGTTTCTCGTTCCAGCCGTCCGAGGTCTTGAAGATCGCTTTCGTCATATACATGGCCACGTGGTTTTCGGGGGTCCGTAAGGATAGTACCGACTTTTGGCAAAGCACCGCGCCGTTTCTGTTTAGTACCATCATCGTCGGTGTGATCATGCTGTTGCAAAGGGACACCGATACCTTTTTGATCATGGCCGCCGCCGGCGCTTCCATGTTCTTCGTCCAAAGCGGCCGCTGGAAAGATCTTCTGATCATGGCGGCGGCGGCCGTCGTTCTCGTGGTGCTTTTGGCCTTCGTACACGATTATGTGAAAAATCGCCTGATGGCCTTCATCAGCCCCGATGCCGACACCTACGGCGCCGGCTGGCAGATGAAACAATCTTTGATAGCGGTAGGGAACGGCGGCTGGACCGGGCGCGGTTACGGACAGAGCGTGCAGAAGTTCGAGTATCTGCCCGAGCCCATCGGCGACGCCGTCTTCGCCGTTTTCGCCGAAGAGTTCGGATTCATCGGCGTGATCGTCTTGGTGTTGCTGTTCACTGGTTTCATCTTCCGGGGTTATCGATTGGCTACGGCGGCGCCTGACGATTTTGGCATGCTTTTGGTGATCGGCCTGGTCACCATGGTGGCTCTGCAAGCTTTCCTGCATATGGCGGCGATGATGAAGCTGGCGCCGATGTTGGGACTACCGTTGCCGTTCATCAGTCACGGCGGCACCGCCATGCTGATAACGCTATCGGCGATGGGCATAGTGTTGAATGTCTCGAAGTATCAGAAGAAATTCAAATGATTGTCATTTTGCATTTCGCGTTCGGCGTTTTAAATTAATGTCATAGATCTATGCGTTTTGTTTTAGTCGGAGGAGGCACGGGCGGACACTTCTATCCGCTGGTCGCCGTAGCCGAAGCGTTGCGCGAGCAGGAGTCTTTTGGCGCGGAGGGCGAACTCTATTACCTGGGGCCGGATCCTTATAATGCCGACGCGTTGGCGAAACAAAACATCGTCTTCGTCCGCTGTCCGGCCGGCAAGAACCGACTGTATCGTTCTTTGGCTAATTATGTCGATGTCTTCAGAACCGGGTGGGGGATCGTGGTCGCTTTTTTCAAGTTATTGGCTCTGTACCCCGATGCCGTGTTGAGCAAAGGAGGCTATACCAGTGTGCCGGTGGTGATCGCCGCTTGGCTCCTTAGAATACCGATCGTCGTGCATGAGTCGGACGCTGTTCCCGGACGCGCCAATGTATTGGGGTCGCGATTTGCTCGCATTATCGCGCTGGCCTATGCCGAAGCCGGGGAACACTTAAAGGGGAAAGAGGCGAAGCTGGCCATGGTCGGCATGCCGATACGCCGCTCGTTCCGCGCTCAAGTGGCAAAACCGCACGAGGTACTCGGTATTCCTGACGACCGTCCGATCATCTTGGTCACCGGCGGTTCATCCGGCGCCGAAAGGTTGAACGACTTCATTCTGGCCTCGTTGACTCGTTTGTTGTCGAAATTCATCGTGGTCCACCAAGTAGGCGATGCTAACGTCGACAAGGTCTCTTCAGCGGCGTCGGCACTTTTCACTGATCGTGAGCCTTTGTCCCGTTATTATGTTTTCGGACACATGTCCGAAGAAAAGTTTGCCGCCGCCCTGCGGGCGGCGGCGCTGATCATCTCCCGCGCGGGAAGTACCACGCTGTTCGAGATCGCCGCAGCGGGCAAACCGGCCATCGTAGTACCCATCCCCGAGGACATCAGTCGCGACCAGAGAAGCAACGCCTATTCCTATGCTAGGGAGACCGGGGCCGTGGTGATGGAAGAACATAATCTAAGCGATGATATTTTGGTCGCCGAGATCGAGCGTATCTTGGGATCCGAGGCGACGCAAATGGAAATGGCGGCGGGGGCCGCCTCTTTGACAGCGTCCGACGGGGCGTATAAGCTGGCGAATATTCTCGTGACCATAGGTCGTGAGCATGAAATCTAGATTATGATCGTCACCCGTATTCCGCCCAGTCCGACCGGACACCTGCATATCGGTACCGCACGTACCGCTCTCTTCAATTATTTATTCGCCAAAAGCCAGGGAGGCAAAATGGTATTTCGCAGCGAAGACACGGACAAGGCCCGCAGTCGCCCGGAGTACGAGGAGGAGATAGTGAACGGCCTGCGCGCTCTCGGCATCGATTGGGATAATGAAGAAATAACGCGGCAGTCCGAACGAGGCCCGGTGTATAGGCGTTATTTAGAGGAGGGGATAGGGAAGGGGGCTTTTTACGTCTCTCGCGAAGACAGCAAGCAGAGTCCCGGAGAGACGGTCGAAGTAGTGCGTCTGAAGAACCCTAATAAGAGCATCACCTTCACCGACTTGATTCGCGGCGACATAACTTTCGACACCACCGAGTTAGGGGATCTGGTCGTGGCGCGGTCTTTGGACGACGCGCTCTATCACTTCACCGTGGTCGTCGACGATCAAGAGATGGGCGTCACCCATGTCCTTAGAGGCGAGGACCACATCAGCAATACGCCGCGGCAGATATTGATCCAAGAGGCGTTAGGATTTTCTCGTCCGGTCTACGCCCACTTGCCGCTCATTTTGGCGGCCGATCGCAGTAAGTTGTCCAAGCGTCACGGAGCCGTGGCCGTCGAAGAGTATCTCAAGGAAGGTTTTTTACCGGCGGCGATCTTGAACTACTTGGCCCTTTTAGGCTGGAACCCAGGCACCGACCAGGAGATATTCACTAAGGAGGAATTGGTCGCGCAATTCAAGATCGAAAACGTCCACAAGAGTGGCGCGGTTTTTGATAAACAGAAGTTTCGCTGGATCAACAAACAGCATCTCGATCGTCTAGATACCGCCGAATATGCGGCGCTGCTTCGCCGACATTGGCCCGAGCGGCTGGCTACCTTGCCGCAGTACAACGAGGAGCGCGTAGACAGGCTATTGCCGGTCATCCGTGAGCGAGCCGAGACCATGGCCGATGTGCGTCAGTGGGCCGAGGCGGGCGAGTATGATTTCGCTTTCCAGACCCCGAGTTACGCCACCGACCTACTGCGCGGTAAGAACGAAGCACCGCTTACGGATATCGAAAGACATTTCACTTATTTAAAGAGTACTTTAAGCGAAGCCGACTTTTCATCTCCGGATGCCATCAAAGCTGCTATCTGGGACTATGCCGATCGGGAGGGCAGGGGAGCGGTTTTATGGCCCTTGCGCGTCGCTTTGACCGGTCGCGAACGCTCGCCGGATCCTTTTAATTCGGCCTATATCATCGGCCGCGACGAGACCATAAAAAGACTGGACGACGCCCTGACGACTCATGTTAAAATGGGTCAGTGACCCCTCGTTTTTCTTTTTTAATCGACTTGCGTTACGCGGCCGCTTTTCTTATCGGAGCGGCGATGTTGCCGTCTTTATTTGCGGCTTTTCCAGCTATGGCCCAGACCGAGGCCGAAAGGCTTCAAAGGGAGATCGACGATCGCAACGAGCGCCTAGCTTCGATCGAAAAGGAGATCGCCGCCTATGAAGCCGAACTGCAGAAAGTCGGCGCCGAAAAGAGCACGCTCCAAAGCGCCATCAACCAGCTGGAGCTCGAGCGCAAGAAGATCCAAGCGGACATCCGTCTGACCGAGGGTAAGATCAAGAGCACCGATGTCGAGATCGATAAGCTTTCTCTAGAGATCAGTGACGCCGAAAAGAGCATCATGAGCAACCAGGCGGCCATCGGCGAGAACCTGCGTCTGTTGTCCCAGAACGAGAACGACTCCTTGATCGAGGTCTTTTTGCGCCACGACAATTTGTCCGAATTTTGGGGAGAGGTCGAAGAGCTTGAGACCGTGCGGCAGAGCATGCGCGACCGCGTGGACGATCTAAGCCGCCTTAAGGAACTTTTGGGCGGCAAGGTGGAGGAGGAAAGCGACAAACGATCCGAACTGGTGTCTTTACGCGATCAATTTGCCGGCCAGCATTCGATCTTAGAAGGCAACAAAAAGGAGAAGACCAACCTCCTTACGGCCACTAAGAACGAAGAAGCCAATTACCAAAAACTACTAGCCGATAAGAAGGCCGCGCGCGATCAGCTTCTTAAAGAGGTGCAGGCCATCGAATCCGAGTTGCGCTTCATTCTCGACCCTAATTCGATCCCGACCAAGGGCAGTTCGGTGTTCCGC
Source organism: Patescibacteria group bacterium UBA918 (assembly GCA_002293845.1). GTDB lineage: Bacteria > Patescibacteriota > Minisyncoccia > Phycocordibacterales > UBA918 > OLB19. The sequence continues at coordinate 11,427 of DBEA01000019.1, read as the reverse complement.
TGGCCGCTCGATAAGGTGATCATCACGCAATACTTCGGCTACACCAAATTCGCCCTCCAAAACGCCGGCGTCTATAAAAACAACATGCACAACGGCATCGATCTCGGCGCCGCCGTCGGTACTAAGATCTATGCGCCCTTGACCGGAACGGTAAGAGCGACCGGCAACACCGACTCGGTACCCGGATGTTATTCATGGGGTCAATGGGTCTTGGTCGACCATCCTAACGGTCTAGCGACGCTTTACGCCCACTTGAGCTACATCGGGGTCTCGGCCGGCCAGAAGCTCGATACTGGCGATGTCATCGGCTATGTGGGCGCTACCGGTTATGCCACCGGTCCGCACCTGCACTTCACCGTCTACGTGAGCGCCGCCGTCCAGGTAAAGCGCTTCAACGAGTTCAAGGCCGTGACCGGCTGTGGTGCCGCTTTCTCGCCGTTCTCCGCCATCGAAGGTTACCTCGACCCGCTCGATTATTTGCCGGCTTCGTAACCTCGGGTGTATACTCGAAGTAGTTTTTGTAAAAGCCATTCCAACAAGGGAGGAAGACATGGCTGATAAGCCAGTAAACGATTCCGACTTCCGACGGGTAGAAGGCAGCGGATACCATGATGACGGACCCAGTGTGACAAAAGTAAGTGATTGGCTGCGTCGCCTCGGATACGACATCGTCGATGTTGCCCTGGGTTTGCTCGGTCTGTTCGCTCTCCTGCGTGCCGTCGTCAAGCATTTCGGCGAAGACAGCGAGAAGGACGGCGATCAATGGCTCCGTTCCGACAAGGACGGGATCATAGAAGTCGACGGCTCGAGCAGTATGGCGGTGTCCAGAAAAGTCCTCGGCCTCATGATCGTGCTCACGATCTTCTCGGGACTCGTCGCCATCTACTTAGTGGCTTAAGCACTGGCTCGTCTCGCGCACCGATGATCCGCCGCGTCTCCGACGCGGCGGTCGCTTTTTTATTTAGACAAACAGGGAAGTGAAGTGGCTTTTTAGATTTACGACTCCCCTACCGAGCGGGGTGGGGGAGGCGCCCTGCCCGAGCCCCCGTCCTAATTCAAGTATAAAAAGTTTTAGATCGACGCGCGTAATTTTTCCGGCGGGAAAAATTACGCGCGTCGATCGATGGGGGACACGAAGCGCGCGAACTGGCCGCTGAAATCCGCTTGTGGATAACTCCTGGCCGTTCCTATGGAAATGGTATAATAACTGAGTATTAGAGATATTATACTCAGTTACATATAGAGAGAATCGGCCCTATTTCCTTCCTTATATATAATGATCATCAGGGCCTTCCCTAGCCTATGACCGCCAAAAAAGATAAAACCGAAAATACCGAGACGTTAAAGACCGCTAAGTTCGAGGTCCTTCCCCACGTCTCGCATTTCCTCACGTCCATACTGGCCAACAATTATTCCCGCAAAACTCACGACGCCTATAAACGCGATCTTTTGACCTTCGACAAGTTTTTGTCGACCGAGATGACTCATTTATCCTTTTCGGAGATCGACAAGCACACGATCGAGCTTTTCAAGGCTCATTTGAACTCCGATGAGCGCGTCACGGCCCTTAACAAGAAGTCGCCGGACGGCACGCTCGGTAGCGGCTCGATAAATCGCTGTCTATCGTCCTTGCGCCGATATTTCGCGTATTTGATCGACATGGACCACGAGTCGCCGCTTGCGCCGACGATGATCAAGCTGGTGCGCATGGAGAAAAAACACGGTCAGGTGGCCGAGCTTCATGAACTCATCGATCTGATCGAATCGCCTAACAAATTTGAGAAAGATAAATTCGTGGCCCTCAGGAATCGCGCCATGCTGGAGACGCTGTTCGCAAGCGGCATGCGTATTTCCGAGCTTCTGGGGCTCAAATTGAGCCAGTTGGACCGCTCCGGGCGGATTTTCATCCAGGGTAAGGGGCGGAAACAGCGTTTCATCTACCTCACCGACCGCGCCAAGGAGCATATCGACAACTATCTAAAACTTCGGGCCGACGACTTCCCTTATCTTTTCATCCCGAAGCGCGGTCAGAACGCCGGCGAGAAGAACAAGCGCATCGCGCCGAATTATCTCCAGTCCAAGATCAAGCGCTATCGTGAATTATTGGGCATCAACGTGCCGACGAGCGCTCACTCGCTTCGCCACGGCTTTGCGACTTACTTGGCCGAACAAGGCGCCAACCCGGCCGCCATCCAGATCCTCCTCGGCCACGAATCTTTGGATACCACTACCCGCTACGTCCATGCGTCCGACAAATACGCCGAGGAAACTCATCGCAAATTCCACCCGTTGGCGAAGTGATTTGACTTCTACGAGAAAAGTGTCATTATAGCAAACGGGAAAACGGCTAGATACAGGAGGGCCGATGGCGTGTCCGCAGAATTTGAGTGGCATACCGGAAGGCATGTCACGAGTGGTGATGTACGATCTCATCGATGGCGTCACTACTGTAATCGATGATTTTCCGCCAGACGTGGCGGAAAGGATGGTGCGTGAGGGTAATAATGGCCGCGAGCCATTGGACCCGCTCTACCTCGCCTACCCGTCGCTCGCTGGGTGCTATCGGGCGAGCGAGTCGGGGTCTATCGGTTTGTTCTAACATCAAGAGAGAGAAATTGCCATGTTCTTACGTACACTTCTCGCCACTACCGTGGTGGTAGTGACGGCCACATAGCCCATCAGCGCCGGCGAGATGGACGACAATTCAACAGCGACCAGGCTGCAGATCGCCTGCCCCGAAGCCCGGCTGCTTCAGTTTCGGCAGGGCCACATCATGTGGCTGGGCGATCGGCGCAAGGACAAGGAGGTCAGGCAGTGCCTGAACCGCGTCTACGGCGAAATCGTCGCCGACCCGTTCCCGGTCAACATGACCGGGTATTGTCAGGCAACCAAGGTGTCGATGAAGAGGGGCAAGATCATCCTCTCCTGCTGACGCCTCCGGCCGCGGTCGAGCTTGCTCGACCGCGGCCGCAACGATTTTTATCGGTACTTAAAAACTCCCCTGCGGGAGCTTTTTGTTTTGGACCGATTTATAAAAAATTATAAAAAATTACCCCTCGCAACTGACACAGGTGGACTCGCCCGCGAAATGGACGCGCGGCTTTACGACCTTAGCTCCTTCTGCCTGAGGCAGTTCGAAATTGAAATCCATTTCTTGTTTCTTTTCCATAGACGAACAGTATACCACTTCTACGATTTTAGTTTTCCACACCTTCTTGACAGATACCATAATAGTGGTATTATTAAGGTCGCTCACAAACGAAGGAAGCTAAAAATGTCGGAAAAGTTCCAGGTCATGAAGATGCGGGAAGGTGTTCCCTACCCAATCGGTGAGTACGAGTACCGGAGGGCGGCGATTCGGTATCTCGACCGACTTAATCGTCGCTTCCTCAAGCGTGGAGCACCGCTCTGCCGCATGTTCGTTCTAATCCGGGGCGGGAAACTCGTCCGCGGCCCCTCGGCCGTGATGAAGTGATGACGCTCCTTCGCCCGCCCCCCACCCCGCGCGGCTGCCACCATCGGCCGCGCGGGATTTTTGTTTAAAACTAAATACACGCATTAATTCCCTAACCAGTGTTGATTTTCGATCAAGATTGTGTATAATACTCGCATCAAGACGAAAAGGGGCCCGAACGGTTAACTACCTAAGGCCCCCTTTTCTTTGCCTGAAGGGCGATTTTCTTCTTCACGTCCTCATCTTCTAGATGAGCAAAGTATTTTCGACCTAATTTTTTATACAAAGAAGATGCATATTTTCTGTTTGGAAACAGAACCTTTTCAAACTTATTTTCCTCAATCAAAAAATCCACAAGCATCTTATAGTCGCCGTCCCCTGATATAAGCACGACTTTGCCGAAAGGATCACCTTTATATAATTTTTTCATCACACTGAAGATAATGTCCGAGTCGACATTTCCTTTTTTCTTACCCAACATCGCAGAATTATGTTCTCTGAATTTCAGAATCAGACCGGATTTCTGTATGGAGTCATAGAGATCCTCGTTCTCATCTTGAACGTAACCAAGGAAATAATATGCTTCTGTAACATCATATTTCTTCTCCAGATATACTTTGAGTTTTGCTAGGTCGACCTTCCATGCCGGATCACAACTGCGTGTGCCCATGTGTAAATTTTGTCCGTCAATATATGCAATATTACCCATGTGTCATATATATTACCGTACATCTTGATCCCCTACTCCCTTCCGCTCGTCAACGAGAGGGTGACGTCGCAGGGGCATTCCGAAGGTGCGTCGGCGTGTTTGACCTTGAACTCGGACTCGAAGCTGATCGCGATCATCCACCCGCCAGAATGGTAAAAATACAAAATTCGTGTTATAATCGAAATGCCATGAAATTCCATTCCTCGTCTCGTGCTGCGGTTTTAACCGCAGAAAAGAAAGTCGCAGCTAAGGCCGCGAGTGTTTCTTCGGTGTTGTCTTCTTTTGCCATCGAAGGCGTTAGATTCACTCCCAAACAAGTCGAATCCATCAAGCGAAAATCAGGAATAAATTTCTCGAAATAATTTCTTCATCAGATCATACTCCTCAGCCGCGGCCTGCTGGACCGCGGTTTTGTAACGCTCAAAATTATCGCCGTTGTTTATTATGTCGAAGTGCAAAGTCTCTCCCATTTTAGTTAAGAATATCAGCTTGGTAAACAGGCGAACGATCCGACCGTTCCCTTCCCTGAAGGGGTGAATATATAACAACTCGGCATGCATCTCGGCTAGGAAATCCAAGAAAGAAATCCCCTCCGGTAGCTGGTCAGAATTGATAGGGGTAAGATACTTCGTTTCGAAATCACTTAGGGCGTTCGGTAAAGCGTACGCCGTTACGAAATGGAAACCGTCTTTAGACATGTCGACGTTTCTAAGTTTACCGGCGAAGTCATACAGATCACCGAGGGCTTCTCGATGTAGATTTAAAAGATACTGTGTGGAGAATCGCGTCTCTGTGCCCAATGCGTCGATAGCTATGTTTTCCGCGCGAAGGAATCCCGCCGCTTCCTCGATGTTGATTTGATTCTGATCCGTTAAATCCAATTTATTAGGCAAGATGTTACCTTCGCTTGGATTTATATCGTAGCGATCCATACCTAACATTATACGTCCAGGTACCGTTGATCAAATTGATTTTTCATTTCTTGATCGCTACTCACAAAACACCACTTCATCGGCGGAAATCTCAAGTGTTTGGGCGAACCATGCCCGGGCGGTCTCTTGGTCGCCGAGTTGGTCGATGAGTCCGGCTTCGAGCGCCAAAGCGCCGGGCATGCTCGAGCCGTCGGCCAGTGCGGCCACGTGTTCCGGCGATAGCCCGCGATTTTCGGCCACCAATCCCACGAAATATTCGTGGTAGATCGCCAGATCTCGTTCCAGGAGCTTCCTTTCCTCGTCGGTGAGCGGCTTATCCGGGTGCATGTAGTCTTTGAAAGGAGCTGAAGTCAGCGGGACATACGTCAATCCGGTCTCGGCGTTCTGTTGCCAGTTGCCGACGTATGACATGGTCATGCCGATCGAGCCGATGTCGGACATGGCCGAAGCGATGATAGTGTCGGCCGCGCTGGCGATCATGTAACCTCCCGAAGTCCCAGCCTCACGGATCAAGGCTACGATCGGGATGCCGCTACGCTTGACGGCGTTCGTAACGATCTCGGACGCCACCGGCGCGCCGCCATAGGAATCGATCCGTACCAAGAGGCCCAGGATGTTCTCGTCCGAGTTCGCGCGCTCGACGAACATCGATGCTTCGTCCGCGTTCGTCGTCGTGACCTCACCCTCTTCTTCCTCGGAGATCTCCGACGTGATGTCCCCCATTATCGGCAGGACGGCGATGTTGCACCAACCGTCGCTCACTTCCCACTGCACACTCCAATTGTAGCCGCTCCAATCATCGTGCCAGTCGCCCCAGATCCCTAGGGCCAGATAAAAACCGATCAACAATACCCCCACCCCACCGACCATCAACCCTAAGTATTTAAGTGTTGTCATGTGTATATTTTAGTTTAGAAAATCTCCATACTCTGCGTAATTGTCTTTTACCATCCTTTTCCACCATGATGTTTCGTTCGAGCCCGCTATGTCTGACTTGTGGTAAACCAGTAAAACGTAGACGGCGGCTGTGTCCTCGTGTATGGCGATGATGCAACGATTTCCCGAAGTGCGGCGAGATTTATTGGTACCGATTATTGCGAACTCAGTCTTGCATATTTTAATATTTCCGTCTTGAGAGATGGAGATGATCTCAGCAATGTTCTTGGGAAACAATACATCCACGAAGGCAAACTCCTTTTCTAAGACATCTCGAGTTCTGTCCCAAGAACCTTTGTATTTTTTAGAAAATCCCTTAATGAAGTATCTTTCGGCAAAATCTGTAAACCTGACCCGATATTTCATGATTAGAAAATTTCATCAGGATTTTCTTGGGAAATGACATCATACGAAACCAGCTCGTTGTCCTCCGCCAAGAGATATGGGAGTTGATTGTGAGTGAATCTTACGATTTCAGCGGTGTGGCGATCGGCCCACTTTTCATTGATTTTGCGCATCAACTCGCGTTCTTCTCCAGACAGAGAATTGAGTTTGGCATTAGCTCCACCAGCGGAAACGGAGATCATCAATGCGGTCTTGCCGTCTCCGCGTTCGGTAGGAGTAATGTTGATCTCACCGTTGTCTGCCATTTCCTCTATCATGCGGAAATAAGCATCCGCGACCGGCCCATACTGAATTCGGCGATACTGCATACCGCTCATGCTCTCCAGGTGATCATAGAACCAGGCGAAGTCAGCAAGGTAGAGCAGTTTGGCTAATTTGGTCTTGGTAACTCCTTTATCACCATAGGTACGCAGGAAAGCCAGTATCATCTGTCTGTACTTTTCATAATTCGGCAATTCACCGGCCTCTATTTCCACCAGCGATACACCGAAAAGAGTCGCTATCTTATCGACCTCACTCAATGTCAACTCGCGCTTACCTTGTTCTACGGCGATATAAGAGGCGCGAGAAATTCCCAACCTCTCGGCCACTTCTAACTGCGAAAATCCCCTCTTTTCTCGGAGGGACCTAATTAAAGGCCCATATTTGGTGCTCATACTACCATTCTATCAGAATCATGTCATAAATACAAACATCGGTGTTGATAAAGTTGACATGGTGACCCGTGGGATTATAGAATTGCCATGTAAGTTTACCAATTCTCAACAACAAGTATGTCCGATCAATTCAAGCGCCACGACAACATAGACCGAGATGTGATAGAGGTTAGTAAAAGCAGTTTGCTGATTTTGTTGGACAACTGTCGCAAGTACGGTTCCGCTCCAGCGGAATTTTTTGGATATGCTGGCATCGCTCTGGCGCTTCTGACCTCGGCATTTTTGACGGAAAGTTTTCATGACCTATGGTTCGTGCCAGGAGAAACTATTCGCGCCTCTTTCATGATCGGGGGTCTGGTCGCTTTAGGGCGGGCAGGTTTTCAAGGTTGGCGGTGGTTTGTACATGATGGCTCGCATACTCCAGAGGCAATCGTTAGTTCGCTGGCTCAAGCCAAGGAGGCGATGCTCGCTTTACCTCCGGGTCAGCTGTCGACAAGTACGGCTTCGCGAAGCAAGACGAGAGTTCGCGCGCGCTCGCGCATTGTCAAATAAATAGACACCGGCTATTACCTATTCCCCTTTGCTCTGTTGTGGGTCTTGCAGAGCATCTGGCAGTTTTTGGTCGATGTAGCACCACCCTTGCTCCAAGCGGCTACGTGGTCGGCGTCCATTTCAGCCAGTCTCCAGATCTTATCTTTGTTAGCGTCGTGTCCGAGCGCACACAACGGACAGTTTGAAACGCCTTTTTTCTCAGCACTCGCTGTTTGTGATTCATACACTGAACGCTTTGTCGGTTCATCAAACACGCGTACTTCCAGTAGTTTTGTATCGACTTCACCTCCTAAAACATACTCAAAAATACCGCGGCGGTTCTTAACGAACCCGTCGCCATAGAGTCTCTGTACCGAAGTGGATACAGTGGCGGGATTATATTTCTTCTTGTGATAAGTCTGGTAAAGCCTGTTCCACTCGAGGCCGCGCATTTCGCTTTCAACATCGGTGAAAGTGGTAGACACCCAGTCGATGACAGTATTAAAGTGCTTTTTGAGTTCAGTAATGTCCTTATCGTTACGATGCTTGCTCATGTAGCTATCGATAGCCCCGTCTGATACCCAATCGAGCGCGCATTCCAGATACGCTTGACGCTTGATATCGCCGGCAATATAGGCGCTCCATTTCTGCACATTGGCGTTCTGGCTGTTGCTGAATTCCTCACGTGCGCGTGTAACGAATGGGCCAGAATATACGGCGTTGAGGATTTCCTGTTCGGTCAATGGTACGCCGGCGATATTGATGGTCTTGAACCAGTCCTTGATTTCCGGTTCGTCTCCTTCGCAAACATACACCAATAATTTGGTATTCAATATCTGTTCACGCTGACTATTGGCCATGCCGCTATAGTATTGCTCATGACCGTTCTTATCTTTGACGGCAAATTTGCCCGTCACAAAGCGTCCGATACTGGTGATGCGTTGCTGGCCGTCTAGTACCTCAAACTTGTCCTTACCAACCTGATTAAAATAGATAAGACCGATTGGATAACCCTTTAATATCGAATCAATAACAGCGACATCGCGCTTTCCATCGGCGTAAATATAGTTACGTTGGTATTCCGGCTGGATAGTTAATTTGCCCGAGAGACCAAACAAACCTTTTCCTTCAAAGTCGTTATAGACGAATCCATCGCACACCTCTCTGATCGTGATGTCATTTTTAAGAGTCGTTTTCATACATTATCGTTTGTGTTTTATAAAGATTCGTTTGTATTGTTTCTTGTTATTCACATAAGGTTCATTATGCTTTTTGAAATGAGGCAATTTGTATTTTTCATCGACAGCACCATTGTCACTTGCTCCGATAATCTCAAATTGCTCAGGACTGTATTTGTCAAGAAAACTTATCGGTACTCCCATAACACCATCAAAATCTTTCGGGACGTTCTTAACCAAAGACACCTCAATAGCATCATAGTTGTCATAATGCTCAAAAGGTTTGTTGGTGCTGAACTTGATGACGTCCGCTTCAGTCATTAGCGGAATCGGTTGATGTAATCTACCGTGGTCAAGATTAGTAAACCAGCGCACTCCTTGCACCCTGGTGATAAATATTTTTTTTCCTTTTTCGTTTGTCTTGACTTCACGTACTTGGTCAAGATTGGCGATGGCCTCGGGGATTTCATAGAACATAGCGCCGCCATTTACCCTCGCGTTGTTTCCTAGCCAAACCCTGTTTGCCTTTATCATTGGAAATACCTCTTTATAGGTAATGGCGTTTAAGTTACCAATAATGAGAAACTTTTTTTTATGTTCAAAAAGTTGAGTAATGTACTCTCTAAATAAACTAAACGGCGGGTTTGTGACCACAATATCCGCTTTTTTCAGAAGCTCAACACACTCATCGCTGCGAAAATCGCCGTCCCCTTCGAGGGGCGTCCATTCATTATTTTTATTTGCCTTTAGTTGCTTGGCGATGTCTTCCAGAGTGAAAGAGCCATCCCCGTCCACATCGCCGACTTCATTGATCACGAATTTGTTGGCTGTGATTTTCGGACGTCCTTTAACAGGTTCAAGCGTAACATCATCTCCAAACAGTCCGACTTGAGTGTTGGCTACAGGTGACGGCTTATAGCTGGTAGTGATAAGTTGTTTTAATCCCAGCCGTCTGAAATTGAGTACAAAGTAGCGAAAGAAGTTGCTCTCAAAAGGATCGTCGCAGTTGCTGTATACCACTTTCCCCTTGAAGGTGTTCGGATCGTATTCTATATAGGACTCGATCTCTTTTTCGATATCACTATACTGAGTATAGAATTCGTCATTTTTGGCCCGTTTGGCGTTAGTGAGATTGTTGTTGGCCATATTTTACTCTTTCCAATCCTCGATTACGAGTTTAGAACCACGGCGAGTGACCACCACTTTTTGCTTGTCCTTCCATCCCAGCGCTCGGATATGCTCTATCGGCAGCGTCAACGACATACTTGCTCCCCGACCAGTACGGGTTAGTTTGCGTACCCCCTACTCCCCCACTTTCTGTCTAGCCATAATTTGTCTTATTACAATACCACATCTCTAGAGTTAACTCTAGAGA
>DBEA01000019.1:323-1073 GCA_002293845.1 Patescibacteria group bacterium UBA918 | reverse complement strand
TTAACTCTAGAGATGTGGTATTTTTGCAGCTTTTCTCGGGGACGGTCGTATTTTGATAGGTCTTTGATCTTTGGCATAAAACTATTTCGTATCCACTCACCCGCCGTCCTTGTATTTAGTCACGGAATTGGCGACGAATGGACATGCGTTGAACCAATCAGACCATTGTAGCAACCTCCCGGGACTTATGTTACCTTGGCGCTAGGTTAGAGGAGGTTATCTCATGTACATTCTCATTGTGGAAGACAGGACTATATTTAGCGGCCGGTGGAGCCGCTTCCTGCGGCATCGCGGCCATAGTACTACCGTCGCAGAGTCGTATACGCAGGCGGTCGAGGGGTTTTCTGTGCGGACACCCGATCTGGTCATCTGCGACAACGACATCAAACCCTGCGAGATGTACGAGGACATCTTCGATGGAGGATTCTTTTTCATTTCTCGGATAAGAGCGGCAGGTTTTGGCGGCCGTATAATCCTATACACGGGAAACAGCCGTGATTATTTCGAAGGCGAACTCGATATCTCCCCACTCGATGTGCGCTTTATCCAAAAGCGCATGAAACGGCGACCTGACTAACTCGCCGTTTTTCTTTGATCGCCTGGAAAAAAGTGCAGGAACTTTTCTATTGTAGCCAAGGCGCCGTGACTGTCCTTTTCCACTCCCCGTCTTTATATTTGGCTATAGAGCCTCCTCCCCCATCTTCGTAATGATCGGCTCCGCAGGTCGCATAGTGGATCACTGTCTCCTGT
>DBEA01000019.1:0-224 GCA_002293845.1 Patescibacteria group bacterium UBA918 | reverse complement strand
TAGTGGATCACTGTCTCCTGTGAACCGCGTCCGTACTTGTCGGCTTCTCTCTGTCGCGCATACGATATGAGCAGATAGCCATCGCTATTGGGATCTTTGATCTCGATTTCCAAAAGAATCAATCCTTTAGGGTCCGATCCTTCGCCCACCACCTCATACTCTGTCGTACCGGCATACTCCAAAAGTTGAGAAAGCACTTCTTCACGCGATAAGATCTTCTCGGC